>JAVRCF010000082.1:0-39127 GCA_034530935.1 Aulosira sp. DedQUE10 | reverse complement strand
AGTTGGAGGGTTGCCTCCCGCCACAATAGCTCGATGCCAGGTCTATTATTTCAACCAAAAAGCGTCTCCAAGGTTTACTGGAGACGCTTTTTGCTTATTGATGATGTAGGAATGGTGTATGCAATTTGGTATCAGGCATTTATATTCTTGCGATTGGTAGCTTTGCGATCGCACAGCAATTTCTCAAAAGTAGTTGAAAGCTTGACACCTAGGACTCAAGGATAGAAACTGGTCAGCATTTTATGTCATCCGATACATGTGAGCGAGCCACATTAGCGATTAACTTAAGAATTAGGAAGCATTAAGAAAATGCGTGAATAGGCTGGGTATAAGCCAAAGGAACTCTTGAAAGTCTACTTTCATAATCCACAACCACAGACGGATATTTCCTTGGAAGAATTGAGCAACCTCTACTTTGGCTCTAACCAAGTATTACTAAGTGCAGCTAGCCCTTAAAAAGCTTCGGAAATTCTGAACTTATAAATCTTAAATCTAGACAAGCAAAGGAGACATCAGGTATGTCATCCGAGACTGAAGAATTTACTATTGGTGTCGAAGAAGAATATCAAATTATCAACCCTGTAACACGGGAGTTGAGTTCGCGTGTAGAACGCATTCTCCCACAAGCCCAAAAAGTTCTTGGTGAGGAGGTGCAGCCAGAAGCACAGCGATCGCAGATAGAAATTGGTACGCCCATCTGTCATACACTAGCTGATGTGCGTTCTGAGCTTGTGCGTCTGCGGCGCGAAGTAATTGCAGCAGCAGCTAAGGATGGTAAGCAAATTGCTGCCGCTGGTACGCACCCATTCTCGGACTGGGAAGAACAAAAACTCACACCGAAAGAACGTTATCAAGGGCTGATGCGCAATTACATGCGCCTCCTATTCGTGGTTCTGCTCGATCGCATGGCTGGAGGTTTATATCTCAATACGGTTCAGTTAAGGGTTATTAGTGTAAATAATCGGTCTTTGAAGACGCGATAAATCGCGTCTCTACATTAGGGTTTTGGGCTTATCTGAACCGTATTGGTTTATATCTTTCCACACCGCATCGTGTTCAAAATGTGTCGGGACGCGATCGCCTTTTGTTCCCTTTCTTTTTCGATCCTAATTTTGATCTAGAGGTTAAGCCAATTCCATTAAATGGCGTAGCGATCAATGACGATCGAGAAGAACGTTGGGATGGTGCTAACGTTCACGAATTTCGCGGGACTGATGGTAACTATGTCTTAAGTAAGGTGTCTAGGGTTTTCCCAGAGTTGCGACGCACTGTTTTGTAAGAGTCAGGGAAATACTTTGTCGCGGAAAAATAGGCTAAGTAGTTAAGTGCAAACGCAAATATTGATGTAGCGCAGGGGTTGCAGCCAAAACTGAAACAACATAACAGAAATACCCGACTATTGTTATCGGGTATGTTTGACTCGTATTTCTACTCGTGTTACTATCAGGCGACAGTTGACAGACAAACAGGGAAGCTAGGTTTATGACTCAGACAAAATCCGCACTCACCGAAGTAGCCTCTATCTATTTTCAAGCCTTGAAGTGTAAGGAATGTGGTGAGGAATATGAACTGAAAGCCAACCATGTTTGTGAGTTATGCTTTGGGCCTTTAGAAGTCAAGTATGACTACAATGCGCTGCGTAATACTGTCACTCGTGAAAAAATTCAAGCTGGCCCTAATTCCATTTGGCGCTACCGTCCCTTTTTGCCTGTCGCAACTGACAATGTTATAGATGTGGGAACTGGAATGACTCCCCTGGTTCGTTCTCACCGTCTGGCTCGTCGTCTGGGTTTAAACAAGCTTTATATTAAAAATGATGCTGTCAATATGCCCACCCTCAGCTTTAAAGACCGGGTGGTTTCGGTTGCTTTAACTAGAGCTAGAGAGTTAGGTTTTACTACTGTTTCCTGCGCTAGCACTGGTAATTTGGCTAATTCTACAGCTGCGATCGCCGCTCATGCTGGGTTAGATTGCTGTGTATTCATCCCCGCAGATTTGGAAGCTGGGAAAATTATGGGTAGCCTGATCTACAGCCCTACATTGATGGCTGTGAAGGGTAATTACGATCAGGTAAATCGCCTCTGTTCGGAAGTCGCAAATACACATGGCTGGGGTTTTGTCAATATTAATCTTCGCCCCTACTACTCTGAAGGTTCCAAGACCTTAGGCTTTGAAGTTGCTGAACAATTAGGTTGGGAACTTCCCGACCATATCGTTGCACCTCTAGCGTCTGGTTCACTATTTACAAAAATTTATAAAGGTTTCAAAGAATTCGTAGAAGTTGGTTTGGTAGAAGCCAAAGATGTCCGTTTTAGTGGCGCGCAAGCTGAGGGTTGTTCTCCCATCGCCCAAGCCTACAAAGAAGGACGGGATTTCATTAAACCAGTCAAACCGAATACAATTGCTAAATCAATTGCGATCGGCAACCCAGCAGATGGTGTTTATGCTGTAGAGATAGCTAAGAAAACTAATGGTAGCATCGAATCAGTTAATGATGCAGAAATCATTGAAGGAATCAAGCTGTTAGCAGAAACAGAAGGTATTTTCACCGAAACAGCTGGTGGTACAACCGTTGCCGTGCTGAAAAAATTAGTAGAAGCTGGCAAAATTGATCCAGATGAAACTACTGTGGTATACATCACTGGCAATGGTTTGAAAACCCAAGAAGCTTTACAAGGCTATGTTGGCGAACCTTTGACAATTGATGCCAAACTCGACAGTTTTGAACGCGCACTAGAGCGTTCACGTACACTTGATCGTTTGGAATGGCAGCAAGTACTCGTTTAAAGGATAAAGGGTGAAGGCTGTACCTCTGCGGGGAAGCAAGCTACGCGTAGCGTCTCCGACAGGAGAAGGCTGAAAAATTAAACTAAACAGTTCATGCTTCGCCCTACATACTTTATACTTCATATTTCACACTTCATACTTCAACTATGTCTGTAACAGTTTTAGTTCCCACGGCTCTTCAGAAATTTACCAATAACCAAGCTACCCTAGAATGCACTGGTAGTAATATTGCGGAATTATTCGATTCCTTAGAAGATAGTTGTCCTGGTATTAAATCGCGCTTATGCGATGAAGAGGGAAAACCACGGCGATTTTTGAATTTGTATGTCAATAGCGAAGATATTCGCTTTTTGGATGGGACAAGTACACTTCTCAAAGATGGCGATGAAGTCAGTATTGTCCCTGCTGTTGCAGGTGGTTGATAGCTAGAAGTTCTAAATTTGCTAACTATACATTTTTAGGCGTGCTTTAATGGCACGCTTATGCTTTTTTATGGGTGTGGCAAAGGTATTAGTGATTTCTTCCTTGTCCCCTTTATCTCCCTGTCTTCCTTGTTCCCTACCTATATGAACATTTAGCAAAAAAAATCTGCAAATTTTGTCTTCTTTGCACCAATAACTTGAGCATAGATATATAAAAATTTGTATGCTGAGGTTAATAGGTCTTAATAGTTCTTTTTTAAACTGGTGCAAGAAGATTTTAGGTTAATTGTTGATTTAGTCTTAGTTCTCGCCGTTGCAGCCTGTGGCGGACTGTTTGCGGCGCTGTTACGACAACCAGTTTTGTTAGGGTATCTCATCGGCGGGATGGTCGTGGGGCCTGCGGGGCTGGGATTGATTAAAGAAATTATTCAAGTAGAGACTCTGGCTCAGTTCGGGGTTGCTTTTTTGCTATTTGCCTTGGGCGTAGAATTCTCCTTTACAGAACTCAAGAAGGTAAAAGCGATCGCTCTTGGGGGGGGAGGGTTACAGATTGCGCTGACAATTTTGATCACGGTTGTGGTGTGTGGTGTCACGGGAGCTTGGGGAGCCTTACCTGCTAAGGGCGTGTTTTTGGGGTCAATTCTATCCTTATCTTCAACGGCAGTTGTCCTCAAATGCTTGATGGAAAGCAACGAAACGGAAACACCCCACGGACAGGTGATGCTGGGTATTTTGGTAGTGCAGGATTTGGCATTGGGACTAATGCTAGCAGTCTTACCAGCCTTGCATGAACCAGGTGAAGTGATTGGCGTAGCGGTGCTGACAGCGCTGGTACGAATTGGCTTATTTGCAGCTGGTGCAGTGGTGGCGGGGATTTGGCTGATTCCGCCGCTATTAAGACTTCTTGCCCGTACTGAAAGCAAAGAACTATTTTTATTAGGTGTGGTAGCACTCTGCTTAGGTATTGCCCTGTTGACAGAGTATTTAGGGCTATCGATTGAAATGGGGGCGTTTGTCGCGGGTTTAATGATTTCCGAGGTGGAATACGCCGACCAAACTTTGACCTATGTGGAGCCACTACGAGATATCTTTGCCAGTTTGTTTTTTGCATCCATTGGGATGTTAATTGACCCAGTGTTTTTGTGGAAAAACCTGGAATTGATTTTGGGGTTGGTAGCAATAGTTTTCGTAGGTAAGTTTTTAATTATCACACCTTTGGTAAAACTGTTCCGCTATCCCTTAAAAACAGCTTTAATTGCTGGGCTAGGACTGGCTCAAATTGGGGAATTTTCCTTTGTTCTTGCCAGCGAGGGGCAGGCGTTGGGCTTAGTTTCTCGTTCAGTGTATTTACTTATTTTAGGAACCACAGCCGTAACGCTTGTACTGACCCCATTTGTTCTAAGTTTGGTACCATTTTTATTTACTTTGGCAGAATCTATGCCTTGGCTGAAACCATATTTAGAAGAAGTTCAGCCGCGAGATTTCTCAGACGATTTACCCTTGAAAGGCCACGTGGTAGTTTGTGGTTATGGGCGAGTCGGCAAAAATTTAGTCAAGTTATTGCAACAGCACCAGCTACCTGTAGTAGTAATCGACCAATCGGAAAGTCGAATTCAGAAATTGCGGGAAGCTGGAGTGGCTTATGTATACGGCAATTGTGTGAGTTTACACGTTTTAGAAACTGCTGGGGTTAACTATGCCAAAGGAATGGCGATCGCACTTCCTGACCCCATGAGTACACGCCTTTGCCTCAAACGCGCTTTGGAATTGTGCCCAGAATTAGATTTAGTGGTTCGTGCTACTCAAGATAAAAATATTGAAGTGCTTTACCAACTGGGAGCCAGGGAAGTTGTGCAACCAGAGTTTGAAGCCAGTTTAGAAATGGCAACTCATTTATTAATGAGTTTAGACTTTTCAACAGCTGTAGTACAACGGGAAATGCAGCAAATTCGCAAAGATCATTATTTAGACTTACGGCCAGAACGTACTGCATCTGAAGTATCCCGTGATTTACAGCAAGCTACTCAAGATTTAAATCGACGCTGGTATCCCCTACCATCTAGTTCACCCCTAATTGGCATGAGCTTAGAAGAAGCTGATATGCGTTACTTAATTGGAGTGAGTTTAATGGCAATTCGCCGCGCTAACGGCGAAGAAATAGACTATCCCAACAACCAAACGCGATTGCAAGAAGGCGATCGCTTGCTGGTAGTGGGTGCAGATGAAGAACTAGCAGCTTTAGCGGAATTTGCAGTTGGTAGAACAGCAGTTCCTGGAGAAAATAGCGCTTGCCAGTGGATGACAATTAATGCTGATACCCCAGTTTTAGGTAAAACACTTGGAGATTTGGATATTAGCAACAAATATGAGGTAAAAGTAGAAGCAATCCGGCGCGATGGTAAGTTTATTCGCTCTCCTGATAGCCACATGGACTTAAAAGACGGCGATCAAGTATTATTATGCGGTAGCTTGGCGAATTTGAATCAACTACAACCTTTATTTGCTACACCCGAAGCAGTACCGCTATCTCTGCCAATAATAAAAGTTGGTGAGGCAGAAGCTGTAAAAGAATTTCTGCCTGTAGATCAGTCGAAACTTTAAAAGTTACGGATATGGAAATACAGCCTGCCTTTGCAGGCTTGAGGAATCTTAGCCAGCGTACTAGACTAACTCTTCGGCTTAATGTAAGCGATCGCCTGCTTCCACACAGTAGTTTGTTGGCTGTTTTCATCTACAATACAGACGCAGTTGGGATCTTGCCAGATCACTCTACCCGTTAGTAGATCGCCCGTCACAAGTTTGAAATCTACTACAGCTGTTTGTTTAATTAAGTTTTGCACCTGCCGAATGCTGGGCAGTGAAGTATCAAATTCCGTAAGCGTTTTTGGTGATGGATGCATAGGGGATTGGGGATTGGGGGCTGAGGACTAGGGACTGGGGACTGGGGACAAAGAGAACAAGGAGGACAAACAATTCAAAATTCCCTCTTGGAAAGTTCTGTTCGGAGGAAACTTCCGCTCAGACTTTCCGCAAAATTTAAAATTAAGAAATCTATTTGACCTTTGACTCTTGACTCTTAACTAATGCCCCATGCTCAATCCCTAATTTCTCATTCATAATCAACAGTAACTAATCTTTGATAATTCATCCTTGGGTAAATGGCAATCGAATTTACTAAGTATCACGGTTTGGGGAATGACTTCATTCTGATTGACAATCGCTCTTCATCCTTGCCAGTAATAACTCCAGAGCAAGCAATCAAGTTGTGCGATCGCCACTTTGGTATCGGTGCTAATGGTGTAATTTTTGCTTTGCCGGGAGAAAACAGCACTGACTATTCCATGAGGATTTTTAATTCTGATGGTTCAGAACCGGAAATGTGCGGCAATGGTATTCGCTGTTTAGGTATGTTTTTGGCTGATTTGGAAGGCGAATCGAGAAATAAAGATTTATATCGAATTCATACTTTGGCTGGTGTCATGACACCCCAACTCATGGCTAATGGTCAAGTGAAGGTGGATATGGGTTTACCCAAGTTACTAGGTGGGGAAATTCCGACAACTTTAGGTGCTGCGGATAAAAAAGTGATTAATCAACCCCTAGAGGTGGCGGGACAAACTTGGGATGTTACTTGCGTGAGCATGGGTAATCCCCACTGTATTACCTTTGTGGAAGATGTAGCTGCAATTCCCTTAGAAATTATTGGGCCTAAGTTTGAGCATCACCCAGCTTTTCCACAACGGATAAATACCGAATTTATTGAAGTTGTCAGCCGTGATTACTTGAAAATGAGAGTTTGGGAACGAGGTGCTGGTATTACCTTAGCTTGTGGTACTGGTGCTTGTGCTTCCCTCGTGGCTGGTGTGTTGACCGAAAAATGCGATCGCATAGCAACGGTAGAATTACCTGGTGGCCCCTTGCAAATTGAATGGTCAGAAATTGACCAACGGGTTTATATGACTGGCCCAGCAGAGCGAGTTTTTACTGGGAAGCTATAGTTTTCTTGGTAGGCAGGTATCTCGCCTGCCATGCCAAAAAAACTTAATTTGGTAGGATATGAGCAATGAGAATCACATCCTACCCCTATGCGCTCACCATTTCCAGGGATGAATCCCTACCTTGAACATCCTGAACTTTGGCCAGAAGTTCACAGTAGGTTGATTGTAGCTATAGCTGATGTAATAGCTCCCCATCTACGCCCAAAATATCGAGTGGCGATTGAGAAACGGGTATATCAGGTAACAGATGAAAATTCTGTTCTAGTTGGTATTCCTGATGTGAGCGTAGGGAGATCGCTCATAAAAACTGAAACGGAATCATCTAACGTTGCGGTTGCATCAGCGCCAGTTAAGCCCGTTACAGTCAATGTTCCCATGCCGGAAGAAGTGCGGGAAGGATACTTAGAGGTAAGGGAAGTAGGAACAGGGGAAGTTGTCACAGTTATTGAGGTTCTCTCACCCAAAAATAAGCGTTCTGGAGAAGGGCGAAATGCTTATAAAGGGAAGCGTCAACAGGTATTAGGAAGTATGTCTCATCTGGTGGAAATTGATTTACTGCGAGGCGGAAAACCTATGCCGATTCTGGGTAACGAGATTCAGGCAAGTTATCGGATTTTGGTGAGCCGCAGCAAGTATCGCCCCAAGGCTGAATTATACCCATTTAGTTTACAAGAACCAATTCCATCTTTTCTTTTACCACTGCGTAAGGGCGATACTGAGCCGTTATTAGATTTGCAAGCATTGATACATGGAGTATATGACCGGGCGGGCTTAGATTTGGCTATAGATTATACTCGTGAGCCTGTGCCGCCGTTATCGGAAGCAGATGGTATTTGGGTTGATGCTTTGTTGAAAGAGCAAGGTCTAAGGTAAAAGCCTATACCTTTATTTAGAGATAATTAGTCTCACGCTGAGGCGCAGCGAAAAGTCTGAGTGGAGGCTCAATACGCTTGGGTTAAGGTAATTTAGAGATTGATATCGTGTCCGTTGAAAGACTTATCATTAAGACCGCAGGGGACAGGGGGCAGGGGGAAAGAGGGTTTTCCAGTTCTGCATAGATTACGGGAATTATAACTAATTAACCGGACATGATATGATTTGTCACTTCTTGAAAAAGCCAGAAAATTGGGGGATTCTCCCCCAAACCCCCGATTGGGTGACGGTTGCGTCCCCCAAACACCCTCCAAAATTATTGTTCTGTTTTTTTGTTGAGTTACTAGTTTTTGGCTTTGTTGTCAATTAATTTTCTTCACTGAACTGTACTGAGCAAAGACTTTGTTAGATCAGAACTTTTCAAGCTAGTTCCAATGAAACTAGTACAGGTCAGCGGAAATAGCGCAAAGTTGGCGGTGTCGGTTTCCGTCCCGCCAAACTTTGTAAGACAGCATACCATCTGAAATAGGTAAAAAGCTTGTAGTATAAGTATTCTTTCTTTTTACTTTTGCCTTGTTGTACTAGTTTCACAGCCAAGGATGAAAGTGGGACTGGGATTTTTACTCAGCACTCAGCACTTTCAAGTTAGCTAATTACGGGAAAAACCCACAACCAAACATGAAAATCTTTCTTCTCTAGCTCCTAGTACAGCGCGGCGTAAATCAAGCTACCATTTCAAACAGTCACAAGCCTTGATATATAAAACTTTTGACTTTTGACTTTTGACTTCACGGCGGTACTAGCCCCTAGTCAGGGCATTTAGGTAGTAGTGCCAGAGGATTCTGGTAGCGACTGCACGCCAAGGTCGCCAGTGCTGTGCGATCGCTTCTATTTGGACTGGTGTTGGGCGTGTTGTTAATCCTTTGAGCTTTTGTAAAGCGATCGCTACTCCTAAATCGCCTTTAGGAAAAACATCAGGACGTTGTAGCGCCATCAACAAGTAAATATCAACTGTCCAGTCGCCAATACCTTTGATTCGCTTTAATTCACTTCTAATAATTGTTTCGTCCATTGCCTCCAGTTTGCTTAAATCAAGCTGGCCATTCCTGATTGCATTTGCCAATTCACGACAATAGAGCATTTTTTGCCGACTAAATCCTATTCCTCTTAATTGCACATCGTCAAGCGCCTGAAAATTCTCTGGTGTTAGTGGCTGAACAACACCGCATAAACGTGCATAGACAGCCCTTGCAGCTGCTAAGGAGACTTGCTGTTCCAGAATGATCCGCAGCAACGTGGGAAAACCCGTTTCTCTTTCCCATATAGGTGGCGGCCCAAATTTCTCTAGAATGCGAGCAAAATCGCTGTCAAGATTGGCAAGCACTATCAAAGCATAGCTAAAAGTTTCTTGAGTGAGTGATTCTAGTTCTGATGTTTGATTAATCGTCTCTTTTAATGTCATTTTTTCTATAAATTGATGTTATTAGCTAGCCGACTGTTGTTAATAGTTTAATAAAATTGGAAATTTTAAATGAGGTTTGCAAGGACGAATTGCTTAATCGATTTAAGTCTGCTGTAGGGGCATCAATTTCTGTTAATTCTTATTGCTGGTATATTCCCTTATCGGTTCTCAAAGATGAGGTAGTTTTCAGACGGTTTTTAGAAGTGCTTGCTTGGGCTATAGATGAAATAAAATCATCATGAGCTAAGGAGTGTCTAGATTATAAGCCTTTGTGACTTTTAACTTTTGATTTCCTCTTCAGCACTAATAGCAACTGTTCACCCGATTGGGGGAATGCGATCGCACCAACGAGAATTACCCTGAAATAAGGAGCAGTTTTGCTGCTGACAGCGATGATGTCCGCAACATCAAAATTGTCAAGATGGCAACAATTGCCGCGATCGTATTAGTTGCTGGCATTACAAAGGCACAAAGAGTGGATGAAACTGTAAAATTACTGCATAAACCAGATTTTCCACATAGGACTCTAACTTTGTTGGAGAAAATTGCTGCTAATTTACCGGGAATGATTTTCCAAGTCCTGCAACGGCGGGATGGTTCCGAACTTGTTATGTATGTGAGTTCTGGTTGTCGCGAACTATATGAGTTAGAACCAGAAGTTATTCAGGCAGATTTGCAGGTAATACACAATCTGGTTCATCCACAGGATGTGAACGCCTTAGCAGAATCTGTTGATGTTGCTAAAGCTACTTTGTCACCTTGGCGTTGGGAAGGTCGCATCATTACACCTAGTGGGAAACTCAAGTGGATTCAAGGTGCTTCCCAACTGGAACAACAAGCTAATGGTGACTTGTTGTGGGAGGGTTTGGTAATGGATATTACAGACCGCAAACAAGCAGAAGAACAATTGCGAACCAGTGAGATGCGCTATAAAGCGATTTTAAATGCGATTCCCGATTTAATGTTTCGCCTGAGCCGCGATGGCCAGTATTTGGACTTAAAAGGCGATGGTGCAAATATAGTCCTGGCTAGAGAAGAGATCATCGGTAAAAATTTGCAGGATCTATTACCAAGTGATGTAGTTGCAATTAGCCAAGAAGCGATCGCCAAAACCTTAGATTCTCAGAATTTGCAAACTTGTGAATATCAACTACCAACGCCTTTGGGAAGGCGTGATTATGAGGCACGCTTAGTAGTTAGTGGCACGGATGAAGTCCTAGTAATTGTCCGAGATATTACTGAGCGTAAACAAGCAGAAGCTAACTTGCAAAGTTTGGCGCAAAAGTATTCTAAAGCTTTTCGTTGTAGTCCCAATCCAATTAGTCTTAGTACGCTGCAAGAAGGACGCTACATAGAAGTTAACGACAGTTTTGTGAAACTTTCAGAGTACGAGCGAGATGAGGCGATTGGGCGCACGGCTTTTGAGTTAAATATGTGGGTAGACAAGCGCGATCGCATGAAATTATTGCAGGAGTTGCGAGATTTAGGTATGGTACGCAACTTAGAAGTAGAGTTTCGCGCTAAATCGGGGCAGATAATTACATCGCTGCTATCGGCAGAAATTATTGATTTAGATGGTATTCCCTGCATTCTCGCAGTTAATCATGATATTACCGAACGTAAGCAGGTAGAAGCCCAATTGCGCCTTTCAGCACAGCGCGATCGCTTGTTGACCCAAACCCTAGCACGAATTCGCTCTTCCCTCAACTTAGAGCAAATTCTCCAAACTACCGTGACGGAAGTTAGGCAATTTTTACAAGCCGACCGGGTTTTTATTGGTCTCAATGATCCCACGCAAGGAGGCAAAACTGTTGCGGAATCAGTAGATCCTAAATATCCCGCCATCTTGGGTTGGACGAACGACGATGAAACTTATCTCCAAGAATTAAAAACTCTCCTCACAACTAATCGGGTGCGTTTAGTAGAAGATATTAACCAAATAGTTGCATCTCCCAAATTAAAAGCACACTATCAACAATTCCAAACGCGGGCTACCTTAGCTGTCCCAATTATGGTCAATGACGAATTGTTGGGGGCGTTAATCGCTAACCAATGTTCTGGGCCTCGTCATTGGCAAACTATAGAAATTGATTTACTCCAACAAATGTCAGAGCAGTTAGCGATCGCAATTCAACAAGCTCGACTTTATCAAGAACTTGCAGTACTTAATACTAATTTAGAACACCAGGTAGAAGAACGCACCGCCCAACTACAGCAGAAAATGCAGGAACTAGAAGGGCTGCAACGGGTCAAAGATGTAGTATTGCACACAGTTGCTCACGATTTACGGACTGCGGTGATGGGTAACTTATTGGTGCTAAAGAATTTACTCAAAAATCGGGTACAGAGTCAGGAAGCCACCCCATCCCAAATCCCCGTACCTCGTTCGGTAATTGAGCGGATGATTCAAGGTAATGACCGACAATTAGGAATGATTGACTCATTGCTAGAAATTCATAGCTGCGAAGGTCAAGGAATGGCTCTGCGTCGAGAGTTAGTACACTTTAGCACGCTGCTGGAGTTGATTATTAAAGACTTGCAGCCTATGCTCAACCAAAACCAAGCAATCCTTAATAACTTGGTAGCTGACGATTTACCATTGGTGATGGCAGATCCAACTCGGTTGCAAAAAGTTGTCAGCACTTTATTTACCCATAGATTGCAAAATAATCCCCCAGGGCTAAGTTTTACAGTCAAAACTAAAATTGAAGCCGACACGATTCGCACCGAAATCCAAGATAATGGTATAGCCATGAGCAAACTAGAGTGCGATCGCCTGTTTGATTTGTCTGTCCGTGAACCACAAGCCTGTTGTTCCACAAGTCTGGCTTTAAAAATGTACCTGAGTCGGCAAGTAATTCAGACACACGGCGGCAATATTGGTGTCATTAGTCACCGCAAGCACGGCTTAACTTTTTGGTTTACATTACCCTTAGCCACTCCATCCCTGACAACTTAGCCTTAAAAAATTTAAAATTCCTCTTGGAATGTGGTTTGAAAGAAAATTTCCAGGGTCAGGACTTCCTTGCGGGACGTTAAGCGTAAAGCCTGCGGCATAGCTTCTATACGAGAGGCTTTACGCAGAAGTCCACCGTTCGCTGAAAGCGTACCCTCCAGGAAGGCTTAAAGGTTGTTTCTTTCCCTTCTACCCTTAACCGAAAAGTATTGGTATGCCCCTATAAAATCCCGTTGTTTCTCTCTATAACTTCTTTAAATCTTTCACTGTCGGACCATGCAAAACTTCCCCGTTGCAATTGAAACGTGAACCGTGACAGGGACAGTCCCAACTTTTCTCGCCACTATTCCAAGCAACAACACAACCCAAGTGAGGACACACCGCAGAAACAGCGTGTATTTCTCCTGTTTCGTCTCGGTAAGCGGCTATCTTGTCACCATCAACCGTGACTAGTTTGCCTTCACCGATTGCTACATCTACTAGAGATTTATTCAATCCCTTGAGGCGATCGCCTATCCAATGAGTGCCAACCTCCAGGTTTTGCTTTATACCTTGTGGGCTAACAAAAGGAGTGGCGCGGGTTGCATCGTACAAATCAGCAGCTGGATTGTCAATGCCTAAAATATTGTCTGCAAGTATCATTCCAGACAAAGTTCCTTGAGTCATACCCCACAAACTAAATCCAGTTGCGACAAAGGTATGCTTGCTTAAAGGAGTTAATTTTCCTACGTAAGGTATCTTATCAAAAGATACAAAATCTTGGGTAGACCAACGATAGTCGATGGACTCAACACCAAAGCGAGAACGGGCATAATTTTCTAAATCTAGATATTTTTCCTCCGTATTTTCCACTGTTCCCACTTTATGACCACCGCCACCAACAAGCAGCAATAAGCCACCGTTGTCAGGAGTAGTACGAATAGAGTAATATTTTTCTCCAGAACCTATGTACATTCCCTGTGGTGCCTTATGATCTGCAATCCGCGCACCTATGATGTAAGAACGTTTGGGGTAAGTTTTAGCAAAAAATAATCCCTCATCGGTAATAGGGATATTAGTTGCAACTATGACATCCTGTGCCTGAATAATTCCCTTGTTGGTAATAACTTGGCAAAGATTATTTTCCTCGACCTTCTGTACTCTTGTATTTTCAAATACGTAACTCCCATCACCAGGAATCTGCTTGATCAGGTGTAAAAGGTATTTGCGAGAGTGAAATTGTGCTTGGTTGTCAAACTTGACAGCACCAGAAATCGGGAAAGGTAGGGAAGTTTCACGAACAAATGTGGCAGGTAGTCCGATTTTAAGTGCTGCTTCTACTTCTTTTTCAATGTCCTTAAGATTATCTTCGGTTTCTGCGAAAGTATAGGCACTTTGACGACTAAAGTCACAGTCGATTTGTTCTTCGGTAACTGTTTTGGCAACGAATTCTAGCGCAGCTTGGTTTGATTGTGCATATATCTGTGCCTTTTCTTCACCATGATTTTTAATCAAATCTGCATAAATCAATTGGTGAAGCGAAGTAACTTTGGCGGTAGTATGACCACTAACACCAGTAGAAATTTGTTGCGATTCAATTACCGCAACGGTTTTACCTGCGCGTTTAAGTAATGTTGCAGCAGTTATTCCGGCAATACCTGCGCCGACAATTGCAACATCTACAGATAAATTATTGCTAAGTGGTGAAAAATTAGCTGCGGGTGTTGAATCAATCCAGTAAGAAATGTGTTTTCCTGATAAATGAAGCATATTTTTTCAAGATAGCGTTGGATAAATGCAATACTTTGACGATGAGGATTAGTCTTTAATAACAAGACTTCAAAAGTTAGTTGTACTAGCGCAATGATTTACTTAATTGACTGCTGATGAACCACCCTTTTGTTTTCAATGTAAGTTTTACTTAAACAATACCCATAATTAAATTAAATGTTTTCATAGAGAAAATAAAACTATCTTGCGGATAAGTTTAATTGAGCAATTTTCATTAATATATAAGTCCTTAGGTACATAGCATAATTAAAAACCTGTAACTCCGATTTTTTCAGAAATCTACTCAAAATATCAAAAGAATTGGGGAGCAGTATACTTTTTAGGCATAAGTAAACTCTCATGAATTATGTCAAGTAATTAAGTGATAAATTGATAAACTGTAGTCATAATTAGTACTTGCGAAAACAAAGCTTTTAACCTCAGTCTTCAAAACTGAAAAATATGGACATGAAAACACATTACGGATATACTCTCGCGCTACCATTCTCTGTTCAGCAAATCCTATTGATAAATCAGCGTCAAAATACCAAGGTATTGTGGCAGTCTGGAAATAGAGAAACACTTGCGAGCTGATGGGCAAAGTGGGTAATAAGCGAATGGCTACTTTAATAAGAACAGTGCAAACGTGGGCTAAAACAGCCTTTTGCACATCAACAACTCATAAAATAGATGCTGTTGCTAAAACTAGAAATCAAGAATCGGCGTGGCTGGCGGCTAGACAGCGCTTTTTATGGCAAAGGTTGCAGTTGTGGTTATTATTGGGGCTAATCTGCTTATTAACCTTTACTTTGCGTAATATTTATGACATATTTTTTCCCTTAAAGGAGTTTGAACAATTACCAGAGGTACTAAGAACGCAAGGGCTATTCATCAATCTTGCTATGCTGGTGATTCTGATTGTTTGCTTTATCCTGCATAGAACTCAGTTCGGGAAGCATAATCCCGGACTGTTATTTTTGGGGTCATCGTGGTCAATTAGTCTCGCATCACAGTTATTTGCTACCATCAAAGGCTTTGCATTACCTGATACATTGGGTTGGTCATTGCTATTTTTAAGTCAAGCCACATTTATTCCAGTTTCCTGGCGTTTGCATTTGATGTCTCAGGTGGGTTTGCTGATTTACTATTTTGGTGTCAATACAGCCCTGGGACTGAAAGCACCCATACCGGAACATCCAGAAATCTATAATGTGACGTTTATCTTATACGTTTTCTGGTTATGTGCGATATGTGACATTGGTGTTTACCTTTACGATCGCCTACAACGCTCCGATTTTTATGCTCATCAAGAACTAGAATCTGCTTATCAAAAACTCCAAGTTGCAGAAACTAAATATCGTAGTATCTTTGAAAACGCTGTAGAAGGGATTTTCCAAAGCAGTCCCGATGGCAAGTATATTACAGCTAATCCCGCATTAGCTAAGATTTACGGTTACTCATATCCGGAGGAGGTAACAGCCAACTTCACTGATATTGAGCATCAATTGTATGTTAACCCCAACCGTCGAGCCGAGTTTGTCCGCTTAATTGAAGAGAATGGTATTATCTCGGAATTTGAATCTCAAATTTACCGCCGAGATGGAAGTATTGTCTGGATTTCCGAAAAAGCATACGCAGTCCGCGACGAACATCTTAAACTGCTTTACTACGAAGGACTCATTGAAGACATCACTAAGCGGAAACAAGCTGAGGAAACACTGCGAGTCTTTTTCCATGCAGTTTCCCACGACTTACGCAACCCAGTACTGGGTACTTTAATGGTGCTGAAGAATTTGCTGGCAAACCCAGACAGCAAAATTACGATTTCCCGTTCAATTTTAGAACGGATGGTGCAAAGTAGCGATCGCCAACTCAGTTTGATTAACTCCTTAATGGAAGCTCATATCAGTGAAGTAGAAGGGGTATTTTTACAGAGCCTAGCTGTACAATTACATACAATTGTGGAAGCAGCGATCGCTGATTTAGAGCCGATGCTGGCTGAAAATCAAGCCACCCTGAGAAACTTGGTACCCGCAGATTTACCATTAATCAATGCAGATCCGACGCAACTGTGGCGAGTGTTCTCTAACTTGATTGTCAATGCTGTGAAACACAATCCCCCTGGTTTAATGTTGACAATCAACGCCACCCCGGAGGAAGACAAGATTTATTGTACTGTCAGCGATAATGGTGTCGGAATTAGTCAACAACAAAGCGATCGCCTTTTTGACCTTTATTACCGAGGTACTAACTCCCGCAATTCTGTGAGTTTGGGCTTGGGATTGTATCTGTGTAAGCAAATTATCCTAGCTCATGGTGGCGAAATAGGTGTGAATAGCGCATCGCAGAAAGGAGCAACCTTCTGGTTTACATTGCCAATTAACAAGCCATAATCAACTGCAAACACCAAAACAGGGCATTTGGTGTTTGGTGTTTGCCCTTCTTATCCCCAGTCCCCAGTTTCTATTTTGTTAAATAAATATGACATTTATTTCTCGCCAAAGTAACCCCGATTCTTGATCCCAAATTAACAACTTGAGCCATTTCACCTAACCCGACTTTTTTAGGGGAGTTTCCATTCCTTTACTTATAATAATTATCAGTAAAATAGACCGATAAATATCAGTAATTTATGGGGAATTAAAGTAAATTAACGGTAATCATATCGGGATAGGAAACTTATAAATTGCCACGTAAAAACACTATTGACTCCTAAAAAATATAAGTCTAATGTGATAAGTAGTCCTTCCAAGGACGACTCACAATACATCAGAAAGTTAGGAGGTATTTCCTATGATGATGATGATGGCTGAATCCATGACAACCGAAATGCAAACTTGCATGGATGCTTGCATGGAATGTCATAAAATGTGCATGGAAACCATGACTCACTGTATGTCTATGTCCAAAGGCGGCAAGCAGATGGACATGAATATGATGAGCATGATGGGCATGATGCGCGACTGCGCTGAAATGTGCATGATGTGCATGAATATGATGATGGGTGGTTCCGAGTTCATGGGACGCACTTGTATGCTTTGTGCAGAAATGTGCGATCGCTGTGCAATGGCTTGCGAACAAATGAGCGACAATCCCAAAATGATGGAATGTGCCGCCGCCTGCCGCAAATGTGCAGAATCTTGCAGAATGATGCAAATGATGCCTGCTTAATTTCAATAACTCGCAGAAGTTTCTCTGCAACCTAATATTCAAGCGCCTAGGCTCAAAAAGTCTGGGCGCTTGAAGTCTATTTATGCAAATTAGTAATATCAAATCTTTTGGTATTGGAATTCTGGAACAGTTTTTTAATCATTTTGTTACCAACGCTTCCACAAAAGTAAAAAACAATTCGATATTAGTAACTACTGTTGAGATAGGTTTGCGATCGCGCCTCAGTCAAATAGTAAAATACATTAACCTTGCTCATTAATTAATAATATATACGATCGCCCTTGAGTTACGACAATACCTGCAAATATCTCGCAGAAAGCTACCCAGCCGATTTTGCTAGATGGTTACTTGCATCTGACACTTCAGATATCCAAGTACTGAAAACCGAACTCAACCTTGAACCAATCCGTGCTGATTCGGTGACGTTTCTGCAAATCTCCAGCCAAATCCTACATTTAGAGTTTCAAACTTCCCCAGCATCCACACCCCCACTTGACTTTCGGATGCTGGATTACTACACCAGATTGAAACGCCAATACTGGTGTGATATTGAGCAGGTGTTAATTTTTCTCCAAGCCACCTCCTCAGAAATCGTGTATCAGACTCAATATGTAGACAGGAAAACCAGACATGAGTATCGAGTAATTCGCTTATGGGAAGAAGATCCAGCACCCCTACTAGCTAACCCTGCACTCTTACCACTGGCGACATTGGCTAGAAGCAACTCACCCGCAGACTTACTACAACAAGTCGCGGCTGCTGTCGATATGATTGAAGAAACAGACGCAAGACAAAATATATCAGCTTGCGTACAGGTTCTAGCTGGTTTGCGGTTTGACAAGAATTTGATTACACAGCTTTTTAGAGAGGAAATTATGCAAGAATCTGTGATTTACCAAGATATTTTGCAAAAGGGATTGCAACAGGGAAAAGAACTGGGGAAGAAACAGGAAGCGCTAGAACTGATTCTACGTCAGTTAACGCGTCGGTTTGGTGTAATTGAGCCGGAGATAAAAAAGCCAATTCGCGCATTATCCCTGACTCAACTAGAGGAATTGGCGGAAGCGCTGTTAGATTTCAACAACCAAAGCGATTTAGTGAATTATGTGGCGAATATTTCTCCACCTCAGCCAAATCCTGGAAATTAAAGAATCGCTTTGCCAAACCTAGCAAGCCGGAAATTATGCAAGAATCTGTGATTTACCAAGATATTTTGCAAAAGGGAGAAGAACGGGGAAAGAAAACGGAAGCGCTACAACTGGTTATACGTCTTTTAACACGTCGGGTTGGTGCAATTGAGCCAGAGATAGAACAACCGATTCGCGCTTTATCCCTGACTCAACTAGAAGAGTTAGCGGAAGCGCTGTTAGATTTCAACAGCCAAAGCGATTTAGTGAATTATGTGGCGAATATTTCTCCGCGTCAAAACAACCAATAAGATAACGGAGCTGTATCAACGCGATCGCTTCACCTCACACTACTCAACTACAATATAGATAGACTTTGTTGAGATTTGTATCGTTGGGAATTAGCTGTCATGGCTCCCGCTGTTTTAATTCAAAATCTGCAAAAGCGCTATGGCAAGGTTGAAGCCGTCAAAGATGTCTCATTTGGTGTAGAACCTGGAGAAATCTTTGGTTTACTCGGCCCCAATGGCGCTGGCAAAACTACGACTCTGCGTGCTTTGTGTACACTCACTACACCGGATGCTGGCAAAATCGAAGTATCTGGAATCTCGGTGTTAGATAACCCCAGAGTAGCAAGACAAAAGCTTGGTTATGTGGCTCAAGAAGTCGCTTTAGATAAGGTGCTGACTGGTAAAGAATTGCTGCAATTACAAGCGGCGCTTTATCACCTCCCCAGCGCGGTAGGGAAACAGCGAATTGAGACAGTATTGAATTTACTCAATTTGCAAGAATACGCTGATAAAAAAACCGGAACTTATTCTGGCGGATTACGCAAGCGCCTCGATTTGGCAGCTGGATTGCTTCATGCACCGGATGTTTTGGTGTTGGATGAGCCAACAGTGGGGCTTGACATAGAAAGCCGTTTTATAGTATGGGAGTTCTTGCGAAAATTACGCGCCTCTGGAACCACAGTAGTAATTACCAGCCATTATTTAGAAGAAATTGACGCGCTAGCCGATCGCGTGGCGATTATTGATCGCGGCGTTGTCATTGCATCTGGGACACCTTCACAATTAAAAGATCAAGTAGGAGGCGATCGCATCACTTTGCGAATCCGCGAGTTCTCCCCCATTGAAGAAGCTGAAAAAGCTAAACACCTATTGCAAGCTTTGCCATTAGTGCAAGAAGTAATTATTAACAGCGCTCAAGGTAATTCCCTAAACTTAGTGGTGACACCGCAAAATGACGCGCTAATTACCATCCAGCAAGCCCTAAATACTGCTGGCTTGCCCATTTTTGGCATCGCCCAATCTCGCCCCAGCTTAGATGACGTTTACCTCGCCGCCACCGGACGCACTTTAATGGATGCGGAACTCGCAGCAGTAGCCAATCGCGATCCGAAAGCAGAGAAAAAGCAGAATATGAGGTAGGGACTCGGTAATCGGTAATCGGTAATCGGTAATCGTTATTTCCCCTTGTCTCCTTGTCTCCTTGTCCCCAAATCCAAATCCCAAATCCCCAAATCCAAAACCAAATCCAAATCCCCAAATCCAAATCCCCAATCATTATGAGCGTTACTCCGACGAAATCTGATATAAATTGGCAGCCAGCAACATCGCCGCCAGGTTACGCTAATGCTACTCCTAATTTCTTGGGTGAATTAGTACAAGAGACGTTGGCTTTAACTCGTCGCTTGTTTATTCAGCTGCAACGTCGCCCTTCAACTTTGGTGGCGGGAATTATTCAGCCTGTGATGTGGCTGGTACTGTTTGGGGCTTTATTCCAAAATGCTCCCAAGGGACTTTTTGGCAGTACGACAAATTACGGTCAATTCCTGTCTGCTGGCGTGATTGTTTTTACAGCCTTTGCTGGGGCGCTGAATGCTGGGTTACCTGTAATGTTTGACCGTGAGTTCGGTTTTTTAAATCGTTTATTGGTAGCACCCTTAGCATCGAGGTTTTCAATTGTCTTTGCTTCAGCAATCTTTATCATTAGCCAAAGTTTACTGCAAGCGGCGGTAATTGTCGCAGCAGCAGCATTTTTAGGCGCAGGCTTACCGGATGTAGCTGGGTTAGGTGCGATCGCCTTAATTGTCTTCCTCCTCGCCTTGGGAGTTACAGCTATCTCCCTTGGTTTGGCTTTTGCCCTCCCTGGACACATAGAACTAATTGCGGTAATTTTTGTCACTAACCTACCGCTATTGTTTGCAAGTACTGCTTTGGCACCATTATCTTTTATGCCCCCTTGGTTGCAGGTTGTTGCTACCCTCAACCCCCTCAGCTACGCCATTGAACCAATCCGCTATCTCTATCTCCACGCTACTTGGGGACTGGGTAGTGTAGTAATGCAGGCTCCTTGGGGCGCTGTAACTTTTGGTGGAGCTTTACTAATATTACTTGGCTTTGCTGTGGTTGCTTTATTAAGTATTCAACCCCTACTTCGACGAACTCTTGCTTAAGATATAAGCATGATTTAATTTCAAAAAATTTAGGGTAAGATCCCATGAAAAAAATGTTTCTACCCCTGACTAGACTAGGGGCGATCGCCGTCGCAGGAATTAGCTTTGCCTCTTTACTAGTGGCTCAACCTAGCTTGGCTCAATTAGGTACAGTTGATCCTTCCAATCCTAACGGCGATCCGAACCAGAATAATGGCAATCCCTTCTCCACTGGTGGTAATTCAGATTTTAATATGTTTGACCTGATTCACCGGGCAAATTTTGGGACTCTCAACTGGAATGCAGATCAGCAAAACCAGCAATTAGACGAAGCTGCCCTTGAGTTTAAAAAAAGACAACAACAAGCAATTCAAGGCGGTCAACTAGGAACTGCTCCCCAAGCTTCACCGATCATCACACTCCCACAAAATACGTCTGTGGAGCAAACACTACCACCAAAAAACTAAAGGAATACCAAAAAATCAATTATCCAGTAAGTAGGGGCACGGCATCGAGCAGATTTCTCTCAAGAGCGAAAGTCTTTCTCAGCCGCGCCCCTACTATTTGGTATATTTAAATTGGCAATCCCTATAGCCCTAGAGCAGCTAAAACATCACCAGCGTGGGTAGCAGTGTTAACTGTAGAATCAACATGGGTAATTTTGCCATTGGGGTCAATGACGTAGGTAACACGCTTGGCATAACCACCACCATCAACATCAAAAGCTTTAATCAGGCTTTTGTCGGTGTCAGCCAGTAAAGGAAAATTCAGATTATATTTTGCTGTGAATGCTTGATGGGAAGCTTCATTATCTGCACTCACTCCTAGTACTACAATATCTTTACCTTGATAATCGGGTTGAGCATCCCGGAAGCTACAGGCTTGTTTGGTACAGCCCGGTGTGTCATCTTTGGGATAAAAATATAAAACCACTGTCTTACCAGCAAAATCAGATAAAGATACGGTGTTGCCGTTAGTATCTTTGGCGGTAAATGTAGGTGCATCCGTACCGACTGCTAGAGTCATAATGAACCCTTCCTGTTTGGTAATTGTTGGGGCATTTGAAATTTTACAATAATTTACAATAATTAAATTAATTACTTAAGCGCAAAAAATTCTTCATATTCAAAATGGCAGCTATTAATTCGCAAAATCCCAAGACGTTTTCCTACTCTCAACGCACCGTAGAACGAGCTGAGCGATCGCTAGTGTGTTCTCCCTTCCATCCGGCTTTATTGGCGGCGATGCGTCACCAGAGTGTCTCCGTGAGTGCGATCGCTCAAGATAATGGTATCAAGTATGGCTACACTAAACACCCTTTGTCAGAATTGGCTGGTAATAACGCCTTAGACTGGCTGATTGAAGTCGGTGTACTGCGCCGCGAAGTTGATGGTCAAGGAATTACAGATGGTTTCCGCCTTACTCCCCTAGGTCAACTTTTAGCAGAACAATATCAAGAAAAAAATTGGCGACAGCCTTCATGGGGCGATCGCCTGAAAAATGCGGTGACTCGTTGGTTACGACTACCTTTTTAGGATTTCAAACTAATAAGGTTAGGATGAGGAAGAAAAAGGGAACAATATATACGCAAGCATCGACCCCATTTATAAAGTCTTTATCATCAGCATTAGACTGAATTTGTGCGGTGATGGTAGGGAGTACAAAACAGATATTGGAGTCACAGAGGAATCTGGGGGCAGAATCATGCCTCTATCTTCCATATCACTGGGAGCTTCCTAGCTTGTTACCTGTTGACGAGCGGATTACCCGATTACCGTTCAACCCTAAAATTCCGCCCCTTATGTCGAACAACTAATAATCATTATGAAATCAATTATGGTGGTGGGGACAACATCCCACGCGGGGAAATCACTGATAACTACAGCTATTTGTCGCATTCTATCGCGGCGTGGCTGGCGAGTGGCTCCTTTTAAAGGTCAAAATATGGCTTTAAATTCTTATGTAACCTCTAGTGGGGGAGAAATTGGCTACGCCCAAGCAGTACAAGCGTGGGCTGCGGGAGTTGTACCTTGGGTAGAAATGAACCCAATTTTATTGAAGCCCCAAGGTGATATGACCTCGCAAGTCATTCTCAAAGGTAGGCCTGTAGGTAAAGTCAGTGCAGTAGATTACTACGAGCAATATTTTGAACTGGGTTGGCGGACAATTGAAGAATCCCTCCAACATTTAGGCACAGAATTTGACTTGTTAGTTTGTGAAGGTGCCGGTAGTCCGGCGGAGATTAACCTCAAGCACCGCGATTTGACAAATATGCGGATAGCAAAATATTTGAATGCACCAACCATACTGGTAGTGGATATTGACCGTGGTGGTGCATTTGCCCATGTTATAGGGACTTTAGAGCTATTAGACCAGGATGAACGCGACTTAATTAAAGGTATAGTAATTAACAAGTTTCGGGGACAAAGATCAATCTTAGATCCGGGGATCAAATGGTTAGAAGAACGGACTAAAATCCCTGTAATTGGTGTTATCCCTTACTTGGAACATATGTTTCCGGCAGAAGACTCCCTTGACTTGTTGGAGAGGAAAGCGCAAAAATCCCAAGCTGATCTTGATATTGCAGTCCTGCGCTTACCAAGAATTTCTAACTTTACCGACTTCGATCCTTTAGAATCAGAACCAACGGTATCTGTAAGATATCTCAACCCCAAGCAAGACTTAGGTCATCCAGATGCAGTAATTATCCCTGGTACAAAGACGACAATTCCTGACTTGATGCTGCTACAAAAAAGCGGCATGGCAGAAGCAATACAAAACTACGCTGCCTCTGGTGGGACAGTGTTAGGCATTTGCGGCGGCTACCAAATGCTGGGCCAGATTATTGCCGATCCAGAGGGGATAGAAGGACAAGCTGGCAGATATCAAGGACTGAATTTATTACCGATCAGAACTGTAATTACAGGGCAGAAAATCGCCCGCCAGCGCCAAGTTAGCTCAAATTTCCCGCAAATGGGCTTACCAGTTTATGGGTTTGAAATTCATCAAGGGCGATCGCGCATTGAACAGCAAGCAGATAGCCAAGCCTTCCAACCGCTATTTGATGATATTAATTTAGGGTTAGTAGATAGTTGTCAATCAGTTTGGGGTACATATCTCCACGGCATTTTTGATAACGGCCCTTGGCGACGGGCTTGGTTAAATCGCCTACGTCAACAACGGGGTTTAAAATCTCTGCCTACGGGTGTTTCTAACTACCGAGAACAACGAGAGCAAACTTTAGACTCTCTTGCCACGGAAGTTGAAAGCCATTTAGACTTAACGCCCTTTTTGTCTTAGGGAGGTTGATATTGTATGAATGTTCGCGTCCAGTTTTTACCAGATGATGTCACAGTCGATGCTGAAGTCGGAGAACCCCTCTTAGATGTAGCAGATCGGGCAGGGGTATTGATTCCCACTGGCTGTCTGATGGGGACTTGTCATGCTTGCAGTGTGGAATTAGAGGACGGAGATACGATCCGTGCTTGTATCACAGCAGTACCCCCAGGACGCAAACAATTAACGATTAATCTATTTAGTGACCCAACTTGGTAATCGTCAGTGCGATCGTCAATGACTTTTATACTAAAAAAGTCAGAAACCTTTAGTGTATGAAAGCTGACAGTGTTTTAACACAAACATCTTAGGAGTGAATCTCTTACTCAGTTATGCTTGTAAACCAAAGTATCAATATATACTGTTTTTTACTTAAGGATGAGTATGCTGTTAGGTGATTCAAATATGAAGAAAAATATTTAATAGTAGTTTGAAAAATGATTGCAACAGATGGATTCACACAGATCGGACATAGAAAACGATTCCCAATCTAAAATCCAAAATGGTATAACCCTTACGCCACATTTTTTTCCCAAATAATTCCCTCACCACACCACTGAATCAGCAGCCATCGACTAGAGTCTTTGTCCAATGCTGGTAAGACTCGAAAATTAAATACTTCTTGCCACACTTCCACCCCATGCTGGCTAATAAAATCTGCTTCTAAATCTTTGAATTTCTGCCACTGACGATCTCCTATGGCAGTAAATACGGGAATGATTGTGTTAACTGGAATTTCAGTAGCTAAAGTAGTCATTCTGGGTCATCCTCAAAAATACAAATAAATTGCATGGGTGGCTTTTTGGTATTGATGATTTTAACCAATCGCTTACCCTTACTTCTTGCAAGTGCAAAACAAGCTAATTCTGTTGCAGCAGCTGACCAATCTCTAAGATCTGTAACTGGGTTAAATTTCTCATCCTCTGGGTTGTCTGGTTGGTTTTCCTCAGTCATTGTTGATCCGATCAGCCTTGTTCTATGTACTCAGTAATTTTAACTACAAAATTGGGCGATAGAGTAACCGTCCAACCTTGGCATCGCATTTGGTAATGTTCATTATTAAAAGCGATCAATCCTCAACGAATTTAGTGAGCCAAAAGTTAAGAAATGCTAAGTTACACCAAAAGTCTGCCTTTTTTTACTATCTATATCAACCAGCTTTCGCATTCAAAGCGTATTCCTTAAACCTTTCCAAATCAGCTTGAATAGTGGACTCAACCACCCGCCCTAAAAACAAGTTATCCATGATTTTGCCAATAAAACCAGGGATAGTGTAGGAAATTGTCATTTTGACAATACTACTACTGTGGCGATCGTAAAAGCGAATCGCGCCTTGATTTGGCAAGCCATCAATCGATTCCCACTGAATAATCTGATTAGGTATAACTTTCAGAATCCGGGATTTCCAGGTAAAATCCAGACCGCCAGTACTCAGCTTCCAAATAGATATCTCTGGATCATCGGGTGGAATCTTCACAGAATCAATCCACTTCATCCATTTGGGCATTTGCTCTAAATCAGACCAGAGACTCCATACTAAATCTATAGGAGCCTCAACCTCGACCTGCACACTATGCTCTAGCCAGTCTGACATTTTCTTAACTTCCTCTGCGCTTTCTGCGCCTCTGGGGTTTGTTATTGCTTGACATTCTCCAAAATCGCTTTTGCTGCGCGCCGTCCGGAAATTGTTGCTCCCTCCATACTATCGATGTAGTCTTGCTGAGTGTAACTTCCTGCCAAGAAGAAATTAGGCACTGGTGTCTTTTGGTTAGGACGGTATGCATCCATACCAGGCGCTTCGCGGTAGAGAGACTGGGCAAGTTTTACTACGTTGTACCAAGTCATATTTAACTCCCGCGACGAGGGGAAGAGTTCATGCACTTGCCCAAGGACGTGTTGGGCGATCGCTTCGTTGCTTTGTTTAATAAACGGATCTCCTGGTGTCAGCACTAATTGCAATAATGAACCCTGTCCTGGGCGATAATAATCAGCAGGGCTACTCAGGGCTAAATCGGCAAAGCATGAAAAGTCAGCATCGGCAGTGTAGAGCAAATTATCTATTCCTGCTGCATGATTTAGCTGTTTGCGTTGCTCCGCATGTTGCAGTTCTGTCACCCAACCATCAAATCTGAGCTGTACTGTTGCTACCGGCACCGCATCTAGTTTGTAGATATTGTCAAATTCTGACCACTTCCGCCACTCCTGAGGTAAGATGCGTTGAATTCCTGGCACGTCACAGGCAAAGACATAGGCATCAGCAGTAATAACTTCTTCTGTCTCACCTTGGGCAACTAATACACCAGTTACATGGGTTTGTTGGTCTGATTCCACAAACTGAATTTCTCGCACTTGCCGACGGGTGTAAACTTGAGTACCTCTAGCTGCCAAATATTCCAATATTGGTTTGTGCAGGTATTCATGGGGAGAACCTTCCAGCATCCGCAATATGGAAGCTTCAGTTCTGACAGCAAAAAATTGGAAAATTGTCAACATACAGCGGGCAGACATATTTTCGCAATCAATAAATCCTAAGGCGTAAGCGATGGGGTTCCACATCCGCTTAATGCTACCTTGACTACCACCGTGACTGCGAAACCAGTCAGCAAAGCTAATTTTATCTAAGTCGCGAATGGTTCTCATCGCCCCGTCAAAGTCAACTAAACCACGAACTATCGGGCTAGTGCCTAAGGCGATCGCATTTTGTAATTTATCCTGTAATGATAGTTGGGAAGTTGTGAAAAATGCCTTTAAACCATTAAAAGGCGCACCTGTGAAGAATCGAAAATCTAAAGCACCAGTACGCCCCCCTTTATTGATAAAAGTATGGGTATGTTCTTTGAGGCGTAAATTGTCTAACGCCCCTACCTTGTTCATTAAGTCAAACAGCTGATAATAGCAGCCAAAAAACACGTGCAACCCCATTTCAATATGGTTGCCGTCGCCATCTACCCAGCTGCCAACTTTACCACCAACAAACGGACGGGACTCAAAAATCTGGACTTCACAGCCAGCATCAGCTAAATCTACGGCAGTTGCTAGCCCCGCCAGTCCCGCACCTACGATTGCAACGCGCATTCCGTCGTTCCTTTTCAGTTTCTTTACAGATTGTAACTGGGTTGGTGTCGGAATTTGCTATTCATATCCAGCTGATTACCATCTGAGAAAACATCAATGTCTGTTTACACAGATTCTCGTGAGCAAGGGGCTAGAGGATAGGGACTAAATTCAAAATTAAGAAATTTTAGTTTAGGTTCACATTCCTACACCTCTTAAGGTACTTCCGAATCAAAAAATAACCAATCACTGTGTAAACAGGGGAGCAGGGGAAGTAAAAAATAGAATCTGAATAAATTGGCTAATTTATTGCTTGGAAATCCCTAAAACGCCACTTGATAGCAGTTGCTACATCGGGGAACTCCAACAGACAAATAATTTTAGTCTGCAAAGCTGCCCAGTGCAGTATCATCCGCAATGCACTGCCTCCTCCACTTGGGGAAACCCTTTGGTGCTAGCCTCTCCCAAAAAGAGAAGAATACAGTGGTTTCCCCTTGACTCAGTACTTATTGGATGACAATGAAATAAAAACAAGCAAGTATTTGAAGTATTGTTGACAAATATCTGTCTACCTGCCTATTTCTTTAGTATCTTCAGAAATGGATAAACCTCTAATCAGTTCCCTAATAACATCAGTTGCTGGTCTACCAGTTTGCTGACAGTAGTGTTCTAGTTTTTCAGCTTCCTGTGCTGCTAGATTGACAGTTATACGTTTTACAGCCCACTTTTTATTTGTCATTATCATGTTAGTTGCTATATATTAACACCATCAAAGACAGCTAATTAAAGATGAAAAAGGTAACATTCTTAGAATTAGTGTCAGTAAAAAAGCAATGCCATTAACACTAAAAATGCTAGTTTTCTCAAAGATTGTTCATTTTCCAATAAAATATAAAAGGTAAAATTCCTTTGTGACTGTTGTGACAGGAAAAATACCGCACACTTGCCTTTGAAGGACTTTGCATCGGCACAAGTATCGTGGCTAAAGCCAAACAATTAAGTTTTATAAATCAAGGTTTGTCCATACTGTTAAGTAAATAAAGATTGTTGAAATTTTTCTTTAATAAAAGCATTTGTCTTCCTCTCACGACTAAGTTGACTAAAAATTCTGGAAAAAACATAATATCATAAGATCTAACAATCCAGTTTTAGAACATCATCATTGTTAAACGCTTTCTGGGAAAGGGGTTTTAGCAATATATCTAGTTGGCGATTAATCACTGTTAAGTTCACATTAACTGGCCATCTCTCCAGAGGAGAGGCTGTTGTCGCTGGCATCTGACTGCTGATATAAAACCTCCTACTCACAAATGAAGATGTCTTTGGTGTCAAGACTGAGGTAATTTCTGTGTTCACCTCCTCTACAAAATTTGATGCAGAAATTTAGTAGCTTGTCACTACCTCTTAATTAAGTTGATTGCTTTCATCAATTAGGATTTTTATAGGCAATAGCACGAATATGCTATTAACATATAATTAATGAAGAGAAAATTGTTAATTTTTCACTTGGATCTTTCGTTCAGTAGTGTGATTCATCTTCAGGCAAGTTACCACAATTATTTTTTTGTGATATTAATCCTCATTATCGCAGGAGCTAACTTGTTTCATCACTATAAATATGCGGTCTCTTAAAAGTATTCATCGGACTAGACTTACTGCCATCAAGATTCAATCTTGAATAGATTTTCTAGGTAATAAAGAATTTTAAAGAAATTACCAAAAAATTATTTGCATTCAATCATTATTTTTAGACCTCACTGTATAAAAAATATTGTACACTCCAATATTTTTTGGGTTCATTTATTATAGCCATTATTGCTAAACTTTAAGCAATCTTTATTCAACGGTTGAATCATAGTATTGCTATACTTTGTAAAATAATTACAAAGCAAACCTTGACTGCCTAAAGTTTCAGTGAATGAGATTTATCAATAACAAAATGCTGAACTGTAAACAATCTAAAAGAAAAACACATATCTGCACAAGTTTGCTGACTTTTAAACAGCTTAAACTGAGCAGACAAAATGAGTAGCTTTGTGTTAATTGCTACTGTTTTTAATAGCCAAATAAGTAAGGATATAACAAAAAATATATCTACTTCATAAAGTTTTGAGCAAGTAAATAATCAGGCTATAACGAGTTAAAATACTGATACTATTTTGGAATTTAGATTTAGCGGAAAGTCTGATCTGAGGAAATCTCCCCTGCGTACACACAGGGATATGATATTTTTTAGTTGGAATTCCCTGATATTCTCGTACTCTGTTGAAGAGACTTGGACGCTTAGACAATAATTAGTTTAGTGTTTGGAAAATACTGCACAAGTGTAGCGGCTACACAATAGCGAAAAAGCTTGTAATCAAAGACCTCACCTCATATGTGGTGGTACAGGCGATCGCAATTAGGATATCTGGCTCAAATTTTATGCTTCCTAGAAATAAATATACCTAGTACACCACGGCGTAAATAGCGCAAAGTTGAGCCAGTCGTGTGCAGGGGTTCCAAGAGTTGAGCGAACTGGCGTTGGCGGATGCCTTATACCATTTCTCTAAATCCTTGCTACAGATAATTCTCCCCCTGCTCCCTGCCCTGTGCCCCCCTGCTGTCCATGTGTAGCTTTATTTTGAAGAATTGGTATTAACCGTCCCCGAAGTTTGCAAGGGCGCTCTTAACCCGCGCACGCAACTTCTATAAAGCCAAACTTTGTAAGACAACAACCATTTAAAATATCTAAAAAGCCCATTGCATAATACTTTTGACTTTTGCGTAGCGTGTCGAAGACAAAAGTTGCGTGCGGAGAGTGCTGTTGTGGGGACGGTCTCCGTCCACAAAACTTCGGGGGGTTCCAAGAGTTGAGCAAACTTTTCAAGACGACTTTTGACTTCACGGCGGTACTAGTACCTCTGCGCGGAATTCAAAATTAAAAATAAATACTTGACTATTACCCAATGCCCAATGGCAATCCTTAAAGAATGAGGTATTGATCCCCTTCTAGAAAAAGCTATTCAAATTGAAGTTCGGGTACAAGTTGTAGAGTACCAATACCTAAATCTTTTGGTGAAACCGATCGCGCCTCAAACAAAGCCATCATATCTCGCAATTGGGGGTTACCACGGGCTGATCCTGTCAGTCCTTTGGCAATAATTAAGCCACAATAGCCTTTAGTATTTTTACACCGCTGATTCCATTTCTTGCGGGCTTCTACATGAATAGGGTCGTTATCTAAAAATTCCCCAAACAGAAACAATTCATCATTGTGAGTTTGTAATAAACCTAAGTCGTAGTTATTGCCATCAAAGGGATCGGCTCCCGGATTAAAGCAAATTGCTTTCAATCCCCCAACAGCCTCTAAATTTTCAATTACTGTCTTAGCGCGAGGACGAGAAGTTTGAATCAAAATCACTGGTAAACCGTCACCGACTTGTGGAATTTCACCGGCGGGATGATAGGTAACACCTTGACGCAAATACTCCAGCATTTCCCAAGAGACTACTCCCAAACTGAGGAAAGAGTCTTCGGGGATCAAATCATCTCGTAATGAGCGAAACATTGTGGAGGAGTCTCCCATTTCGTCATCCTCGATATCTAAGCCTGCCATTTCCTCTAATTCTGCTGCCAATTCTGGCATAGTAGCTACAGTCACAGACACGGTTTTAGTTGCTTCATCGGACTGAGGGAGTGTAATCCGATAGCGATGGCTAAGGCTGGGGAAGGAGTCTGCATAAAGTTGGCGACGGTGATCGCGGATAAAGCGGTTTAGGCTTTCTAAAGCCACAAAGACGACAAGTGCTTCCTCGTCATACAAAACAGACCGCAGACCTTCTAAGGGGTGGATATTACCGAATGTAGGGTCAATATCAGACAACGGTACATCTGCTAAATCGCCATCATCTTCTTCATCAGTTTCATCGCTGCGCTCAAAGGTGAGAAACAGGCAATCTTGCTTGAGAAAAGCTTCTTCTAAACGTCCTTGTGACTCTTCATCTCTTAAAACAGCAGCACGAAAATTTTTGAGGGAATCTTCGGAACGGTAGAACAAAATGCCATATTCCATCCCCAGCATCCCCATCACAGAGGCGTAGAGTTTACCAACATCCCATTTGTTAATTTCTATGGACAAGATTTGCTGTTCTTCCAAAAATTGCCAGGGAGATGCTTGCCAAATTGCAAATGCCTTATCTTGCAAAGCTTGTGCATACTGGGGAGGTAAATCTGGGATTTGACTATCGAGGATTTCCCCAAAAGAGCGAAACAGTTCATCAATCAAAGGCAATTCCGGTGCGTAGTCAATGGCAATGTCCAAATCTTGTAGTACCCCCCGCAGATAAAATTGGATCTCGCGATCGCGAACTACTATTCTTTGGGGTCGAGCAGGTTTTGCGGGATTATGAGGATGTTCCATTGCTCGCATTAAAGTGCGAACAACCGCCTCTGGCCCTATTTCTGTGCCGACTACATCCATTCCTCTGACAATACCGTGGGAGGCATCTACCCAAAGAATGCAATCACCCTTGCCCTCTGGATCTCTAGGCTGGGTTTGGGAAGATGACAACGGACGGCGATCGCCCTCCCATACAGAAGGAGTTTGGGTTAATTTCTTCAACCGACGACTGGTAGAGCGATTAAAACTTGTCATAGAGTAAGTTAATTAAAAGAAGCAATATATTCGTTAATTTTTGGGATTGGTTAGCCTCAGATGAAATTTTCCTAGCTTTACCTGAATATTAGTGGCAATTCAGGCTACCACAAAGCTAAATCTCCAAAAATAGCGAATCTCAAAACGCACCGAATCTCTCAATTCTAGAATAAAAATATTTAGCCGCTTTTAACGCAGTCTTTACAATTTGCCAACCAGGGACATCAATGTCGCTAGAATGGATACAAAAATACTAACTACAAGCCAACCATACTGGTTACAGTAATTCAGGAGTTGAAACAGCAGATGACACAAGCAATTCAACAGCAACAACGCGGAATTCAGTTGAGCGAAACCGCATTACGCCAAGTAAAGTCTCTCCGTGACAGGCAAGGTCAAGATTTGTGCTTGCGCGTAGGCGTTAGACAAGGTGGCTGCTCGGGGATGTCTTACATGATGGACTTTGAAGACTCCAGCAAGATCACTCCCCAGGATGAAGTTTTTGACTATGAAGGTTTCAAAATTGTTTGCGATCGCAAAAGCCTATTATACCTCTATGGTTTAATGCTCGATTACAGCGATGCCATGATTGGCGGCGGCTTTCAATTCACTAACCCCAACGCCAATCAAACCTGTGGTTGCGGCAAGTCCTTTGGTGTATAGTCAATAGTCCAAAGTTGGAGAGACGCGATTAATCGCGTCTGTACTCAAAAGTCCAATTATTGATCCTGAAGTATATGATCCTTTACTATTGACCCTTGACCCTTGACGAATGACCAATGACTAATACGGTTGAATCCCTTTTTGATACAGGCTTGGAACGCTATAAAGCCGGGGAAAGTGCTGATTCTTTAATCCCTGTATTTAAAGAAGTGTGCGATCGCTCTCCTAAAAGTAGTTCTGCTTGGACTTGTTTGGCTTGGTTATATCTGCTGGACAACAAAGCCAACTTAGCTTATAAAGCCGCACTGAAGGCAGTTAAGCTTAATCCCCAAGATCCCCAGGCCAGAATTAATCTCGCTGTGGCTATGCTAGAAACCGGTCAAAAGGGTTTGCGGCAACATATTGATTTCGCCCAACAGTTAATTTTTGTAAATCAAGAATGGGAAGACGAAGTCAAAAATAGCATAGAAGACGGTTTAACTAGAAAACCAGACTGGCAGAGTTTGGCAAAAGTCAAAGGCTGGGTGTTTGATAAATAGGGGCTAGAGGCTAGGGGCTAGGGTATAGAAAGTAGAAATTGACATTAAAACAATAAAGCTTCGTCCCTATCCCTAATCCCTAGTACAGTACGGCGTAAATAAACAGACCATTAAAAATGACACAAAAGCCCGGAATACAATTCTTTTGAACGCCAGTTGCTACAACGGGGGGAACCCCCGCAACGCACTGGCTCCTTTTGACTTTTGACTTTTGCTCTAAGTCTCTTGCGTTCGCGTAGCGTCTCGTAGAGAGGTTTCCTCCGAACAGAACTTTCCAAGACGACTTCCGCCTTGCGGTACTAGTCCCTAATCCCTAATCCCTAAATGAAAGATAAATTGTTAAGCTGGCTAAACTTTGTTTTAGTTGCAGATGTATTCCTAGTTTTGTTTGGCTTTGGGTGGTTTGCGATCGCAGTCATTGGTGATGCCTCTGGTGTAAATTTAGGACTAGATTTGTGGCATCAACTCTGGCAACCTGTGTTTAACCCAGCTATTGGTATTCTCATGGGAGGCGCGCTTCTCAGCGGTCTGATCAATTGGATATCTCGAAAATTCCAGGTTGATTAGTTTAACTTTTGACCCTTGACTTTATTTCAAAATTTCTCTAAGCGCTACTGGCAAATTAGGATATTGATACTCAAAGCCTGATTCTACAGTGCGCTTGGGTATGACTTGCTGACCTTCCAAAACTACTTTTGCCCCATCTCCCAAGAGTGCTTCTAACGCCAATGCTGGGACGGGTAACCAAGAAGGACGATGCATTACTTGTCCCATAGTTTGGCTTAACTCTGCCATACGAACAGGGTTAGGAGCAGTAGCATTGTATACGCCTTCCATCTCTGTTTTGGTTAAAGCTTGCAGAATGAGGTTAACTACGTCGTCTAAATGAATCCAAGAAAACCATTGCCTACCGCTGCCAATGGGCCCACCGGCAAAGAGTTTGAAGGGAGTAATCATTTTACCTAAAGCGCCACCCATCCCTAGAACAATACCAAACCGTAGAATTACCAATCGCACACCAGCATCTTTAACTTTATTTGCTTCTGCTTCCCAGGCTTGGCAGACTTCGGCCAGAAAATCATTTCCAGAGGAGCTGGTTTCGTCGAAGCTAGCAGTTTCACTAGTACCGTAGTACCCAATAGCCGAGGCGTTAACTAACACCTGTGGTTTGGGGTTGGCCTTGGTTATTGCTTCCACGATTTTTTGTGTTCCTAGCTGACGGCTATTAAGAATTTGCTTTTTGTGTTCTGGTGTCCAGCGTTCCTCAGCGATGGGTTCGCCTGCTAAGTTAATTACACCATCACAACCTGCGATCGCATCTTGCCAAGAACCAGATACAGTGGGTGTATAGGCAATAATCTCTACATTGGGGAAAGCCTGAGAGGGAAAAATCTTTTGGGCAAAAGCTGTGTTACGAGTTAACACCAACACACTATTACCTTCCTGATGGAGTCGTTTTACTAAACGACTACCCACAAATCCTGATGCTCCAGCAATTGCTATTTTCATAATGCACACCTCCGCCAAATCCTATTTTAAAGTTTTTTATCAAATTTTCAGCTTGCACTACCGTCCTTTTTGGGTAAAAAGACTTGGTTTGAGATTTTGGATGAGATTTCTTTAATGAATCTATAATCACTTGCTGTTTAGATGCTTCGATATTATAGGATGGACGGAGTGTTGCAAGGCGTGGGGCTATTATGGCTCGCTATACCTGTTCATTTATTGTTTCTGTTCCTGTTGAGCATCTCCAGCCGTTGCTTGTAGATTTGCTACAAGACTGTGATTTGGATATTCAATACTACACAGCCGATTACATTATGGCTCGGGAAATACCTGGGACTGTTTCTTTTTCTAAAATGGTTAAAGTGGAAGTACTGATTGATAAATCAACAGCCACTGAAACAGAAACCCGAATGAGTATTGTGGTTAAAAATGAGGAACTGCCACTCCAACTTGATAATCACTGCCGACAAATTTTTGAATTTGTCAAACAGGCGATTGAACACAGTCGCCATTGGCATCTGATTGAAAGTCTAGCAGGATAATTTTTGCTACTTCTCAGTCTAGGCATCTGCTGCGGCTAGCTTCATGGCAAAGCTAGCTCAAGCAACGCGCCAAAAATTCTACCAATTTTTAGATTTTGAATTTTGGCTCAAAAGTCTTGACCAGAGATTTTTCGCGCCAACTCAAACTCTGTTTGTTAACTCTTGTCTAATCAGTCATGACGATATCACGTCTTGGACTAGATTCTGATGACGCGATGTTTGATCACAAACAGCTAGGCTACGATTTTTCAAGTTGTAAACGCATCTTATTCCATAATGTTATTGGTTCTAGATTTCCTCTATATCCTCAGTCATACCTGGATTTATTAGTGTAATATCATACTCACTAGCATCCGTTTGACTTGAGCGCTGAGTGTTTCTTAGCAAGTAATAAATGGCACGTACTTGAGGACCAAAAACGATCTCGTCTTCATTTCTCAGATCGTGGGATGGCATCTTCCGTCCATTAATCATTAGACCGTTAGAACTTAGCTTGCCTTTAGCATCGCCATCAACAATTCGGTAATAATAGCTATGGCTATTCTGTTCACGTGGTAATCTTACCAATGTGGCATGGCGGCGAGAGACAAACTGCGACACCAAACGGATATTGCAATCGCGGTCTCTACCGATAGAGTAGATGGGATTTTCCAGAGAAAATTCCTTACGACCTTGATCGTCTTCAAGAATCAGAAGATGGCTTTCGTTGGTTTCTGCGGCCATTGATGCGTCGTTGCTAAAATCGGTTGAACGTTGAGTATTGAAGATGTGTTTAATATAGTTTACTGCCATTCTTACGCATTACAGTCTGTAGTACTGCTCTAATAAGCATTAAAGTGCATATTGACTCAAAAGAGTAGAATATCGCTGTTCTACTCCTGCTGCTCTTATTTTAGGAAGATTCTCAACAGATTTGGTAGATGCATAAATCTTGATGACGGGTTGAGTCTGGCCTAGAGGGACAGAATCGAGATTTAGTTGAGAGTATTACCTCCAAGAAAGAAATTTACGGTCGATGAGCCAAACGCCGTAATAAAACTGAGTTACTAACAACACTAACTGAGCTGAAGGCCATTAATGCGGCGGCACCAGATGGGCTAAGGAGAAAACCCAAACTTGGTAATAAAACACCTGCTGCTAAGGGAATACCAATTGTATTATATGCAAAAGCCCAGAATAAATTCTGCCGGATTTTGTTGAAAGTGGCGCGACTGAGGTGAATTGATTCAACAACATCGCTTAAGCGATCGCGCATCAGCACAATGGCAGCAGTTTCCATAGCTACATCAGAACCGGAGTATAAAGCAATTCCGACATCTGCTTGCGATAAAGCAGGAGCATCATTGATCCCATCTCCCACCATTGCGACAATAGATTTTGGATTGGGAATTGGGGATTTTGGATGGGAGATTTTCATCATCTCCCCAGCCTGAAGAGATTGGATAGCGGCGGCTTTTTTACTTGGAGGAACACCAGCCATAATCTCATCGCTATCTAGTCCCAGTTGTTTACCGATCGCACTCGCTGCTTCTTTGCGATCGCCACTCAGCAACATTACCCGTAATCCCATCTGGCGCAATTTATCGACTGTGGCTTTCGCATCTGGTCTGAGGGTATCGCAAACACCAATGATTCCAGTTAAAGTCCCGCCAACTGCTACACAAACAACTGTTTTACCCTCTGTGGCTAATTTCTGGCTTAACTGTTGTGCAGTTTCACTAATGGCAATTCCGTGCCAACTCAACCATTCCCAATTTCCCAACAGTACATTTGTGCCCTGCACTACAGCCGATACACCTAGTCCTGGTTCTGTGTGGAAGTCTAAAGCCGCTGGGATCGCTAATTCTTGACGCTGTGCTTCCTGCTGAATTGCTTTAGCAAGAGGATGGTATGTGCCACTTTCTACAGCAGCAGCTAATTGTAAGAGGGATTGGGGATTGGAAACTAGGGATGGGGAAGATTCGCCCTCACTTGCCAATTCTTCAATCAGCAGACAATCTGTAACAGTGGGGTTACCTGTGGTGACTGTGCCTGTTTTATCAAAGACTACAGTATCTAGCTGGTGTACACGTTCCAAAACGTCGCCGCCTTTGATTAACAAACCCCGTTCTGCGCCTAAGCCAGTGCCTACGAGAATGGCTGTTGGTGTAGCCAAGCCCAAAGCACAGGGACAAGCAACTACCATAACTGCGATCGCTAATTTTAAGCTGATTAGGAGTGGCGAATAGTAAGTGCTGAGTGCTAAGTGTTGAGTGCTGAGTGGGGAGTGGTGGGCCATTTCCATGCTGCTTGACATGGTAATATCTGGCCAGATATGGACACCAAAGAAGTACCAAAAGATAAAGGTTAATGAAGCGGCAGCCAACACACCGTAGGTAAAGTAACCAGCTACCGTATCAGCTAATTTCTGAACAGGTGCTTTACGGGTTTGGGCATCTTCTACCAGGGCGACAATATGAGCTAGTGTGGTATCACTGCCTGTACGGGTTGCTTGGATAGCGATCGCGCCTGATTGATTGAGAGTGCCTGCTGTTACTAAATCCCCAGCTTGCTTGATAACTGGAACAGCTTCCCCTGTAAGCATCGATTCATCAACCGTTGTTTGTCCACAGCGCACCTCACCATCAACGGGGATTTTATCGCCAGGCAATATCTGTAACCATTCACCAACCCGCACCTGTTCGGCGGGAATCTGGATGCTACCAGACGCGACAATTGCATCTTGGCTACGGTTTTCACCACCGCCATTAGTTTCTTGCCCAATTTTCTCCGGGTTAGCAATCAATCGTGCTACCTGTGGCTGTAATGCTAGCAGTTGTCGAAATGCTGCCACAGCGCGACCTCTAGCTTGTTTTTCTAATGTCCGCCCCAACAAAATGAAACCTAACATCATAACTGGTTCATCAAAGAAGCACTCCCAACCCATTTGAGGGAACAGTAGCGCCACCAAACTAGCTGTATAAGCTGTTAAGGTTCCTAAACCGACTAAGGTATTCATATTGGGGGCATTTCGCCGCCAGCCTAGCCAGCCATCAACTAAAATTGGGCGACCTGGAAATAGTATCGCCACTGTTGCCAGTCCACAATGGAACCAGATGTTATTTAAAAATGGCAATGTTAAGCCGCTAAGACTACCAAAATGTCCAATTCCCGAAAACACTAGTAACGTCCCAGCAACCAACAACTGCTGGAGTGAAGAACGCATTTCTCGGCGCTGTCGTGCTTCTAGGTCTTCTCTGTCGGATATCTCGCCGGCTGCTGTTCGGGGTTGACTTGGGAAGCCATTGGCACTCAAATGCTTCGCCAATTGTTCGGGATAAACCGCACCAGGTTCTGACTCTACGACTGCTACCTCTGTCGCCAGGTTCACACAGGCACTCTTGACTCCTGGATGTTGGGTTAGCTGCCTTTCTACTGCTTTCACACACCCAGCGCACTTCATGCCCCCAACATCCAGAATTATTTTCTCTGTCATGGGGATGATTTCTGGGGTGAGATTCGTTTTGGGAACAAGTTGCATAGCAAGAGTTTAGTTAGATTCGCTGCAAATTTTCAACGCTCAATTAAAAGCGTCCTAATTTGAGGGTAGGCGAAATCTGGAACTAAGACTGCTTGTCACAGGTATTAAATTGTAAAAAGGGGATTGGGGATTGGGGAAGGTGGGGTCCCCTCTGGGGATAAGGGGCGAAGGGGCGAAGGGGTAATGGGGATTGGGGAGATGAGGGAGATGAGGAAGCAGTGGGGATAAGAAGACTAACTATTAATTATGGGCATTTCTTGTTTCCTTTTGACAAATGCCAAATGACATTCTTAATTAGGGCTTGCTGAAAAAGTATGAAAAAGCAATTTTAAGGGTTGACCAGTTATTC
>JAVRCF010000081.1:0-39284 GCA_034530935.1 Aulosira sp. DedQUE10 | reverse complement strand
GGGGTAATTCGAGGACTGGTAGTGATTCGATGACTTGTGTGTACACGGTAGCCCAATGGGAGAGGGGTTGGGGGTGAGGGCAAAACGTTGTCACAAAGCAGGTTTCACGTTAAGTTGACACGCATGAGCAGTGCTAAACCCCTACGATTCATCGGGACTGTCTTTTGCCTTTGGTTGTAATTGCTTCACCTCAAAACTGCATAACCCCCACCCTGCTCAGAGCTATATAGCAATAAGCCATTAAATAACGCTGGTTTTGCGGTTAAATTTTTCCAAAAGTTAGCCAAATTCACCAACTCTTTAGCATCTTCCTTCGTCAAACGGCTTAATTTAATTACTTGAGCCTCCTGCTTCCTCTGCTCAATCTTAACTTCATCCTTTAATATGCGTTTTCACAACATTGGTTTGAGTTTCCTCGCCCTAATTATTGCTACTGCTTCCACACCGATAAATTTCAGCCTTTTAACCTCACCGGGAGAGTTACGAGTACTAGCGCAAACACCAGAAGCGCGGAAGGCGGACGCACATAGATGGTTGCAGCAAGGTATTCGACAGTATAAAATCAGCCGATTTACAGATGCATTACAGTCTTGGCAACAGGCGCTTATTATCTATCTAGAAATCAAAGACCGCACAGGGGAAAGTGAATCTTTGGGTAATTTGGGGCTGGCTTATTACTCTCTGGGTGACTATGAATCGGCTATTGGCTACTACCAGCAAAGTTTGGCGATCGCCAAGGAAATCAAAGACCGTAGAGGCGAAAGTGCAGCGCTGACTAATCTGGGTAATGTTTATTTATCTCTAGGAAACTACCCGAAAGTCATTGAGTATCTGCAACAAAGTTTGGCGATCACCAAGGAAATCAAAGACCGTAGAGGCGAAAGTGCAGCGCTGGCTAATCTTGGTAATGTTTATTTATCTTTAGGAAACTACCCGAAAGTTATTGAGTATCTCCAGCAGAGTTTAGCAATTGACAGAGAGATACAAGACCGTTTAGGTGAAGGTAACTCTTTGGGTAGTCTGGGTAATGTCTACTTGTATTTAGGAAACTACCCGAAAGCGATTGAGTACTACCAACAGAGTTTAGCTATTCTCCAAGAGATGAACAACCCTATGGGTGAGAGACAGTCTTTGGGTAATCTGGGTAATGCTTACTTATCTTTAGGAGACTACCCGAAAGCGATTAAGTATCATCAAGAAAGTTTGGCGATAGCTAGAGAAATTAAAGACCGTAATGGCGAGAGACAATCGTTAGGTAATCTCGGTGTTGCTTACGTCTCTCTAGGTGACTTTCCCAAAGCGATTGAGTACCAGCTGCAAAGTTTAGCGATCTCTAAGGAACTTAAAGACCGTAGGGGTGAGGGATCGTCCCTGGGTAATCTCGGTAATGCTTATTATTATTTAGGAGACTACCCAACAGCGATTAAATATCATCAGCAGAGTTTAGCAATCGCCAGAGAAATTAAACACCGTTTAGGCGAGGGACAATCACTGGGTAATCTCGGTCTGGCTTACTTATATCTAGGAGATTATTTAAAATCGATTGACTATCAACAGCAGAGATTAGTGATCGCCAGGGAAATTAAAGACCGTTTAGGCGAGGGACAATCACTGGGTCATCTCGGTGTTGTTTGCTTATATCTAGGAGACTACCCAACAGCGATTGACTATCAACAGCAGAGTTTAGCAATCGCCAGGGAAATTAAAGACCGTTCAGGCGAGGGTGCAGGGTTGGCTAATCTCGGTATAGCTTATACTTCTCTAGGAGAATACAAAAAAGCGATTGACTATCAACAGCAGAGTTTAGCGATCGCTAGGGAAATCAAAGACCGCAAAGGTGAGGGTTTAGGGCTGAACAATCTAGGATTTGCGCTTTACAAATCTAGTAATCTAAGAGCAGCAGAGAAAACTCTGTACGAAGGAATTAAGGTTTATGAATCTCTTCGAGATCAAAAATTAGATGACACTAATAAAGTCTCAATTTTTGAGACGCAAAGCAACACCTACCGCACTTTACAACAAGTCCTCATCGCTCAAAATAAAACTGATACAGCCTTAGCAATATCCGAACGCGGTCGCGCTAGAGCGTTTGTTGAGTTAATATCTTCTCGCTGGCATAATCGAAACGCTGAAGTAAAATCTTCCCAACCGCCAACAATTGCTGCAATCAAACAAATTGCTCAGGTGCAAAATGTTACTTTAGTGCAATATTCAATTATTTATGATGAATTCAAAGTCGTAGGTCAACTACAAGCCAAAGAATCAGAACTCTACATTTGGGTAATCAAACCGAATGGTGAAGTTACCTTCCGCAAAGCTGACCTCAAACCTTTATGGCAAAAAGAGAATACAACTTTAGCCCAATTAGTCACCAACAGCCGCGAGTCAATAGGTGCCAGAGGTAGGGGTATTACAGTAACTTACAACCCCAATCCAGCTAGAGTAAAACAACGCTTTCAACGACTACACGAATTACTAATTAATCCCATTGCCGACCTTTTACCCAAAAACCCTGATGAGCGAGTAACATTTGTACCTCAATCATCTTTATTCCTTGTCCCCTTTGCAGTTTTACAAGATGAGCAAGGTAAATACTTAATTGAAAAACACACTATCCTCACTGCCCCAGCAATTCAGGTATTAGATTTAACTCACCAACAACGGCAAAGAGTTTCCGGTAATCAAGCACTAGTTATGGGGAATCCTACCATGCCTAGCGTTGCCCCTAAAGTTGGCGCACCACCGCAACAATTACAGAATTTACCAGGTGCAGAAACGGAAGCAAAAGAAATTGCTCAACTTTTAAATACCAACGCCATCACAGGTAAAGCTGCGACCAAAGCGGCTTTTATGCAAAGATTACCGCAAGCGAGATTTATTCATTTGGCTACCCACGGCTTACTTGATGATTTTAAAGGTTTAGGTGTCCCCGGTGCTGTGGCTCTCGCCCCTGATGGTAAAGATGATGGGTTGCTGACTGCAAATGAAATTTTAGATTTAAAAATCAACGCTGAATTAGTTGTATTAAGTGCTTGCGATACCGCACAAGGTAAACTCACAGGCGATGGTGTAGTTGGCTTATCTCGCGCTTTAATTTCTGCTGGTGCTAGTAGTGTAATTGTAACTTTGTGGTCAATTCCCGATAGTCCTTCGGCATTATTGATGGGGGAATTTTACCGCCAGTTACAGCAAAATCCTGATAAAGCTACGGCGTTGCGTCAAGCAATGTTGGCAACGATGAAACAGCATCCTAGTCCTAGTGCTTGGGCTGCATTTACTTTGATTGGCGAAGCGAAGTAACAAGTTCCACAGGCTTTTGATCCCCCCAACCCCCCTTGAAAAGCTACGGTGTACACATAAGTCATATAACCTAGTCCCACAACGTTTTGATCACCCCTAACCCCCCTTAAAAAACTACCGTGTATACACAAATCTTGGCGGAGTGTATCTATCCCGCCTCGGAATGAATTCCGAGTCTAATAGCACAAGTCTACTGAAGTAGACTAAGGGACTTCCTAATAAAAAAATATCCCAGTATTTATTGTGGGGTGGGCATCTTGCCCGCCCCACAAAATGGAATAATTTATTTCTTGGAAATCCCTAAGCAGTATATTTCAGTCCACTTGAGTGGACTTTGACTATTAGCCCGGAACTTCAGTTCTGGGCGGGATGACGGTAAGTACGATACTTTGAGTGTCACAAAATTTTAGTCATTTAATGCATAGCTTAGGTATTTTTTCGACTTGTGTGTACACCGTAGGCTCCCTGCTTGCTCCCTTGCCTCTTTTCCAAACTCACAATCCCAGACCACTGGACTTTTTTCTGTTGTTCTCGGCGGTAAGAGAAGAAATGCTCTGGAGTTTGGTAAGTACAATAAGGCGCGATCGCAATTTGTTCGCCGCTCATTCCTAAGCTTTCTATCTGTAAAGCATTTACCCGCCTCACATCTACCCGGACTTTACCAGGGTGAGGATCGCTAATTAATGGGGAATTGGGTAGTTCATGTAAGGCATCAACAATTTTTTGTTCGTCTTCATGTGGTGTAATGCTAGACCCAATTTCTGCCGCTACCTCCACAGAGACTTGGTACACTTCACCGGCGATCGCAGGGCCCATCGCAATTCGCAAATCGTCTAGCTTACTACCTTGAGCTTTTAATCGCGCGATCGCTTGCGGCACAATTTTTTTGGCAGTACCCCGCCAGCCTGCATGAATGGCTGCTACCTGTCCAGTTTTGACATCGCCAATCAACACAGGTGTACAATCAGCGCTGGCTACCCACACTGCTTGCAAAGGCTGCTCGCTGACTAAACCGTCTGCTGATGCTAAAGCCGAATTACCTTCCCCTGCGACATCATCCCCGCCTGTGCTTAACTTATCGTCAATTTCTTGTGGGGTGAGAACAGTATTGCCATGAACCTGTTTTAAACGATAAACTAATGCCTCAGGTTGCAGTACCTGTGTTAATTCTTGTGGTGAACGTGGCCAAAACAGCTGGGTAAAAAAGCCGTGTTGCCAAGGTTCTAGGATACTACAAGTCAGGTAAGGCATTCCTTCCCAATTGCGCCAGTGCCAAGTGTGCATCGTAAACCAAACCTAAACAGAAAATCAGAATCAGCCAATTAATGCTAACTTGTACAACGGAATTTGGGTTAACTGCGTGGGATTAGATCGGCAATATTTAGAAACAGCCCTGAAAGCAGGGCGACAGTATTCCTATTTACCATTTTCTCTACACATTTTTGATAGTGTAGCTTCAACGAATCAAACCCTCTGGAGCTTACTGGCACAGGGGGGCCAACCAGGATGTGTAGTTATTGCTACCCAGCAAACTGCTGGACGTGGACAATGGGGTCGCCAGTGGAGTTCTCCTACTGGAGGATTATATCTTTCGGTAGGGATTCAGCCTAAACTAGATGCTGCTGATAGTTACCAACTAACTTTCGCTAGTGCTTGGGGAATTGCCGCACAATTGCAAAACTGCGGTGTCAGGGTGGGAATTAAATGGCCTAATGATTTAGTTTTAAATGATCGCAAGCTAGGCGGGATTTTGACTGAAACTAAAGTCAAGCAAGGAAAAATCACCCAAGCGGTGATTGGTGTTGGCATTAACTGGGCAAACCCTGTACCGGAAACTGGAATTAACTTGGAATTGTGGCAAGCGTCCCAGCCTTCCAGACCTATTTCTTGTCTAGAAATGTTAACCTCGCAAGTTTTATTGGGAATAGAATCCGGTCTAGAGTGCCTGTTTGAAGAAGGAGTAAACATACTCTTGTCTAATTATCTAGATTTACTGATCAATATGGGCGATCGCATCTACATTAATGATCTTGCGGGTACTGTCATTGGGGTAACCCCTCAGGGTAATTTACGTATTAATCCAGAAACTTATAAAACGAAGGAAGTTACTACATCAGAAATTTACATTCAACCCGGTACAATCAGTTTGGGTTACAAGAAATCATCTGTTTAACTTTAAGGTTTGTTTAAAATTTCGCTCTTTGGGCAACACAAACCACTGGCATCATCTGTTTACTTTAAATTTACACAAAACCGAGACAACAAATGACGCAGCTCAATAACTCTGCCCATAAACGTTTGCCAAGAAAAACAAAACGCTTTGCTTCGACGCTACCAGCACAGAGCCTCTGTTGGCTGAGTAGCGTTAGCCTTTTAGGTAACGGCTTGGTGTTAGCGCAAACGGAAACATCTATAGATAACATCGTTCCTACTATTGAAAATTCTCAGCCCAGCGCTGTCACAAATCCTGTTAAAAAAGATATTCAAACGCCAGAAATAGCTCGCCCCCAGGTAGAATTTTCTGAACGGCGAGCCAGATTGAAAAAGAGATTAAATCGGGAAAATATTTCTCAATCATCACAGCCAGTCACACCGTCAAAACCAAAAGTTGAAGCGGCTGAACCTGTTGTGATTAGACGCTCAAAACCCCAAGTTGAAACCAGCGTTAGAGAAGAAAAACCCAAAACGACAATCGCCACACCCAAACCTTTACGGACTTTACCGGAAAAACTACCGCAAGTCGCCGAACCCGCCAAAACCTCCAACAGCCCGGTTGGTAGCACGGAAGTAAAACCGACGAAGGATTATAATAACGCCTTTATTGACCCTAACGATTACAAAGTTGGTGGTACAAACTATCAAGCACCCAATTCTGTGATCATCACAGAACGAAAGAGTGGTTGTCGCACGACGTTGCCCTCAGGACAAGCTATATCAGGCAGTTTTTGTGCCAAACCGCCTAGCAATCAGCGTGTAGCTGATGGTAATAGCAAAGCCGCACCCACTTGGTTGAGAAGAAGTCAAAACACTAATGTAGCAAGCAATTCTGTAGTTAGACCGATCGCCAATACAGGCAACAGCAGCAGATTACGGAGTCCCCAAGTTGCGGCTGAGAATACTGTAGGTAGTCGCATTGCTGCTAGTATCAGCAAGACTGCCTATCGTCCGAATCGCTTTATTCCTAACCCCAGCGAATTTTCTCCCACTAAAGTTAGTGAAACTGCGATCGCGCCGAGTGGTGGAACTTTACCCGCACCAATGGCAGATGGGAATATTGCACCCCGTGCTAGCATGGTCGCTTACGATTTTCCCCTAGCCTCAACATTACCCCAAGTTCCCTACGCCGCCAGAGTCGCCTATAGCGGTCAGGGAATGATGTTTCCCCTATCCATCCCCGCACCCATTACCTCGCTATTTGGCTGGCGGATTCATCCGATCACAGGCGATCGCCGCTTCCACGCTGGGACAGATTTAGGTGCGCCTATGGGTACACCAGTTTTAGCAGCCGCGAGGGGTCAAGTAGAAAGTGCTGACTGGATGGGTGGCTACGGTTTAGCTGTCACCATTAACCACACTTCTGCTCAACAAACTCTCTATGGTCACTTGTCACAAATCTATGTCCGACCCGGCCAGGTAGTAGAACCAGGAACGGTAATTGGGCAAGTTGGTAGCACTGGTAACTCCACAGGCCCTCACCTGCACTTTGAAGTCCGTCAACTGACACCAAACGGTTGGGTAGCTACTGACCCAGGTGTGCAATTAGAAACCGCATTAAGCCAGTTGATTCAAGGCTTGCAAACAGCGCAGCTAACGAAGGAACCAGGTAGTTAGATTGGGGACTGGGGATTGGGGATGAGGGGGACAAGGAAGAAATAACTCTTGACTCTTGACTCTTGACTCTTGACTCTTGACTCTTGCCCCATGCCCAATGCCCAATTAAAAATATCCATGTTCTGCTAAAAAAGCGGGTGTAATTCCATCGGAACTGGAATCTTCAAGAGATTTAGGGTTGCCTTTGCCGGAATAAAGGAATTTTTCAACATACTTGCCAAGAATATCTCCTTCAAGATTCACTAAACTACCAGGCACCAAATAGCGGAGATTTGTTTCGGCGTAGGTGAGGGGAATGACCGCTACTGTGAACTGGGAAATTTCAGGCTCGTATGCTGCTACTGTGAGGCTAATTCCATTGACGGCAATGCTACCCTTGGGAACAATGTACCGCGCGATCGCCTCAGATGCTATGAAGGTCATTTCCCACGAAGTCGCTGTTTGTTCTGCTGTCACCATCCGACCTGTGCCGTCTACATGACCCATGACAAAATGACCGCCAACTTTGCTTCCTACCCGCAACGACGCTTCGAGGTTGACATATTTTTGTGGTGTTTCTTCGCCTCCTAATGTCGTGCGGCGCAGGGTTTCCGGTGATGCAGTGGCGATAAAACCGTCCTTTAAAATTTCTTCTACTGTCAAGCAAACGCCATCAACAGCAATACTGTCGCCATAAGCCAGATCCTGCATAATTAAATCAGATGACTGACTTACACAAGTAATTTGCCAAGAATCACCCCCTAAGGGTTTCATCGTTCCCAATGCCTGAATCAATCCTGTAAACACAGCTTTTTTGCGAAACTAACTCTATTTATTGCCTAATTTTGCCGAAAATCCACTGGTAAATATCTGTATAAATGTAGAACAATTTGAGTATATTTTCTGACGGTATTTAGGATAGGGATATTATCACATTAGCATCATGGACTAAGGCATACTTGGGTAAGAAGGATATTGTCTAAATAGACCACTTTGACTTACTCTGGTGTTCACATCAAGTTCGGAGTTTAATAGAAGCAATTATAAAGAACAAATGCCTATGTTTATTCCTGTCTTTAGCTTAAACCCTCGAGGGTATTATTTGCTACTACTTAACCAAGCAATTCAAGGAGCGTAGAGGCTGAGCCAATGATTGAAATGAGAGTCGCTGGCATAGCATTAGATGCCATAACCCGCAGCCCAATTGTACTATTGAAAGATGCATCCGATCGCCGTGCTTTGCCAATTTACATCGGCCAGGAACAGGCTAGGGCAATTGCGGGAGCCATTGAGAGTCAAAAGCCGCCAAGGCCTTTAACTCACGATTTAATGGTGAATATTCTAGAGACATGGAACTTGACTCTAGAGAAAGTTATTATTCACTCCTTGCAAAAGGATACATTTTATGCAGCTTTAGTTGTCAAGCAAGGTGAAACTACGAAAGAAATTGACGCACGTCCTAGCGATGCGATCGCCATTGCTCTGCGTACCAACGCCCCTATTTGGGTAATGGAAGAAGTGATCGCCGATGCTTCCATCCCCGTTGATCGCGACGCTGATGAAGCAGAACAACAAGCCTTCCGAGAATTTATTTCTAATCTCCGTCCTGAAGATTTAATCAAGCGCTTTGGTAATAGCGATAGTTAGAAAATCACCGAAGTGCTAAATACTGAAGCCCAAATGAATCAATAAAATAAACAATAAAGAATTAAGAAGAAAGAATCAAGGAAAAACCACAATTTCTTTATTTTTTCTTCTTTAATCTACTAGGGGCTAGAGACTAGGGAAGAGAGATTTTCATGCCCTCGTTGTGTGATGAATCACATGAACTTTTAGCTTGAAAATGGTGTTTGGATTTTAGGAAAACAAATGCCAAATGCCAAATGACAAATGACAAATGACAAATGACAAATGCCAAATGAAAAATGACAAATAAAAAATGCAATATCGACGCTTTGGCAAAACTAATTTGCGCTTGTCCGTTTTTTCTTTGGGGACAATGCGCTACCTAGCTGATGCAGAAAATGCTCGGCAAACTATAGAAAAAGCTTTAGCGTTAGGCATTAATCATATAGAAACTGCCAGAGGCTACGGCAAAAGTGAGGAGTACTTTGGTAAAGCACTGCAATTTGGCTTATCAGTACCCCGTTCCCAACTTCACATCACTACCAAAATTCCGCCTACTGCTGATGCTGACACCATGCGTCGCTATATTGATGAATCCCTAGAAAGATTGCAGCTAGATTATCTAGATTGCTTGGGAATTCATGGATTAAACACTTGGGAACACCTAGAGTTAGCACAAGCCGGTTGTATGCAAGCTGTGCAAGAAGCGATCGCAGATGGTAGGGTAAGACACGTTGGGTTTTCCACCCACGGCTCGTTAGATGTCATTTTAGCGGCGATAAATACAGATTTATTTGAATTTGTCAATCTGCACTATTACTATTTTTTCCAGCGTCATGCAGCAGCAATAAAGCTAGCGGTGGAAAAGGATATGGGGATATTTATCATTTCCCCTGCTGATAAAGGGGGAAGACTTTACACACCACCCCAAACTTTAAAAGACTTGTGTCATCCATTTTCACCCTTAGAGTTAAATTATCGATTTTTATTGAGTGACTCCCGCATTACTACCCTAAGTGTAGGGCCAGCAAACCCAGAAGAATTAATTGAACCTTTGCGATTTTCTGACAATGTTGATGAACTAACACCAACAGAAATTTCCGCTTTTCAACGTTTAGAAAATGAACAACAAATTGCTTTAGAAACTGATAAATGTAGCCAGTGTTATGCTTGTTTACCTTGCCCAGAAAATATTAATATTCCAGAGGTATTACGGTTACGTAATCTGGCTGTAGCATACGATATGACAGACTATGGCAAATATCGTTACGGAATGTTTGAAAATGCCGGTCACTGGTTTTCAGGAATGAAAGCTAACCGTTGTACAGAATGCGGTGACTGTTTACCCCGGTGTCCAGAAGAGTTAAATATTCCAGCTTTATTGACAGATACCCACGAACGATTAAATGGCAAAGCTGGGAGAAGATTGTGGGGATGACCACGTTACACTGTTCGTTGAGTGCGATCGCTATCCCATAAAATTATGCAAGTTACACAACAGCGATATTACACCCCAGAGGAATATTTAGAGCTAGAAGAAGCTGCTGAGTATAAAAGTGAATATATTGATGGGCACATCATTCCAATGGCTGGTGGTAAAATAAATCACAATAGAATTTCAGGTAACTTCTATGCTGTGTTGAACTTTGCGTTCAAACAACAAGAGTACGAGGTATTTAACAGCGATATGCGGTTATGGATACCCCAAAAACGTATATACACTTACCCGGATGTTATGGTTATAACGGGTGAACCAGAATTTTTTAACAATCGTCTAGATATAATTGTGAATCCACAGGTGATTGTAGAAGTTTTATCACAATCTACCAAAGCCTATGACCGCGAAGGTAAATTTCAAGCATACCGGACAATTCCCAGCTTCCAAGAATATCTGTTAATTGATCAAACCCGGATTCATGTAGAACAATTTTCTAAAACGGGTAAGAAACAATGGGTGTTGCGTGAGTACGATGAAGAAGATGAAGCGATCGCACTTGTAACTGTACCTTTTACAATTTCCTTGAGTGATTTATATAACAAGGTGAATTTTCAGCTTGTGGAGTCGGAAGTCCAAGGGGTTGATGTAGATGGATGAGGTCATGGTGACCGGGTAAATGCCATCGCTGTCCCCCCCAATGGGCAACAGGTAATTTCTACTTCCTCTGACAACACCCTCAAAGTTTGGAATTTGGCAACCAGGGAGGTCATTGCTACTTTCACAGGGGAAAGTTCCATCTTTTACTGTGCAGTTGCACCAGACAACATGACAATTGTGGCAGGTGAACAATCAGGTAGGGTGCATTTTTTGCGTCTTGAGAACATGATAGAGGGATGAGGGGAGAAATAATTTTATCTGCCAAAGATTTCGTTGACGCTAATATTCACATCAGGGAAGGCTTGAATTGATAAATTCTGACCGCCAGCGAACTTCTGAATATGCTGATATCCTGCGGCTGTTGGTTGTTGATAAACTTCGACAATTTGCTCGTTAATATCGACTAACCAAACTTCAATAATCTTAGCTTCTGCATATAAAGGGATTTTCTCTTCCCGGTCATACACGACAGTCGAATCAGACACTTCAATTAGTAAAAAAATATCTTGGGGTTGGGGGTGTGCTGTTGCGTAGAAATCATCACGGGGTTTAAGTAATGCCACATCTGGCTGAGGTTGTGAGTTATTGTTCAGTTTCACAGGGTCTTGAATAGCAATGAGAACCCTATTTCTTAACTTACTAGAAAAGAGTTTGTTTAAGCACTTCACACAAGCCGCGTGTTTTGTCCCAATAGGTGACATCTCAATAATTTCTCCCCGTATCAGTTCTACTCGGTCATCCTCTGTAAGAATCCCCGACTCAATCATTTTATAATATTGCTCAACTGTGAATTTTCGTCTTAGTAACTGCACAGTCATAACTACCTCCACTGTTGGTTTAATAGTAGTGCAAAATTCAATATACATTGTCATTGCGAGTGGAGCGTAGCGAAACGTTCGCGTTCGCGTAGCGTCTCCTGTAGGAGAAGCGTTCCCGCAGGGTAGCAATCTCAAACCCTTGCGATTGCTTCTCTACGAGACGCTACGCGCTAAGCGTAAAGCTTGCGGCATAGCTACGCTTAAGGCGCAGTCTCTCGTAGAGAAGGCTTTACGCTACATTTAGCAGGAGAGGAATATTATAGTTTTTATCATTCGAGTTTCCGTGAATGGTTGGCAGATAAAATTTAAACGCCTTTTCCTCTTAACCGACAAGTATTAAGATGGATTGAGAGGACTGGTTAAACCCCCTATCAATTCGCCAACAGTCTCATAAAATTTGGAGATGCGTTAACTAAAGGAAAGTTTCCTCGTTTCCCTAGTTCGAGAGAAACGAGAAAATGAATATTTTTCCTACTGCACGTTTTCTCTACCATTGACTTCATTAGACTATCGGCAGAAATCGGAAAAGTCAGAAGGAAAGCAGAGAAGTAGGGGAGCAGTCAGCATGACAGCCGAGGTAAACTGTTGAAACTGACTGTTTTACAGAAATTGTCTTATGCCGGAATTTTTATTGGAAGTTGGAACAGAAGAACTACCTGCAAGCTTTCTCGGTGATGCCATAGTACAATGGCGATCGCTTATTCCTCAAAGTCTTTTAACTAATGGCCTAAAGAGTAACGCTGTAGAAGTATACGGTACTCCTCGGCGTTTGGCGGTACTAATTAAAGGTCTACCATCTCAGCAACCAGACAGAGAAGAGGAAATTAAAGGCCCACCTGCACAAGCAGCTTTTAAAGATGGTAAACCCACACCAGCCGCCACGGGGTTTGCAAAAAAGCAAGGTGTGGAAATCGAGGCGCTACAAATTCGACCGACTGATAAGGGTGATTTTGTATTTGTCAATAAAAGCATTTCTGGTCGCCCAGTAGCGGATATTTTAACTGAACTGGTTCCGCAGTGGATTTATGCTTTAGAAGGTAAGCGGTTGATGCGCTGGGGTGATGGGGATGTGCGCTTTTCCCGTCCAATTCGCTGGCTGGTGGCTTTGTTGGATGCAGAGGTGTTGCCGATTGAGTTGGTGAATGCTTCTAAGGTGGTGAAAAGCGATCGCATTTCTCATGGTCATCGGGTCTTACATCCAGAAATGGTGACAATTCCCCAAGCTAAGGATTATGTTACCACTCTGCGTTCTGCTTTTGTTGTGGTTGATGCCGAGGAACGCGCCAAGACTATTCAAGAGGAAGTGAAGTCATCATCGCAAAAATTAAGTGGTTATACGGAAATATACCCAGATTTATTAGCAGAAGTTACTAACTTAGTTGAGTATCCTTCTACGGTTGTAGGTAAATTTGAAGGCGAATTTTTGAATTTACCGACTGAGGTGATTACCACTGTTATGGTCAGTCACCAGCGTTATTTTCCGGTATTTCAAGCTGAAAATAGCAAAGAATTATTGCCCAATTTCATCACGATTTCTAACGGCGATCCCAACAAAGCCGATATCATCGCTGTGGGGAATGAAAGGGTAATCAGAGCCAGATTAGCAGATGGGCAATTTTTCTACAAAACTGATTTAGCCAAGCCTTTAGAAAGCTTTTTACCACAATTAGAAAAAGTCACGTTTCAAGAAGATTTAGGTTCTCTGCGTTTAAAGGTAGATAGAATCGTCAAAATTGCTGCACAAATCGCCAACCAACTGCAATTAGCAGAAAATCAGCGCCAAAATATCCACAAAGCCGCATTGCTTTGTAAAGCTGACCTTGTAACCCAAATGGTCTATGAATTCCCGGAATTACAAGGGGTAATGGGAGAGAAGTATGCTTTGGCGAGTGGGGAAAATTCCGAAGTTGCTAGGGCAATTTTTGAGCATTATTTACCCAGGGGAGCCGATGACATTTTACCGGAAACCCTGACAGGTCAAGTTGTCGGTTTAGCAGACAGATTAGACACTTTAGTCAGTATATTTGGACTTGGTTTAATACCCAGTGGTTCCTCCGATCCCTTTGCCTTAAGACGGGCGGCCAATGCTGTAGTTAACATTACTTGGTCAGCAAATTTACCAGTCAATTTAGCTGATTTATTAGCACAAATTACAGCAGATTTTGTTGCAACATATAACAAAGACCAGGGACAATTAATTACCTCATTGCGCGAATTTTTCTTGCAACGTATCCGTACCCTATTGCAAGAAGAAAAACAGATTGATTATGACTTAATAAATGCCGTTTTAGGAGAGAATGACCCGGAATATACTGAACGGGCACTCAAGGATTTATTAGATGTCCGCGATCGCGCTTTATACTTGCAGCAAATTCGCCGCGATGGTACTTTAGATACCATCTATGAAACTGTTAACCGTTCCACGCGGTTAGCTGCCCAAGGCGATTTGGATACAGAACAGTTAGAACCAACTTCCCTAGTTCGCCAAGAACTCTTCCAAAAGCCCTCAGAAGCAGCTTTCTACAATGCCATCGTTGAATTAGTACCGCAAACCCAAGCCGCAAAGCGATCGCGAGATTATAAGCTGTTAGTAACAGCATTAAGTAAAATTGCTCCTACTGTTAGTAGCTTTTTCGATGGTGCTGATAGCGTGTTAGTTATGGATTCCGATCCAGAAATTAAGCGCAATCGGTTAAATTTATTGGGATTACTTCGCAATCATGCCCGTGTATTAGCTGACTTTGGTGCGATCGTCAAAAATTTGTAGTCTAAATAAACAAAAAATAGGTGTAATTTTTGCTAATAAACGCTACGATCAGTAGTGCTTAACCAGGGACCTCTGCTACATACAATCTATGCCAAGAGCTGCTGTCATTGGATTAGGAAAATCCGGTATTGCTGCGGCGAGATTGTTGCGAAGGGAAGGCTGGGAGGTGGAGCTAAGCGATAGCAACACCTCCGAAACCCTCCTGAAACAACAACAAGAACTCGCTACAGAAAAAATAACTGTAAAACTGGGGTATTCCCTAGAATTCAATGATACTCATTTACCGAAATTAATTGTTGTCAGTCCGGGTGTGCCTTGGGATATTCCGGTGTTAGTGAAAGCACGAGAATTAGATATTGAAACTATTGGGGAAATGGAGCTTGCTTGGCGATATTTGCAAACTCCACCTTGGGTAGGAATTACCGGCACTAATGGTAAAACTACCACTACCGCTTTAATTGCAGCGATTTTTGAAGCGGCGGGATTAGATGCCCCGGCTTGCGGTAACATTGGCTACGCAGCTTGTGAAGTTGCCTTAGCTACAAAACAGCCTGATTGGGTGATTGGGGAAATCAGTAGTTATCAAATAGAATCTTCTGTTACTTTGTCGCCCCGAATTGGTGTCTGGACGACCTTCACACCAGATCATCTTAGTCGCCACAAAACTTTAGATAATTACTACAAAATTAAAGCCAAACTATTGCATCAATCGCAATTACAAGTGTTCAATGGCGATGATACTTACCTAAGTAAAATAGGTTTAAGTCATTGGCCGGATGCCTATTGGACAAGTGTTAGAGGTAAAGATTACCTGATTGGCGACAAAGGCTTTTACATCGAAGATGGTTGGGTAATAGCAAAATTGTCTGCAACCTCTACACCAGAACCCATTGTGCAAGTATCTGCTTTGCGGATGGTGGGAGAACACAACCAGCAAAACCTGCTGATGGCAGTTGCAACCGCACGATTGGCTGAAATTGATCGCGATGCTATTTCCCTGGCGATTCGAGAATTCCCTGGCGTAGCCCATCGTTTAGAACATATCTGCACCTGGGAAGGCATTGATTTTATCAACGATAGCAAAGCTACCAACTACGATGCTGCGGAAGTTGGTTTGGCATCGGTGAAAAGTCCAGCAATTTTGATTGCCGGTGGCGAAGCTAAAGCTGGCGATGACACAGGCTGGTTAGCAAAAATTCAAGCCCAAGCCGCCGCCGTTTTACTAATTGGTAAAGCCGCCTCTGCATTTGCCCAACGTCTGCAAGAGGTAGGGTATTCTAATTATGAAATCGTGGAAACGATGGATAAGGCAGTGTCTAAATCAGCAGAATTAGCCAAAAAGTACCAAGCTGCCGTAGTGCTGCTATCTCCTGCTTGTGCTAGTTTCGACCAATATCCTAATTTTGAAGTACGCGGCGATCATTTCCGTCAGCTTTGCTTAAATTGGGTGGAAAAATCAGATAAGTAAGTCGGCGAAAAAAAATTCAATGTATGTGAAGAAATAGAAATTGTCCGTAGGGTGTGTTATGCCGTGGGCTAACGCACCTTGAATTGTGGATGCTGCGTCGGTGCGGCACTCGGCGACAACACACCTTACTGTTTATCTCAGACATTGTAACAGGACTTACGCAACTGGCACAACGCGATCGCCAACGATAGTACGCAAGTATTAGTAATAGGACTGATATCAATTTACAATGAAGCTGCATAGAAAAGTGCTTCGAGAATAAAGTCGTAAGAAGTTAAAGAGATAATACGTTCAGATGTAATTTTGCTGAAGGCATCGTTGATGAGTCCCGTGCTAATCTTTTAGCTAGTTCACAGTGCGATCGCACTTGTCCTATTTTCAGCCACCAGAGCATTTGCAGTCGTTCTTTGTGGCTTGCACTCCTTGTATTTTTTAAGGTTTTATCCAAATACTCGACACTTTCTGTAATTTCCAGTTCTAGGCGACGTGCCATCATTGTGATTTTCAATGTCATCCTTGAACTTTATTATCTGCAAGTTCAATGTAATTTGATTTAGCCCTCTTTTGTTACTCTGGGAAAAGAAAAATAAGAGCCAAATTTTTAACCGCACACAGAACGGGCATTTGAACGTTTATTTTCTAACATAATGCCTAAAATCAAGGTTTTTGGTAAAAGTCTTATTCTGTAAGCATCCCAGATTATTCTCTCCCGAAAGTGATAAAAGAGGGTTAGTCCTAACGTCATAACGCACCGCCAGAGATTTGTGGTGCCGTACTTTCAGCGATAACACACTCTACTACTTTTGACTTTTGCCTAAATCCGTTGGCGTTTGATTAGTTGACTAAAGAGTCCTGGTTGCTGGGCGAGTTGATCAAAATTGCCTTGTTGCACTAAGCGTCCATTTTCCAATACATAAATGCGATCGGCGTTGCGGATGGTGCTGAGGCGATGTGCAACAACGATGCGGGTAACATTCAACTTCTCTAAGCTTTCACTAACGATCGCTTGGGTACGATTATCTAAGGCGCTGGTGGCTTCATCAAATAGCAGAATTCGGGGGCGTAAAGCTAAAGCCCGGGCAATTAATAACCGTTGTCGCTGTCCACCGGAAAGGTTAGTACCGCCTTCACTAACTACTGTATGCATCCCCATTGGCATGGCGGTGATATCATCAGCTAAACCTGCCATGCGTGCCGCTTCCCAAGCTTCTTCCATTGAGATGACGGCGTTACTGGAAATATTCTCAAAGATGGATGCAGACATTAAGCGGCTGTGTTGCAATACCACACCTAACTGACGGCGCACGGCATTGACATTTAATCCGGCTAGTTCTTGCCCATCGTAATAAATACTACCCGATTCCAGATTTTCAAAGCCTAATAACAAGCGAAATAAAGTAGATTTACCACTTCCCGAAGGGCCGACAAAGGCAATAAATTCTCCTGGTTCTGCCCGCAAGCTGACATCATCAAGGGTAAGAGGGCCATCGGCGCGATAGCGAAAGATGGCATGGCTAATTTCTACTTTTCCAGATAATCTACCAGGATCGGCTTTAGTGGTATCAACTTCTGGGGTAGCTTTGAGAATAGGTTGGGCACGTTCCCACAGGGGAAGCGCTTCTAAGATATCAACTACTGTTGTACTTAAGCTAGTTGCACCACTAATAAATGTGCCAAATGCCGCATTGAAGGCTAAGAATGTTCCTGTAGAAAAAGTACCGCCACTAGCTTGGGACTGTTGTAATAAATTGGTGGCGAAGCCAAAAATGATCGCGGGGGTTAAGGCGGAGAGAACATTGTTAATTACTACCAAATCATCTTCAATACTCTGAGAATCTAATGTTAAATGCAATTGATGGCGATATTGTTTGCCCCAGTAAGCAAATGCTCTCGATTCTGCCCCCACTGTGCGGAATTTTGCCACACCGTTGATGATTTGCACCATCATACCAAAGAGTTTTCCTTGCATATTCAACAAGGGGCGGATTTTGCGTAATGTGAGAACGCCGGAAATAATTGTAACGCTGATATTAATTAAAGCTACGAATGTTGCAATCATCGCCAAAGGAGGACTGTAGTAAAACAGCAATCCTAAATTCAGCAAAGAGAACACGCTAGAGAATAAACTTTTGAGTAAAGTGTTGCTGAGTTTTTGGCGAATTTGACTGATTACAGAAACACGTGAGCTTAAATCACCAATGGAATACTGACGGAAAAACGATGCTTTTAAGTTTAATAATCTATCCCAGATTGCCGCTTGGGTGGAAGTATCAGCAAAGGTTTCCAAGCGCATGAGTGCAATTCCTTGGGTAAGCTGAAATAGCGTCCCGCCTAAGGTGGTGGCTACTAGCCCTAAAGCAATTTGGTATAAAAGCGATTTATCAGCATCAGGAATAGCTTGATCGATCAGAATTGCCATAGCTTGGGGTGTAATCATACCCAACATCGTGGTAGCAATTCCGGCAAATAACACGGTAAATAATTCTTTATAATGCCCTTTGACTGCGAATTGCACTAGAGACATGACTTTTAAAGTCTCTGGTAGTGGGCGGTAGAAAGTATACGCAGTTGGAGATAAAGTAGCAGCAGAAGAGCGATCGCACTTCATCCGGGTTTTTTGCAATGGATCGATAATTTCGTAACGCGTATCAGAGACAGGTAAAACTGCAACTGGGCGATTATCTCCTAATGTATAAGCCAACAAAGGGCCGCTATCGTGATTCCACCAACCATCCCGCAGTGTAATGCGGCGGATGCGGATACGAGAAGCACGGGCGATCGCATCTAGTGGATCGCGTACTCTTCGCAAATCCTCGGAGTTAGATGGAGGACGAATCGTGATATCCAAAACTCTTCCCACCGCACCAGCTGCAAATAATAGGGCTTCTTCCTGATTGAGTGCTGATTTTAAGGGAGAAACCGCAGCTTTTTCGCTCTCAAACAGATTAGCAAAATCATCAAGCGTATTGGCGATCGCCTGATTGTTTAGGTGTTCCCGTTCTTGAAAGCGGACTAATTCTGTTTGGTTGTGTTTTTGTTCGAGTTGTTGGAGTCCTTTTAAGACAAAAGTTTGCAGCTGATGTACGCCATCTAATAAGGTGTTGATATCAGTGATATCTGCACTCGCAACCGAGTCAATTTCCACGATATCCCGCACCTGTAACCAGAGTTGAGAATTTAAAGGAATCCGCCCCATCTCGGAATTTAGTTCTAAGTTATCAAACCCTAGTAAATTTCCTTGTCCCTGTAATATCTTCACCCAAGCTACAGCATCATGTGACACTTGAAACACTTCTTTGTCAGCCAAAACTGCACAGCCTGGGGTTTTATTGGGTGTAGGTATAGTTCTAGAAGTAATTTCTGCAACAGCCGAACCCAGAAGATTTACCCAGCGTTCTACCGCCTCCGGGAGATAGGAACCTAAATATTCTGGGGGGACTGGCAATAGTTCTGCATCCGTGAGAGCGATCGCCATGATATGATGCTGCCCATCAGGTGATTGGACAGTTGCAGAAAACATTGCTTCACCTGCTTTGACGCTAAATAAATAACGTCTTCTACCTTTAGGAATACCGTGCTGAACGTTAATGGAAAATAGTGCTAAGGAACCAGATTTGACTAGCCAAACTTTTTCGGGAGTGTTGAGTAATAGGGGGTCATTACTTTTGAATTCGTAGGGTTCTTCGAGGAAATTGATCTGAGTTTCTTCAGCTAGCATAATTAAATCTCTATAAAATATGTTTTAATTTCTTCTTTGCGTCTCTGCGCCTTTGCGTGAGATAAGAAGATAGAAAACGAACCGCCAAGTACGCCAAGTACGCCAAGGAAGAGAGTCGTAATACCGTTTCTTTGTGAAGCTGCGCTAAATTCTTTTTCTAACGCAAAGGTACGCAAAGGTTAGCGCAAAGGTACGCAGAGGTTTTTTGAAAATCACGATAGCGCATCTTCATGGAGAATTGGTATAAGTCTTAACTTTCTAAAACACCACCTTCGCTTTTAATTAATTCCAAATATGCCCCTTCAACTTCGCTTAATTCATCGTGAGTACCGCGTTGCACAACCTTACCGCGATTGAGAACGATGATTTCATCGCAATCACGAATTGTACTCAAGCGATGGGCAACAATTATGCAACTACAACCGCGTAGTCTTAAATTTTGGTCGATAATCTTTTCGGTTTCTGTATCTAAAGCACTTGTCGCTTCATCCATTACCAAAATTGACGGATTATTCACCAAGGCGCGGGCAATTTCTAATCTTTGTCGTTGTCCACCACTCAAATTCATTGCGCCTTCTAATAAGTCAGAATTGTAACCGCCGGGAAGTGACAAAATAATTTCATGAATCGCAGCATCACGACAAGCTTGCATGAGGTTACTATCAGGAATAGTAGTGTCCCACAACGTTAGGTTATCGCGCACAGTACCAGCGAATAACATAATTTCTTGTTCAATTGTGGCGATAGAATTTACCAATATCTGATGGGGAATTTCTTGCTTGGGTTGTCTGTCAAAGTAAATTTCTCCCGCCCAAGGTTGGTAAAGTCCAGCCACCAGCTTGGCTACTGTCGATTTCCCAGAACCGCTACCACCGACTAACGCCACACGCTGTCCTGGTTTGAGGGAAAGACTAAAATTTTCAATTAAAGGTGCTGCTGTGCGGTTGTAGCCAAAGGTAATGTCACGTAATTCTAAATATCCTTCGAGTTTGGGAGAAGCTAAATCAGATGCGGAAGCAAGATATTTTCCAGTTCCCCGTTCACCATTCGCTACGTCTATCGGATTAGCTAAAACATCATCCAGGCGATTTAAGTTTCCTTCGAGTTCTTGTAATTCACCGCCTAAAGTCACAAGTTGATTGACTGGCTGCATAAATTGCTGCATCAAAGATTGAAACGCTATCAGCATACCGATGGTTAGCGCCCCATCCATGACGCGCAATCCACCGACGACGAGTAATAACATTGAGGTAATACCAGATAAAAACGTCGGTAATATTCCCAAACCTTGATTAATGCTGTCCATATCTTGGCGAACATTAATTGACTTGGCGTAATATCCCGCCCAACGAGTGAAAAAATCTGACTCTAAGCCGGAAGCTTTCAAGGTTTCCATACTTTGCAAACCTGCGATCGCCACGCCGCTAACTTTACCTGATTCTTGCATCAAGCGAATATTGGTATCTACCCGCAATCTACCTACCCACTGCAACGCAACTAGATTCACCACGACAAAGGCAACGCCAATCATAGTTAAGATGCGATCGTATTGCCACATAACAATGGCGTAGAAGAATACCATCACAGCAGAAATAACCGTTGTTGCTAGTTTACCGGATAACAAACTTGCTAGTCGGTCATTTAGTTGAATCCGGCTGCTAATTTCCCCTGCAAAACGTTGATCGTAAAAACTTACGGGTAGATGTAGCAAATGCCAAATAAATTTACTCGACATTGACATTGATAATTTAATTTTTAACCGCCGCAATAGCTGTAATTGTAGACGTGTTAATAATCCAGTTATTAAGGCCGTAAATAACATCCCAAATATCAAAGGACGTAACCAATCTTCCCGTCCTTGAATTAATATTTGGTCTACAAATACCTGAGAAAAAGTTGGCATTGCTAGACCAGGTATAACTAATAAAAATCCAGCTAATACACAGTAAAATAAAGGACTAATTGAGCCATGTAACCGTGAAGATAACGCTAAAAATAAACTCGGCTTTCGTCCCCCTTTCTGGAACTCTGCTCCACGTTCAAATACTAAGACAACACCTGTAAAGGCGGCGCTAAATTCTTCTAAAGAAATTTTACGTCTTCCGGTTGCCGGGTCATTGAGAAAAACTTGATTTTTACCAAAACCTTCAACAACTAAAAAATGATTAAAATTCCAAAATACAATATAAGGACAGACCATTTGTTGTAAGGCAGCTAAGTCTGTCTTAAAACCTTTGGCTTGTAAACCGTAACTGCGTGCAGCATTGAGTACATTTGAAGCTTTACTTCCATCTCGCGAAATGCCACAAGCTTGGCGTAATTCTGCTAGGGGAACAATGCGCCCATAGTAACCTAAAATAATTCCTAAAGCTGCGGCACCACATTCTACCGCTTCCATTTGCAGTACGGTTGGTGTGCGGCGAATGCGGTTAATTTTTGGTTTAATTTTTAATAGCTTTTGCCCAACTCGATCAAACATAAGCGTGATAGATAGCTTTTAGCATGGAGAGAAACGCTTCTCAACCTTCGTTCCTAACTAAATATTTCTAGGGAGGGGTAACTTATGCAGTTTGTAGCGATCGCCCTAGAAATTAGTCTTGAACCGCCGATACACGCCGATGAACGCCGATAATAGCCAAGATAAACCTAGAGTATTAAGCCTTAAAGTTAAAGCGATCGCCCTTAACTCTATAGCGGTTCTCGTTTGGATGCAATACACAATAGGGCACAGCATTGCTCATTGGTGTCAACTTAAGCTCAAACGCCTATCCCACAAGCATTTTACCCCTCCCCTCAATCCCCTCCCCCGAAGTTTGCTCAACGGGGGGAACCCCCGCACGCAACTTCTCTTCGCCTGCTCTGAGGGGAGGTTTTGGCTTTAGACAAAACCGGGGTGGGGTGACGCGAAGAGTGATGGTAGGTGAGTAAATTCAGAATCACGCCTTCATAAGGGTTTTACGTTAAGTTGACACGTATGAGCATTGCTGTGCCCCTACGAATGGTCTGTATTCTATGCAATTGAGAACCGCTATAGATGAAAATGCTCCCGGCGTAGCCCAACTTAGGCATCGTTAAGGCAGGCAGTGTTATCGTAATAAATTACTCAGCCCAGTTTTCTAATAACAGCGTAGGAATATGAGAGAATTCTCGGGTATTATTGGTGACGAGGGTAACATTTAAACTTAAAGCATGAGCAGCGATGAGCATATCCATTGCACCAATGATGAGTCCTCTACTTTCGAGATCACTTCTAATACTGCCGTAAATCGTTGCAGATGCTTGATTGAAATCAACAATTTCTAGAGGTAGCAAAAATTGTAGCAGGGCGGTGCGGTTTTTCTCTTGCTGTTCGCTTTTGCTTACTCCATATTCAAGTTCGGCAACAGTGATGGAGGAGATACCCACATCAGAAATGCTCAGGGTTTGAAATTTATCCAGCACTTTTTGGGGTTTTTGCTTGATGAGGTAAATGCAGATATTAGTATCAAGCAGGTATCGCATTTACAAACTCTCTCGGGTTTCGATGAGTGGCTGATCTCTAGTAGTCATGAAATCATCTGAGAAATTATCTAAACTCTCGATGAGAGATTGCCAGGGGTTATCTTTGCTAATGAGAATAATAGCGTTCCCAATTTTTTTGATATAGACTTCTGTGCCTGTAAGTTGAAAATTTTCGGGCAAAATCACAACTTGGTGAGTACCATCAGTGCTGAGTTTGGCAGTGTTCATGATATTACCGTTTTTCTGTTGCAGTTGCTCATCGTTAAACTATAGCGTCCCATTTGGATGTCATACAATACAATCCAAATAAACCTCAACAACCTTACAACATTAAGCCTTAAGGTTAAAGCGATCGCTCTTAACTCTACATAAAAATGCCTAGGCGTAGCCCAACCTAAGCATCGCCAAGGCAGGCAGTGTTATCGTAAAAATATTTGGAATTAACAATTACCAAAACAAATGACTATCACTGTCAACGCTGCTGAAGCAACTACCAAATTTGCTTAACTTCTCAGCCAGGTATTGCTAGGTGAAGAAGTTGTGATTGCTGAACAGGGTGTTCCTGTTGCACGTTTAGTCGCGATCGCAAATACTAGTTCTCCTCGCATTCCGGGCTTAGATAAAGGTAAAGTATTTATTGCACCAGATTTTAATGATCCTTTAGCAGAAGAAATTTTGATTGATTTTGAAAGTTCTAATACCAATTCTGTATGAAGATGCACATAGTAATACCCCCCTGTAGTCCCCCCTTGGCAAGCTGCGGTGTATACACAAATCTGAAATACCTGATGAATCTGGATTTTACCCCACCCTAACCCTCCCCTTGGAAAGGGGAGGGAACTAGATTTCCAATTTCCCCCCTTTATAAGGGGGGATTAAGGGGGGTAATTCAAGTTGTGTATACACCGTAGCCTTGGCAAGGGGGGACGGCGATAGCCGGGGGGTGAATTATATGCAGCTTCACAAAGAAACGGTATAACTTTATTTAGTAATGAGAGCTTTACTGGATACCCATAGGTTGGGTTTCGCTATCGCTCTACCCAATAAAGCCGCGATCATGTTGGGTTTGTCATTTGTTATTTCGGCGTACCCATTTGTTATTTCGGCGTACTCATTTGTTATTTCGGCGTACCCATTTGCTATTTCGACGTACTCATTTGTTATTTCGGCGTACTCATTTGCTATTTCGGCGTACCCATTTGTTATTTCGGCGTACCCATTTGTTATTTCGGGGAACCCATTTGTTATTTCGGGGAACCCATTTGCTATTTCGGCGAACCCATTTGCTATTTCGGCGAACTCATTTGTTATTTCGGGGAACCCATTTGTTATTTCGGCGAACTCATTTGCAGATTCTAGTACAGGTCGGCGGAAATAAGCATACCATCTGAAATAGGTGAAAAGCTTGTAGTATAAGTATTCTTTCTTTTTACCAGACGCGATGAATCGCGTCTCTACTTTTGACTTTTGAACAGACGCGATTCATCGCGTCTCTACTTTTGACTTGTCAATTCAACCCTGTCCAAGTTTTGAGAATTGGTAGAACAAAGGTAATTGGGGCCCGATCTTCTACTGTGATCCGCACAGAACTTGTAGTTCCAGGTGTAATTTTTTGTTCTGGCCCTTTGGATGATGACCAGCGATAGCCGCTATAAGTTGAGGAATCTGGCTCAAGTTCTGTAAATACTGCCAGTTGTGGCCCTTGTGACAGGAGACCAGTTACAATATCTGGATTACCAATTAAACTGGCTGCACCTTGTTGAGTAACTGGAAATGCAGATACATTGGTAACTTTTGCTTCAATACCACCTACTTCTTCGCGTTTAACTGTAGATGGTGTGATTTGCAAAGACATTCCGGGTTTAATTTTCTTACCTTCGCTCACAGGTAGAAAGGCAACATTCACTAACTTAGCATTGGATTCTTGGGCGGCAATTGTACCAATTCCGGCACCTGCTTCTAATAGTTGCCCTTGTTTAGCAGTAATTTCTAAAACTGTTCCTGTAAAATCACTAACAATTTGAGTGCTGTGTTGCAACTGTAATTCTAATTGAGCAATTATACGTTGAGTTTCTTGAATTTCCTTTCTCCGATTGGTATTGGTATTAATATCTTGTTCTTTTTGGCTGGCTTGACGGCTATCTAATGCTTTTATTTGCGCTTGCAATTCGTTGACTTGATTAAGATTGGTTAGATATTCCCGTTGGGCGCTGGCTTCTTTTACTTCTAGCTGATTTAACTGGGATTCTGCCTCATTAATTTGGGCTTGGGCACTGATATATTCTTGACGGGCTTGTAGTACCGTATCTTGAGGAACAGCCCCTTCTTTTAATAGTGATTGACGACTTTCCCAGCGTTTTTTTAAAGTAGGTTGCAGTTCGCGGATAGTGTCTAAGCGCTGTTTGAGAGTATAGCGATCGCGTTTTATCACTTCTAACCCTTTTTCTCGCAACACTGGGGTAAGGGATTGCACTGTCTGTAAACTCTGCTGTAAGGCTTCCCGTTGGCGCTGTGTGGCGCTTTGTTCTAAGCCAAAACGTTCTTGTTGTGCATTATTTGCAGTTTGATCTTGCGATCGCAGTTGCGCCAGTTTCTCATAAGCAAGCTGCAATTGTTTGCGTAATTCTGTTTGATCAATTGTGGCAACAATTTGACCTTTTTTTACCTTATCGCCCACTTGCACATTTAAAACCTGGATACGTCCAGAATTCGCAGCTTGAACTGTAACAACCTTACTTGGATAAACTAGTACACCTCGACCTGTGACAATAATCGGGATGCGTCCGAGTATACTCCATGAAAACCCGGCTGCAACTAACGAACCCAGTGCCAATAAAGAAAACCAGCGTTTGGGATTCGTAACCTTAATTAATTGGTCTAATTGTTCAGGAGAAGCTACCTTTTCTAAAGCTTCCTTACGAAAGAGATTATTTTTCTGTGTTTCTTGTTGCGTTACCATTTTGTTTCACCTTTGGGGATTGGGGACTGGGAAGAAATAACTTTTGAGTACAGACGCGATTAATCGCGTCTCTCCAACTCTTGACTTTTGACTTTATTTATCGGCGGTTAACTACTCAATTCCAATTCGCTTCAGCATCCATTCAAATCGCGCGCCGGCTAGTGCCACCTGTCCGAGAGAATTAGTATTGAGTTCATTGCCGTAAGATTCTTCTAAAGATTGACCGCTACTGTAAGTTACTCGCCCATATCCTAGGCGTTGAGCGATCGCTTGTTGTTTATCGGCTAACAAAATTGCCAAAACTCGATAAAATCGAGATGCGAACCCGACATCATGCAGTAGTTTCGCCGCTAAACGCCACCGAGGAATTGATAGCAAGCGTGAATCTTGCAATGTCTTCACTGTCATCATCGATGGTTGCACTTCAATAAACGGAGTCTCACCCAAAATATCGCCGCGCCACAATCGCCCAAATTCTCGCTCAAATACTTGATTTTGGTTATCTTCCAAATTAGAAAAAGCTCGTGCTAAGGGGTTACCATCTGCTTCTGCCGAATTTAACGTTACAGCCCCATCAAGTAAAATATGTAACGACTCAATTGGTCTACCACTACGAATTAATACCGTATCAGCTGCAAATTGTTCAACTCGTCCGGCTGTAATTAACCAATCTAAATCGCGATCGTGTAACTCTGCAAACACAATCAACGCTTCCCGTATTTGGGGTTGGCTTAAAACCACGGTACTATTTCCGAGTTGATTGATCATTTGCTCTAGGCGATTTGCCAACAGCACCGCACTTGCACGGTAGAGATGTGCCGCAAAACTCAAGTCTTGCTCTAGTTTTTGGATCAGATGGCTTCTCTTAATCGTCAACACCAAAGATTTGCTCGTAGCGCTGACGGTGGTAGCTGGGAGGTAGGTTTCGACAAAAGGAATTTCCCCTACCATCTCTCCACTTGATAACCGCGCAATTTCCCGCCCTGGTAAAGTTCCACCTTCCAGCGCCGCAAAAGCACGCCCCAAAGGATTTTTATCAGGTTGCGCCAGGGTAACCTTCAATGTACCATCAAGTAGAATATGCAATGCTTCCAGGGGTTGACCTTGCTGAATTAAAACCTTTCCTGGCTCAAATTCCACTTGCTGTCCAACCGTCAACATCCAATCTATATCTTCATTACTAAGTTCTTTGAGTAAAACCTCTGTCATTTAATATCCTCCACCTTCGGGGATTCCAGGTTCATTGAATAAAAAAGGCTGTTCGCGTAGCGTCTCCGATAGGAGAAGGATGAAGGATTAAGTAAGAATTAGTACAAGCCTTGCCCTTAGCAGGCGAAAAAACCAGCTTTTTTCCTTATTCATGCCCCATCCCGGAATTTGTGGGGTAATTTCATACTTAATACTTCATCCTTCATACTTCTTCACCTTCTGCCAAAGAGTTTGGCAAACCCCTGGAGAAAGCTCAATGCATCGCTAGCCGATCCAAAGCCCAAACCAATCAATTGAAAAGCAGAAGAAGATATAGAAGAAGATTTAAAAATAGAATTGCTGCCACCTCGCCGCCGGGAATTGCTTCGCTGGACTGAAAATATATCTCTTTGCTCAAACATTGAGCCAGACAAGAAAATATCAACCCCACCCGACACGCCGTCGAGTTCTTCGTCAGATAATTCAATAGGAGCGTTATTTATATCTTTTTCATTAGCCATTGTTTTTTTCCTCTGCATCGCTGCTGTAACCTAGATATTTCTGAGGGGTGAGAACTTATGCAGAAGTTGGAGATTGGGAACTGGGGATTGGGGACAAGGAGGAATTACTTCCTGACTCAGCACTCATTACTCCTGACTCAGGATTCCACATCCCTCTATTGATAGAGGTTTTCCAATACAACTGGCGATCAACAAGGCCAAAGATGAATTGTCAAAACCTCTGTTAGCAGCTACTAAATATTAATGGCACTGCAAACAAGAGTGAGAAGCATGGAAACTAAACAGCTAGGAAAAACGGGTGTCTCCGTGAGTGCGATCGGCTTGGGTAGTATGCCAATGTCGATATCGAATCGCCCTGCTGAACCAGAATCAATCTCAGTTATCCATCGCGCTTTGGATTTGGGTGTAACATTCATTGACACCGCAGACTCTTACTGCTTAGATGAGTCAGATAAGCATCACAACGAGAGGCTAATTAACAAAGCACTAAGCAGTTACAAAGGCGATGTTAGCCATGTAGTTGTTGCAACCAAGGGCGGTTTGATGCGTCCTAATGGGAACTGGATACGCAACGGGAACCCAAAACACTTACGCCAAACAATTCGTGAAAGTTTTCAGGCTTTGGGTGGGAATAAACCTATAGATGTTTGGCAATATCACGCCCCCGATCCCAAATACACAATTGAAGAATCCCTCGCACCAGTCAAAGAAGCGGTAGAAGCTAGTTTAATTCGGTTTGTCGGAGTTTCTAACTTTTCTGTAGAACAAATTCAGCAGGCGCGCGATCTAGTTGAGATTGTCTCGGTGCAAAATCAATATAATCCTTGGGAACGACAACCGGAAACTGACGGTGTGTTGCAGTATTGCGAAGATGAAGAACTAACCTTTTTACCTTGGAGTCCCTTTGGTGGTAGCCGTCGCCATCAAAACTTGCAAGATATTCCCGCGATCGCAAAGTTAGCTCAAGAAAAAGGCGTATCAGTTTATTGTATTGTGCTGGCGTGGCTGCGTTCCAAATCCCCTACTATTTTGCCCATCCCAGGTGCTAGCAAAGTTGCCAGTATCGAAGACTCGGTAAACGCTATTAATGTCAGATTATCAGCAGACGAAGTGCAAAAAATTGATCGGGGAATCTAGGCAATGGGCAAAAGTCGGAGAGACGGAGAGACGCGATTAATCGCGTCTGTACAAAAGTCGGAGAGACGCGATTAATCGCGTCTGTTAAGAGTTATTTATTTCTAGTCCCTAGTCCCTAGTCCCCAATCCCCAATAAATATGTACCTAATTTGGGGTAAAATCAAAAGCCTGCCAATACAATGATGCTTGCTGACAGGAGATGCGCTATGGCCCGGATGTATTATGACGAAGATGCAAATTTAGACCTTTTAACGGGAAAAACAATTGCCATCATTGGCTATGGTTCCCAAGGTCATGCTCACGCCCTGAATCTTAAAGATAGCGGTTTAGATGTAATTGTAGGGCTATATCCGGGCAGTAAGTCAGCTGCCAAGGCTGAAGCGGCTGGGTTAAAAGTCAAAAATGTCGCGGATGCGGCTAATGCTGCTGACTTCATCATGATTTTGTTGCCTGATGAAGTGCAAAAATCAGTTTATAAAAACGAAATTGAACCAAATTTACAAGAAGGTAACGTTTTAGCTTTTGCTCACGGCTTTAATATTCACTTTGGGCAAGTCGTACCACCTGCGAATGTAGATGTGGTCATGGTAGCACCCAAAGGCCCAGGACATTTAGTCCGCCGGACTTACGAACAGGGGCAAGGCGTACCTGCGTTGTTTGCTGTTTATCAAGATGCCAGTGGTCGGGCACGCGATCGCGCGATGGCATACGCTAGAGGTATTGGTGGTACTCGTGCGGGTGTTCTAGAAACAACTTTCCGTGAAGAAACCGAAACTGATTTGTTTGGCGAACAAGCAGTATTGTGCGGTGGTTTGAGTGCTTTAATTAAAGCCGGATTTGAAACTTTAGTAGAAGCCGGTTATCAACCAGAATTGGCTTATTTTGAATGTCTGCATGAAGTCAAACTAATTGTTGACTTAGTTGTAGAAGGTGGTTTAGCCAAAATGCGCGACAGCATTTCCAATACTGCTGAATACGGCGATTATACCCGTGGCCCTCGGATTGTGAATGATCAAACCAAAGTCGAGATGCGAAAGATTCTCAGCGAAATTCAATCCGGCCAATTTGCGCGGGAATTTGTGTTAGAAAATCAATCTGGCAAACCTGGCTTTACCTCCATGCGTCGTCAAGAAGCCGAACACCGTATTGAGGAAGTTGGCAAAGATTTACGCGCTATGTTTAGCTGGTTGAAAAAAGCGTAACTCAATAAATTATCCAACAACTGAGCGCGATCGCGAGCATTGACAGCAATTTACAGTTGAATAGACTCAACTAGGGGCACAACAATGTTGTGCCCTTACATTTACAGCAGATTGCAAGTTGGTGAGGTACAGATAATTGTAAGGGCACGGCACTGCCCATACGTGTCAACTTAAGCTCAAACGCTTATTCCACAGGCATTTTACCCCACCCCTCAATCCCCTCCCCGCCTGCGGGGAGGGGAGGTTTTGGCTTTAGACAAAACTGGGGTGGGGTAACGCAGATCTTGATGGGAAGCGAAAAAACGCAAAATCACGTCTTGATAAGCCTTTCACGTTAAGTTGACACCAATGGGCACTGCCGTGCCCCTACCCGCGTACCTCATTTACCTGAAATACGCTGTATTTAGTTTTCCAGGCGTGCATTTTATCGCAAATCAAAAGCGCTATATCCTAATACAGTTCAGTTAAGAAAATTAATTGACAACAAAGTCCAAAAACTACTTATACCATTTCACAAAAAATATGATACGAATATAGGTTGGGTTGAGGGACGAAACCCAAAACCTTAAAGCCTTGTAATTGTTGGGTTTCACTCCGTACCCCTACGGGGAAGCAAGCTACAACCCAACCTACGCATCTGTTTCATTTTTTTCTGGAATTGGTATTACTCAACGAAAAAACAGAACAATAATTTTGGAGGGGGTTTGGGGGACGCAACCGTCCCCCAATCGGGGGTTTGGGGGAGAATCCCCCAATATTTGGCTTTTTCAACAAGTCACAAATCAATCTCTAAATACCTTAACTGAACTGTATTGCGCTATATCCTAATATCCTAAAACCTAGAAGCTAACGGACTTTCGTAATTACGAATTGTTATAACTTTGTTATTTTCTAGATCCGCCCTGTTCTGTATCTTCTAAAGCCCTTTCTGTACGTCCATTCGCATTAGTTTTGATCTCCCAATTCGGAAACAAGCCAACAAAAAATTCATTAATGGCTGTGCGAGTCTGTAAGCTGGCAGAACTTAAGGGTTTGGGTAAGAAGCTATCCCCAAAACCTACAAATATCAAGAACAACAAAAGCAACCATGTCGTAGCTGTCTTGCGATCCATTTTTTTATACTCAGCAACAGTAGATCCATAGTCTAATCGAACTTTTTCAAAAATAGCCAAATCTTTTTTCTTCTTTGAGCTACCTCAAAGACAGCATAATAGATTCCTGGCAAAGTGGAGGTAAGATGAGTTCAGAGGGTCACACAGATGACCAACCATGCCCTCAATTTCCAAACTGCTTCCGGACACCAAGTCTTAGCAGCCGCAGGCAAAAAATATCTACGTCCCGGTGGACGAATAGCTACAGATAAATTACTCGAGTGGGCGAATTTGCACCCTGGAGAGACAGTTTTAGAACTAGCTTCTAGCTTTGGCTATAGTGCTATCTCTCTTGCTCAACGCTACCATGTAAAAGTAGTTGGAATAGAAAAGGATCATGAGAGTGTTACTCGTGCCCGTGCTAATATCCACGCTGCTGGCTTAGAAAATCAAATCGAAATTATTGAAGGCGATATTTTTCACCTGGATAAAATACTAATTCAGTTCGATTACGTTTTAGCAGAAGCTATTCTTAGTATGCAATCTCCACAGGGGAAAGCTAAACTTTTGACTGAAATTCATAATCGCCTTAAACCAGGAGGAAAATTCCTCTCTCATGAACTATTAGCTTTTAACAAAGAAGAACAAATTCGTGCTGATTTAGCGCAGGTAATTCGCGTTAATTCTACACCACTTTCCGAAGCTAACTGGATTGCAGCTTTAACAACAGCAGGATTACAAGTACAGCAGCATCGCACTGGTTTCATTAATTTATTGAATTTGAGACGAATGCTGCAAGAAGAAGGCATTGTTAACACAATGAATATTTTGTGGAATATATTGACATAACCATTAATTCGCAAGCGTGTTTTAGAAATGCGCCATGTCTTCCATAAATATCGCCATGAATTAGGCTACATCATTATATCTGCTATTGCTCAACAACATTATTTACAAGAACATACAAAGGTCAAGGCTTTGTTAGCACTTATCCGCATTTATCGGGGTTTATCGGCAGTTAACTATCCCCTAAAAACATGATTTTTACAATCACAGGCAACCAATCTTTTGTTACTCAACTGCGAGAACAAATTGAATATCCCCATAGCGGCGTTTTCAATAAAGTACTGGTAAAAGATCAAGTTTGTCAATATACCCTATTTTGCCTAGCAGTAAACACAGAAATGTCTGAACATACTTCAACTCGCAATGCCACAATCTGCGTCATTGAAGGTAAAGGTTTACTGACTTTATCCGGCGAAAATATTGTACTAGAACCTGGCATTTTAGTTTTTATGCCTGCTAATGCGCCTCACGCTTTAAAAGCTGAAGAAAATTTTACCTTTTTGCTCATACTTTCCAAAAAAGCAACAGATAGCAATTAATTATTAAATAAAGAACCATGCAAGCACTAATTTCTACTTTCACCCAATACTCAGATATTTCTCAAACTCAACTAGCAGCAATACTCTCCCACCCACTCAATGAATTTCTGAATTCGCCTGAATTACAGCAAAAGCTAGACAGCTTAAATACTAATTTACTGAAGGAAACATTACCAACAGCCGGAGCAGTTTTAGCTAAAGAACTACCACCTTTTTACAACTGGCTAAAAAATGAATTAGGAGTAGAGCGCGTTCCTGATAGCCCCGATCACACAACAACTTGGGTAATTGGTTTTGTTCACCATCGCGAAAGTTTAGCCAACTTAGTTAATTTACACCGTCCTGTACCACGTGCAGCTTTAGAGGCTTCTGTTCCTCGCTTAGTAGCGTTGTTTGATGGGCTGGAAAACGCCCAAGTACGTCAGGAATGGCAAAAGGCGATCGCAATTCTTTGTTTAGTTCTCGTATTGGCGGCTCGTGAACAAGAGAAATTAACTGTAGCTGCTGAATTAATGCGATAAACTAGTAGTTCAGGATTTACACAAGTGGCATAATGCGATCGCCTATAGAGTGATGGGAACCGATGTCTACGCCTGGCTAAACCTACGCACTTTTTTTTAAATCGCTAGAATATAACGAAAAAAGGTAGTAGTTGATCCAAGCAAGTGCGAAAACATCAATTCATTTATATCTTTTTGGCGCTGAGTTTAATTGGCATACTAGGGTTTTCATACTTTAGCCGCAAGCGATCGCAGATTCCTGTTTGCCAGCCATCAAAATTTATTGCTACTAAAGGTCAAAAATACTACACATATCCCTTAAAAATAGTGATTCAGCCTTGGCGTGGCCAGCATCATGTCTATGCTATATTTGCAATTCCCAATGGATATAAAACTGACTATGTAATGCAAGTTACACTACCAGAAACTGAGACTGACTGTGGAACTATACATGATATTGATAATCTCTCAAGCGAGAGTGTTGATGCTCCGCCTGGATATTACTTAGTTAAAGGATATTTGAATACACGCATTGCTCTGTGGCTGATTGCCCAAGGTAAGGGAGATGAGTTACACCAACCCAGTCACTGGAAATTGGGTTACGGCAAGAAAGTATCTAAAAAAAGCAAGAGGGCTGGGTTGGGGACTGGGGATTAGGGACTAGGGAAGGTGGGGTACCCTCTGGGGATAAGGGGCGGAGGGGTAATGGGGACTGGGGATGACAAATGACAAATGACAAATGACAAATGCCAATTAAACCAACATCCCAGCAATACAAGCAGTAATAAAGCCGGCGAGTAATCCGCCAATCATGGATTTTACACCCATACGGGCTAGGTCATGTTGGCGATCGGGTGCCATACCTGCAATGCCACCAATAGTAATGCCTATTGAGCCAATATTTGCAAAATTACATAAGGCGTAAGTTGCAATAATTACGGCTCTTTGCGAAATTTTGCCACTGTCAATGAGTGTTTTTAAATCTAAAAAAGCAATAAACTCATTGAGAATTGTCTTTGTACCCAATAATGCCCCTACTTGCCGACAATCTGCCCAAGGCACTCCCATTAACCAGGCTACGGGAGCCATTATAAAAGACAAAATCCACTGCAATGACAACTGCGGTAAACTCACCAACCCTCCCAACCATCCCAAAAAAGCATTCAGGGCTGCTAGTAAACTCAAAAAGGCGATGATCATTACCCCAACGTTAACTGCTAGCTTCACGCCGTCAATTGCTCCGGTAGTAGTCGCATCAATCACATTTACGTAATTGGTTTCGACATCAAGCTTGGCATAACCCGCAGTTTCCGATACTTCGGTTTCTGGGTAAAGTATTTTTGATACAACTAAAGAAATGGGCGCAGTCATAAAGAAAGCCGCAATCAGGTGTTCTGCTGGTATCCCAAATGACAGATAAGCTCCCAATACTCCCCCGGCAATAGTGGCAAAACCACCAGTCATAACTGCATGGAGTTCCGATTGGGTCATTTTTGCCACATAAGGTTTAACGATTAGTGCTGACTCTGTAGGCCCCAAAAATATATTACTTGCACAGGATAAAGACTCAGATCCTGATGTTTTCATCGTTTTGATCATCACCCACGCCAGCCCACTCACCACCCGTTGCACAATACCGTAGTAGTACAAGACACTAATAAAGGCAGAGAAAAAGATAATAGTGGGTAAGACTTGAAAGGCAAATAAATGATCCTTGAAATTGTCTCCAAAAACAAATTTGGCTCCAACATCAGAGAATGCCAAAAAATTGCTGACTACATCTCCTAGAGTTTTAAATACAGCCAAACCGCCAGGAGTTTTGAGGATTAGCAGTGCAAATGTAAACTCTAAACCCAATCCCCAGGCGACAGTCCGCCAACGAACGGCGCTGCGATTCACAGAGAGAGTGTAAGATATACCGATAAAAACTAAGATTCCCAGCGCGGATATAGCGCGTTCCATGTTAACTCCCAATAAATGCACTGCTCAAACATTCGGTCACAAAGCATACACAAAAATAGGACTGATTTTACAAATGTATTTGATAACCTGAAAGGTACTGTACTAGAGATGCTTTATGAACAGGATGTTTCGCAAATACCATCGCCAGATTGCGATCGTTTTATGTATACCCTTATTTTTGACTGTTTTGACTGGTATGGGTTATACGATTGCAGATGAATGGTTTCACCAAGGAGAGTTAGGTGAATTTTTGCTGCGAATTCACACTTTTGAGATATTACGTTTAGGCAAAATTTATCCAATTTTGAATGGTTTGGGATTAATAGGCTTGTTAATTACTGGTGTTAGTATGACAGGCTTATTTCGCAAACGCCCAGAGCAAAACAATTAAGCAGCCGTTATTAACTAAGTACACCTAGACGAATGGCATGAAGATAAGCTGGGGGAGATGGGGAGGCTGTGGGAGAAAAGGGTAGTTTTTAGTACTTTTTACCACCGCAACGCTTCGGGATACACTTATTTCTTTGTCTTCCCAGCACCTTCTGCTTGCCTCATTGATAGCACTGTATTACCTTCACAAACCAAGAGCCTCAAGATCTCCCCCCACTATCTTCTGTGACTTGAGAATATTTTTTACATGTCAATCACTTTTATTTATCGTTTTGAAAACAAAGAGTATTTGCTCCTATCTTTGGGTCAGCGTACATTGAAAGTCATCAAGGAACACAAATTGAAATGACGCGAGCAGGTGCAACATGAATAACGTCAAAAAAGTATTATCAAACAATGTTGATGCAAAAACAGTTCAAAACCCCAATATTGTAGAGATACAACAATCAGCAGATCAAAACACCTCAACAGAAAATTGGACTCGCGGACAGCGCCTTGCCGATAAATTAGCTTCTCACGTCGGTTCTTGGAAATTTCTGATTTGCCAGAGTAGTGTTTTGGCAGGGTGGGTTGGGATGAACTTAATGCCTGGGGTTCCCCACTGGGATGAGTCACCATTCATCATGCTCAACTTAGTGTTTTCATTTGCTTCAGCCTACACAGCTCCCATCGTTTTGATGAGTCAGAATCGCCAGTCTGATACCGATCGCAGAAATGCTGACATGGATCACCAAGTAAATCTGAGAGCTGGACAAAATATTGAACTGCTTCACGAAAAGTTGGATGCATTACACACTCAACAGCTAAACGAACTAACTCAAATCATCAAAGAACAGCAACGATCTCTCAATGAGTTGAAAGTAAATTTAGCGCCTGAATCCAAACAAATTAAAGACATTAAAGTAAGCCTAGTACCAGGGTTGCATATCCAAACTAACAGTAAATTTCCCAAAGAAAGTTCTAGTAATAAACCTTTTACCGTTGACCAACAAATCGGTGACAATAATAAAGTTGTTGAGAAGCTGAATCGTCGCTAAGAGTAAGCCACAGTAATTTTTCATTGCGGCGATCGCATAAGAGCCTGAATATTAGTTTTCTCGATGCATTTCTCAGTTAGGCTCAATACTCTCTGATTTTTAATCAGAACAATCCTTAAAGCATTTTGATCAAAAAGAATATTTGCGTTGATTCGGCAATGCACAGAATCCAAGCGGGTACAGCCTACCCCTGGAATTGGAAATGCAATACTTTCACACGTAACTCAATAGCAATTTCTAAGCATTTGCAGATATCAATCAACATTAGGTTAGACAGCACCAGCGATAAGTTTGAGGATAAATAGAAATGAACGAACTCTTCAACGCCATTTTTACTGGAATTACAGCTTTTACTGCTACAAATTTAGATGATTTAGTTATCCTGACGCTATTGTTTTCTCAGGTGAATGCAACTTTTCGTCGTCGTCACATTGTAATTGGTCAGTACCTGGGTTTCTGTACTCTAGTTATTGCCAGCCTAGTTGGTTTTCTGGGAGGCTTAGTATTGCCATCTAGTTGGATTGGACTTCTGGGTTTGGTACCTATTACTATTGGGTTAAATCGGTTGCTGAATCCAGAAAGCGACTCACCGTCAAATACCGAATTAGAAAACTCGCCTTCTAATTCTTCTGTCTTCGGTAGTTTTCTGTCTCCCCAGGCTTATAGTGTGGGAGCTATTACTATCGCCAATGGCAGTGATAATGTCGGCATCTATATGCCATTATTTGCTAATACTGCCCTCTCTAGTTTGCTGGTGATTATTGGAGTGTTTTTATTACTAGTGGGGGTTTGGTGCTACGTAACATACAAGCTAACTTGCCAAATTGCGATCGCCAATTTGCTAACCCGCTACGGCAGCAATCTTGTTCCCTTTGTATTGATAGGCTTAGGTGTGTTTATTATCCTAGACAGCGCCTCACTAACTCCAATTGCCTTAGCAGCTAGCTGTCTGTGCTTGGTGGGAGTTATCAAAACAATTCAAAATTCCCAATTCAAAACTGAAAGTTTGTAATCATTAAAAAAAGATGAAAGGTTTCCCAATTTCTCTTCTGGTGTTAGTGCTTGTAATCAACTTAGTAGTGGCTAGCCCTTCTTGGGCACAAAGCTCATCTTCTTTAATCAGCAATTCTGAGTATTTTGAAGTCGGTCAAAAAGTTATTTGGCTTTACAAGCCCCGCGCCGATTCTGTTGATGTCCAAAGAATTCCCGCCGAGATAGTCAAGTTAGGCACCAAGCAAGTACAAATCAAGGTGCCTAAACAAAATAACGAATTTGTCAATCGCTGGGTGAATCGAAACAGGCTGGAGAATTTACCCAAGGTTAAAGATTCAGTATTCAACTAAATGTGGGTGAAGCAAACTACAGAACTATTTTGAAAAAGGCAGGAATCCTATATATATTTGCGGCACTTTAAAGATTGGCTAAAAAATCATCATTTTTATTTATTAAATAAACAACAAATACTGCTTGCTTTTATTAAATCAAATTACTTAAACTAAAGTTATAAAATACGCCATGAGATTCACTATTACTTACAATTTTCCTAGGCTAATAAACCAACAGAAATCTCTAGATAAGCATCAGCCTGGCGATAGCTTTGCCTTCATAGGCTCTCACTCTAACGTATTAACTTCCAACTTCCTCATCCCGTTTTTTATTAGGAAGCAACATCAATCTCAAGCAAAGAAGAAAAATATGCAGTTTCTCAAAATTGTTCTTGTCGTTCTCGTGTTTATGTTGAATCTGACGTTCGCTCAACCTTCTTGGGCTGGCAAGGATTTCACCAAGGGGGCTGACTATGCTGAAGTAACTCAAGCACTTAATCAACTTTTAATTGTGAAGAATGCACCTGAGCAAGCTGGCTATACGCCTGAGCAATTTCAGCAGCGACTAGCACAGTTGCAGTCTCAAAAGGCCATCATAGAAACAGCCAGGAAGCGGGCGCAGTGTCGCAATGAAACTGGAAAGACATTAGCTGTCTACGCTAATAAACCGAAAAAATCTCCAACTCAACTCTACTTCTTAGCAGCAGGGCAAATCACGGATGATGATTGGGATTGCGATGGTATCTACTTACCCGCAGGTACTCAAGTAGCTCTCAGTCCCGGTACACAAGTACAAGAGCTGACTGAACCAATCGCTGTCAAGTTTGTTGATGGTACACAGTCGATTGCTAGAGCCAATCCAGCAACGGGTGCGGTTGAATTGAATGTTGAACCTGCCAAAGTATTCAAGGCAGGTGAAAGCAACTGGTTACTCCCAACCTTCTCTCAAGCAGATATCGATAGGCAAATTCCCAGTCCACAACTGATTGACTAATTTTTCTTAGCATCTGTTCAGTAGACATCTCCAGAAATGATGTCAGGGCGTACAGATGTTCGCCCCTACCAAGAATTTCGGGCAACGCAGGATTAATTTTCACTTTTATGTCTAGTAATAACGAGAGCCTTTGCAAAGGCTCTTATTTTTCTTTCCTAGATTAGATTAATTTGAGTGGTCGCTCTAGAAGGTTTGTAGACAGGAATATAAGTCACGTATTTTTGTTGTCTTGACCATAAAATTTTTGACTTTTGACTTCACGGCGGTACTATAGCGGTTCTCGTTTGGATGCAATACACAGTAAGGGCACAGCAATGCTCATTGGTGTCGACTTAACGTGAAAGGCTTATCAAGACGTAATGCAAGCGTTTTCTCGCTTCCCATCAAGATCCGCGTCACCCCACCCCGGTTTTGTCTAAAGCCAAAACCGCCCCTCCCCTTGGCAAGGGGAGGGGTAAAATGCTTGTGGGATAGGCGTTTGAGCTTAAGT
>JAVRCF010000080.1:0-39459 GCA_034530935.1 Aulosira sp. DedQUE10 | reverse complement strand
ATTTACCTCAGTAATAACCGATTGTGACAGTCCTGAGTGCGGAAGGTGGGATATAAAGATATAGCAGCTCGTAGCACCGCACCTCAACATTTATTAGTTGGGCCTTGGGCACATTTACCTTGGGGTCGTAAAGTGGGTAACGTTGACTTCGGCCCCAAAGCAGCCAGTCCTGTAGATAGGATGCAAATTCGCTGGTTTGACCAGTTTCTCAAAAATGTCGAGACAGGTTTACTGGCAGAACAGCCTGTATGTTTGTTTGAGATGGGAACTAATATTTGGCGTACTTTCCCCAACTTACCAACATCAAACCAAAAATCCTATTATTTATCAACTACTGGGCTAGCCAGCATCCGCGAAGACTCCGGAACCCTCAGCACTCAACACTCACAACTCAGTACTACAGACGTATTAGTTCACGACCCTTGGCGACCAGTTCCCGCATTGGGTGGTCATGCGGCAATTCCGGCGGGAGTATTTGAGCGATCGCATCTTGATTTGCGTTTTGATGTATTAACTTACACTAGCGAACCACTAGCAGCTAACTTGCATTTAGCGGGGGATGTGATAGCAGAAATCTTTTGTAGCGCCGATCAACCGAGTTACGATTTGTGTGCAGTACTTTCGGAAGTCCATCCTGATGGGGAAGTATATAATGTGACCCAAGGATATGTGCATTGTCGAGAAGGTGCAAAACTCATACCCACAAAAATTCAACTACAAGCCATTTGTGCGCGAATTGCTAAAGGTAATGCTTTACGTCTGAGTTTGAGTGCTGCTTGTTTTCCCGCCTACGCCATGAATTCTGGGAGTAGTGCAGTAAATAGTAGCGAAAGTTTACTTAATGCACAGATTATTACTTTCACCGTGAGTTGCGGAGGTAAAGCGACTTCTCAGCTTTTATTACCTGTAGTTGCAGATTCTTAAAAGGGAATTAGGGAGATGAGGAAAGGTAGACAAATGCCAAATACCAAACGCCAAATTTACTATGCAGATTAAAACTAAAGCTTTTGAAATTAGTCCCAAAGAATTAAGAGGAATAATTGCGGCTGATTATTATAAACGCATGAAATTTATCTTCATTCTCTTGGCCTGTTTTACATTATTAAATATCGCATTAGCCGTAATCCAACAACGATTTGATTGGTGGTTAGTATATTTCTTGGGTTTAATTGCATATTTTTTGTCTGTACCTCTGTGGATGCGTTTGCAAGGGAGAACTTCTGCGTTAAATTTTCAAAGTAGATACTGCGAAATGGATGAAAACTTCTTTAGCGTCTTCTTTGAGGATGGCAGTATTACAAAGCTGAGATACGAACATTTTATGAAAGTTATTAAAAAAGGTGAGTATTATTTCTTGTATGTTACAAAAGGGCAATTTCACTACTTACCAATAGCAGCTTTTGAGTCAGAAAAAGATATGCACAGATTTGATTTATTTTTAGAAGGTAAACAACTGATCAAATTGTGGTAAAAATACAGCATTTTCAAGTAACACTAGAGGCACAAGAAGGATTGTGCCTTTACAATAATTTGTACCTCACTCTGTGGGTGAATATAAGGGTTGGCGCAGCCTCTCGTAGATAAGCTATGCCACAGGTTTTACGTTACGCTAATGCAGTAGTTCATGCGGGGGGAAACCGTCCAACACACTGCTTACCCTACAAAAATTGTTCATGTTTGATTAAAGAATTGCTGTTCTAAATTGTGAGAAACTTTCGTAATTACGAATTACGAATTAGCTGGGGTTTGCGACGTAATACCAACATTACGACTCCTCCCACTAGAAAGCCAGCTATCCCTGCAACAACTGCCATAGTCTGTCCCCATATCTTCGTAGCATTTAATACCGGGTTATCCAGAAGATTGGAGGAGAAATGTAGCGATTGAATCGTCCATTTATCTTGAACTTTTTGCAGCACAGCTGTCCAACGCAACGCCATCTCAGCCGCTTTGCCATCTTTGAAATAGAAAGATGCGATCGCATTTCCGGTGGAAACATCTGTTTCTGGTGAAAGGAATGTTCTGACAGGATCTCCCTTTAGCTGCATTTTGATATCTTTGATCGTACTAGAAAACTGTTGATTCCAGTACTTTTCAAAATCAGGCACTTTGTGAAAAACTTGGTTATCAACTGTTGTGATCGTGAAACTTGGGTGCAAGTAAGGTTCTATTTTGGAAAAATCGCGAGTGTTTAGGGCTTGCAGCGCTATGTCGCGTGTGCGAATAATTGCGTTGACATCCTGTTGGTTGATATCTGCCAAAGCAGATGGGGGTATATTCCACATTACCACTACTAACAAAACACTCCAAAGTAGCTGAGTGGATCTGTGTCTGCTTGTCAATAGCTGTTTCAGCATATAAAAAACTTGTACCTTAGGTTCAATTTAGTGTCATCTAAAAAATTATTTATCATTGTGAACACTAGTGATTAATGACATTAATCTCGATGAGTTAGTACTTAGGACTTTAGCCTGAACTACTAACTTCTATGGATGAAAAGTCTGATTCACTATCGCCTATTCTTTCTTATCTAGTTCCTATCTGTTTTGTAAATTTACCAATCTTTGTGATAAAATGTCTTAGTGATAGCATCATTATGCCGGGATGTGGCGCAGCTTGGTAGCGCACTTCGTTCGGGACGAAGGGGCCGCTGGTTCGAATCCAGTCATCCCGATTTGTATATGTCGATTAAGTAATTATTTGTCGTGTTTCGCAGTTATTTCTGCCAGCCTGCACTAGTTATAGTTACAAATAGATAAACCCAGCAGGGGTAAAATAATCAGACCGCCTGCCAGGGTTTTGTCAAATATTCTGGCCATGTTTGATCAGGTTAGCGCTTATTTGTAATAAATAATGCTTTATCCTTGTTTAGGGTAACTAAATTGTGCGCCATTAGTCTTTAAGAAGAGTAAAGAAATAGGTTAAGTTGTCGTTAACACAGAACTATCACCTGCCCATAAATTCTTCAGTTTTGTAGGGAAAACTCATGCAGGAACAAACCCACAGATAGTTTAGAGCAGAATAGCTAATAATATAAGAGAACGCTTCACAGTTCTTAATTATTCAGCTTTACTAAAACAATGGCGAGAGATTTGCGGGGATTTATCAAACTTCTAGAAGAAAGGGGACAATTACAGCGAATTTCAGCTTTAGTTGACCCAGAGTTAGAGATTGCTGAGATTTCTAACCGAATGCTGCAACAAGGTGGGCCGGGGTTATTGTTTGAAAATGTCAAAGGCGCATCCTTTCCGGTGGCGGTGAATTTGATGGGAACTGTGGAAAGGATTTGCTGGGCGATGAATATGCAGCATCCAGAGGAGTTGGAAACTTTGGGGAAAAAGCTGAGTATGCTGCAACAACCCAAACCGCCGAAGAAAATTTCCCAAGCGATTGATTTTGGGAAGGTACTGTTTGATGTCCTGAAAGCTAAACCAGGAAGAGACTTTTTCCCCGCTTGTCAGCAGGTGGTAGTCTCAGGAGAGGAGTTAGATTTAAATAAGTTACCGTTGATACGTCCTTATGTAGGAGATGCAGGAAAAATTATCACCTTGGGGCTAGTAATTACCAAGGATTGTGAGACTGGTACGCCAAATGTGGGCGTGTATCGCTTGCAGCTGCAATCTAAAAATACAATGACTGTGCATTGGTTATCGGTGCGGGGTGGGGCGAGACATTTGCGAAAAGCCGCAGAACGTGGGAAAAAATTAGAAATTGCGATCGCACTTGGTGTAGACCCATTAATTATTATGGCAGCGGCTACACCCATACCTGTAGATTTATCAGAATGGTTGTTTGCTGGACTTTACGGCGGTTCCGGGGTGCAGTTAGCAAAGTGCAAAACCGTAGATTTAGAAGTTCCAGCAGATTCAGAATTTGTTTTAGAAGGGACAATTACACCAGGGGAAGTCTTACCAGATGGGCCATTTGGCGACCACATGGGTTATTACGGCGGTGTCGAGGATTCGCCATTAATTCGCTTTGAGTGTATGACACACCGCAAAGATCCGATTTACTTAACAACATTTAGCGGTCGTCCACCCAAAGAAGAAGCGATGATGGCGATCGCACTCAATCGGATTTATACCCCTATTCTGCGGCAACAAGTCTCCGAAATTGTCGATTTCTTCTTACCAATGGAAGCTTTAAGTTACAAAGCGGCGATTATTTCCATTGATAAAGCATATCCCGGACAAGCACGGCGAGCAGCCTTGGCGTTTTGGAGTGCTTTGCCACAATTTACTTACACCAAGTTTGTGATTGTTGTTGATAAAGATATCAATATTCGCGATCCGCGCCAAGTTGTCTGGGCGATTAGTTCTAAAGTTGACCCCACAAGGGATGTGTTTATTTTACCGAATACACCCTTTGATACTTTAGATTTTGCCAGTGAGAAAATTGGTTTAGGTGGGCGCATGGGAATTGATGCTACCACTAAAATTCCGCCAGAAACCGAACATGAATGGGGTGCTACTCTAGAATCAGATCCAGATGTAGCGGCGATGGTTGATAGACGCTGGGCGGAGTATGGTTTAGCAGATTTGCAATTAGGTGAAGTTAACCCAAATTTGTTTGGCTACGATATGAGGTGACATTAAGAAGGCAGAGGGCAGGAGGCAGAAGGCATTGGTGCCAACTTAAGCTCAAACGCTTACCCCACAAGAGTTTTGACTTTAGACAAAACTCTTGTGGGGTGACGCGGATCGTTATGGTAAGTGAGAGAACTGAATATCACATCTTTACAAGGGTTTCACTTTAAGTTGACACGTATGGGCAAGTATCGCCACCAAATATCAACTTTGCTTTTTGTCCTCATTTTTACTTATCCAAGCTTTAGGGATGCACAAATTACTGCATGACTACAGTTGCATACTGACCAATTTCGCAGCTATTTACTTAGCAGTATTACTTATATTTTGCCAGAAAAGACTGTAATAGTTAATGCCTGCGATCACACTTGCCTATTTTTTACTGACCTAGGTTAAGGTATTGGTTGTAACTTTAATTACTCAAAAACCTAACTGTGAATATGCAGTTCAAGAAACTCCTGGTAGCATCTTCCCTGTTGATTACTAGCTTTGCTATACCTAACGCCGTTAGCGCCCAAAATCGCGGAACTCCCGGCCAGTTTGATTTTTACGTCCTGACTTTATCGTGGTCACCAGATTATTGTGTCAAAAATGGCGATCGCGATCCACAGCAATGCAAAGTAGGTAAGAAACTCGGTTTTGTATTACATGGTTTGTGGCCTCAATACCAAAAAGGTTATCCGGCTAATTGTTCTACTGAAAAATTACCGCTAAAAGTAAAACAGCAGTTTCCCGGTTTGTTCCCTAGCGATCAGCTTTATAGCCATGAATGGGAAAAACATGGTACTTGTTCGGGAAAAACTCCTACAGAATATCTAAAATTATCTAAACAGTTAAAAGATTCTGTCGCGATTCCCACTACTTATAATCGTCCTAGTAAACCTTTCCGCACTACCATAGATGGATTGAAAAATACATTGGTGAGTGCTAACCCAGAATTAAATACTAATGGTATAGCACCCTACTGTTCCGGTTCAGGAAGGTTTTTGCAAGAAGTATTCTTTTGCTACTCTAAAGATGGTCAACCAGGTGTTTGCAGTGAAGAAATTCTCAAAAGGTCTCGAACAAGCTGTGGACAAGCAAATTTTTTGGTGAGAAACGTTAGATAGTTAATAGTTAAGAGTCAAGGGTCAAGAGTCAAGGGTCAAAAAATTTTAGATTTGAGATTGCCGATTTTAGATTTACCCCAAAAACGAAGGTACGAATTATAGCGGTTCTCGTTCTATGATATGCTCCTGATTGTGAATATTAAATCCTCTCCACTCCGTTTCTCTTAATTAGTAGGTACAAAAAACCTTGCGACCCCTACTTAACCTTTGACCTTTGACCCTTGACCCTTGATCCTTGAGCCATGAATCCTGAAGCAGTTTATCGCAGCATCCTCACTCCTTTAACATTTATTCAACGCAATGCTAAAGTATATAGTCATAAAGTTGCGATTATATATAAAGAAAAACGCTTCACTTACGCTGAATTTGCAGATAGGATAAATTGTCTAGCCTCAGCTTTGCGTCATGCTGGACTTGAAAAAGGCGATCGCGTCGCTTTTTTTTGTTTCAATACTCCCCCCATGCTAGAAGCCCATTTTGCTGTGCCTTTAGCTGGCGGTATTCTAGTATCTATTAATACTCGGTTAGCTACCCAAGAAGTCGCTTATATATTAAATGATTGTGGTGCCAAGTTTTTATTTATTGATACAGAATTAGCGAATATAATTCGACCTATTCAAAATAGTCTAGAAACTGTCCAACATATTATCAATATCGACGATTTAGAAGAATTTGAACCTTTAAATGGTAAAAATTATGAAGAATTTATCCAAACTGGTAATACTTCGCCCTTACCTTGGGTAATTGTCGATGAAATGGAAACAATTTCTATTAATTATACAAGTGGAACTTCCGGTAAACCCAAAGGTGTAATGTACTCCCACCGAGGTGCATATCTTAACTCTTTTGGAGAAATAATTGAAACCACATTAACGCCTGATTCAGTTTATCTCTGGACTTTGCCCATGTTTCACTGCAATGGTTGGTGTTTTACTTGGGCGGTAACTGCTATAGGTGGTACTCATATTTGTTTGCGTAAATTCCACCCTGGTAATGTCTGGAATTTGATTCAACAAGAGAGAGTAACTCACTTAAATGCTGCGCCTGTAGTTTTAATTTCACTCCTCAATTATCCCAACTGTCCTCAAGTTTTAGCAGAACCACTCACTATCACCACAGCAGGCGCACCACCTTCACCAACATTGATTGCAAAAATTACTGCCATTGGCGCAAAAATTATTCACGTTTATGGTTTGACGGAAGTATATGGCCCTTATACAGTTTGCGAATATCAATCAAATTGGGACAATTTAAATATTGCCGAAAAAGCAAAACTCATGGCGCGTCAAGGCTTACCTTATATAAGTGGAGATGGTTTGCGGGTTGTAGATAAAAATATGCATGATGTCCCTGCGGATGGGCAAACAATGGGGGAGGTGGTGATGCAAGGAAATATGGTAATGACAGGCTATTATAATGACCCCCAAGCCACAGAAAGGGCATTTAACGGGGGATGGTTTCACAGTGGCGATTTAGCGGTAATGCACCCAGACGGTTATATTGAAGTGCGCGATCGCATGAAAGATATCATCATTACTAGTGGGGAAAATGTCTCTAGTATTGAAGTTGAACAATGTCTTTACCGCCATGAAGCAGTTTTAGAATGTGCGGTGATTGCCATACCTCATCCTAAACGCGGTGAAGTGCCAAAAGCCTTTGTTACCCTCAAAGAGGAAACGCAAGTTACAGAACAAGAATTAATGCAATTTTGCCGTAGTCAAATTGCGGCGTTTAAATGTCCTACTACTATTGAATTTACTACCCTACCAAAAACGAGTACGGGAAAAATTCAAAAGTATATTTTAAGAGAAAAAGAATGGGTAGGTTATGACAAAAAGATTTACGGTGCATAGTTTGACTTTTGTCGCTTGACCCTTGACTATTTTGCAAATTTACTACTTTTAATCATCAGCCATCCGACGACAACAAGTAGCGCACCTAATATCAAGAATCCCAAATCCCAAGCTAACTGATTTGTCCCTGATTTCACATGATGGATACCAAGAATTTGATGGTCAATCACCCCTTCAACTAGATTGAACAATCCAAAACCGAGGAATATAGATCCCATAAAGGTTTGTGATGACCAAGAAACATCATCACGACCGCCAGCGCGCCATAACAAAGCTACTCCAACCACAGTCAGCAACCAGTCTAAGGCATGAAATAACCCATCCCAGACCATGTTCAAATCTATATTTGAGTCATTAGTTAGTGGTCTAACATTACTTAACATATGATGCCATTGGAGGATTTGATGCAGTAGGATACCATCTACAAATCCACCTAAACCTAGACCAAGGAAAATGCCAGCAGCAATCAGTGGTGTCGGTTGCTTTAGTTTCTCACTATTCGCCTCCATCCTCAACCTCATAAATTCGCATTTTTACCACCATAGAACTTTTAACAGAGGGATATCTTCTATCTAGAGGCAAATGCTAGCTTTCAATTTAAAGTGGAAAATTTCCTGCAAAGGAGTTCTTGCTGACTCTAATTACCATCTACAGGCATGATATAAATTGATATTCAAGAGCAATTTTCAAATGACTATTTACTTTTACAAGGTTTGGCAGCCTTATGGCTGTTTTTCTAACTTTTCTCCTCATGGAATCCAAATCCAGGGTACTTATTGGACAACTGTTGAGCATTATTATCAAGCACAAAAGTTTGTTGGCAGTATTGATGCGGTAATTATACCAGTGATCCATCATGCCCAAACTCCAGAAGAAGCTGCTGCTTTAGGGCGATGTAGTACTCGCCAACTCCGTTCAGATTGGGATTTGGTGAAAACTCAGGTGATGCGAGAAGCGGTACTCAAAAAATTTCTCACTCATGCTGAGATTAGAGACATCCTCTTAGACACAGGTAATGAAATGTTAGTAGAGGATTCTCCGAACGATTATTTCTGGGGCTGTGGTGCAAATCAAACTGGTCAAAACCAGCTTGGTAAAGTTCTCATGAGTGTACGTGAAGAAATCTGCAAGCTAGTATCTGTAGCTGCACTTACTGAAAAATACTTGTAATATAAATTACGATTTTTTGAAAAAACCATATTTAAGGGGAATTGAGTTATTTCCCCTTTAATTATCTTTAAATCGATATTTTTTGCGCTCGTAAATTCTTATTTATCCAAGAAACTTTTAAGTAGCATGTATTTTTTTATACTATTTATAAAAAAATATTTAACATTTTCTAATTTGCATAATATTACCGTATGCATCTGCAAGAACAAAGATATAAAATAAATTACTTAATAATTAACTTTTTCTTAATCTTTTTACCCTCGATACCTCAAATTTACCTTGAGAAATCAAAGTAGACATGAGTTGGCTAGACCTTTTTGATCCCGCCTTCCTCGGCTTTTAGGAAGAGTGGGAAGTAACCTCAAATCAGTGCTTAAAATTTCTTCTTTTATATGGAAGTAATTGCAAAAAAGCTCCAATCAAATTCCTTGAACCAACTTTAATTAAGATCAGGGTTTAAGAGTTTTATACAGTCCTTTCAGTGTATATAACTAATGGTATTTACCGATAAAACTAGTGGGTTGCAGCAAACCTTTGACCCAGAAAGTTTACTGCACCGAATGACTAATCAGATTAGGCGATCGCTTGAACTGCCTGAAATATTAACAGCTACCGTTGCCGAAGTCCGGTCATTTTTGGGTACAGATCGGGTGATGGTCTATCAGTTTGATGCTGATCATAGCGGTGAAGTGATTGCTGAGTCTATTGATGAACAGCGTCTACCATCTCTTTTAGGGTTACACTTTCCGGCAAATGATATCCCACAACACGCTAGAGAGATGTTTATTGCAGTGCGACAACGGTCTATTGTGGATGTGTCTACAGGAAAGATCGGCTTGTCATCAGTCTATTCATTAGCCAGTCACGAATTTCTACAACCAGAGGATATTTACTATCGGCAGGTAGATGCCTGTCATGTTCAATACTTAACGGCAATGGGAGTAAAGTCTTCGCTGGTAGTGCCGATTTTACATCGCGACCTTAAAGAACAATCAGCAAAGCCTGTACTGTGGGGATTGTTGGTATCACACCACAGTCAAACACGAAGTATTTCCGAGTGGGAACTGAAAGTATTACAACAGGTTACCGATCAGGTAGAAATTGCGATCGCTCAAAGCAATCTACTCAGTGAAACCCGTTTGCAGCGACAACAAGAAGCGATTATTAACCAAGTCAGCACTTTGTTGCATCAACTACCAACAATTCAATTACAAACAGCCCTAAATACAACTATTAATGCTTTTGGTGGTATAGGTGGTAGACTTTACCTCGAACAGAGTGGAGAACTCTACACTTGGGGCGACCAACCAAAATTACCGTACGAGTTGAAAAATAGTGTCATCGAACAGCATCCAGTGTGGCAAAACTGGATGGCTGAATCTAAACAAGGTGAGATTTGGGCAATTTCAGACCTTTATAAAGAACCGCATTTACGAGTTTTGGCTTTAGCCTTCAAATCTACTCAAATTCGGGGAATATTGGTAATTCCTCTACATTACCGCCAAAAGTTGATTGGTGTTTTAAGCATTTTTCGCCCAGAATGTGATACCGAAATTTTGTGGGCTGGACACTGCGATCAAAACCAGCGACAACAACTACCCCGACTTTCATTTGAGGTTTGGCGAGAAGAAAAAAAGGGACAAGCACCTGAATGGAAACCAAAAGATATCTTTCTCGGACAAGCCTTGTCTGATCACTTTTCTATGGCACTTCAGCAGCAGCAAATGTACCAACAGGTGCAAGCACTGAATACTAATCTAGAACAGCGGGTGCAAGAGCAAACTGCTGAAATAGAAAAATCATTAATGTTTACTAAGGTAATCAAGCAAATTACCGAGCAAATACGCAGTACATTGGACTTGAAAATCACCCTCCAAACCATTGTGCAGGAAGTGCGATCGCTGCTAAATTCTGATCGGGCGTTAATTTACCAAATATTCGATGAATCTGTTGGTCATGTGATTGTAGAAGAGATCAATGGCAACTATCCATCAGTTTTGGGAATCACAGCACCACAAGAATGCTTTCCTGATGACTATGTTCGTCTTTACGTTCAGGGAAGAGTGCGGGCCATTAACAATGTGTTAACAGGTGGTTTGAGTGATTGTCATCAAAAATTCTTGCAGAATTTGCAAGTGCAAGCCAACTTAATTATTCCCATCAAAATGGGTAAGCAGTTATGGGGCTTATTGATCGCCCACCAATGTGATGCACCCCGAAATTGGCAAGATGGGGAACTTAAGTTAATGCTACAGCTCGCAGATCAGGCCGCGATCGCTATTCAACAAGCACAACTCTATGAACAAAGCCATGCTGCTGAAACTCAGGCCAAAGCTAAAGCTGAACAGTTAGAACTTACTCTACAAGAACTGCAACAAACACAAACACAATTGATTCAAACCGAAAAAATGTCCAGTTTGGGACAGTTAGTTGCAGGGATAGCACATGAAATTAACAACCCTGTTAACTTTATCTACGGTAACCTCTCTTACGCCAATGACTACACCCAACAATTACTAGAACTTTTACGTCTCTACCAGTCGCACTATCCCCAAGCTGATAGTGAAATTTGTTTAGCAGAAAAAGCCATCGATATGGATTTTGTCGCAGAAGACTTACCTAAAATTATCTCCTCTATGCAAGTAGGAGCCGAACGGATCTATTCAATAGTGCTGTCTTTACGCAATTTCTCTCGACTGGATGAAGCTGAATATAAGCTTGTTGACTTACACGAAGGTATTGATAATACTTTATTAATTTTGCAACATCGCCTCAAATCCAATAACAATTTCCCAGGTGTGAAGTTGATCAAAGATTATGACGACTTACCATTAGTGAAATGTTATGCCGGACAAATGAATCAGGTATTCATGAATATTATTACTAATGCCATTGATGCTTTAGAAGTACAAATTAAAAATCATCAATCTCTCATTCCTTCAATCTGTATTTCCACCAGAGTTTCCGCAGATAAATCCTTTGTACTGATTTGCATTGCCGATAATGGAACGGGAATGACCGAAGAAGTGAAAAAGCGGATTTTTGACCCGTTTTTCACAACTAAGCCTGTGGGCAAGGGTACAGGACTGGGACTAGCTATCAGCTACCAAATTATTGTAGAAAAGCACAGTGGTATCATTGAGTGTGTCTCAGAAGTTGGTCAAGGTACAGAGATGTGGATGGAATTAGCACTTAACCCGCTATGCAAAGTCAATGGCCAACATTTTAATTCTATAAAACTCAATACTGAAAGATGGCAGATCAGCCCTATTTTTCCAGGCTTAAACGATAAATGAGTTATCACTCAGTTAGATCTAAACTCTAATGATATGATAATTGCTAGTTTCCCAAAAATATTTCATATTTCGTCAATATTTATTAGCTGGGCAAGTAAAAACAACAACACCAAACGCGAAAACTGATATTTCCTCAACTACTTAAATTCAGGGGGCGCTGTCACTAATTTTTGTTAATTTATGACTAAAGTGATGAAACTTAGTACATCCCTGACTAGGATACATAATCAGAGGAAAGCATTCAGCGAGTAAAGGCTTGGGGGTTTTTGTGTTTCAATCTGTAATTAGGTATTTGAGACTGCTGGATTAAGTCTGTGCCAATTTTTGTGATAATTTGCGATCGCTTCCGAATTATTGAGCTTACACATTGGATTCTAGATGTGAAGTCATAGAGAGTCCACTAAAATGCCTACGGATTACGTTCTCTTTGTCCACGGTGTAAAAACTCATGAGAAACCAGAATTTGAGAGATTATGCAATATCTTGCTAAATCGCATTCGGAATTCGATCAGCAATCAGTCTAGAGTTGTGAAGCCAATTTATTTTTTCTGGGGAGATCTCAATTTGGCTGCACAAAGAGAATTAGTCACCGGATTACAAGCCTCTCCCAAATGGAACGATTTTTGGTTTAGAGATTTTCGCACAGAACAGATTCTTGAGTTTGTCGGTGATGCAGCACTTTACTTGAGCCGCCATGTTGGTACACAGGTAGTACAAAGATTCAAAGATGAAGCTTTCAGTGTACTAAAAGGTGCTAACACTAGCGATCGCCTGCATCTGATCACCCACAGTTGGGGCACTGTTATTTTATTTGACATTCTCTTCGCTCGTCGCTGGGAAGATCAAAACCTTAATCCTGATGTTCGCCAAAGTGTTCAAGAACTGCGTAATATACTTTTTGGCTTAGATCCTAATCCTCTATCAGGAATTCCTCTAGCTAGTATCCACACTATGGGTTCACCACTGGCGCTGTTCAGTCTCTTGAATATCAGCGGTAATGTCAACGGAGTCAGTACCCACGATTTAACAGATCAACTCAGCAATTTTTTAGAAAATCTCTACAAATTCCGGAAACAAAAGCGTGTCCCTTGGCGTAATTTTGCTCATCCTGGCGATCCCATTGCTTACCCTTTGGAAGGTTTGATGCGAATGCTTTTGGATGGTAGCACTAATTATGTGGATATCCAAGATGTAATTACAGACAAAGGTAACATTTTTAACCGTCCTTTCAGCCAAAAATTAATCCCATTATTTTGGGGTGGTGAAGCGCATGGAAGCTATTGGGATAATCCCTTAGTTGGTAAAACTATTAGTGAAGTGATTCAAGCAGCAATTTAACTAGATTGATACAAGAAAAAGGGAAACATAAAGGTTTTTATGTTTCCCTTTTTCTTTTTTGAGTTTCTCAATACCTGATAAGAGTGAAGCGTTACACAGTCTACAGACTTAAGCTTTAATTTATCCATCAATTTTAAATAAATTTATTCCTAATTTAATACTGGAGTTTAGACTAGTCAGGAGTGCGAAACTCCAAATCTAGAAGGCGATTGATATACATCAAATATAAGCGCACTCACCCAAAACTTCAGCAGGGATTTTATAGTACTTTTGAACTAAATATTTTCCCAAGGCATCAAGGTGATGATTGGTTTGGAAAAGCTATAGAACGCGGGGCTAAAACTGAAGATATAGATGATGAAATTAAGCGAGTAATCAAGACTACGAAAGATCATGAAAAACGGCATAAAGCTGCCCTTTACTTGCTGAAAATATCATTTCCGGCAAATCACGCTGAATATGTCATTGCGTAAAGCGTCTCGCAGAGAGTGCAACGAAGTGGAAAGACGCAATCTCAAAGCCTTTGCGATTGCTTAAGAGCGGTCGCAATGACAAGTATTCAACAGGACATGATATGAGATCTTGCACCATTCTGAATAATAATGATCATCAATCAATAAGCGAGGTTGATCAAAACTTAACATCGCTTATTGATTGTAATTATTAATTACAGTGCGATCGCTTACTCTTGTAGCTTGAGTGGAAGTATCACACCCAAGAGGTTTAATTAATCGCGGGCATCGTCAATTAGGCAAGACCTAAACTGTTCAGCTTTAGCTTTTGGGCTATTGGAAAGCAGGTCAGCAATACGGGTGTCTAGGGTAATATCGCCTTCAAGGTTAACCCAAAGTTCGCCCAATACTGAATTAGCACATTTTACCTCTACCTTGTCCCCGGTGGAAGATCCAAAAGATGACAGGGCTTGATCAATATCCTTGATGGCAAGTTTGCGACCAATATAACTAGCCATTAATGCTTGTATTGGCGATTTGTTAAATTCATCAAGAAGGGCTATTGACTCCACATAATATTCCTCTGGCGGACCTTGGTAGCAAGTTCCATGCTTAATCCACTCATGCCGATGCAAGTTTGATTGAGTTCCGGGCATAACTGCTTGTAGCTTTGCCCAAGTCTCAGGCGAAAGCTTTTCCTCTATAGGCGGTAGCTTTGACCAGGAGTTAGCTTTATCGAAAGCGATGTCACTCTTACTGACACCGCAGTAAATGTTAGATTCGGGTTGTGGCCACAACCCGTGTAAAGCGAAATGGGTAGCTTCAGCTCGGTCTGGATGTGCAGCTAAATTTTGGCACTCAGGTTTTTCAGGTTTAGTCTCGCAGAAAGCGGGTTGCCAACTCAGGGCTAGTAAGTAGTCCTTTTTTGTAGCACCTGGAATAATCGGACCCGTTATGTCCGGAGGCAATCCAGCAGGGCGAATACAACTAGTAGCAACCCAACGCTGCGAGGGGCTAGCACTAGTAATTTCCAAAAGGTAGTGAGAGGCGATATCGTTGTTTTTCCCCAGTACTTGATAAGTCTGTCCTGGGTTTAATCTCACATTGTTGGGGTTAGTCCCTTTTTTAATTGAGGCTAGGGCTTCGCAAGCATCTATAGCGGTGAATTGACCTTCTAAGGGAACAAAAGCTAGAGCAGGGTGAGGAAATAGTATGAAACAGAAGATTAATATGATTGCCAATACAAATGTTTTTCTGAGCGATCGCAGCATAGAATACTCCTTATAAATTCTACTGAAGCCCATCTTTGAATACTTAAGCTTTTTCTAATTTTGTCAAATACTATACCTGGAGCGTTTGTAGCTGAAATCTGCTCGATTATAGCTCGATAGCACAAAGATATATCAGTATAAATATTTAAATAAATCCAAAATAATAAACTTATTATTACTTTTAAAATGTAACCAAACTCCCTTGACAAATAAGTATATTAGTGAATAAGTACTAGATAGCACTCTGTAAATTTAGTACTACTTTTCATCAGTTCGTAAGTTTTTTAAACGCTGTTCCTGCAATCGGTAGGGAGAATGTGCAAAAACAGGCAATTGACGAACTGGAAGCACTTCTTTCTACTAACCCTTTCCGACGCTAGAATTGCTGTACAACTTGCAACAAAACTGAAATAAGCTCGATTAAGACCCGGACTGTTTGAAGAAGTAGAGGATCTGGCAAGCAACTTTTGCTTAAGTAAGTGACATTCAAGAGTAGGGTGTGTTGGCGATCGCGTAACGCACCGCAACAGATCATGGCATTATTTTATAGGGTTGCATTAATGGATTTTGTGACACTTTTAGGATTAGTCGCTGCTTCAATAACTACGGTTTCATTCTTGCCGCAGATGATGAAAATATGGCAAACGAAATCAGCAAAAGATGTCTCTTTTCTCATGTTGATTTGTTTTAATACAGGCATATTTTTATGGCTGATATATGGAATTATCCTTAAACAATTGCCGATTATTTTGGCTAATTCTGCCACATTATTTTTTAACTTGATAATTCTATGGCTTAAAATTAAATATAGATGAGGCTAGGGGATAGAGAAGGGGGACAAGGAAAGGGAGACGAATGACAAATGACAAATGACAAATTTTCTGCTGAACGCCTTTTATTCACCCCCACCACTCCCAACACCGACGCTATCCCGCTGATTTTTGCCTTTCCCAATGAATACACCGTGGGTATCACTAGCTTGGGATATCAAGTGGTATGGGCAAATTTGGCGATGCGTGATGATGTGCAAGTGAGTCGCCTATTTACTGATATTCACGAACAACTTCCGAGAAAGCCGGAAATTGTGGGATTTTCTATTTCTTGGGAACTGGATTATGTGAATATCTTAAATTTACTGGAATCTTTAGAAATTCCCATTCGTGCATCTTTTCGTGATCAACATCATCCGCTAATTTTTGGTGGTGGCCCAGTTCTGACAGCTAACCCGGAACCTTTTGCAGATTTTTTTGATGTAATTTTGCTAGGGGATGGAGAAAATCTGCTGGGAGATTTTATTGAAGCTTACAAAGAAGTTAGGAATGCTTCTCGACAAACTCAACTTGAAGCACTTGCACAAATCCCTGGAATTTATGTTCCTAGTTTGTATGAGGTGGAATATCATGCAAAAGATGGTGCAGTAAAGTCAATTAATCCTATTGACGCAGCAACTCCTGCAATAGTGCAAAAGCAGACTTATCGGGGAAATATTTTATCAGCTTCAACTGTTGTTACAGAAAAGGCAGCATGGGAAAATATTTACATGGTGGAAGTGGTGCGGAGTTGTCCAGAAATGTGCCGCTTTTGTTTGGCTAGTTATCTGACATTACCATTTAGAACCGCGAGTTTTGAAGGTTCATTAATTCCAGCCATTGAAAGAGGTTTACAAGTTACCAAGCGACTAGGATTATTAGGTGCTTCTGTCACTCAGCATCCAGAGTTTGAGACGTTGTTGGATTATATCAGTCAGCCCAAGTATGATGATGTCCGCCTTAGCATTGCCTCAGTACGCACCAATACAGTTACAGTGCAGCTAGCACAAACTTTGGCGAAACGAGATACGCGATCGCTTACCATTGCCGTAGAAAGTGGTTCGGAAAAATTACGCCGCATCATCAACAAAAAGCTGCATAATGACGAAATCATCCAAGCTGCGGTAAACGCCAAAGCTGGTGGCTTGACAAGTTTGAAACTCTATGGAATGGCAGGAATTCCCGGTGAGGAACCAGAAGATTTAGAGCAGACTGTGGACATGATGCGCTCTGTTAAAAAAGCTGCGCCAGGGCTGCGGTTAACTCTAGGATGCAGCACCTTTGTACCCAAAGCACACACACCATTTCAATGGTTTGGCATAAATCGACAAGCCGAAAAGCGGTTGCAGATGTTACAAAAACAGCTAAAACCCCAAGGGATAGAATTTCGCCCAGAAAGTTATAATTGGTCTATCATCCAAGCTTTGTTATCAAGAGGCGATCGCAGACTCTCCCACTTGCTAGAACTTACCCGTAACTTTGGCGATTCCTTAGGTAGTTACAAACGCGCTTTGAAACAACTCAAAGGACAAATCCCGGACTTAGATTTTTACGTCCACAACAATTGGTCAACAGAGCAAATTTTACCCTGGAATCACTTGCAAGGGCCTCTACCACAGTCTACACTACTGAAACACTTGGCTGAAGCGACAAGTCATTTTGACTCATCCCCAAAAGAACTTCTGCCATTAAGTTCATAGTTTACAAATAGATGCAAACAACAGCTGAGTATTACTGCGCTTATTGCGGTGAACCAAACTTAACTTTTATTGACTTGAGTGCTGGGGGACAGCAATCTTATGTAGAAGATTGTCAAGTTTGCTGTAACCCCAATATTTTGTATATAAGAGTTGATGAAGACACCCTAGATATTGAAATTGATACCGAATGTGAAGCTTGAATTTTAGGTTTATGTTTCCATGCTGCACTTTAAACATTCCTCTGTGATTAATGCACCACCAGAAGTAGTGTGGAGATTTCACGAAAGAACAGATATTTTACAAATGCTAACTCCACCTTGGCAACCAGTCCAAGTAGTGCGCCGTGAGGGAGGACTAGAGATAGGTGCTATCACAGAATTTCGTCTTTTCCTCGGCCCATTACCCTTAACTTGGTTAGCGCGTCACACTCAATGTGAAAAAAATCGGCTGTTTGTGGATGAACAAATATCCGGGCCTTTTGAAACTTGGGTACACAGACATGAATTAGAACCAGAAAATGGTAAAACTAGGTTGACTGATGCCATTTCTTTTTCCATGCCTGGTGGACAACCAGTAGAATTGATCAGTGGTTGGTTAATACAAGCGCAACTAGAAGCTATGTTTCGCTATCGTCATTATGTGACTAAAAGAGAGTGTGAAAATTAATTTACCAATTCTCTGTGAGTTATGAGATTTTTTGTGCAGGCTGTCATTTATCATTATAAAATTGTAGTAACGCATCGCATTTAATGATGCGTTATTTGCTTTTTTAACGCACCCTACAATTTAAGTTTTATCAATCATCGATTAGCCATTTGCAAAGCGATAAAGTGCTTACTACGCAACCATACGCTACTTTAAAAAGATTTGGAGATTTTGAACAAATTCACTGGTATTTCCAAAGTGAATGTTATGCCCAGCATTTTTAATGATTTTTAGCTGGGCAATCCCACAGATATCAGCCATTTTTTCATTGATATCCACAAATTTTTCATCGTATTCCCCAACCAGTAAAAGCAGAGGATTCTTACTTTCTTTAAGTTTATCCCACACAGAAGGCTGATATCCACTACCCATAAAGCGCAGAGATTTATCCAATTCTAGAGGATGATTTTGCAATCGACTTTCGAGCATAAATTCGTATTTTGGATGATTTTTGATATCACCAAAAATCGGCTGACTATACCAATTTGATAAGAAATCTGCAAAATCACTTGTTTCCAGACTTCTAATTAACTTTCTGCCTATTTGATAATCTTGTTGAATCCGTGCTAATCGTTCTGCTTCTGTTGCTAAACCTGGAGAAGCAGATTCTAAGACAACCTTAGAAAACCGTTCGGGAAAATGCAGGGTGAGATATAAAGCTAATCGCCCACCCATTGAATAGCCAACTAAAAAGCATTGAGCAATTTGCAACTCATCTAATAACTTAATTAAAGCCTCAGCAGTGTTTGCTATTGTATAGCATTCATCACTACCCAAAACTTGCGTTTTGCCATGTCCGGGCAGGTCAATAGTCAAATAGGAGAATTCAGCAGATAGTAATGTGATGGCTTCATCAAATTCATCAATGTTACCCATGAAGCCGTGCAAGAAAAGAATTACTTGCTGATTTGGGTTGTTAATTAAAGAGTAGTTAAATTGATAGTTTCTTAAAGACATTTTTTATACGTATTCAATAACCCTGATGAATATAAATTACCAGAGATAATTGTTGATACTCTGCTGTTTGCTAAGGCAAAAACCGATCTAAAGCTGCCTTAAGTTGTGCAATTTCCGTATCAATATTACCCTCTTGTGCAGCTCTAGCAATACACTCAGTTAAATGTTCATCTAGCACAATTCGTGCTACCCGATCCAATGCACCTCTGACTGCGGCTATTTGCAATAAAACATCAGGACAAGGGCTATTTTGCTGCACCATTGTCTTAATACCACGAATGTGCCCTTCTATACGTGAAAGGCGGTTGACAATTCGCTTTAAAGACTCTTCACTATGCACGTGAGGATGAGCTGATTTTTGATCCACAGAATGATGATCTGGATGTTCGTGATCTGTGCTGTGATTGTGAGAGTGTTCTGTTTTCTGGGATGTAGTCAAGGATTCTTCAGGAGATCGGTTTAATCCGTTCATGGGTTATCAAAGTATTGCTCTAACTAAAATACTAGCCTAGGGGGGATTGGGGACTGGGAGACAGGGGGATGAGGAAGCAGAGGAAGCAGGGGAGAAATAACAAATACCAAATATTAATTGTGGGGTGAAATCCGAACCTTGCTAGGGGGAATGTCCATAATAGCTTTTGAAGTAAATATACAATTAATTTGATTACAGGTGTTCACGCTATGCCTCAACTAATACTGAGGTAAACAGGACTGAGTATTATAAGGGGGATAAGAGAGACAAAGGAGACAAGGAAGAAATCTATTACCTAGCCCCTAGCCTCTAATTTCTAGTCCTTGAGCAGAAGAAACCTGAGGTAGAGTGCAAGCGCCAATACGCAAGTATTCTCATCGATTCTGTAAAAATAAGTTTAGATAGATTTGTCACGACTAAGTAAAAATTACGCTTCTAGAATTAGGTTGTGATTATGAGATTTCCCAAGCTAACTCGGTCTATACGTCAACTCAGTTCCCATTTTTTAGCCATATTTCTAGGAGTTGTGCTAACTTTTAGCACCCTACAGGTGTTACCTTCAAAAGCAGAACCAGCGCCAAAGCTTACAACTGCAAATCCACCAGAATTGCTTGCTCAACGCCAATCGCCTGCCGCAGCGACAATAAGTAGCAGTAGCTTTGTGACAGTAGCAGTCAATCGTGTGGGGCCAGCAGTGGTGCGGATTGATACAGAACGCACAATTACTCGTCGCAACGATCCGTTTTTGGAAGACCCATTTTTCCGCCAGTTTTTTGGTGACAGTTTCCAGCAACAGCCATCTAGAGAGCAATTGCGCGGTCTTGGCTCTGGTTTCATTCTTGACAAGAGTGGGTTAGTTCTAACTAATGCTCACGTAGTCGATAAAGCTGATAGAGTGACAGTCCGGCTAAAAGACGGTCGCACCTTTGACGGTAAAGTTCAGGGTATCGATGAAGTTACAGATTTAGCGGTAGTTAAAATTAATGCCGGGAATGATTTACCAGTGGCACCCTTGGGTTCTTCCAGTAATGTACAAGTAGGAGACTGGGCGATCGCAGTTGGTAATCCTTTAGGATTTGATAATACCGTTACTTTGGGCATTGTCAGCACCCTGAAGCGTTCCAGCGCCCAAGTCGGGATTACAGACAAACGCTTAGATTTCATTCAAACTGACGCAGCGATTAACCCTGGGAACTCCGGCGGGCCGTTATTAAATGGACAAGGTGAGGTGATTGGAATTAATACTGCGATTCGTGCTGATGCGATGGGGATTGGATTTGCTATTCCCATAGATAAAGCAAAAGCGATCGCAGCGCAACTGCAACGTGAAGGTAAAGTTGCTCATCCCTATTTAGGCGTGCAAATGGTATCTTTAACACCGCAGCTAGCCAAGCAGAACAACACAGATCCCAACTCTCCCATTCAAATACCAGAAGTTAACGGTGTTTTGGTGATGCGAGTTGTACCCAACTCCCCAGCCGCATCTGCGGGTATCCGACGTGGGGATGTAATTGTTCAAGTTGATGGACAAGCGATTACTACTGCCGAACAGTTACAGAATTTTGTCGAAAACAGTCGCCTTGGTCAAGTATTGCAGGTGAAAGTCCAACGGGGTAATCAAACACAACAGCTATCAGTCCGCACCGCTGAGTTACAGAATGCTTCGTAGTCAGCGCTGAATGTTGAGTATTGAGTATTGAGTTTGGGGGTACGTTTTGCATAACGTACCCCTATATTTTTTTGTTCTCACTTATTGGTTCAAAAATAGAAACGCTATATTCGAGGTATCATTAAAGCGCCTGCAACTAATATTGATGTATGACAAAAGCAATTACATCTCAATCATTACGCGAAGCATGGGAGCAAGGTTGGCAGCAGGGATTAAACCAAGTTGCGCTGAATATGCTGCGAGAGGGAATTGATTTACCTTTAGTAGCAAAACTCACTGGACTATCACTTGAAACAGTTCAGAATTTGCAAGTTAGCAATGTAGATAATTCCCAAATACTCATCAAAGATTTTCTGGAATTGAGTGAGTCATCACTGAGCAAAGTTTGGCTTAACCCAGAGGAAGACGAAGCTTGGAAGGAACTATAAATAAACCAAAGTAAAGTGATCGTGAGCTAAAAAAGCATGATGTCTTCACTTCCTGTCAACGACGCTCAACATAATTTACAAGAACTGATAGACCAAGTTGCAGAACAAGGTAAACCTGTGATTATTCAGGGCGATCGCGGTAATGCGATTCTGCTTGCAGAAAAAGATTGGTCTGCAATTCAGGAGACTCTTTACCTGTTATCTATACCTGGAATGGGAGAATCTATCAAAGAAGGACTAGCAACCCCAATCCAAGAATGCGATGAGGAGTTGGATTGCTGATTCAAGGTGGTAATGGAAAGGCAATTTTGATGCAAAATCTGAGTGAGTTACAGATTATTGTAGGGGCACGGCAATGCCGTGCCCTCCAACCCATTTGGCATCTCAACGAAAAACAATATTGTTTTGCACGGTGCGTATTATATTGGAATGATGCTAATTCTTCTGCGGAAAATTCCAAATAAATTCTGGGTTGTGGTGAAGATTTCTCTGAGGGCACAACATTGTTGTGCCCCTACGTAAGATATTTGTGGTAGCTTGAGGTTACAGATTGGAGAAGATAAGATAATCAGGAAAATATTTGCCATTTAATCACCATCATTCGCCTTTGGATCTCGGTTGTTGCAGTTCAGAAGACGAAGTTCCGAGTTCGGAAGACGAAGTTCCGAGTTCTGAGCATAAAATTCCGAGTTCGGGACACGAAGTTTGGAGTTCTGAGGATGAAGTTCCGAGTTCTGATGGCGAAAACTGAAGTTAAAAGCTCGAAGTTTCAAGTTCCGATCGCGAAGTTTTGAGTTCCAAGCTTCAAACTTGCCGATCGCAGGTTGATTTTTCCTGTTGTGAACTCTTGAGTTTCTACTTGCTACCCGATTAAAAGGCTTTGGGTAATCCAGCTTGCTTTAAAACTCCGTTGGCGGTATGGCGTGACTTGATAGTTCCGTCTACAACAAATCGACGATCTGTGATGGGACTGTACCAAATTTCATGGTCGCCTTTGCCTTGACGTTCAAAGTAGCACCCAGCTTCCAAAAGAATCTTTTTTAACTCAGGAGTAAACGACGCACCCATCTATGAAGCTACCTCTATCAACTCTTGGCGATGGCTGATTAACTCAAAGGTGATAGAACCTACATAGCCGGAAGGGACAATATTGTTGAGAACGATCAGTTCTGGAATTATTTCTCGCAGCTTTTGCGTCAGAACCTCAATCGTAGAAGCTTCTGTTACTAATCCAGGCACATCATCACTAGTTGCAACCCAGACTTGTGCATCTGAGTCCCAAAATGCTTCAACCTTAAATGTGATTTGTGACATCATCGAGTGCTTACAACGTAGTTCCAGTTTAGAACATAGATAGCTGTCCTTAGCTGCTGCTTTTATCTTCTTCTTGACTCCAAATATATTTGCGGCAGACTTCGCAGGCGGCTTTTGCATCCTCAGTTTGCGGGTTGGTGAAGATGGGATGGTAACGCAACCTGTCGCAGCAGACTTGTAACCATGCACGCCAACCACCACGCCACAACCGCACTGTGCCGTCAGCACCGCCACTGACGATTGTCTGCCCATCAGCGCTAATGGCGACAGATAAAACCGCACCCTGATGACCACGCAATGGTTCAGCTAAGGGAAAACCTTGGCAGTTCCATAACTGCACAGTGCCGTTTTCACCGCCACTAACAATTGTCTGCCCATCGGCGCTAATGGCGACAGATAACTACTTTCTGGCGACCAAAAAAGAACTTGGCGTGTTCTTTGTCAAAAGCTTGTAATCCTCGATAGGGACATTCTTCACTCACCACCCCAACCGCTACCTGATTGTTCCCTGGATAAAAAACCAGAGGAATCGATCTACCACCGCCCATGTAAATTGCTTCTTGTCCGCTTCCCTTGAGTTCCCGCGACACAAAGCTCATTAAGTCGTTGGCGTTGACTTCTCCTGTAATAACATCAGCTTTATCTTGAGATAATCCTTTGATGACTGCTTTGGTAAAAATTCCACCTTCCGCATCTTCCCTTGCTCTTTCAAATGCACGGGAGGCTGTAATTAAGCAGTAGTGTTGTTCGCTGTTGAAGACGGGAAAGCTCGATCTGATAAAGCTTCTTTCTAGTAAGGAGCCAGCGTAACAGCAATCTAACAGTACCACCAGGCTGCTGAGTTGAGATTTCGCGATTAACGCGTTGAAGTCATCAAAGGCGATCGCATTTTGCCCATCTTTATTGCAATCTGAAGTAGCCAAATACCCCTTTGGTTCACCTGTGAGGCTGGGTGCTTCAAATCCATGTCCAGCAAAATAAATAAGTGCTTAACTACCCTCGGCTTTCTCCAGTAAAAACATCCTCAATGCTTGACCGAGTTCTTTGCCAATTAATTTTTTATCTGGCGTGACTTGCCAACCTACGGTGAATATCAAAGAATTTCAGAACAAGATTCGTGATTATGCCAAGTTAGCTGTCGGGGCTTTTAAGAATATACCTGACGCGGAAGAAGTAACTGTTAAATTTGGGATCAAGTTGGGTGGGAAAACGGGGATTCCGTTTTTAACTGAGGGTTCGGCGGAAAGTAATTTTGAAATCGAGGTTAAGTATAATTTGGCGCAGAAAAAGCCATAAATCGACGCATTCCAGATATTTATTATTAGGGCACGGCAATGCCGTGCCATATGAATTGATATTTATAACCAAACACATGATTTTTGATTAAAAAGGGATATCGAAAAGGTAATCTAGAGATAAATAACGTAGGGGCAAGGCAATGCCTTGCCCTCCAACATATATGGCATCATAACGATAAATAATATTTTTCCATTCAGCACCTATTATATTTAAATAATGGTAATTCCTCGATAATAAATTACAAACAAATTCTGGGCTGTGCTGAACATTTCTATGAGGGCATGGCATTGCCATGCCCCTACAGGGTTATCGGTGAGAATTAAGATGCCGTGTATATGGTTAGGCATGACCACAAATGTATCTAATTCAATGTGGGTAAAATGATCGGGTATTGTTTGCCAGCAGTTGAAGGCAATATAACCTAAAGAATTTAATTGCATTTCGCCCTTCACCACATTACCAAATAAACATTGCCGCCCTTTAGTGCAAATGGTGATGAAATATGCACCAGGTTCGGTATAATCGTATCCTTTTAAGCGGATAGAATGCCGATGATGTTTTTGTGGATCATAAGGCATGATTTTCTATATTCATTTATAATAAATTTTGATTTATTTTAACCGTTGATTTTTGCTTTCACCCATACAAATAACGTAGGGGCAAGGCAATGCCTTGCCCTCCAACCCATATAGCATCATAACGATAAACAATATTATTTTTTCCAGTGCCTATTACATCTGAATGATGGTAATTTTTATAGGGTAAATTAAAAATAAATTATTGGCGGTGGTGAACATTTTTATGAGGGCACGGCATTGCCGTGCCCCTACGCTAGATAGTTGTGGCGGCTTTATTTTTTGGGATGAGCAAGAGAGGATTTTAAGGGAAATATTCGCCTTTTTTTCACCATCATTTACCTTTGGATCTCGGCTGTTGCTGTTCAAAGCTTCAAGTTTCGTGTTCTGATCTCGAAATTCCATGTTCGGAAGTTGAAGCTTCGAGTTCAGAACTCGGAACGCCGAGTAATTTACTCAAACATCCGAGTTCCGATCTGCAACGTTGCACTTCCAAGGTGCAACTACCGAGTTATTTTCTACAACACTGCTGTTTCAGGCTTGGGCTTCCGAGATCTACGGGCGAATCTTTGCCCCATTTCGTCAACTACTGTCTCTAAACCACCTCCTTGTCCACTAGCTTTGGCATAGTTATACACCTGTAAGGCGGCTGCATAGGCTTCACTACCCACTGCCAAAGATGTATCATCCACCAATTCTTGTAATTGTGACAGCGACAGCAATACTGGATACAACGCCTCAAACAATTGTACGTCTTTCCGCATTTCATCCAGGTCAAACGATCGCGGTAAAAACTCTGGATTCTGTGTCGCCACCTCTAATGCTTTGCTAACAAAGGCGCGGCTTTTATCTCCCATCTTGGGTAATGCTTTGCGCTCCTCGTTAGTTAAATCAATCAAAAATGGTAGCTTTTCTTTAATGGTGGCGATCGCTTGCAACACCTCATCTCTCTCTGATTGCTTTAGTGCTGCACTAATTGGGGCTGTGGACATAGAAATTAATCTCCAGTATGTTGCTAAAATTTAGTGTGCCCACATATACCAGTTTAATTTCAATACATACCAATAAACATTCCGAGTTCAAAGGGAGAGCGATCGCCAAGCTTTCAACCATCAAAATTCTTCTGACTCGTCAACTTCCTCGCCTATCAGTGGCGCTTGCGAGCTATGACGGATATGAAGTACAAACACAGTATCTTCCCGAATAACGAACAAAATTCGGTACTTATTTCTGGACTTACCATACATAAGTTGATGGATTTCTTCTGTAAAGACATCATTTTCTGAAGCTAAAGCGCAACGCAGAGGCTTTTCTTGCAGAGTAGCAATAGTATCCATCAACTCCCGAAACCATTTATCCGCGTAAACTGGATTGCGCTGTCTCAACCAAGAGTAAGCACTATCAATTTCATCTCTTGCAGTCTGAGTTACCCTAACTTGAAATGCCATACTTTTGCTGCATTTCTTGTTCAAATTCGCTCAGGGTAGTAGTTCTACCAGCGTCTACATCTTCAAGTCCCTGCTTAATTCCAGCGATCGCTTCCAACTTTTCTAACGCATCCAGCAGTTTTTGGTAAGACTCTGCATCCTGAACTACAAGTTCGGCTTTACCATTAACTGTCAGCACTACGGGTTTTCCTGTCTGCTTCATCTGCTGTAGGAATTCCAACGTATTGCGTTTAAAGCTAGAGAGTGAATGAATATCTCGACTAATATTGAGCATAGAGTTGATTATGCATTAAACTTGCACTTAATTTAATGCTATCTCGAAAACTTCCGCCACAACCAATCTGTATTTCTGGGTAACAACATTGAAGCTAGTACCGCGTTTTACTTGAGAAAAATTACACATCGCGCTAGTCTTCATTACCGTAACCGCACGCTGTATAATCAGGCGATGACAAATCTGCTCTCTTCAGTAATCCCCTCTTACACTTGGAATCGTCCCATTGGTCTTGGTTGGAACAAGCCCTATACTGTCCGCTACGCTAGTAATATTGATGATGGCCCTTGGCATGGTATGCCTTTAGGTGGCTTTGGTGCTGGCTGTATTGGGCGTTCTTCACGGGGAGACTTTAATTTATGGCACATTGACGGGGGAGAGCATACTTTTAAGAATATCCCCGCCTGTCAATTTAGTGTGTTTGAGTCTAATAGCTCATCTTCTCAAGCTTATGCTTTATCTACCCAAGTACCAGAAGATAACAGTCTCAGTGCTTGGCGATGGTATCCAGCTAGCAAGCAATCAGATGGGACTTCCCACACGGGTACTTATCATGCGTTATATCCCCGGAGTTGGTTTGTCTACGAAAATGTCTTGCAAGCACAGCTAAGTTGTGAGCAGTTTTCCCCCATCTGGGCAAATAACTACAAAGAAACTAGTTATCCGGTAGCGATATTTCTCTGGAAGGCTCATAATCCGACGGATGCACCTATTACTCTGGGCATTATGCTCACCTGGCAGAATATGGTGGGCTGGTTTACTAATGCTTTGAAATCCCCTGAGGTGAAAATTCGCGATGATGGTAGTCCGGTGTATGAGTATCAGCCACGTTTGGGTGAGAGTCAAGGTAATTACAATCAATTAGTGGAAAATGAGCAGCACTTTGGTTGCTTTTTATCCCAAGTTGCTCGTGATATACCTGTGCAAGAAGGAGATGGTAGCTGGTGTATCGCCACAGTGAAGCATCCCCAGGTGGAAGTGTTTTATCACACTCACTGGAATCCAGCCGATACTGGTGATGAGTTGTGGCAAAGCTTTGCGGCAGATGGTTCTTTGTCCAATTATGTTGATGACACGCCAGCAGCAGATAATACACAAATCGGGGCAGCGATCGCACTCCGTTTTACTCTGCAACCAGGCGAATCTCTAGAAATTCCCTTCGTCTTAGCTTGGGATTTCCCGGTAACAGAATTTGCAGCCGGAATTAACTATTACCGCAGATATACAGACTTTTTTGGCAGAGATGGTCAAAATGCTTGGGCGATCGCATCTACTGCTTTAAGAGAATACCAAAATTGGCGATCGCAAATTCAAAGTTGGCAACAACCTATTCTTGATCGAGAAGATTTACCAGCTTGGTTTAAAATGGCTCTATTTAATGAGCTTTATGACCTAACTAGTGGTGGTACTCTCTGGAATGCAGCCTCAGAACTCGATCCTATCGGTCAGTTTGCGGTGCTAGAGTGCTTAGATTATCGCTGGTATGAAAGTTTAGATGTGCGATTATATGGTTCTTTTGCCCTGCTGATGTTGTTTCCGGAACTAGAAAAATCAGTAATGCGGGCTTTTGCAAGGGCGATTCCCCAAAGTGACGATCACCAAAGAATTATTGGCTATTACTACACTATTGGTGCGGACACGACAACCGCAGTTCGCAAAGTCGCAGGCGCAACACCTCATGACTTGGGCGCACCTAATGAACATGTCTGGGAGAAAACTAACTACACCTGCTACCAAGATTGCAATTTATGGAAGGATTTAGGCAGCGATTTTGTGTTGCAAGTATACCGAGATTTTCTGCTCACGGGTGCTGATGATGTGCAGTTTCTCGCAGATTGTTGGGATGCAATTGTCCAAACTCTCGAATACCTAAAAACTTTTGATCGAGATGGCGATGGAATTCCGGAGAATTCTGGTGCGCCGGATCAAACTTTTGATGATTGGCGGTTACAAGGTGTCAGTGCATATTGTGGGGGTTTGTGGTTGGCGGCGTTAGAAGCTGCGATCGCCATTAGCGAAGTTTTACTCAACAACAATTTTGGTGGACTCGAAAACTTGACGGTGCAAAAATCCACCTATGAAGCTTGGTTGCAACAATCTCGCCCCATCTACGAAGAAAAACTCTGGAATGGGCAATATTACCGCTTAGATAGTGAGAGTGGTTCTGATGTGGTGATGGCGGATCAGTTGTGCGGACAATTTTACGCACGGTTGTTGGGATTACCAGATATTGTAGATAGCGATCGCGCTCTCTCTGCGCTCCAAACTGTATATGATGCGTGCTTTCTCAAGTTCCAAAATGGTCAATTCGGTGCTGCAAATGGTGTTCTGCTTGACGGTTCACCAGAAAACCCTAAGGCTACACACCCCCTGGAAGTCTGGACAGGTATCAACTTTGGACTAGCAGCTTTTCTCATACAGATGGGAATGAAGGATGAAGCATTGCGCTTAACACAATCTGTAGTCCAGCAAATTTACGACAACGGGCTACAATTCCGCACACCCGAAGCCATCACCGCATCTAGTACATTTCGCGCCAGTACTTACCTACGGGCAATGGCTATTTGGGCAATTTACTTAGTTTACTAGGGCATGGGGCATGGGGCACTGGGTAATTGGTAATTGGTAATTGGTAATGGGAATTTTACCCTACTGCCTCATCTCCCTCATCTACCTCATCTCCCTTGTCCCCAGAGGCGGCCCCGAGTTCCCCATTTCCAGTAGTATTAATTTTTGATTAAGTAAGTCGGCGGGAATAAACCCAATTATGTTACGAAACGTAAATAGGCTTAAAACCCTTACCAATGACCAATGACAAAGGACAAATGACAGCCCTCGCCTGTTAGCTTTAATTGCGCCGACCTACTTAACTAATTTGAATTTTGCAATCAAATATACATACAGAAAAAAAGATACGTTTTATTATTTGCGTTTTCAAATCTACTTTACTTGTAGCTGATTTCGTAAGTATTTTTATCTGTGGTTTTATTTTCCGGGTGTTTCATAAACCAATAGAAAAGAGTAAGTAATACTAACAAAAATGCAGCCTCTTTAGACCTCAAGAATGTTGCTCTAACAACATCCTAGATTGCCAGCTTAAGTTATTCAAGTTACTAATTTCAAAAATTTTATGTTCACAGTTAACATTTTTTACCTAACAAAAAGTTTATTTATAATATTTTTTTGTAACAACAAATACTGTATATTCAAGTTTTTGTTGTGAAAAATATCTACATATAATGTAAAATAAATCTTTTACATTCATTCTAAGTGCCCTTAAATACAGCAAAAAGACAGTGAAATCAATGGTTACTGATTAAAGAGTAAGTAAAATTTTGATAAAGTATGAGATATGTATTGGTGATCATCGTCAAAGTCGTACCAAAAAACTTCAGCTAGTGATTTAGACTTTACTAAAAAATATACATAAGAATTTGCGAGTATTTTTTTAAACTTTCACTTAGGGAAAGCCACTGAAAAATGATAGCTAAGCAATTGGTGATTAAAAACACAAATAATTGCGTTTTCCAGAGGTTGTTGGAATGACATAATCCCAACAGTGAAATAATTAGCGTCTCTTTTGTACTTAAAGTACTCGTCTATTTCAAGTTAACAAGCTTGCCTAAAAACCGAAATTTAGCCATGAACTCCTTTTTGTTGTTCAGAGTTCAGGGAGATATGAAATATACAAGTAACCAGCAGTCTCCCAGTCCAAAAGCGGCTATCCTCAACTTTTTGAAGGTGGTTGTAAGAGTTATGAGATTTGGCAATGATTGCAAACCTATTACAAAAAGCTTTGCTTGCTGGCTCAATAGAAGTCAGAGCTTGATCAGGAGATTTGTCAAAGCCTTAATTAACAAGGAATCTCGCTTAAGTAAATGCTATTTCTATCTAGTTCACATGAGTCAGGAGTGTAGCCGCTTAAGCGTATCTCCCCGACTCTCCCATCTTCGCCATATCGATCTGTATTTGGGTTTTAAACCGAGGTATCCTTGTGGAAAACTACACTCACGAAAAACTGATAGTAATAATAGGTCTTTATCAACACTAGTAATAATTACATTTCAATATGTAATCACACTTAACTAAATAAGTTAGATATTAATTTTACAGTTAGTCTGTTTAAAACAATTATTATCATTTACTGTCGATTAGATACCTATACACTGCTGATTTTGATAGTGAAGTATAGGCTAATTCTGATACATTATTGTTTATTACAATATAAATCGGTTGTAAATTTACCAGAGCCATTTTGCACTGGCTTAGAAGGTTTATATATAATAACACATTACAAAAAAATGTGTATTAGCTTCGGTAAAACCTGACTTATTTTTATGCAGTATTTTCAAAAAATATACTATTATTGCCTAGATACATAATAGCTAGGATCTGTGTAAAGCAAGCAAACTGAAGAATTAAAGCCAAGATATAAGTTACATCCTTTTTAAAAAACATTTTCAATAACTCGGACTTGTTTAATTTTTTAAATAATATCTATAATGCTAGTTACTTGGTTGTTAAACAACATAATTGATGGTAAAATTTCTTAGTAATGTGATGTGCATAAAAGTCTTAAATGCATATTAAGCGAGGGGTAATACCCCTCAGTATCTAGAAAAAAGGTGACAAAATGCTAAGTTGTACAATACATAAGTAGATATCAGATATAAATCACTAAATTTAACTTATAAAGCCGCCAATTTGGGAGGTGACATTAACGCAAAAAAATAGTATAAATAGAAATGTTGTTCTTGATCGTCAAGAATAAAGAACTTTGAGTTCCCATCCTAAAACTTATGCAGTTTTACTGAGTATCTCCTAATTTTTTAGCAATATATAAGACAATATTTTTATCAGGGATAAGTAATTGAATTAGGAGTTGGGAAATTTAAAGAGAACGAAACTGCATCTACCAAGAGCCAAATGGAGACTTTTTTCTGCCATTCGTCTGAACATAACAAAGGGTAAATTTTTACCTGGCGTTAATTATTCAGCAAGAGCTATAGCCGAAAACTAACCAACGGCAGTTCAGTTCTTCAGTAGCTATTACCACACAGTAAGAGCTGTAGAACTTGGCAGAGGATCTGAATAATTACGGCAAAACCGCAAACAGGCTTGATTTAAAAAAATCAAGTTTCCGAAAAAAGGTCAGCTCATGGAAAGAATAATTAGGTTAAATGCAGTCGAAACCTCAACTCAAAGGAGTAGTTATAGGATGAAGCTTGATTATTTGCATCCCTACTACGATCCATCTCCTGAGAAAATATCAATTCATTGCAGTGCTGTCACTATAGCTAGGGCGACTGTACCAGAAACATCTACCAATGATCGCCACATAAAGCGCAAAGAATGGAGCGAGTGGTCTCAAGTAAGCGGCTTCAGTCTTCAGAAATGGCAAAAGTTGCTCAGAACTTTTGGTATTTCTGCTTGTACCGATTAAGAGGGTAGTGTTCTCCCTAAACAGCCGCTAATACCGTATTGCTGATTTGTTCCTGAAGCTAATTCAGCAAATTTCAATAGGCTAGAGCAGTTTGTTAACTTCAATTTAAATCCCAACAACCGCAGAAACCAAACTGGTTTACTTAAATTAAGACAACTAACACTATGAACCACGATATTTCTGACATTAGTAGCAAATTAAAGAACTCAATTCCTCCTGAGCAGTTTGACCAAGTAGTTGAAGCGATTCTTTCTGGAAAGTATTCCTGGGCATGTGTATTAATGTTACGTTTTGCTGGTTACAATCCTTTACATTACATTCCCTATCGGACTTACAATCGATTGCTCAAAGAAAACTCCCTCATGAGTCGGTCTAACAACCAGCAAAATCCAACTATGAGCATTGCCAAACAATCTGGTGACAAAAGGTCTGATGCTAATGTCTCACCAAACTGCTTAAGCAAAATTAAGGAATTCCCTTATCTTGAGGTCGTTGGTAAGTAAAAAGTAGAAATTTGTGGTGCTAGTTAGGATAGGTGGCTGACAAAGCAATTTCCAGAACATCAATCAAATATCAATTCAAACCAGAAAGTACTCAAGATACTTCTGGAAAATTCTGTTGATTTAATTAATAAATTCATTAATTAAATACAGATTTCTAGTTCATTGAGTATCTGTCTGATTGCTATGCAGATTAATAATCTATAGCAAGGCAGCTTTGTTAGGGTATTTGTAACTTAAATAGACTGCTTGTACAAATCCAGCCTACAGATTCGCTTTGTGATTGCGACCTTTAAAACCCCTACCTTTATAGTCCTCCTCCTTTAGGGGGACTACCCTTTATTGTTGAAGTGACTGTTTTTTCAGACTAAACTGGAAATACAGATGTTTAATTTCGTTAGTAGTGTGACTCACAATAGTAACTTATCAAGAGATATAATCAAACCGTATAGAGCCGTCTAAAGGCAATATAAAATGCAACATATTTGCATTAATCTCTTAGGAGAGACTCCGGAAAATTATGTCCTAATATAAGATTCTTCAAAAAGTCACAATTTTATTGATACAATCTGCCAAATTGGCAAATATTAACTGAGAAAATTTTATAAATTATAGATGCCAACTGAAACAGAAGTGATTGACTAGCCCATTTCATGGACAGGGACAAAATTAATGATGAGTTCCAATCCTGAAATACATCACCTCGATTGGTGAAGCAGTCAACATCTTTTAGAGTAGATAAATCCAAGACCAAAATAGACGATTTAACTGTTGCTGCTGGTGGTTCTTTTTCCCAGGAAGTTTGAGTTAATAAAATTGGGATTGGTGTATTCTCCCAATCCTAACTTTGAATTGCTGCCACCTAGTTTAGAGATGGTGGAAGTGATAACGATAAAACTCCCGTGGCTGTGGTGACTGTGGGTTTAGCCCAAAAATCTCACATTTAATACTATTAGCAAGAGTGGAAATTGAAAAAGTCACAGTTAAATTATAGTCAAGGCTGGTGGAACTTATAACTCTTACGCTTCTAGGAAAGACTATCGTAATCCTCGTCCTCCCAAACAGGATTATGGCTGTTTTAGAAATTAGCAATTTATACACGGAATTCTGGAAGCTAAAACTTAAATAGCTTCCAGTTTTTTATGCCTTAAAAAATTGAGCTAATGATAAAAGACTTTATCATTTAGATTGTGATGTCTTCACAATTCGTTAAGTTTGTCAGACATACTCAATTTATTCACAATTTTTTGTTTCTATACAACCTTGGCTTTGTAATTTTACTGCTTAACTCTTTTTTATCAATCTCGTCAGAAGAAAATTCTTAATTCTTAACAAGTTTGCCTGACATTGCAGAGATTGTCAGTGTCTGATTTTGTATATAAGAGCAACTTTTTGTCTAAAAATTAGTTTCTAATTGATAGTGGATCTAGTCGAGAATGTATATTGGGCTTAATAGGCTATCACTTTGAAACATGACAATGCCAGCAAATGGATAAAGAAGACTTAAGCGACGAACAAAGCAATTGTGACAAATGGCTAGATAACTGCGATGCAGACAAAACGTTAGGGTGCGAACAAAGAATGCATTGCCGTTTTTGGGCTATTTGTCAATCAATCTATATACGCTCCTTTTAACTAGGAGCAACTTACTACATCCGCTGCTAAAATTCATTTTTCACGATTCTTTACATATTGCACTTGTCAACTTGATTTTAGAGTCCATTGTAATTTGTACAATGCATCTGTGACGTGGATCTTTTCCAGATTGGGCTTCCTTAACGATATTCATGAGCATTTCGACTTCCGTGCTGAGTGATCTGCTACAGTTCCTCCCCTACCTGCGGCCCCAGCTATATTTCAAGGCTTCACTAACGGCGCTCTCCCATGCGATGGAAGACCAGGTTTTGGCGGCGACTTTAGTTGAGCCGTTGGTAATTGCTAGCTTCCAACGTGAGCGGTTCTACCGCCAAGAAGCTCATCGATACCAACGGCTCTCCGAGCGAAGTAGTCATATATACGTGCTATCTGCACCAGAAACTGATTTTACTAATAGCTCGGATTACTACGAAAAAATAGCTTTTGAACCAGATGATGCTTTAAGCCAAGAATGGCATTTAGTAGTGCTTGCAGATAATTATGCTACTTGCCTAGTGTGCCGAGAAAACTTAGGCTCCATTGCCAAAAATAAGCAGATTCCCGATCTAGTACCTAGCCTGGATATGGATACAGCACGCAGGTTTGAAGGAGTTTGGACATCAGAAAGGGGAGTCAGCCTGAAAGCAGCCCAATTGCTATTAGACAGGATTGTGATTTACAGACCAGATTTGGTAGAGAAAGTAGAGGAAGCACGCCAGAGGTTTGGCATAGCGAAACCGAGAATCAACTCAGCAGCAGAGCAAACCAATGAATATGCTTGTGATATAGATACTGATCCTTTTGTGCAACGCCTAGTAACTTATCTTCAAGCAAGTCAGTACAAATTGCACAAAGCCTATCGTTCGATTACAGCCCAAGCACGCAAAGAACGCTTAATCAACTCAATTAGTACGGCCATTCGGCGATCGCTCGATCCTCATGAAGTTCTGCAAATAGCAGCACAAGAATTGGGACAGCACCTGGGGGCTGGTCGCTGTTTAATTTACCGTGTTCAAGCTACAGAAGCTAAAGCGATCATTGAACATGAATTTTTAACACCAGGAATTTTATCTGTTCGTGGGCAAACCTGGGAGTTAGATAAAAATCCTTTATTTCGGGAAATAATTAAACAAGGTGAGGGTGTCTGTGTCAGCGATACCTTGACCGAACCTTGGGTTAATAGCTCAACAGTGTTGTCTGCGATCGCCAAAAAGTTTGCCATTCGTTCTTGGGTGATGGAACCAGTGTTTTATCAAGGGCGATTGCTAGGCATAGTAGAGTTACACTATTGCACTATGCCACTTCATGAGTGCCAACCAGCAGAACTGGATTTGGTAAAAGCGATCGCTACCCAAGTAGGAGCCGCTCTAATTCAAGCTGAAGCCTACGCTAACCTAGAAGAACTGAATCAGCAGTTAGAAGCCCTTGACCGCACCCGCAGCAACCTGATAGCCATTACTGGGCACGAACTCCGCACTCCCCTCTCCACCATTCAAGTTTGCCTGGAAAGTCTCGCCAGCGAACCAGATATGCCCCAAGATTTGCAGCAGGTAATGCTCAGTACTGCGCTTTCTGATTCCGAACGAATGCGGAAATTAGTGCAAGATTTCTTAACACTTTCTAACCTAGAAAGTGGTCGAGTGGAGTGGCACCCAGAATCTTTAACTTTACAAGAGTGCTTTGATTTAGCACTCAGCCGGATGCGGACACGCTCAACCAACGAAAAATTCCCCCAAATCAGCACCGAAATCGCCCAAAACCTGCCTTTAGTTAAAGCTGACGGTGATTGGCTAGTTGAGGTGCTCGCCAAACTCGTAGATAATGCTTATAAATTTACCCCTTCCCAAGGAGAAATCAGCCTTAGCGCCACTTGCAACGACCAACAGATGGTAGAGGTTAGCGTGGCTGATACAGGTAGGGGAATCGAACCAAATCGGCTAGAAATAGTTTTTGACAGATTTTATCAAGAAGAAGGCGCACTGCGACGCAGCGCCGGCGGCACTGGTCTTGGATTAGCAATTTGTCGTCTAATTGTCAATGGTTGGGGTGGTAAAATTTGGGCAGAGTCAGCAGGTAAAGATCAGGGCAGTCAGTTTCGCTTTACTATCCCCATCGTTGAGGGCAGCCAAGAGGAAAAGCGGCCCAGAGGTGACGGGACAAAGGGACAAAGGCGATGAGGGGGACAAGGGGGATGAGGGAGAAATAACAAATGCTAACTCCCATTACCAATTACCAATTACCCATGCCCAATGCCCCATTCCCAATTCAAAATGACTAAAAACTGTTACAGTCTATAACGCGATCGCAATATGATCCGGTTAGCGGTGTTAGGATGCCCTAAAAACGTTGAGAGACTACTTTATGGCAGAAACACTCTCTGGAAAAACTCCACTATTTGCTGGCAGCACTGGCGGCCTACTAAACAAAGCAGCAGTGGAAGAAAAGTATGCTATCACCTGGACTAGCCCCAAGCAGCAAGTTTTTGAACTGCCTACAGGTGGTGCAGCCACTATGCATCAGGGTCAAAACCTTCTGTACTTGGCTCGGAAAGAATATGGCATCGCGTTGGGTGGTCAACTCCGGAAATTTAAAATCACAGACTACAAAATTTACCTGATTTTGGCCAGCGGAGAAACCTCTTTAATTCACCCAGCTGATGGCACTTTCCCTGAAAAAGTGAAGGAAGGTCGTGAAAAAGTACGTTATGTACCACGCAACATCGGTAGCAACCCCAATCCATCAGCGCTCAAGTTTAGTGGTAAATATACTTACGATGCGTAGGTACTAGGTACTGGGGACTGGGGACTAGGACAAGGAGAGAAGTTGCGTGCGGAGAGTGCTGTTGTGGGGACGGTCTCCGTCCACACAACTTCGGGGGGTTCCCCCCGCCCTTGCAAACTTCTCCCAAGGGAGACGCTGCGCGAACGGAGGGACAAGGAGGACAGGGAGAACAAAGGGAAATAATAACCTATGCCCCATGCCCTATGCCCCATGCCCTATGCCCCATGCCCTATGCCCCATTCCCCATTCCCTTAGTTGCTTATGATTTTTCCCGATTTTTCCGATTTTTCTCAACTAGCTTTGCAAGGTAACTTCGTTCCGGTATATCAGGAATGGGTGGCAGATCTAGATACGCCAGTATCTGCTTGGTATAAGGTCTGCGCTGGTCAACCCTACAGCTTTTTGTTGGAATCTGTGGAAGGTGGGGAAAAACTAGGACGTTATAGTTTATTGGGTTGCGATCCACTGTGGGTGTTGGAAGCCAGGGGAAATAGTACAACTCAGACACACCGTGATAGTTCACAGGTTTTGTTTGCTGGCGACCCCTTTACAGCTTTAGCCAATTGTCTAGAACCTTATAAACCAGTTAAGTTACCACAACTACCACCAGGAATAGGTGGATTGTTTGGCTTTTGGGGCTATGAATTAATTAACTGGATAGAACCTCGTGTGCCAATTTATCCACAGGATGAGAGAAATATTCCTGATGGTTTGTGGATGCAGGTAGACCACCTGTTAATTTTTGACCAGGTGAAGCGGAAAATTTGGGCGATCGCCTATGCTGATTTACGCGATCCAAAGTTAGATTTACAGGTAGCTTATCAACAAGCTTGCGATCGCGTCTCTCAGATGGTCAGCAAGTTATCTTTGCCGTTGTCGCCTGAGAAAACTATCTTTGAGTGGACACCCCCAGCTAGTAAGGGTAAAGTTTCCCCATCAGAGGGATACACTAGCAACTTTACTCGCAAAGACTTCTGCGCCAGTGTCGAAAAAGCCAAAGAATACATCAAAGCTGGGGATATCTTTCAAGTCGTCATTTCTCAGCGATTATCGACAGAATACACAGGCGACCCCTTTGCCCTTTATCGTTCCCTGCGTCAAATTAATCCGTCGCCTTACATGGCGTATTTTAACTTCCAGGATTGGCAAATTATTGGTTCCAGTCCAGAAGTCATGGTCAAAGCAGAACGCGATCGCGATAATGATGTCATCGCCACAGTTCGTCCCATTGCGGGGACACGTCCACGGGGTAAAACCAGCAAAGAAGATGCAGCTTTTGCTGAAGATTTATTGCAAGACCCCAAAGAAGTCGCCGAACACGTGATGCTGGTTGATTTAGGGCGAAATGATTTAGGACGCGTTTGCCAAAGCGGTAGTGTCAGAGTTGATGAATTAATGGTGGTGGAACGCTACTCCCATGTCATGCACATTGTTAGTAATGTTGTGGGTAAGTTAGCAGATGATAAAACAGCATGGGATTTACTGAAAGCTTGCTTCCCAGCAGGTACAGTCAGCGGCGCACCTAAAATTCGGGCAATGGAAATTATCCACGAATTAGAACCGAGTCGTCGCGGTGTTTATTCTGGAGTTTATGGTTATTACGATTTTGAAGGACAATTGAATAGTGCGATCGCAATTCGCACAATGGTAGTACATGACCATCAGGTGACTGTGCAAGCTGGTGCAGGTATGGTAGCTGATTCCGAACCAGAAAAAGAATATGAAGAGACGTTGAATAAAGCCAGAGGTTTGTTAGAAGCAATTCGTTGTTTACGTTGAATAAGTTCACACCAAGTTGCAAAGACTCTCTACAGTTACTTGCTGATCAAACGTGATTGCGATCGCAATCACGATGAAACAAAACAGGGAAAACTAAGCCCACACGAGTAAACAGAGTAGGGTGGGCACTAGTTATCATCAGGGTTTGAACGAAAGATTTAGAGGTGCCCACCTTACAAAAATTTTGACTTTCCTAGCGGGACTTAAACATTTTTGAGGTCAAAACAAGCCTCAAACCTTTGCAGGGAAAGGGAAATACACCAAATACATAAAAATGCCTGAAACCCATATATATCAACAAACAAAGCAAAATGATGTCAAAGTCTTGTGGTATATGCGTTTGAGGTTATTTTGTCGGTGTTTTTTGTCTAAGTCCCACTACCCTAAATGCGTACCCCTTTGGACGTAATACCAGTTTGAATTAGTATGAGCATCTGGCGTGGGCTTGCACCTTTAATTACTAATTAGTCATCAACAGTTATAATTCTAATCTTATATAAGTAAAACTAATAATAGTGATTAGTTTTGCAAAAGTCTGACCACTTGATTAACTTTTGTAAATGAGTGTAAAGTAACGTTACAGGCAAAAACAAACC
>JAVRCF010000079.1:0-40130 GCA_034530935.1 Aulosira sp. DedQUE10 | reverse complement strand
TTCCGTGGCAGGGCTGCGCCCTGCACACTATTTGTGCCAGTTGCGTAAGTCCTGGGCTAAAACCGAACTCATCTACTTAGTGCTGGCTAAGAAGCGATCGCGGATGCTGGAAAAATCTGATCGAGTTAATGGTTCTTAGATATATATGAATAAGAGAGACCGTTGATGGAATTTGCGAAAATGCTGGGACGTTTTAAACTTGCATCTCAATTTACGCTACTACTAACACTCATTTTTATTGGCGGAATTGGATTGGGGGGATTTGCATTATCTAAAGCGCTGGAACAAAGAGCATTAGGCGAAATGAATGCACGCGGACAGATGGCAATACAGATTGTCAATTCAGTCAGAAGTTATACCAGTAATGATATTGCACCGCTAATTACTCAAATTGCCGATCCGCAAACTGAGTTTATCCCCGAAACTATACCCAGCATCGCCGCTAAACGAGTATTTGATAATCTCAAAGCCAATTGGCAATACAAAGATTTGATTTACAAACAGGCTACGCTCAACCCGACGAATCTTAATGACCAAGCTGACAGATTTGAGGCAAAAATAATTGAGCGGTTTAATAGCGATCGCACTTTAAAAAGTCTCTCAGATTTTCGCTCCCAAGCTGGAGAACAGTTATTCTACACCGCTCAACCATTAGCTGTTAACAGTTCTAGCTGTCTTAAGTGTCATGGTAGTCCAGATATCGCGCCCAAAAGCCACGTCCAACACTACGGTTCACAAAACGGTTACGGCTGGAAGCTAAATCAAATTATTGGTACTCAGATTATTTATATTCCGGCTAGCGAAGTATTCGCCAACGCCCACAAAGCCCTTTTATTGTTCATCAGCATATTTATTGGCATTTTTGCATTAGTCATAGTCTCCATTAACTACTTACTTAAATGGAGAGTGATTCAACCTTTAAAACCAATGGCTCAACTTGCCCAAACAATTAGCCGAGACACCGTTAGCGCTACCGAAGTCCGAGATTTAGAACGCCAAGGACTCACCAAAATTGCTCAACGTACCGACGAACTAGGGCAACTGGGAAGGGTATTTCAGAAAATGGTTCGTGAAGTTTGCGATCGCGAACAACAATTATCGGCACAGTTAAAACAGTTGCGCGTGGAAATCGATCAGAGCAAACGGATACATCAAGTTGAGGAAATTGCTGAGAGCGATTATTTCCAAAAATTGCAACAAACTGCAAAAGAAATTAGGCAAGAAATACAAGGTGACGAAAACAAAAACTGATTTTTTATCTAAAATCTAAAATTCAAATTGGGAGTAAAAAAAATGACAAAAATTATTTCTATTCACTCATTTCGCGGTGGTACAGGTAAATCTAACGTAACTGCAAACCTCTCAACTGTACTGGCGCGTGGAGGTGCGCGAGTGGGAATTGTAGACACAGATATTCAATCACCAGGAATTCACGTCCCCTTTGGTTTAGATGAAACTAAAGTCAAGTACACACTCAATGATTACTTATGGGGACGCTGTGGAATTGAAGCCGCTACTTATGATGTTAGTTCTGTATTTGGAACACGCAAAGGCTGGTTTACAAATAATCGCGGCAAAATCTATCTAATTCCATCCAGTATTAAAACTGGGGAAATATCTCGAATTCTGCGTGAAGGATATGATGCGCGTTTACTTAACGAAGGATTTCGCCACCTCATGCAGCGTTTACAGTTAGATTATCTATTTATTGATACTCATCCTGGAATTAACGAAGAAACACTACTTTCGGTGATTATCTCTGATATCCTTCTGGTAATCCTGCGTCCCGATAAACAAGACTATCAAGGAACAGCAGTGACAATCGATGTGGCACGTAAATTAGAAGTGCCTAAAATGTTATTAATAATGAATAAAGTATTACCAAGCCTGAATACTCCATCTTTGAAACAACAAGTTCAAGATATTTATAAAGTTCCTGTCGCAGGGATTTTACCTGTTTGCGACGAAATGTTTCATTTAGCTAGTAGTGATATTTTTTGTATGCGCTATCCAGAGCATCCTTGGTCAAAAACTATCGGTGTGATTGCTCAAAGTTTAAGTGAAAATAATCAACCTGTAAATAACAATATATTCGCCAAAAGCAGAAGATAAATACAGGTCTGATAAAAAAGGAATTGGAGGAATAACACGAAGATAAGCTGGGGAGGCTGGAGGAGAAAAGAATAATTTTTAGTAGTTTTTACTACCGCAACGGTTCGGGATAAATCTATTTCTTTGTCTCCCCTAGTGCCCCCCTCTTGCCTCAACACATAACTAAATTTGGTTGCGATCAAGGGTAATTTAGATGTGTTTGCCCTAGTCTACTCTCTATGCATTTTGAGTTTTGGGAGTATTATAAATACCTCAATATTCAATACCTCTGTCGCGTAATATTGGTTCAGCGCGATGAATTTCTGCTTCTGTGCCATCAAGTATGAGTAAATAATAACTCTGCTGGAGGCGATCGCTATAAACTCTGGCTCGCTCTTCCGGGATGCCTAAATCACCTAGTGCTTTCACCAAATTCTGATTTGCGGCTGCGCCCACAGCAACACCTGCGACACAGCTGGCTAATGCTACACCCACAGAACCAGCTGCTAACACAGCGCCTAAACCGGGAAGTGCCAGACTGCTTAAACCAACTAACACACTACCCCAAGTAGTTGCTGTTAGCGTATCTGCTACTGGGCCTGTCGCATTTACATTTTGATCACCAATGCGATCGCTCATCTGCGCTTCGCCCAGGTGTTCCCCCTGTTCAACATCTTTAGCAATAATAGAAACTTTCTCCATCGGAAAGTTTGCAGCTTTCAATTCATTAATTGCCTGCTCTATTTGTTGAGAATTGGCAAACACTCCTAATGCGTGTGTAGAGTCTTTAGTTATCATATTTTCCTCTTTTCCAATTTGATTAGTGCGTTCATGCATAACCCCAGCATTAGGCTCTGCTTCACGAGTAAGTTAAGTATGAAGATGCTACTAATACCGATTCAAACAATGTTTGCGACAGATAAATCATTCGGAGGGCACAGCAGTGCTGTGCCCCTACCCATCTGTCGCATTCTTTTTTCAAATTGGTATAGGAAATACTTGCCATCTGGATGGGGACAAAATACAGCCGGATCGCAGCTAAGGTATTCCAAGCCATATTTATGCAGTTCCAATTCTTGGATGACTGGCCCCAGGAAAATAAACAGATGGTTAATCGCGCAAGGATTGAATTTAAACCCAGGCGCTTGTTGAGGCATAAGTTCTTCAGTTGTACAACCCCCACCAGGGAGCGATCGCCCTTCCAATAACAAGACGCTGTAACCAGCTTTCAGCAAGTAGCCAGCACACACTAAGCCATTATGACCAGCGCCAATAATTACAACGTCATAGGTTTCCATGATTGCAAGGTAACTAGTAAAGTATCTTTTCTTCCCTGATATTAGAAAGTGCTGAAAACATCTAAATCTTTCGGTAGTTATAGAATCTAGAACACCGATTCAGTATTCAGTAAACTGTAGGGATTTATGTGCCATCTGCATAAACACTGATGTACAGCAGATTGCAAGTTGGTGAGGTACAGATAATCGTAGGGGCACAACATGTTGCATACGTGTCAACTTAACGTGAAACCCCTATCAAGACGTGATGCAAGCGTTTTTTTGCTTCCCATCAAGATCCGCGTTACCCCACAAGAGTTTTGTCTAAAGCCAAAACGTCCCCTCAGAGCAGGCGAAGAGAAGTTGCGTGCGGGGGTTCCCCCCGCCCTTGCAAACTTCGGGGGAGGGGATTGAGGGGTGGGGTAATACGCTTGTGGAATAAGCGTTTGAGCTTAAGTTGACACCAATGAACATGTTGTGCCCCTGCACTTAATGTGCGCTGAGAAAAATTCTTTAGCACAACCTCTTGACTCTCCAGTGAACTGGAGCATTCAAGATGAAATCAGTTAGTTATTAATTAGCGCCATTTAGTCATGGGAGTAGTCAGATGGAGAATGCCACACTCAAATTGCGCGGCATGAGTTGTGCCTCTTGTGCCAGCAGCATTGAAGATGCGATTAATTCTGTCCCTGGTGTCAATGAATGTATTGTGAATTTTGGGGCAGAGCAGGCAACAGTTAATTATGACCCTAGAACAACTGATTTAGAAGCCATTCAAGAGGCGGTAGATGCAGCAGGTTATTCTGCCTACCCACTTCAAGAGCAAAACCTTATGGCGGGAGAAGATGATAGCGAAAAAAAACATCGCTTAAGAGAATCCCGCGATTTAATGCGAAAGGTAATAGTAGGCGGCATTATTAGCGTTGTGCTGCTGATTGGCTCGCTGCCAATGATGACGGGGTTGCACTTAGCCTTGATTCCTCTGTGGTTGCACAATCCGTGGGTACAGTTAATACTAACTACCCCAGTACAGTTCTGGTGTGGCTACTCCTTCTACCTCAATGGTTGGAAAGCTCTCAAACGTCATGCTGCAACAATGGATACCTTAATAGCGTTGGGTACAAGTGCAGCATATTTTTATTCGCTATTTCCCACCTTATTTCCCAACTTTTTTATCAATCAAGGGTTAACGCCAGATGTATATTATGAAACCGCCGCTATTGTAATTACCTTAATTTTGCTGGGGCGGCTGTTTGAAAATCGTGCCAAAGGACAAACCTCAGAAGCTATCCGCAAGCTGATTGGTTTACAGGCTAAAACTGCACGGTTGATTCGTAATGGACGAGAAGTAGATGTACCGATTGCGGAAGTACAGATTAACGATGTAGTGCTGGTTCGTCCTGGGGAAAAAATTCCAGTTGATGGCCAAGTGATTGACGGGACATCCACAGTTGATGAAGCAATGGTAACTGGGGAAAGTGTACCCACCAAAAAGCAGCCAGGAGATGAAGTTATAGGATCTACCATCAACAAAACTGGAAGTTTTAAGTTTCGGGCAACAAGAGTTGGGAAAGACACTGTACTGGCGCAGATTGTCCAACTAGTACAGCAGGCTCAAGGCTCGAAAGCTCCCATTCAAAGACTAGCAGACCAAGTTACGGGGTGGTTTGTCCCAGCGGTAATTGCGATCGCTATCCTTACATTTATCATTTGGTACAACATCATGGGCAATGTCACTCTGGCATTGATTACCACAGTTGGGGTCTTAATTATCGCTTGTCCTTGTGCCTTGGGTTTAGCCACACCAACCTCTGTGATGGTTGGTACAGGTAAAGGTGCAGAAAACGGCATTTTAATTAAAGGTGCTGAAAGTTTAGAACTGGCACACCAGATTCAAACTATTGTGTTAGACAAAACCGGCACAATTACCCAAGGTAAACCGACAGTTACAGATTTTGTCACAGTTAAAGGTACAGCTAATGGCAACGAAATTAAGCTGATACAACTAGCCGCATCCTTAGAACGCAATTCTGAACACCCCTTGGCAGAAGCAGTTGTTAGATATGCCCAATCTCAGGAAGTACCATTAGCAGATGTCAGAGATTTTGAAGCCGTGGCAGGTAGTGGTGTGCAAGGTATCGTTGCTAACCATCTTGTCCAAATTGGTACACAACGCTGGATGGAAGAGTTGAGTATTAAAACTCAAGGTTTGCAACAAGATAAAGAACGCTTAGAATACCTGGGTAAAACAGCCGTGTGGTTAGCAGTTGACGGCGAAATCAAAGGATTGATGGGTATTGCTGATGCTATTAAACCCACTTCCACCCAAGCTGTGAAAGCATTGCAAAAACTTGGTTTAGAAGTTGTAATGCTCACAGGTGATAACCGCCGCACCGCAGAAAGTATTGCCCGTGAAGTTGGGATTAAAAGAGTCTTAGCAGAAGTCCGTCCCGATCAAAAAGCCGCTACAGTACAAGCAATACAAGCAGAAGGCAAAATTGTCGCGATGGTTGGTGATGGTATCAATGATGCACCAGCTTTGGCTCAAGCCGATGTGGGAATTGCAATTGGCACTGGTACAGATGTGGCGATCGCCGCTAGTGATATCACCTTAATCTCTGGCGATTTGCAAAGCATAGTTACCGCAATTCAACTGAGCCGCGCCACAATTCGCAACATTCGTCAAAATTTATTCTTCGCCTTCATTTACAACGTTGCTGGTATTCCTATCGCCGCCGGGATTCTCTTCCCCATTTTCGGTTGGTTGCTTAATCCCATCGTCGCCGGTGCTGCAATGGCCTTTAGTTCGGTTTCCGTAGTTACTAATGCGCTGCGTTTACGTAACTTCCAACCTAAAACACTCGCATAGAGGAAATAACAATGTTCAATCAATTGATATTTTTCGGTACTTTAGCAGGATTTGGATTTCTGCTGGGGGCGATTTCAGGAAGTTTAGTGTAGCTCAGGACTTACTCACATTCACATAGGAGGTTTTCAATGGTGAACAAAACAGCACTCATCGGTAGTATAGCCAGTTTAGGACTTTTATTTGGAATTGCATCTGGTGAAGCGATAGCTCCGCCAACACCTTCTCTGCGAGACGCTACGCGAACGGCGATCGCACAAACATCTCATGAGGCTTATTCATCTGCAACAGTCCAAACCAATCAATTTCAAAGTATTGATCAGCCATTAGGGAGCAAAGTTGCAGTTACGCTTGGTGGATTGGGACTGATTGGCTTAGAACTTTGGTGGTTTTTGCTGAGTAAACCCAAGTCTCAGAAAGCAGTTGCAACAGGTGGAAATGTCCAGGAAGTAAGCGTCACCGTTGATGGGGGATACGATCCAAGTCGAATTGTGGTGCAAACCGGGAAACCATTACGTCTGAAATTTGAACGCAAAGATCCCACCAGTTGCTCAGAAAAAGTTGTGATTCCAGACTTTCACATTGCCGCAGATTTACCGCTTAATCAAGTAACCACTGTGGAATTTACACCTGAACAAGCCGGAACTTATGTCTTTACTTGCGGGATGAATATGTTTCGCGGTGAAATTCAAGCCGAAGCATCAGACACTCAATCAACAGTAACAACAGCTTCTACTCAAATTAGTGTCTCATGAGAGTGATGGAATGATACTGTTTATGCTTGACTCTCCATTTGACTGGAGAGTTTAGTATAAGGTAAGTAACCATATTTCACTAAGGATTTGATAAGTATGTTAGCCCAACTAGAAGCAAAACAGATTGGTGTAGTTGCCAAAGAAAGTGGTGTACCGATTAAAACTATTCGCTACTATGAGGAGCTTGGTCTACTTAGATCATCAGGCAGAACTGAGGGTGGATTTAGATTATTTAATACTGATGTTTTAGCTCGCCTACATTTTATTAAACGCGCTCAAAGCTTAGGATTAAGCTTGTCAGAAATTAAGGAATTTTTAAATGTTTATGATGGAGGAGAATTACCTTGTGAGCATATAAAAATTAAACTAGAAGATAAGATAAAAGCTATTGATGAACAAATTCAGCAATTACTTATTTTGAGGCAAGAATTATCAGGATTAGTTTATAGCTGGAAAACAATACCTGAAAATACCGAAAAAACAATTTGTCCTATTATTGAAAGAAATTAAAAAATAAAAATACTAATTTAATTTTTATAAGTATATCAACGCATTAAGCTAAATTGATATGCTGATTTTTTATTAACTGCTGTGATTTCTGGTTTACCAATGATGTTATATACAATTTAAGGGTTTTATAGTGTTGATTTTTCAGGCGATATTTGTGCCTATAAAAAACCCTAAATATTTCTACCTTCCTTGTTTTCCCCATTTTTACAACTAATTCCCCAATTCAAATAGGAGTCTTAAAACGGCTGAACTAAGGGGTGTTAATTTAGCTATCTGATGTCAGCGTCAACACACATTCAGCCGCGTCGTTAGTGCTAGCAGTACCCGAAATTGTAACCGCTGTTCGCACCCTACTTGGATACGAACAAAAGAATACCGCCGCAGAGGCTAAGACACAGTAGTCGATTTAAAAACAACGCAGACAACGATAAAAACTCAGGACTTACGCAACTGGCATATATATCTTTTATGAGCGGAGTCAAGACTCAAGGGGAGCCAATCGACATCTCCATAAATGATGTAAGGGCGTACATCTGTACACCCTTACCAAGGATTTCCTCAATCTAGAGGGAGAGCAACAGGTGTGACAGCGCCTTCCGTTAGCTAGAGTAAAGGTAATATTTAACAGCTTAGGATATCAAATAGCAGGGTAATTCCACACAAAAACGATGAGCCTATTATTGATAGACTTAGACGGCACAATTCGAGAACCGCTAGGCGATAAACAATACCTTCAACATCCTCAAGACCAAAAAATTATTATGGGTGCTGAAGTTGCTATTGGTACTTACAAAAATGATTGGATTATTATCGGTATCACTAATCAAGGCGGAGTTGCCGCAGGCTACAAGTCTATCCAAGAGTGCGTCAGGGAACAGCAGTACACGCTTGAGCTATTTCCAGAATTAAGGGAAATTTACTTCTGTCCTGATTTTGAAGGCAGCAAATGCTTCCGCGTCACTCGTCACAATGTCCACAACCACAGTAAAACTAAATGGTCTGGACAATATCGCAAACCCAGAGCCGGGATGTTGCAGTTGGCAATGGTTCGGCACAAACACACTCCAGAAAATACCTTTTATGTAGGCGATCGCCCCGAAGATGAAGCTGCTGCCCGTCGTGCGGGGATACACTTTCAATGGGCAGCAGATTGGATTGAACAACATCAGGCAGCGATCATGCCTCAACTAGCAGAAAACTGAATAGTCAACAATTAATCAACAAACAAAAAAATCTAGTTATAGCGCTAATTAATAATTTAATTACTAGTACAGCACGGCGGAAATAGCGCAAAGTTGAGCCAGTGTGTTGGACGGGTTTCCAAGGCAGCCGCTTGCGGGGGTTCCCCCCGTTGTGCGGACTGCCGTCGGCTTAAAGCAACTGGCGTTGGCGGATGCCTTAACCGTAAGAGAAGTTTGCCGGAAAGAACATCTCCCCGGCAACTTCTCTTCGCCAAACTTTGTAAGAGAAACCTAGCATCTGAAATAGGTAAAAAGCTTGTAGTATAAGTATTCTTTCTTTTGACTTTTGACTTTTGCCTTGTTGTACTAGTACACCACGGCGGAAATAAACCTACTATTCTAAATGGCACAAAAGCGGAGAATATAAGCTTTTTGACTTTTGACTTTTGCGGAAAGTCTGAGCGGAGGAAACCTCCGAACAGAACTTTCCAAGACGACTTCCGCATAGCGGTACTAGCCCAACATTCCATCAGCTTTATTTTGCTACTACCAGTATTGGGGATAAAAATATGAGCGAGAACGATCCATCTTTATCAAATCCAGCGATTACACCAGATCAATCTACTGTTGCATCCCAACAAGCTCAACAAGATGATTAAGATATAAGTATTTGACCTGATGGGTGTCGATACTCATGGTGCAAGACCAGATTTTGCTGAATGATTGGCATGTAATAGCGCGATCGCAAGACCTCCAACCAGGAACTATTCTGCACAAGCGCTTATTAGGCTCAGATCTAGTGCTTTGGCATAATGGCGAGAAAGTCTTAGCTTGGCAAGACATTTGCCCTCATCGTGGTGCTCGTCTTTCTTTGGGATATGTCCATAAACAGACCCTTGTTTGTCCTTACCACGGCTTAGCCTTTAACAGCGAGGGGAAATGTGTACTCGTTCCAGCTAATCCAGAGCAATCGCCTCCCGCACAAGCTTGTGTTAGAACTTACCAAGTTCAAGAGCGTTACGATCTGCTCTGGGTTTGTTTAGGGACACCAAAACAAGACATAGCTCCGTTTTCTGAGTGGGATGATCCGGCCTATCGCAAGATTTTCTGTGGCCCTTACCACTATCACTCTAGCCCTCTGCGAACGCTGGAAAATTTCATCGATCCGGCACACTTCCCAATTATGCATTCGGGATTATTTGCCCACGCCAGTCGTCCAAAGTTGACGCACTATGAATTAGAGTCTTTTGCAGATGGGATTAGTTTCAAATGTGGTTTGTGGGAACTAGATTTTAATTCGGGTAATCCTAAAGAAGCACCACTGATTTTCAACACTTACGATTACCGCATCTTTCGTCCGCTAGTAGCATACTTTAAACTCGGGCCTGGAGATCGCCGTTTAAATGTCTTCTATACAATTACGCCAATCGATGAAGATGAGTGCGCGGCACAATATTGGTTAACGGTAAACAACGCCCGTGAAGTAAGAGAGGAAATCTATTTAGATATTCAAAATCAAGTTGCTAGTCAAGATATTGCCATTGTTGAGTCTCAGCAACCCCGACGCTTACCTTTGGATTTGCAAGCAGAAGTACATTTACCGAGCGATCGCTATTCTATTGCATACCGTAAGTGGCTCAAACAACAGGGTGTTACTTTCGGCACTATTTAGAACTTGGTGAACGCCTCATATCTTCAGTATATTTTTAAATTTCTGTATTTTTTAGCTAGATATTTTCCGTAGAATTAGGGGCAATAATAGAGAAAATGCCAAGTCTTCTATTAAAGTTCCGAATGTGTTTATGGAATCCCCAGATGGTTTGATCGCAGTTTGTATGTATGAAAATAGACACAATGGTTGAATTACTGGGAAGATGATGGCGATAAAAGATTGGTAATGTCAATCAAGTATCAATAAAAAATTACATGTATGCCAAACGAATTGATTTTTTCCGATATTCCAAACCATTGGGCAAAAACATCTATTCTCGCTGCTGCTGGGCGAAATATATTCAAAGGTTATCCAGACGGGACTTTTCGCGCTGATGCACCTGTGACTCGTGCTGAATTTGCGGTGATTATTTCCACAGCCTTACCGAAACAGTCATCATCTCGTCCGGAGATTACCTTTACAGATGTACCAGCTAATCATTGGGCAGCTAAGGCGATCGCACAAGCATATCAGACAAAGTATCTGTCTGGATATCCCAATCGTTTATTCAAACCTAATCAACTAATCCCCCGTGTACAAGCAATAGCTGCTTTAGCTTCCGGGTTAAATTATCAGGCGACAGTAGACCCAATAACTACGTTGAAAAAATATTATGATGACTTTGGGCAAATTCCCAGTTATGCGATGAGTGCGATCGCAGCCGCTACTGAAAAGTCTATTGTTGTTAATTACCCCAACATCAAACGCTTGCAGCCCAATCAAAACGCTACTAGAGGCGAAATCGCAGCCTTGATTTGTCGAGTTCTGCAAATTCCTACTATTCCTTATAACTATATTCCCGGTATAGAATTATTCGCGATCGCACCACAATTTGATGCTGCCGATGCTTTTGTAGCAGGATTAGCACGAGTGCAAAAAGATAATCAGTGGGGTTATATCGACAAAACCGGAAAATTTGTAATTCCCCCACAATTTGCTGAAGCTCATCCTATTTCAGAAGGATTGGCATTAGTCAGAGAAAATATAAATACATCAAGCTCAACCTAATTCATGGAAATTCGCGGTATTTGGATCACGACAACAGCTAGCCAAGTCTTAAATTCCAGACAAAATATTGCCGAGGCGATGGACTTTCTCGCGGAAACAGGATTTAACGTAGTATTTCCTGTTGTCTGGAATAACAGCGTAACTACTTATCCCAGCAAAGTTATGCGGGACAACTTTGGCATTGAAATAAATCCGCGATTTCAAGGTAGAGATCCTTTAGGCGAATTAATTGTTGAAGCTAAAAGAGTTAATCTTGCTGTTATTCCTTGGTTTGAATATGGCTTTGCTAGTTCTTATCAAAAAAATGGTGGTACAATCATTGCCAAAAAACCAGAATGGGCGGCGCGTGACTTTGCTGGTAATTTACTAATTAAAAATGGTTTTGAGTGGCTAAATGCTTTTGATAGCGAAGTGCAAGACTTTTTATTAAGTCTATTTTTAGAAGTTGTTAAAAACTATGAAATTGCCGGAATTCAAGGAGATGATCGCTTTCCGGCTTTACCAAGTGAAGGTGGTTACGATCCAAAAACTGTGGAACGCTATAAACAAGAGCATAATCAACCACCTCTACAAAATTTTAAAGATGCACAATGGTTACAGTGGCGGGCTGATATTCTTTCAAATTTTTTAACCCGCGTCTATCGACAAATAATTAGTATAAATCCTGAATTAATTATTTCACTGGCTCCGAGTGCTTATCCCTGGAGTTATGAAAACTACCTACAGGATTCTCAAACCTGGGTTAACCTTGGGTTAGTCGATTTAATTCATCCGCAGTTATATTGGCGAGAATTTGAATCTTATAAGAGAGATATAGATAGACTCGTAGCTAAACAATTTACCAAACAGCAATTGCCACAACTAATTCCTAGTGTGCTTTTAAAACAAAATACATATCGCATCGACCCAGAACATTTAGCCCAGGCACTAATGTATAATCGTTCTGTTGGCCTTAAAGGAGAAATTCTCTTTTTCTATGAAGGTTTACGAGAAGATAATAATGCTTTAGCTAAGATTCTCAAATCTGGTATTTACTCTCAATCTCCTGGGAAATTTGACCAGAAGGAAATTAAAAAGAATAGCTTTACCCATCGGCGTATAAATAGCAAATATACTTATATAAATACATCACAGCCAATTAGCCTACAAGCACAATTTGATTGGGTTGAGCCATTTTCTGAAGGGATGGCAGCAGTCAAAATGGGTTACAAATATGGTTACATTAATACAACAGGTAAACTTGTCGGTCGCCTTCAGTTTGATGCTGCTAAACCTTTTTCAGAAGGACTAGCCCTGGTAAAAGTTAATAATAAATATGGCTATATCGATCAAAGAGGCAACCTGATAACTGCTTTACAATTTGATGATGCTACATCATTTTCGTCAGGCATGGCAGCCGTAAAGATAGCTGATAAGTGGGGGTATATTGATAAAATAATTGATAATAAAATATGGAAATCAATGATTATTCCTGCAAAATTTGACGATGCTAAATCATTTGCTGAAGACTTAGCAGCCGTAAAAATAACTAATCAATGGGGATATATTGATAAAACAGGGCAAATTAAAATAAACTTGGAGTTTGATGAAGCTGCAAATTTTTCCGAAGGTTTAGCATTAGTTAAAATTGCTAATAAATTAGGTTATATAGATAAATCCGGAAAATTTATTATAGAGCCAAAATTTGATGAAGCTGATATTTTTTCTGAACAATTAGCTCCGGCTAAACTCGGAGATAAATGGGGATATATTAATCAGTTTGGTGAATTTGTAATTCCACCAAATTTTGATTTTGCTAAACCTTTTTCTGAAGGCACAGCATTAGTGAATGTTGGTGGAAAATTCCAACAAAATCAGGAAGATGGACAAGCATATTTTAGCGGCGGTAAATGGGGTTATATTCGTAAACCTTAGAGGTTTTTTTAAAGTCCTCTTGTTGCTGGCAAAACTTTTACATCCCTTATATGCCTGGAAGGAAGCAGAGGGAAGGGGATAAATCCCCAATCCCCAGTCTCTTTTACGCAGCAGCGCAAAAAATAGGGGCGGTTTTTACACCCACCCCTAAATCTGATATAGTCCGCCCAACTGCTTTTGCTACGGGCTTTAAACTTTCAACCAAATTCACCATATCTTCTAAAGACAAAGCTTGGCGTGCGTCAGACACAGATTTTTCTGGTTCTGGGTGACACTCAATAATTAATCCATCAGCGCCACAAGCTACAGCCGCCCTAGCCATAGGTGCTACTAATTCCCGTTTACCTACAGCATGGGATGGATCTACAATCACGGGTAGGTGAGTAATTTGCTTCAGAGCCGCTACTGCTCCTAAATCCAACACATTGCGGGTGTAATTATCAAAGCTGCGAATACCTCGCTCGCACAGCACCACATCCGGATTACCGTGACTCAAAATATATTCTGCCGCCATGACGAATTCTTCAATTGTCGCCGCTAGTCCTCGCTTGAGTAAGATTGGCTTCCCAGCTTGTCCTAAAGCTTTAAGCAAGTCGAAGTTTTGCATATTCCGGCTACCAATTTGCAGCATATCAGCCTGGGCAGCAACTACTTCAATTTGGGCAATTGACATAACTTCAGTGACGACTGGGATATTGTAGTGCGATCGCACTGTCGCCAAAACTTCTAGTCCTTCTTCTCCCATACCTTGGAAAGCATAGGGAGATGTGCGGGGTTTATAGACACCGCCACGCAACGCCTGTACGGGTGCAGCAGCTAGCTTGTGGGCGACTATCTCCATTTGCTCTAAGCTTTCAACTGTGCAGGGGCCACCAATAATCACTATTTCTTCACCACCGAAGCTGACTGTTTCTGAAAGTTTGACGGTTGTTTGGTGGCTAGGATGAGATTGAGCAGCGAGTTTGGCATTAATCATGGTGAAATTTTCCTTGTATTGGGATATGAGGGTGAGGTTAATAACAAAAAACCCGGAATCTCATCGTGAGAGTTCCGGGTGCGTTCTAATTCATCGACATGACGCTATTTACCCGGAACTTGATCTGGGCCAAAAGTAAAAGCTATAAAACCAACTACCGAAATAGACCATGACGACGAAATGCTCCTGAAAAAACAAAAACCGCAGAGGTTGCTCTGCGGTTCACCGGGCGGTTTCCATTAGGAAACTTAATTCACCCCCGGTGAACCGCCTTATACCAAAAATAAAAATAGGATTTGCTGCTGAACATTTTTAGAGTACTTAGCTAGATAATTTTTATGTAAACCTGCACATAAGAGCCACAATAACAGACGCAGTTGCTTGCGTCAAGACCTCCATAACACTCAAAAAAAAGTTAAACTCATTACTATTGCGCCTGTCAGGAGATTGAAAATAGGGGCTAAGGGCTAGAAACTAGGGACTAGAGAAGAAAGATTTTCATCCCTTGGTTATGGGATTTTCTCGTGATTGACTAACTTGTAACATTAAGATTTAGATAAGCCTACAAGTATTTTTAGGTTATGGGTACGGGAATTGCTGAACTTTCAAAAATTTGACAATTCCGCAGCTTACACAAATGGCACATATATTATTCTGCTATGAGGGTTTAATAGTCAAAGGTCATTACCTGAACCTCTTCAGAGCAACCAACGGGCGGCACGCCACGCCAAGAGCCACGAATAACACTGTTACCTAGCCCCTAGCCCCTAGCTTTTGCAGTAACCCAATCACATTACTACTAGCGCTACTCTGTTTTATGATGCCTCGTTCCAAAATTTTAGCCACATCTTTCGACTATCAAGGAGTTTACCCTTGCCCAGTCTGTCGTGTTGGTAAAATTAATCCTATGCCATTGATGGAAGCTATGGCTTGTGACTTCTGTCAAGAGATTTTTACTGTAAATTTAGAACAACAGCAACTTAAAATGCCTTCCAGACAACCCCCCTTGATTTGGCGTTGGAATGGTTTTAGTTGGACAGAAGCTCAATTAGAAGGTGTGGAACTCGGTTGGGGCTATGGGCTAGCTGCGATCGCTTTTATATTCCTACCCACTACTTTAATTGGCATAGTAGCTTATAATTTTCCCCCAACTCCACATCAATTTATTACCTGGTTGCCATATATCTGGACTATATTAACTTTTTTGTTACATTTAGCAATTATTCTTTGGATTTGTATTGAGGTTTATCAAATTCCAATTGCGGCATATTTGAGAGCTATAAATCGATGGAGAAACGGATAAATAGCAACATAGAGAGATGCAGAAAAATCAATAATAACTATTGGCTCCTAACTATCTAATTTTGCAAACAACTAAGTAGCCATAATGAACTTTATACACCACAACGAAGGAAAATCTTTTTGTCAAGAGCCAAAAGTCAAGGATCAAATAGATTTCTTAATGAGCAGAGTTTGAATTGTTTGTCTGCTTTGTCTTCCTTTTAATCCCTAATTTTCAGCCCCCAATACCTATTTACAAGTCAGTCAATCATGGGAAAATCGCACAACCAAGCATGAAAATTTTTCTTCCCTAGTCCCTAATCTCTAGCCCCTAGTCCCTAGCCCCTACTTGTAAGTCAGTCATTATGAAGTATGTACACCAAGATAGATGAAAAATTTTTATATGCCTACTGGTGTAGGCAGTTCATGGTGGCTCGTTAATAGTCAGTTAACCAACAGAAAGGTTATTGATGGACTTAGTTAGTCACTCTTGACTTGTATAATAACTATGTGAAACTTTTTTCTGTACTACTTGGCTACACAAGTAGTTGCTACAGAAATACCCACTCTCTCATCTCAAAATTTGAGAAAGGGCAAATTTGGCTTGCTATGAACTTCAGCCTAAAATCAGCAGCCAGCAGTCTATACTAGTTAAATTATCTACAATAATAGGAGTGCCACTAACAATTGATTACCAAGTGAAGCAACAAAAAATTTGTTACCATTTTTCGCCGATGTCAGAGAAGCAAATCACTCAGCAAAAAATCAGGTGCAGGTAGCTCTTATAATTACTGAGGCACCTAATAAAATTTCCCTACTGCATTAGCTAGCATATTAATATACACTATCTTAAATTATATGTGATATGAAATATCCCAATAAAACAGAGATTTAAGAAAGAATTCAGCCAACAGAGGGATGCATTACTGATAATTAACTTGATTGCCCACAAAAACACCTTATGAGCGAGTTGGAGCGGTATTATAGAGTCTTGGAATTAGAGCCTGGTGCAACACTTGAAGAAGTCAACCAGGCTTATAAAGATTTGGTTTTTGTATGGCATCCCGATCGCATTCCCCTAGACAATCTCCGTTTACAACAAAAGGCGCAAGACAAGCTCAAAGCAATTAATGAAGCGCGTGATAAATTGCGTTCTCTCAAAGTCAAGCATCAATCCATAACACCCACAACATACTCACCACCACCGCAAGCGAAAAAGCCACCTCAAACCAGCTATGAACCATCACCAAAAAATACAGATTTGAGTGGTAAAGATTTTAGTCGGGCAAACTTGAGCAACAAAGATTTATCTGGGAGAAATATGAGTTTTGCCGATTTGAGTGGTGCAAATCTCAGCGATACTTTTATGCACAAAGTAAATCTCAGAGGTGCAAATTTATCGGAAGCAAATTTATTTAGGGCTAACTTACTGTTAGCAGATCTCCGAGAAGCAAACTTACGCTCAGCTAACTTAATTGGAGCAGATTTAAGTGGTGCTGATTTGCGAGGTGCTGACTTAACAGGAGCGCGGATTCGCTCAGGCGATCGCCTTCTGGTTAAACTGATAGGAGCTAACTTAGCTGGCGCTATTATGCCTGATGGTAACATTCATCATTAATTGTCTGGCGTTTGGCGTTTGGTATTTGTCCGTGGGAACAGGAAACAGCGTTGAGAGAATTAACATATTAATAGTTTGTTTCCTTTTCCCCCTTCCCTCTGCTTCCTCATCCCCCTTGTCTCCTTTTTTGAGCAAGCATTGCCTGCAATGTGGGAAACTTGGCAATAGTTGTCAAAAAAGAAATTTAACATGAGTACCAACATTTCTGACATTGCAGTCAAAACCATCAACGGTGAGGATAAGCTACTTAATGAGTACGCCGGCAAAGTACTCTTAATTGTGAATGTTGCTTCCTACTGCGGTTACACGCCTCAATATGAGGGATTGGAAAGGTTGAACCAAGAGTATGGAAAAGCGGGATTACGTATTCTAGCGATTCCTAGCAATGACTTTGGCGCACAGGAACCTGGTAGTAACGAAGAAATTGTACAATTCTGCACGAGCAAGTATGGAGTTACCTTTGAACTGTTCGATAAAGTTCATGCTAAAGGTTCACAACAACATCCACTGTATACTCGTCTCACCAATGCAGTTGAGCCAACTGGGCCTGTTGCTTGGAACTTTGAAAAATTTTTAGTAAATAAGCAAGGTGAAGTCATAGCTCGTTTTAAGAGCAGTGTAAAGCCATATTCACCAGAATTAATTGCCACAATTGAAAGCGAATTAGCAAAATAGTTATTTGGTAATAGGTGATGAATCATTAGTTAAAACCGTTTCTAAAGTAATTATTAAGTAGAGGAACCACTGCGTTGCAAGGGTTTTCCACGTTGTAGCAAGTGGCGTTACGTTAGGCGCTTCGCTCATTGTTTGTAAATTAATTTTTTTGAGAGAACATGAACATTGCAATCATTGGTTGTGGTTATGTAGGTTGTGCAGTTGCCCAATATTGGCAGCAAAAAATGAATTTTGTGGTTACTGCAACCACAACTACACCGACACGTGTGCCAGCACTACAAGAAGTAGCTCAGAAAGTTATCATAATTAAAGGCAACGATCCCGAGGGGCTAAAAAGCGTATTAGAAAATCAAGATGTAGTGCTATTAAGTGTTGCTGCAAAAGGAGCAGATTTTTACGAAGAAACCTATTTGCAAACAGCCAAAACTTTAGTTTCTATTTTGCCAGAATTTCCTAATGTGCGGCAACTAATATATACAGGAACTTATTCGGTTTATGGGGACAAAAATGGTGAGTTTGTCAATGAAGTAACACCAGCTAATCCTAGCAGTCCCAATGGTAAAATTCTCAAGGAAGCTGAAGATATTTTGCTGTCAGCATCTAGTAATAATCTCCGCGTTTGTATTTTGCGTTTGGGGGGTATTTATGGCCCAGGTAGGGAACTAATCAAACTATTTGGTCGCCTTGCTGGTACTAGTCGTCCTGGTAATGGAGATGATATCACAAATTGGATTCATCTTGATGATATTGTTGGTGCGATTGAATTTTCCCGCCAACACCATTTGCCAGGAATTTATAACGTAGTGGATGATGCACATCTTATTAGTCGGGAATTTTTTGATACTGTGCTAACAACGCACAATCTAACTCCGATTAATTGGGATGCTTCACTCCAGAGTAACCGTCCATATAATGCCTGGGTATCAAATCAAAAAATAAAAGATGCTGGATATCAGTTGATTTATCCACAGATGATATTTAAGTGAATATTTTAGCTGAGAAACCTTAGGGTGGGCACCGCTCACCGGAGAAAATAGCTAAAAATTGTATTATTACCCCTAAGTTTTTAGCAACAACATTAAGCATGACAGCCAATCATACACAGTTTTACACTTGGCATAATTATCGCTGTGCCTACGAACTTCATCAACCAAATAATTCAAATTTTGATGGCATTCCCCTACTATTAATTCATCCAATTGGCGTAGGATTATCGCGGCAATTTTGGCAACGATTCTGTCGTGAGTGGTATCAAGTAGGGCATCGTAATCTAATTTATAATCCTGATTTATTAGGATGTGGTGAAAGTGATATGCCCCACGTCGCTTATACACCTAGTGATTGGGCAGAACAGTTACACTACTTCTTAAAAACAGTGGTGCAAAAACCTGTAATTGTCGTAGTGCAAGGTGCTTTATTGTCAATCGCTACTAAATTAGTTCAAATAGAACCAAACTTGATCCACTCCCTTGTATTTGCTAGCCCTCCTGCTTGGGCGATCATGACGAAAAAATCACCAGCTTGGCAGCAGAAACTCGCTTGGAATCTTTTTGATTCACCACTTGGTAATGCTTTTTATCGTTATGCACGCACTCCAAAGTTTTTGCGTTCTTTTTCGACTCGCCAACTATTTGCTACAAGTGAGACTGCCGATCAAGAGTGGTTAAATACTTTAGTTGCAGGTGCAGAAAATACTGCCAACCGCTATGCAGTGTTTTCCTTTTTAGCTGGGTTTTGGCGACAAGATTATAGTAATGATATCGCCGCTATTAAACAACCAACATTAGTAGTTGTTGGAGACAAAGCATCGAATATTAGCAAAGAAGGTAAAGCCGAAACACCAGACGATCGCTTAGCTAACTACCTCGCTTGTTTACCGCAAGGGCAGGGAGTTAAATTGACTGGGCGCAATGTTCTACCCTATGAATCTACGGCGGAATTTGTGGCTGCGATTGCACCTTTTGTTCTGTAAAGCCCTGCGGGCATGGCTGCGCACAGAGCAGTCGCGGGGCGTAAGCCCATGCTGAGTCAAAAATATTAGTCCTTAGTCCCTTTTCATCCCTCCTGATGTACCCAGTAGATGACGGCTACTAGGCTTTTATTACTCAGGAAAGTTGCCCACGAGTTGACAATTATACTAGTATATCCCGGCAGAAATAAAAATCTTCTGCACAAAAGTGTAAAAGCTTAGAATATAAGTCTTTAGACTGTTGACACTCTCAAAAAATTGATTATTTAAGGAGGCCTAATGCTGTCCAATCGCCGAGGGCAACGAGTTCCTAATGTTACATTCCGTACCCGTCAAGATAACCAGTGGGTAGATGTAACAACTGATGACCTGTTTGCTGATAAGACGGTGGTTGTCTTCTCTCTACCAGGTGCTTTTACTCCCACTTGTTCTTCCACGCACTTACCTGGTTATAACCAGTTGGCTAATGTGTTTAGAGAAAATGGCGTGGATGGCATTGTCTGTATTTCCGTCAATGATGCCTTTGTCATGAATGAATGGGCTAAAGAGCAAGAAGCCAGTAATATTACCCTGATACCAGATGGTAACGGAGAATTTACTGAAGGCATGGGAATGCTGGTAGATAAATCAGACCTGGGTTTTGGTAAACGCTCATGGCGCTATTCCATGCTGGTTAAAGATGGTGTCATTGACAATATGTTCATTGAGCCTGAAGAGCCAGGAGATCCCTTTAAGGTATCCGATGCTGAGACAATGCTGAGGTATATTAACCCTCAAGCAGTGAAGCCAAAACTAGTTTCCCTATTTACCAAAGTAGGTTGCCCTTACTGTGCCCATGCAAAAGTATTGCTCAAGGAGCATAGATTGGATTATGAAGAAATTGTCTTGGGTAAAGATATTACTACTCACACTTTAAAAGCGGTGACAGGTGCGACAACAGTTCCCCAAGTATTTGTCGATGCCCAACTCATTGGTGGTTCGGAGGCCTTAGCAGCCTACTTTGGCGAAAAATAGATTTTAGTTAATTATCTAAGACTCAGCGTTGCTCCTAACAAAGCAACGCTTTTTTATCAATTACCTATGAATTTTATTGCCTTTATAGACTGTAACTACAGGTAAACCTCTTTTGGGGATACTCAAGTTGATGAAGCGATTGCGCGAAGCGCTGTATTTTACGATTCCATCAATACTATTTGAAACCAACAAGAAAACACTTTTTAGGTGGGTTGAAAGGATAGAGCAACAGATTCTGGATTTGGAGGCACTGACCTGTCTCTACCGTTGACTAATCTTATCGGTGATTAGTTGCCCTGCAAAAGCATATTGCTGCCATACTTTAGATATAGCAGTATCACCCTGTGACATTTAATCTGTTAACAATGACAAATAATTAGTTAATGTACAAAACGAGCGCGGAGGGATTTGAACCCCCGACCCACAGAACCGGAATCTGTTGCTCTATCCACTGAGCCACGCGCCCTTAATCTTCTGCATTATAACACGCCGAGGAAAGAATTTGCAGCTTAGTTAGCGATCGCATTCCTCTAGATTAAAGATAACTGGCGGGGTCTTGTGGTGTACCATCGCGCCGCACTTCAAAATGCAGGTGGGGCCCGGTAGATAGACCACTAGAACCGACAGCCGCGATCGCTTGTCCGCGTTGCACACCTTGTCCTTCGGTAACGTACAATTCACTGGTATGACCGTAAAGTGTAGTAATACCGTTGCCGTGATCGATAATTACAGCTTTACCATAACCGCCATACCAGCCAGCAAAAATTACTGTTCCCGAATCAGCGGCGCGAATTGTACTACCATAACTAGCAGCAAAGTCTAGTCCAGCATGAAAGCGACGATAGCCCAAAATTGGGTGTATCCGCCAACCAAAAGGACTGCTCTTCGGTGCATCGCTGGGATATGTGAACATGCCTGTGCCGCGAATAATGACGCTTTTACTGTCGCTGTTGGTTTTCGCCTGCGCTTGGGCAACCTTTTGTTGAATGAGGGCTTCTAGATTTTTGGAATCTTGTTCTAGCTGGTTTTGCGCTGCTTCTAAAGCCAGGCGATCGCTATTTAGTCGTTCAATTAAATCTGATTGTGACTGCGCTTGCGCTTGATAATCTGACTTTTGTGCTAACAATTGTTGACGAATCAGCGCAATTTCGTTTTTTTGCTGCTCTACTGCGGTTTTTTGCTGATTAATTACCTTGGCTTGTTGATTAAGTTTTGTCAAAATTGGCCGATCTGCTTGGTAGACTAACTTTAGCTGATGACGACGGCTGATAAAATCACTAATATTTTCACTTTGCAGTAAAATTCCCCATCCCTGGCTAGCTGGCGATCGCTGAAGAAATCGCAATCGTGCAACTGTTGCTATTTGGCGTTCTTCATAGGAAACTGCCGCTATAGCTAAATCAGTTTCTAACTCTTGGAGGCGTTGAGAAGCTTGGCTTAATCGCAACTCACTATCTTGAATGTGGCTATCAGTGGTTTGCAGATTTTGCTTTAAACCAGTGAGGCTATTTTCAGCTGCTGTTTGCAGATTAGTTAAGCGATCGCGTTCTTTAACTAAATCCTGACGTTGTTGCTGAACTTGTTGCTGCTGCTGCTTGAGGGTGTCAATTGATGGTGTAGCAGCTGCATATACTGGCAAAGCTGGGATGAACGTCAAAAAAGTTACATATAAAATCCCAACAAATGCAATATGCCACCAGCCGCAAAATCTCTTTTTCATGGTGTGAGATTGCCGAAACCGATGACTCCAAGCCAACACCATGAGGATGATTTTCAAAATCCGGCTCACCTACTCAAACGCGATATGTATCAACTTTGTCAGCCAAGTTTTAACACAGACTCCTGGTAATGTCATTGGGATTGGAGATGGGGGATTGAGGAGATGAAGGGAGACAAAGGGGACAAGGTTTTTAGATATCTTCAAGAAGTTGATGAATTTCATTTACTGCGCTGATGATCGCAGAAGATGCTGTTTCGATGTCTTCTTTGGTTGTAAATTTGCCAATACCAATTCTTAATGCTCCCTCAATTATATTTTCTGCCAGATTCATGGCTTGTAAAACATGAGATGGAGCGATCGCACCTGATGAACAAGCCGCACCTGTAGAAATAGCTAATTGATGGCGAACTCTAGCAATAATGGCACTATTAGGGATGTCAGGGATAGAAATATGTAAGTTACCTGATAAACGGTTGTTTAAGTCTCCATTCACCACTAAGCCAGGAATTGCAGCTTGGAGTTGGTTTTGCAGATAATCTCGCAAAAGTGCGTAGGCGTAGCCCGTCGTAGACATCGCATTTTCATCTGCTTCCATTTCCAAATGTCTCAATCTGCAAGCTTCCCCTAAGCCAACTATCCCGGGAACATTGAGTGTACCGGATCTGAATCCTTGTTCATGTCCACCACCATAAATAAGTGGTTCAAGAGGATAACCTTTTTTCACTACCAATGCACCAACGCCTTTGGGTGCATAAAGTTTATGTCCAGAAATAGCGAGATAGGTAATGCCCCAGTCTCGAAAATTGAGGGGAATTTTTCCGACTGCTTGGGAAGCATCACATAAAAAAGGGGGCGTTGCATATTTGCGGGATGAATTCAGAATTTTGGACAAAGCTGAAAGTCGATTCTTTGCGCCTTTGCGCCTTTGCGTGAGGAAAAAATCATCCCATCAATCAGCAACGCCAAAAAGGGATATGGTATTTTTGAGCGATCGCTCCAATTTTTTGTACTGGGTAAATTGTCCCTACTTCATTATTAGCAGCCATCACGCAAAGTAAGGAAGCACCGCCATAGCAGACTTTTTCTAGATACTCTAAATCAATTTGGGCTTGTTGATTGACATTTAACCAAATAATTTCAGCAAGCCCTTTTTTGGCTAATACTTTATCGGTAAGTGGTGGTGGGGCGATCGCCTAAACTGTCCCAGGCTTTTTGAAACTCTGTAACTTCTTGTTCACGAAGTTATTCACTGATATGTCAACCAAATTACTAAAGTGGGTTCACTGTTTTTTAGGCATAAACCCAATTAGGGCTAAAACCTTGTATAGTTGCTAAAGAAATTAAAGGTAGAGTTGTTATTTTATAAGCGTTACTCAAAACCTCTAAATTTAATAAATCATCAGCTTGACTAACTTTTAATTCAGATACAAATGACTCAGTATATTTTAACCATTGATTTTTAGATATGTTTTCATAGGAAATAGTCAAACCAATATGTTGCAATTCCAGAAAAGCCTTAAAATATTCTTCAGATGGCAAATTATTAGATTTAGAAGAATTAACAGATTTTGTAGTTGGAATTAAATTCCATAGTTGATCGTGAGCTACAAATGACCAAGGCAGATAATGATCTAATGAAATCTCATCCTTATCCAATTTCACTTTAGAATAAATACATCTAATATCTCGATATTCTAAAATAGTTTTCCAATATTTAGTTTGATTTGCCAAAGAATCTCTTTCTTGTGGCATGAATAATTTATTAACCACATTAGGGGTGCTAGGGTTTCTTTGCTGCATATAATGTAACCATTCCCAAGATACCCAGCCCTTAACTATTGTGTAATTGTCTTCCAAATACTGAATCCAATCTGGATGTAAAATAATGGCGTTACAATTTTTCTGATCTTCAGTATTAAAGCAATATAAAGGCTTTTTAGTATCAAATTGATTGTTTGCTAAGTTAATGAGAGTTGGATTAACATCATAATCTTTTAATCCTCTAATTTCTTGAGCAAAAAAAGGACGAATTAAACGATAAGAAACATAGCGATTAATAGAGTTTACAGTGTCGTAAATATTTTGATTATTAATAGTTGCACGTAAAAGTTTTTTATCTGTATCTCTAAATTTTAAAATTGGTTCTGTAATTTCTAATTTCAGAGTATCTAACTTATCAGCGATTTTGTCTTGTGTACCAAAAGAAAGTTTAAAGTATTTATGAGGATACCAAGCATTAGCAAACATTTCAACGATTATTTCTTGAAAGCTAACAGGTGATAAAGTATCAAAATTTCTTCTTTTGATAATGTCTAACAATGATAAAAAATACAAATATTTATAAGAGTTAGTTGTATCATTAAAAATTTGCGTTAAGACTGTAACATTAACTTTATCTGATAGTGGTAAATCTTGAGTAATAAGTGGATTTGTAAAAAATGTTAACTCTCCTAAATATGCTTGAATGAAATCATTTGCAGCTGATTTATTAATTTTATTTAATGCTTTAACAATATCTGCAACAGTTTCAGCTGTAGGATCAATTTTTTCGTGATACCAACGAAAGACAATCGGACGCTCAACACCTAAACCTATCGCCAGCTGGCTTTGGCTGATGTTGTACGACTCTAAAACCTGTCTGAGTGCCTGTCCTGCTTTTCCCATAGTTTCCATTATGACAGGACAAGGATTAGAATATGTTAATTTTTATGATAACTTGTTTTGAATATTTGTTGTCATATATGATAACAAGATAGAAAATATTGAATACATTAGTTATGGCAGAAGAATTTGTGACATTAGAAGATAACACCAGCGATCGAGTCCAGGTAAGTAGAGAAAAGATAAAACACCTGCTTGTCGGTAGTCCTACTGTAGTAAAAAGGACTATCCATCGCTTGCATACTACAGGTTATGCAGAAATAGGTTCTTGGTCTAAACCTGTAAAAGCAGGTAATTTAGGTGAATCAGGGGATGTAGTGAGTGTATTGATTAGATAGCAAGTCTAGGAAATAAAAGGTGTAGAGAGTTGGCGCGATCGCGCATTGCACCGACTCTTGATAATTTAAATAACTAGAGAACTAATTGAATGACACGTTTCATACATGACAAATTTGCCAAAGACTATCTTGAGGAATTGCTAAAAGATTACGGAGAAGTCAAGTCATCAGAAAAAGTCTTAGGAGAGATTAAAGAAATAGATGTTTTCTTCATTCCTGACAAACAGCAAAGCTCTAATTTACAAATACTGGGTTTACTAGGAAGATTTGCTGAAAATCCTGCACTCATAGAACCATTCCGCAATCCAGCTTCTACTGATGAAATATGCGACTGTATTCTAAAATTATTAGAAGTCAAAGCTCTTTTACGCCGAGAAGCTAAAGCTAATAAAACTAAACTTCAGGACTCAGAAATTCCCAAATTGTGGGTTCTTACTCCAACGGTATCTGAAACTAGATTGTCTAGCTTTGGAACTATGCAAAAAGAAGGTTGGTTATCAGGAGTATATTTTCTCGCAGATGCCTTGCGGACAGCAATTGTAGCGATACATCAATTACCACAGATACCGGAAACGTTATGGTTGAGGCTTTTGGGTAGGGGAAGCGTGCAGTCGCAAGCGATTATCGAGTTGCAAGCGTTACCATTAAACCATCCATACCAAAAAGCAACCCTGGAATTAGTTTACAACTTGCGTGAAAACTTGAGAGTAAATCAAGAATTAGAAGCAGATGATAGGGAGTTAGTTATGCGATTAGAACCACTTTATCAAAGAGATAGGGAACAAGCCAAACAAGAGGGAAGACAGGAAGGAAGGCAGGAAGGAGAACAACGTTTAATTATACGTCAACTTAATCGCCGTATTGGGGAAATTAATGAATCATTAATCGAGCGAATTAAAGGATTATCGATTGAACAATTAGAAAATCTAGGAGAAGCATTACTAGACTTTTCTAATGTTGATGATTTAGAAGCTTGGTTAAACCAACAACAAGGATAAATAATCATCAGTAAATTGAAGTAACAGAGTAAGTCTAGAAAATAAAATGTGTAGAGAGTTGGTGCGATCGCACCAATTCTTTATTATTTAAATAGCACACACAGAGACTTCATTTATCTTGTTGTGACCAATCCTCAATCTTTAAAGAAGGTACTTGAGAAAAATCCCGATAGTTTCGCGTCACTACAACTGCATCATTGCTCAAGGCAATTGCTGAAATTTGCATATCCTTCTGCAATCGCTGTTTTGATAAAGTTGGATTTTCATTTAGCAATCGCTGAAAGCTTTGGCCTGCTTTTTCATCAAAATCTAATACCCTCACTCGTCCGAATAAAGCAACTGTCCGGTTTAACTTGCCATATAGTCGCACAACATCTTCAACTTCCCGCGCATCGTTGATTCGTACTACCCAACCATTAAACAATTCCTGAACCGTCACGATGGAAATCGCTACCTCTGCTCCCACCTCTGCAACTCGACGGCTCACCTGTGGATGTCGTTCTAATAACAGCGACACATGATCTGTATCTAACAGCCAAAGGCTCATACAGGACTATTTATATCTAACTCGCGCTCAGTACGCAGTTCCTGAGCCAGATCCGCAAACTCTTCATCTCCCTCAAACATCCCAATAAAATCTGTCCAGGGATTATTTGCCACTTCTAGGGTCAGCACCTCAATATTTGCCAGTCTAGCTTTAATTTGCTCCTGTACGGCTGCGATCGCATCTGAACGGGTTTCAGCTTCAGCTGTACAATTAAGTAACTCTGGGACTGATGCGATAAAAAGTCCCGACTGAGCCTGTTCAACCAGAACATGAAGAGACAGCCTATTAAAACTTGTGACGGCTAGAAGATTCATAAATACTGGTACTAGGTTCTCCTTCCCCATCATAATGCCTCTTTTAACCGAAGTTCTTCACCTTGATATTTTCATCAGATTGCTTTTCTTCAATTTTAGTAACCGTCTCTGGCAAATCAACATTTAAAATTCGTTCACTCAACTTTGCCAAAATCGCTTGTCGTAACTGCTGATCGTCAGGTAATTTAGCCAAAAATTCGTCAACAATCTGCTCAACCTGCGATTCTCTCCCATGATCCACCCATAGCATTCGATTGATTTCTTGACCATCTGGACGAGTCATTGTAATCCGTCGGGCTTCAAAACCTTCTCCCTTAGCGGCTACTTCCTTTTGCAAAGCTTCCAGATTCTTAAACCGTCGCACCAAATCCGCTAATTTCATCTCAAATGCAGTGGCATCATCATCTGTCCATGATTCAGCAGGTTTATCCGCAACAATCATCACCAAAGCTTCCAACCACTGAGAATCACTTGCAGTTTCATCCAATGCTGCTCGAATAAAGCGTTTTAGTGAAGATTCAATACATTTTCCGGCTAAATAATTTGCCCTTACCCGCAAATCTTCTCTGAGTTTTGTTTCCTTACTTCTGACCCCAAAGCCTTCATAAATCAGTTTTTGACAATCACTCAATAAGCGATCGTAAGCTGTATGAATCTCTCTGAGCGCATGAACTAACTTAGTGCGTAAAGTTTTCGCAGTGACACCATCATCCTCGGCTTCAGTGCCGATAGAGGGTAAATTACAAGCTGCTGGTAAAGCTTTAAACAACAACTCATCTGGTTCAACAGTAGTTTTTAATGCTTTTAAAATTGCTTTTGGTTCATCTGCCAGTCGTCGGGTTTGTTGAGTATATTTAGGCAGTTTATTAACAAATTGATAAAGAGGAGTAACTACCGTTAATAGAGTGGCATTACGGACTTTACCCAATTTTTTTAATTGAGGATTGCGTAAAATCGCTTCTAATTCTTTGAAAACTTCTGCTCTTAATCCGACTACTGCAAAATACTTAACTGCAAACCGTTCAGGATATTTAACTAATAATTCAAAATGTTCTGTTCCTAATACAGGAATAAATGTACCGTCTTGATAAAGTCCCAAATCATCAGCGTGATACAACAGTACCGCCGCTAAAATCACCGGTACTGCACCTTGTTTCACACCGTAGGGAGGTGCTGCTAAATGTTGATAAAGTAAATCAAAAGTTTGGCTTGTTTCTGTTGCTGCTAAACAAAAATTCTCAACTGCTTCCCACAGAGAATTCAAACCCGAACTTTCTGATGGAGGGTAAAAATCCCAATAATCATCTTCTTGGCGATAAATCCCTGTTTCTTCTAACAGAGAATAATACATACTAACTTCAGGTCCATAACCTTCTAAAGCTAATCTCTCTTCATTTTGATGTTCTAACATTGCCTGAATCAATTCTCGTCTAGCCTTTACCCCTTGAGAGGTTAAATCTCGACGATTAATTAATTCATTCCATAAAATTGCACTGCGATGATAAACGCGATCGCAAATATCAGAAAGCTTACTATTAAAGCCAGTAATGTTATTGAGTCTTTCGACTTCTCCTTGAATCCAACATTGCTGATTTACACCTATACTAAATGACTGATTGAGAGTTTCATCTAAAAATTCTTCAGCTTCTTGTAAACGATAATTTACCTCTTTTCTCGCTACCCCATCAGTTTGTAACTCTTTGGCTGTTTTTTTGATATTATTTAAAGCCACAAATTCTAGAGTACGAATTCGCAAAATATCTAAGTTAGCTGCACTCAAAATAATTAATGGTTTACCATCGCTAGTTGTGGAAGGAACAGAACTAGGCATTTCGTCATCTACCCAATACCCCACAAAACCATCTGCATCCACACTACTACAACGTAATTGACTCAAATCTTGGGAATTATCTAAATAATGCCGTTCAAAATAACGTAAAGTTCCTGTCTGATAACTGTGACGTTGTGCTACTAAAGGTCTTAAAGGACGCTGGAGAGATAATAGCTTAACTAAAGGCGATCGCTCTTGTTCTATATATGTATTTAACTCACTATCAACATTAAAATCAGAACCTTGCCAAATCCGCAATTCATCTAATTGACGACGATGAGTAATTAGATTCTGTTTTAGTAGTTTATCAATAATTTGTTGCCAATAATTAATCTGAGTTTCTGAGGGGTGATCGCACATTGCTAAAGATACTAAAGTTCTTGTCGCCTTCATCGAACCTGTAACTGTAATGAGGTTCAAAATTCCAATACTTTTTAGTACCCTCAGACTATCTTCTTCTAAGCGTTTAGCATCATTAATTAAATCTTGAACTTCTACCCATCTTTGCAAATTAGGGCGAGAGGCTAAACCCATTCCCGCAGCTTCAATAAAATAGTCATAAACTCGATCTAACTTAAGACTTGGTAAGTTATTATCTTTAACTATTGCTTCTTCTAGAAAATTACGAAATGATAAAGGCTCGCCACTCGTTAAAAATGTGAATAAAGAACGGTCATTTTGAGCATACCGTTGACACAGAGTTGGTAAAGCAAACGCAGATAAAGGATGTAGCGGATAAACTTTTTTTATAACTTGATCGGTTATTTCTTCATCTACAATTATTGGTTCTAAATATTTACTCCACTCCTCAGAGTCACTACGAATAGCACAGCTTATATTGTCTGCTGCCGATGAATCAATCGCTTCTCCAATCAAACTCATCATTTGTCCAGATGATTCAGTAAAAGCAATATCCTCGAATCGCCCTTGAATCTTCGCCCATTCGTTTTTTTGATAAGTTGCTAATCTTTGAGTATATTGTGCAAATGCTTGATGTAAAATACCTAAAATGTAAATAGGAGTTTTGTTATCTTTTGGTAATTCAGCTAATTGTTGTAAAAGATATAAATCCTCAGCACCTTGAGCATAAGCAGCATACTCTAAATTCTTACCCAGTTCATCAATAACAAGGAAAATACCAGTTTGAGATTCCTTGGCAACTTCTAACACCAAATTAGGAATCTCTTTACTATCAATTTTTCCCCCATCATTAATTTCTGCTTCTAAATCTACCAACTGACGAACAACATTGATTTTATTTTTTTGGGTAGTAGTCCAAAAAGTATCGACACCTGTTAATAAAGCTCTGATAATGGTATGACTAATCGGTTCTCTTTGTCCCGTAGCCACAGCCCTCATTAATCCTACCGAGTTAATTTTGTCTTGAATTAATTGATAAATATCACTATCTTTACCTAATTTTTCTTCAGCTATTGATAAAGCTTTAATGTGCATTTTATTCTGAGATTTAGCACATAAGGAAATTAAATAATGAGCAAAAGCAGATTTTCCAGTACCATAAACACTGGTTAATGTCCAAGCTCTATTTCCTTCATCAGAATTAAAACTATTTAAGATACGTGAGAGAGAATCAATTGCTCTTTTAGTCAGAACATAACCCTCTAAAGCTTCCACACTATCTAAATCTCTTTCTAGGTTAATAGAACGAGAATAGCGGCGCTGGAGACTGAAATAATGGGATAGCTTTTTGTTAGTCATAATTTCCTTCATTCTTATTTAAACTTATAATATTTATCTAAAATCTCTTCTGCTAATATCTCTGGGCTGTCAGGGAAAGATAACTGAATTAATCCGGCGGTGTCAGAAAGAACTATCGTATCAAATTCTTTAGCAACTGTCTCAATAGCTGCACATAAAATACTTTCCGTCAGTTTAAAGACCACCCCTGGACTACCTTCATCATAAAGTAAACTAGGAATATTAATAGTCTGTCCTCCCCGACTTGCCCAACTAGCATATTCTAAACAAGTAGCGACTATAACTGATGGAGGCAAACTCGCTTTTGCGCCAATTTTAAACTGATAATTTTTCCCAAAATGACGGATTAAACCCAGTTCGTTAAAAGGACAATCAATAGAATCTTCGACTGGGCTATTGTCTCTCATTAAATCTTGTGTTGCATACATTCTTAAAATACAATTTACATCTTTGATAAAAGAAGATTCAGCAATAGTTTTATTAAAATTATTTATATAATCTTTCAAGCCCGCTAAAATATCTTCTTTTGTAAAATCCAAATCTCGAAAAATATTAAATATATAATACCAAGCAGCCGCTTCACAAGTAGGTTTTAACAAATTCCAATGTAATAACCATAATGTTGCTGGATCTTCTAAATAAACATCCCATCCATTATTTCCTAAAAGTTTTTCCCCGAATCTTGTTGGTAAATTATTTTTATCAAGAATTTTGAATGCACTAGACCAATAACGAATAGCACGTACCATATTTTTACCAACACCTAAACGTACAGGAGCATCATCCTGTAAGAAAATACCGGTATTTTTCTTGGCTGCATCGAATCCTTTTTTCAACCAACCAAACCGAGGGTGAAAAGTTTCATGGTTAGCAAATACCGGGCTTACTGGATTTTCTATATTTTTCAAGTTCAGAGCAGTTTGGATCATGATTAGATGGTTATAATAGCAACTATTTTATTTATTATGACTCAAATAAAACACAATTTAATTAAATTTAGTATAAATTTAAATATGTAATTTTTACATAAAAATTACATATTTAAATAATAATTAATTTTTGGATAGTATAAAATGCAATATCTATGCATGAAATCAAATATAAATACAATATATTTTTATTTAAAAATAATATTATTGCCGTATTAATATCTAGTAAATCATATTAATGCATAGTAAGGAATATGAGGTAGAAAATAGCAAACTACAAACACCAATAATCCAACATTAAATTCATTTATTATGAATATTCGCAAAACAATTCTTCTAATTACTTTAGTTATTCCTGGTTTAGCGGTGGTGGGAATATCGCTTTATTGGTTTATTTTGGATTATAATGCACTAGGAAAAGCTGAAATCAACATAGAAAGGCTAGCAAAGGAAGGAAAAGTTAGTGATAGGCAGTTAGATTACGCCTATCATCGGACTTTAGCACATCGCATTAATGTATTTGCTGATGGAACTTGGGGATTGCTTGGAGGAGTAATTACAGGACTAGGTATACATGGCTTAGTAACTCTTCCACAGCAAAACAGACGGACAGACAAATCAGTTTCACAGTTAGATAAGTGATCAACTAAACAACTTTGGTGATCAATACAAGTTCTTTGCTAAAAGCAGCTGCTACAAAGCTGTAATCAAAACAGTGCCAAGCAATGAGTATGGAATTCCACTCAGAACTCAGAACTCAGCACTACTCAAACCTGATGCTCTTTCCAATTCCCTAAATCAGCCAAAGAGCGATCGCGGTAACGTCCGTAACGCTCTTGTTTATTTTTGATTTTTACACCCAGTTCTGGGAAAATTCCGAAGTTGGGGGGCATTGGTTGAAAGTGTTTGGGTGATGCGGAACTGATAAACTCAAACAGCGCGCCCATCATGGTTGTGGGTGGTAGGGTTAAAGTTTCTTTGCCCAAAGCCAGTCTTGCAGCATTAATTCCCGCCAAGCAGCCACCCGCCGCCGCCGCAGTGTAGCCTTCAGTCCCAATTAATTGTCCAGCTGCTAGTAAGGTGGGACGCTGTTTAAATTGCAGAGTGGGATACATGAGTTGGGGTGCATTGATAAAGGTGTTGCGGTGCATGACTCCCAACCGGACAAATTCGGCATTTTCTAAACCAGGAATTAACTTAAATACGCGCTTTTGCTCACCCCAACGCAGATTTGTTTGGAAGCCTACCATGTTCCAAAGTTGACCGGCTTTGTCTTCTTGTCGCAACTGCACAACAGCATAAGGACGTTCTCCAGTGCGGCTATCAGATAACCCCACTGGCTTGAGAGGGCCATAGCGCATCGTATCTTCACCCCGCAGTGCTTGTTCTTCGATGGGGAGACAGGCTTCAAAAAATTTCGCTGTTTCTCGTTCAAAATCCTTCAATTCTGTTTGTTCAGCTTGGCGGATCTCTTCCCAAAAATGCAGATATTGCTCTTTATTCATGGGACAGTTGAGATAAGCAGCTTCGCCTTTGTCATAGCGAGAAGCCATAAAAGCAACATCGCGGTTAATCGATTCTCCCACAACAATTGGGCTGGCAGCATCAAAAAAGCTGAGGTATTCCATCCCCGTTAAGCGGCGGATATCTTCTGCTAAATCTGGACTAGTTAAAGGGCCAGTTGCCAAAACCACAATACCTTCAGGAATAACAGGTACTTCACCCCGGCGAAATTCAATTAAAGGATGTTGAGATAATGTTTGGGTCAAATCTTGACTAAATTGTCCTCTGTCTACCGCAAGCGCCCCACCCGCCGGAACAGAGTGTTCATCAGCCTTAGCTATGACGAGCGAATTGAGTTGCCTCAGTTCTTCATGCAATAATCCCGTAGCGCGATCGCTTGCCATTGCACCAAAGGAATTACTACAAACTAATTCTGCGACGTGTTCTGTATGGTGGGCAGGGCTAAAGCGATTTGGGCGCATTTCATAAAGAATAACAGGCACTCCAGCCTGGGCAATTTGCCAAGCAGCTTCTGTCCCAGCTAGCCCACCTCCAATTACTTGTATCGGTTGTTTTTCCATAGTTTGATTATAAGGGACTAGAGACTAGGGACTGGGGACTAGGGACAAGGGGGACAAGGGAGATGAGGATAAATGACAAATCACTCTTGACTTTTGACTCTTGACTCTTGACTTTTGACTCTTGACTCTTGACTTTTGCCCCATGCCCCATGCCCTAATTAATTAGCTTTACCATTTTCCTGAAGTTGCTGCAATTGCACATCATTGATCCATATTGCCTGTTGGGGAACAGGAATAGTGATTCCGGCTTGGTCGAAGGCGACTTTGAGGCGGCGGCGATATTCTCGTGCTACGTCCCATTGTTTAAGTGGCTGTGTTTTAATCCACACACGGATAATTAAACCGCGATCGCCAAAATTATCAATTCCTAAAACTTTTGGTGTTTCTACAATCTGATGTTGCCATAATGGATCTTGATCCATATCCATAGCAACAGTGCTAATTAACTTCAAAACCTCGTCAACATCAGCTTGGTAGTCCACGGGAATGGTTAAATCGGCTCTTGACCAACGGCTAGAAAGATTGGCAACGATTTTGATTTCACTATTGGGAATGGTGATTAAGCGTCCTTCTGAATCGCGGACTTGAGTCATCCGCAAGTTCAAATTTTCTACTAAGCCTCCCACGCTACCGACATTAATCACATCGCCTAAAGCGTATTGGTCTTCTAAAATAATCAAAAAGCCGTTAATCGCATCTTTGATCAGGTTTTGCGAGGCTAGAGAAACGGCAACACCAACTAAACTAGCACCCGCTAATAAGGGAACAACATCTATCCCCAAGGCGACTAATGCTAGGAAGAACCCAACCGCCACACAGGTAATTGTGGCAATACTTTTAGTTACACCCGAAAACGTAGAAACTCGTAGTTGCAGACGTTCGGAAGTTTCGGAGGCAAATAAAGCACCACTGCTGATGAGAGTGGAGGTAAAACGGTCAATCAGCGCATAGCTGAACCGGATCACTACGTAAGTTCCCAGTGCAACAATCCCCAATCTCAGAGGAATTTGGGCAGCTGAGAGAATTCCTAACTGAAGAACTCGTGTGTAGGGAAATAGACCTAAGATTGTAAACGTACCACCGCCCCAAATTCCGGCTTGAGTTAGCTGAACTAGGCGTTTCTTAACTTCGTGTAAATGCCGATGTTGCTGTTGATTTAGTTGAGTTGTAATCGGTTGAGTTGTAATCGGTTGAGTTTGTTGAGAAGTTGGGGGAATAGGATGTATGACATCTTGTTGAGACCGACGCTGCCAAACATAGACTCCCCAACTGGCAGCAATCATTGCCAGGGCGATCGCTGCGGCTATTTTACCTTGGTCGATTAAAAATTGTGTGTTCCGCTCTTGCTTTGCCCTTTGTAAGGCTTCTTGTAATGTGTCTGTTATTTGATTGGCTGAAAGTGTGGCATCTTCCTCACGCAGTCTCGCGTCTTCGGAAGTGACGGTCATCAGATATTGACCGTTGATCGTAATTACAGGTACTTCGTTGACTTTTTCCACCTGTACATTGACTGTTTGTGCAGATGAACGCAGGTAATTTTGGCTAATTTCATCCAAGTTTTGTTGAATGTTTTGCGATCGCTCTGGAAAATTGATTCTGGTTGCTGCTATCTGGAACAACCTGCGACCATCTAAATAGATCCAGCCAGTCACAATTCTATTGTCTGAATCTTTACTTACACTACTAGGAGTTGGCAAGTTAAATAAAAAGGGAATTTGGGCTGTAGCTTTGGGAACTGAGACAACAGCGATCGCCATTGAACTCATCAGCGCCAAAAATTTCAAGCGCACTCCAACACCTCCTTGCGTAAAATCTGCTATTGAAGACCTGCCCAGCTATCCTCCACAATAAATTTTAGTAAATGTACCTATCTAAAGTTAAATTTGTCCTTTCTGGTGAGATGCGTTTAGTTTTCTTGATTATCTATCTATAGGCAGATGACATCATACTTTGTTTACTGTGGATAATAACTACAGGAATTTTTGATATTACTCTGATCAAGGATAAATCAAAAATTAAAGAAATTTGAAGTGTAAAGGATAAATGAACCAGTAAGAACTCTGTATACACATGACAGAAATTCGGCGGGAAACTCCATCCCCTTGTGGCAGACGAGGGATAATCGCCCCTCGCCATAGGCTTACTGCCTGCACTAATATCAAAAAAATACGCTACCACCTATCTCTAATTTTACGATTGTAGAGCGATCATTCTCGCTATCTACTAAAGTCAGGTCTATCCGTTGCATCTTCAAGGCTGTTATTATATCTAGATTTTTTACTACCTCTTCTGAGCCAACAGGATAGCTATAAACTACATACAGCGTATTTCAGGTAAATGAGGTACGCGGGTAGGGGCACGGCACTGCCGTGCCCTTACAATTATCTGTACCTCAGCAACTTGCAATCTGCTGTATGTGCATATTCATATGTGAATTTTGTTGTTTTCAAATGATTGAAGATTGCTATATATAAGAAAATAATTATGGAAATATTGACAATAAGGTCAAAATTAACCATGAGTAAAGTATTTGTATATGCCGAGTATCAAGTATCTATTCCCTTCAGCCAAATTGATTGGGTTCCTGTGAATGTAGAAATGAAAAAAATTCCGGGTTTGAAATCCAAAACTTGGTTGAGTGGTGTAAATACTGATAGTGTTGGTGGGTTTTATGAATTTGATTCTATAGAGAATGCACAAAATTATATTAATAGCTTATTGATTCCTTTTGCACGACAAGTCAATGGAAATCTCTCTGTCAGGCTTTTTGATGGTGATGTAACTAAAGAAGCTAGTACAGGTATGAATTCTCCCTTCTATTCGGCAGATTCTCAATAGATATGTCCGAAATATCGATGATGCTTCGGCTCGAATTACGAGGTTACTTTTGCCTAAGAATGTAGTGTGTATCATACTTAATTGCCAAATAAAAGCAACACAAAAAATCCAAAAGCAACAAATGACATCATCAGAAAAACCTTCACTCAATCCGCATCCCCTAAGTTCCTATGTTGCTTGGGCAGGCGAGCGCAACCGCGATTCAATTCTTGAATTGTTTAAAGAAAGATTTCCTAAAACTGAGGGTAATATTTTAGAATTTGCCTCTGGTAGTGGTATGCACATACACTACTTTGCTCCCAATTTTCAGCACTTGAGTTTTCAGCCATCGGATATGGATGAAGAGGTGTTTGGCAACATCAGACAATTGACCCAAAATACTCAAGTTAAAAATGTTAAACCACCAATCAAGCTGGATCTAACTCAACCACAAACTTGGTCAGCTTTGATGGAAAAAAAGTTTGACACTATTTTCTGTATTAATATCTTTCAGGTTGCACCAATATCTATTGCAGATGGCATGATGCGTTGCGCGGTAAATTATCTTAGCGAGGGCGGCTCCCTTTTGATCTACGGGCCATTTAAAGTTGATGGTAGCTATACAACACCCTCAAATGAAGAATTCGATACTACTCTTCTCTCCTATAAAGTTCCAGAATGGGGGCTAAAAGACATTGTAGACATTACTAAGGCAGCACAGAATTATGGTTTGGCTTTAAAAGAAAAGGTCGATATGCCATCTGATAATTTCACTCTGATCTACAGTTTGAGATGAAATTTTCAAACCCTACACTTAATACAGCTAGAGAATTAAAGATAAAAATTGTTCTTCCTCCTAGCTTGAAAGTGCTGAGTGCTGAGTGCTGAGTAAAAATCCCATTGAGACTTTCATGCTTGGCTATGAAATTTTTTCATTGGGACTGCCTCCTGCCCTCTGACTTGAAAGTGCTGAGTTCTGTAAAGCCCTGCGGGCATGGCTGCGCTTAGAGCGGTAGCGCTCCCTGTCCCGCAGTACCCATTCCCTTCTTATTGACATTCCCTTAATCAAACGTCAAGCTAGTTCAAAGATCCATTGACTAGTGTTTGGAGATTACAGCCAAAAATGGCAAGTCGTGGAATAATCTAGTACAGTACGTAAGAGAATGCGTACCTTTTTTGACTTTTTAGAGGATATTTTTGATGACCGCAACTTCTCCCCGATTAAAGCACGAGGTTAAAGACCTCGCCCTAGCTCCCTTGGGAAGACAGCGCATTGAATGGGCTGGACGCGAGATGCCTGTTTTACGGCAAATCCGCGATCGCTTTGCCCAAGAAAAACCCTTTGCGGGTCTGCGACTGGTAGCTTGTGCCCACGTTACCACAGAAACAGCACATCTAGCGATCGCGCTCAAAGCTGGTGGTGCCGATGCAGTTTTAATTGCTAGCAATCCCCTCTCGACTCAAGATGACGTAGCTGCTAGCCTCGTTGTCGATCATGAAATTCCCGTTTTTGCCCAAAAAGGCGAAGATAACGAAACCTATAACCGCCACGTCCAAATAGCGCTCGATCACCGCCCCAACATCATTATTGATGATGGTAGTGATGTGGTTGCCACTCTCATTCAGCAACGTCAACATCAAATTGCTGATTTAATTGGCACCACTGAAGAAACTACAACGGGAATTGTGCGGCTACGCGCCATGTTCAGAGATGGCGTTCTCACCTTCCCCGCAGTCAATGTCAACGATGCTGATACCAAGCATTTCTTTGATAACCGCTACGGTACAGGACAATCCACCTTAGATGGGATTATCCGCGCGACAAATATCCTGCTGGCTGGTAAAAGCATAGTCGTTGTCGGTTATGGCTGGTGCGGTAAAGGTACAGCACTCCGCGCCCGTGGTTTGGGTGCGAATGTCATTGTTACCGAAATCGACCCCATCAAGGCAATTGAAGCCGTAATGGATGGTTTCCGCGTTCTCCCAATGGCAGAAGCGGCTACCCAAGGTGACTTGTTTATTACAGTCACAGGTAACAAGCACGTAATTCGTGCCGAACATTTCGACGTAATGAAAGACGGCGCGATCGTTTGTAATTCTGGTCACTTTGATATTGAACTTGACCTGAAATACTTGGCTACTCAAGCTAAAGAAGTTAAGCAAGTACGTCCCTTCACTGAAGAGTATAAATTACCTAGTGGTAAATCAGTGATTGTTTTGGGCGAAGGACGCTTGATTAACCTAGCGGCTGCGGAAGGACATCCCAGCGCCGTTATGGATATGAGCTTTGCGAACCAGGCTTTGGCTGTTGAATACCTAGTGAAGAACAAAGGTAAACTCGAACCTGGTTTACACTCAGTTCCAAGAGAAGTGGATGAAGAAATTGCCCGCCTGAAATTAGAGGCTTTGGGAATTCATATCGATACCCTGACAGCAGACCAAATTGAGTACACCAATTCTTGGACTACTGGAACCTAGAGCTAACCTAAAATTTTAGGGTTGCAATCATAACTTAGGTTTGTGATGGGATGGGCAAATTGCCTATCCCATTTTTGCGAGAAGTGAATCGCCGAAATGTTTAATAGAGAAATACGCGATCGCAAAGATATCATAACAAATGCGTTGGCGTAGCCTGCCGCAGGCATCGCTGCTGCAACTTGACAAAAAAGCTGATAAATTTATGATTTTACGACAATGCCGCTAACCTATATTCAATAATTTCACGTCAAAATCATATATAGAGAGTTAGCATTGCAGGTCACTACCACTAGCTACTGGCAACCAATTATTCAAGTAATCATGACCAAACCTTTTTCTGAGAATTTTGATGAACAGCAACAGTCTGAAGAACCAGAACAGTTCTTTCCTGCTCAACATCTCAAAATCTTCCAAACAAGCGCCACAGAGCAGCTATTAATTTGCGAATGTCAGAAATGCTTTGCGCCGCTGTCTATTGAAGTGGTTTTTATGACACCACAAAACTCAAAACCTCGTCCCAAAGGTAAAACCGACAGCAAACCGGATAATAGAGCCCAATGTCCTAATTGTGGACAAGTTCCCATTTATCTAGAGAGCTGTATTGTGCGAGCAATCAATCAATTACCAACTTCACCCTGGCAAAGCAGTGAAACTTAGATGTCAGTGCCGAAAGATTTCTCTTGAATGAGTCAAAAATAAAAATTTTTGCATAATTCAATTTTCAACCTGTAACTAAATGTTAATCATCATCATCATTTTCGGCAGTGGTGATTAACTCCTGACTCTTTCCTTTCAGGACTTACGCAACTGGCACAAATAGTGTGCAGGGCGCAGCCCTGCCACGGAAC
>JAVRCF010000078.1:0-40175 GCA_034530935.1 Aulosira sp. DedQUE10 | reverse complement strand
TCTACGATGCAGAGTCTACTTTTACTCTTTACCCCGATTTTCTGAGCGGATACTTATAAACTAAGATTGTCTCAATCAATTCTAGTAATTGTTTTTGTGGGAGTTGTAAATTTACCGCTTGCTGGGTGCGGTTGATTAATTCCCTGGCTGTGTTAATTGCTGTATCTTCGTCTGCAATTACTAATTTGAGTGTAGCAATACTTAGCGGCAGTGACGCAGTTTCACCTAATTCATCTAAGTAAATTAGACTGATACGCTGGCTTTGGAATAATTCTAAGAAATGTTCCTTATCCCCGATATCTATATCTCTGCTAGGATAAATCACCACTCCTCGCCAAGGATTTTTAGGTTTATTTTGGCGTAAGTATAAAGCCACTTCCGATACTAGGCGCAAGTAAATCTCTGAATCTGGTTGAAATTGAACTTCAACAAAATAAATCGGGCTTTCTTCATCTTGGATGGGGAGAAATACACCATCAATTCTAAAAGCTGTTTGTTTGATTTCAACAGATGCAAATTGATAGGTGTTGGCAGTTTCGAGAGGGTTGCCAATTAGTTCAAAGAAGATGCTGGGGAGTTCTTGAAATAGGCGGTAAAAGATGCTGTCGGTTTTCACTCTGGATGTTGTAACACTGTAAGGCTTATATTATTTATGTCACAATTGAGCAAAACAATATATATCCTACAACCCGGCAAGCACTTATGTGTGTGATTATTTGCCAGTACCTGTCCAATTTCTACCGGGAGATTCGGCTATTCCGTTTTAGTGACACAACTGGCAATGTGTTTATTTTAGCAGGTGATGAACTGCAAATCCTTGTATTTCGTGATGGAACTTGGAGATTTGTCAATGAAACCTAATTTTGCTCAAATGTCCACGAAAGAATTAAGAGCGTATGTGCTTGCTCATCAGGAAGATATAGAAGCGTTAGAAATTCTATTTAGTCGGCGTACTCCCGACTCAGAAGCAATTATATATCCGTCGATGTTTACTGAAGATGGTCAACCTATAGAAGATAATATTCGGATAATTGAAGAAGCGATCGCTCAAAGAATCAAGCAAGAGAATAATCATCAGGATAAATAGTCCTGTGTGTTGTTGGTAAATTTTACTGATTATCTATTACGATGATCTCTCGGCATAGTTCCAGATAATCTTGATTAAATTTATGTTGTGATTATTCAATTCCTGAATTACTCTTCCTTAGAGGTTGTTTGAAAAGTGGTCGGCTGTGATTTTAATCGAATTTTCACCCCCCTTAATCCCCCCTTGGAAAGGTGGGAAACAGGGGTCAAAAACTGCCAAAATGCATATTGCACAACAATTCCAGCAGTTTGAAGTATGACCCCAAATAAAAACGATTGTATCCCAGAACAGTTCATATTTGAACAAGTAAAGTCATGTCCAGTTGTAGTTAATTTTAAGGGTAAACCTGTAACATCTGATGCAGGATTAACATTAATTGCGGAACTGGACAGAAAAAGAGGAATAACATCACGGCTAACAGCCTGTTTCAAAGATTACCGAGAGCCAAATAAGATTCTGCATCCAGTCAATAGTTTAATTGCACAACGAATATATGGCTTAATCATGGGCTATGAAGATATAAATGACCATGAAACTTTACGTCACGATGCAATATTTGCATTTGCAGTTGGAAAAGTGATTAATTCAGAACAAGAATCAATTACTTTGGCTGGAAAAAGTACCTTAAATCGGAGCGAGCATTGCCCAGAAAACGTATCGTCAAGGGTGGATAGTCGATATCACCGTATTGAACATGATGCGTCAGCAATAGAAACACTCTTAGTTGAACTTTTTCTAGAATCTTACAGAAAGCCACCACGACAAATAATTTTGGATTTAGATGTTACGGATGATTTAGTTCATGGTAATCAAGAAGAAACATTTTTTAATCCTTATTATCGAGGGTATTGTTATGCGCCACTTTATATTTTCTGCGGTAAACATTTACTAGCAGCAAAACTTCGTGCGTCTAATGTTGACCCGGCGGAAGGAGGATTAGAACAATTACAAAGAGTAATAAAAATAATCCGCTCACGATGGAAAGATGTGAAAATCCTTATTCGCGGAGACAGCGCTTATTCGAGAGAAGATATAATGAGTTGGTGTGAATCTCAAACTGAAATTGATTATGTATTTGGACTCGCTCCGAATAATCGGCTACTCCAAGCAACTAAGTCAATTCAGTATCGCGCATCTCAAGAATACTCAGGAAAAATTCAACATATAGTCGAGTTTTTTGAAACCTTATTTGCGCCATCACCAGATTTAAAGAACGACGCAGCAGTATTTGTTGATAACTCAGTTTGGTATTGCTCTGTTGATTACCAAACTCTAGACAGTTGGAGCCGTAATCGTCGTGTTGTCGCCAAAGTTGAGTACAGCTATGAAGAAGTGGATACTCGTTTTGTGGTGACTTCGCTCCCTATTAATAAAATTCCACCAGGACGACTTTATACTCAAAACTATTGTCCACGGGGTAATATGGAGAATTGTCTAAAAGAACAAAAGTTAGGATTGCACAGTGATAGAACTAGTACCCACACATTTGAAGGAAATCAATTACGTTTGTGGTTTGCATCGATTGCTTACATTTTAATGAATGCCCTGCGAGAGCAATGTTTAGCAAAAACGGAATTTAAAAATGCAACTGTTGAGACTATCCGCGCAAAACTATTGAAGTTAGGGACAGTTATTACTATTAGTAAACGACGAGTTTTAATCTCAATTAGTAGTGCTTGTCCTTATAAGGAGATTTTCGCAACGGTTTATAAGCGTTTATCTCAACTGACTTCTCCTGGTTAATAATGACCTAATTTCATTCATAAATCCTAGCTGTTTCAGATTTTTAATAGCTGATTTTTGAGGTTATTTTACTTGATTTAACCTGATGAATTGGCTTGTCAATTTTTATTAGTAAAAAATTGTTGTTTCAGTATTCTTTGATTTTAGCGTATTTAATATAACTTTAATTGTTTCGGTTTTTACTTTGAGTTACCCACACTCTGGACGTATTTTGATGATGTATTAATTAAATTATCCTAAATCTAGCTAATCCCAGTATTTTTTCCTCATTTGTGAGAAATGCGGGGAAAGTTGCCTCCTTTAGATTCCCTTATTGCTGCTACAACGAAATATTACAACTATACTTTAGTTACTCGTAATGAAAAAGATTTTGATGGGATAGAGATTGTGGTTTTAAATCCTTTTGCAGAAACACGAGATTAAAACATTGTCAATTAGTTCAAAAAAGATGCTGGGGAATTCTTGAAATAGGCGATAAAATATGCTGTCGGTTTTCACGCAGAGGTTGTAGCAGATTTTTGACTAGAGTGATTGTACCATTACGTTATCCTTTAATATTATTTATGTCACAATTGAGGAAAACACTATATATCCCAATGCACAGCAAGCGATAACTTGTTTAATAGTTTGTCAGATGTTGTCTAACTGCTATCGTGATATCCGGTTGTTCAGGTTTGATGAGAAAACTGGAGATATCTATATTTTGGCAGGTGAGGATATACAAATTATCGTACCCTCTCATGAACCTTGGAGGTTTGTAGATGAAACCGAACTTTGAACAGATGAGTGTACCTGAGTTGAGAAAATATGTATTAGAACACCGCGATGATGTGGAAGCTATGCGTGTGCTGTTTTATCATCCTAGTCTGAAATGGAAAACTATGCCTCCGCTTGCTACAGCAGATGGAATACAACTAGAGGAAAATATTCGTATAGCCCAAGAAGCGATCGCTCAAAGAGTCCAGCAAGAGAATAATCACCAGGATTCATCGTAAAATTATCGAAATGGGTACAGAATATACCAAACTCAGGTATGGAAGCGCAGCCACGGGAAATTAAAAACTATATAACAGAACAAGGAAAAGAACCTTTTGCTAACTGGCTTGATTCTTTGCGAGATAATAGGGCAATAGATAAAATAGAGAAAAGACTTACAAGAGTACAGTCCGGAAATTTAGGAGATTATAAATCAGTTGGTGAGGGTGTTTTTGAGCTAAGAATTCAATACGGACCAGGTTATCGCGTATATTTTGGACAAGATGGAAACTTAATTATACTCCTTTTGTGTGGTGGCATAAAAAACACTCAGGACGAAGATATTGAGAAAGCAAAGGAATATTGGAAAGATTATGAGCGAAGTCAAAACCCAAAGAAGTAGGAATTATCGAGAATATTTAATTGAATCTTTGAAAAACCCAAAACGTGCTGCTGGCTACATTAGCGTCATGTTGGAATTGGATGAAGAAGGATATGATGCAAATTTATTGCGATTGACACTAGAAGAAGTTGTAGAAGCCAGAAAACAATTAGGTGATTTTTCCGAGGTTGGACAACAGCATTTTGAAAAGTTGGATAAGATGCTTGTAGAAACTGGTGGTCAGGAAATTTTGGCTTTAATTGAGTTTTTAGATGCTTTAGGCTATAGGATTGGGATTGTAGAGAAAGAATAATAAACTTAAGTTTGTACCAATTTGCGATCGCAGATAACTTTTGCACAGCTAAAGCTCATACTATATTGGTTTTCAGATTTAATAGCAAGTTATTTTTATTTTATAGGTTACTGTCTTCACTTTTTTCTAGCAAACTATCAACTTTATTCTCAATTGTATTCAGCTTTCTCAAAATGGTAGGACGGTCATTGTCTAGGGATGCCAACAGGTTCGTAATACCTTCTTGAACAGTAGTTAACCTAGCAACAATATCTTCTAGTCGTGCAAACCCTGACCGGAGTTCTTGTATACCCTGGCGTAATTCTTCCCGTTCTAGCCTTGCTTCTACCATAGAATCCAGCATTGCTTGAGCAGTTCTGGCATTACTTTCAATCAGTTGCTTGAGTTCTTGGTCAGTCATGATTTAGGTGAAGATAGCTTTTATCCTCTTTAATTTTAATTCAATTTGATGAAAATTAAATGCCATTACTTATTACTAGAACGCAACTCTCGCAATACCTGTTCACCAGGAATTAAATTAACTTCGCCATGTTCAACAGCTTGAAATCTTTGCTCTGCTTCTTCTGCCCAAATAGTATCTATTTCTGCTTGATTGTCAGCATCCAGACTTTTAAATAAATGTTCAGCCAGCATTGCTCTTAACCCTGGAGGTAAAGATAATGCAGCATCGAAGATATCATCATAGGTATTAACCATAATTTTTCCCAAATTCAGGAGCAAACCATCTTGATTTTAGTTTAGGTGAATTTTTCTGTATCTAGCTAGATACTCAAAACTCCTAACTCAGCACGGGCTAAACGCCGAGCTACCGTTAACACTACTTTAGTCGCCAAATTTTGATAGTCTTGTCATCACTACCACTGGAAGTCGCAATTTGGGCTAACCGAGATTTTTTAACCCTGTAAGGCTTAATATTATTTATGTCAAAATTGAGGAAAACACTATATATCCCAATGCACAGCAAGCTATAACTTGTTTAATAGTTTGTCAGATGTTGTCTAACTGCTATCGTGACATCCGGTTGTTCAGATTTGATGACAAAACTGGAGATGTCTATATTTTGGCAGGTGAGGATATACAAATTATCGTACCCTCTCATGAACCTTGGAGGTTTGTAGATGAAACCGAACTTTGAACAGATGAGTGTACCTGAGTTGAGAAAATATGTATTAGAACACCGCGATGATGTGGAAGCTATGCGTGTGCTGTTTTATCATCCTAGTCTGAAATGGAAAACTATGCCTCCGCTTGCTACAGCAGATGGAATACAACTAGAGGAAAATATTCGCATAGCAGAGGAAGCGATTAAACAGAGAATTGACGCGGAAAATAGCGACGATAAATAAAAAGTTACCCAGATAGTTTAGGTTACTTTTTCTGTGTCTAGCTAAATACTCAAAACAGCGAACTCAGCACTGACTACTTTAGCCGCCAAATTTTGATGGTTTTGTCTTCACTACCACTGACAAGGGTTTTGCCATCTGGGCTAAAAGCAACGGAAGTAACCACTCTTGGCTCAGAAGTTCGTGAATGAGGCTCAGAAGTTCATTAATGAGGCTCGGAAGTTCATTAATAAGGCTCAGAAGTTCATTAATGAGGCTCAGAAGTTCGTTAATGAGGCTCGGAAGTTCGTGAATAAGGCTCAGAAGTTTGTTAATGAGGCTCGGAAGTTCGTTAATGAGGCTCAGAAGTTCGTTAATGAGGCTCGGAACCTCTTTATGCAATCAAAGCGTGAGTTTATTGTGGCGATAAATGCGATCGCTTTTCAAATATTCAAATAGTATGATTTTTTGTGACGAACCATCATCATAGCGTTGCTGAAGTTTAATAAAATACAGTAGGGGCACGGCATCAATAATATCTCTATTTCACCGATAATCTTTCAGTGCCGTGCCCTTAATGTGTCTTGCATTCAAATAGGAATTAATTAGAAAAGTATATAGATTTACAGACAACAAATACTAAAAGAAAATTAAGAAATTAGGCTTTTTATCTAGCAAAATAATAAAATAAGAAACGTAACTGGATATACAGATATCATATCTGTCGCCGCCTTTACCTCATCTTTTAGAACATCTGAGTACAGCTTAATATATTGCAAATTAAGTTATTTAAAGGGTTGCAAACTGTTGCAGCTAAAGGGGTTTGTGGTGAGTACAGAAATTCTTAACCCCCTATATAATAAATACTAGTACCCCCAATATAAAAAGCAAGTACCCCTACCCCAAGATAAATTTGAAATATAGTTGCAATGGGAATTATAGGGTGTGAGTACAACATTAATCAATCCAATAATTTCAATAGACATCGGCTAAACTGTCCCCTTGATCGTAACCTGATATAAGCAGAAAAATAGCACAAGGCTCTTTGAACCAGACAGTACCGATGCAACAGACATTAAATAATATCAGAAATCCCAAGACTGCTATCAAAACGGATTCTGCAAATACCTCTTTGCTGAAAAATCTACTCTCTGGCAATTTTCTTGAGCCATTGTTGAGTGATTTTTGCATTATTTTTGAGCGCGATCCCGCAGCGCGTAATTGGCTAGAGGTAGTCTTCTGCTACCCTGGATTGCACGCCATCTGTTTACATCGTCTTGCTCACTGGTTACACCGTCGTCAAGTAATTTTCATTCCCCGGTTGATTTCCCATCTGGGAAGATTCTTAACGGGTATTGAAATTCATCCTGGTGCAGAAATTGGTAAGGGTGTGTTTATCGACCACGGTATGGGTGTCGTCATTGGCGAGACTGCTATAGTAGGCGACTATACGCTAATTTATCAAGGTGTTACCCTTGGCGGTACTGGTAAAGAAAGCGGTAAGCGCCACCCTACTGTAGGCGATAACGTTGTCGTCGGTGCAGGTGCAAAAGTTTTAGGTAATATTCAAATTGGCGATCGCGTCCGAGTTGGCGCTGGTTCAGTTGTATTGCGCGATGTCCCCGCAGATTCCACTGTGGTTGGCATTCCTGGGAGAATTATTTCTCGCAAGCAAGGCGAACCGTTAGAACATGGTAAACTACCCGATGTTGAAGCCAGCGTCATGCGCTCTTTGCTTTCTCGCATCGAGCAACTAGAACAACAACTGCAAGAGTCAAAAGTCGGAGAGACGCGATTAATCGCCTCTGTACCCAACAGTCAATCACAAATGACAAATGACCAATGACAAAGCGCAAAGTCTGAGCGGAGGTTTCCTCCGAACAGAACTTTGTAAGAATGACCAATGACAAATGACTATTGCTTATGTTGCCATCTAGTAGATATAACTTGTTAGGCGATCGCGTTTTGCAAATTCCCTTGAGCGATCGCTGGCTGATCCATCACCGCTTGCAAGAGTTAATGATTGAGAGTTCCTGTCTTGCTAATGGTTCTCTAAGGGTGCAAGTGAATACTCTGCAAGAAGCAATGCTAATTCATAGCACTTTGATGCAATTTCTCGCTTCTCGCCAAGAATTAGTGGACTGGTTAGAGCATTGCTGGCATGATAGTGCTGAGTTGTGAGTGCTGAGTTTTGAGGAGTTGGTGCGTAGGCATAGCCTTTCGTAGACATCGCAATGTTTGCGGTTCCATCAAATCACTAATTCCCAGCCGCAAGGGATTGACCTTAACAATCAATCCAAAATTGAAAATTAAATAATGCCAAGATTATTGAGAAGTTTTGCAAATATGCATAATTGTCTCATATAGTAGTTTCAAATCATTTGTGAGAAACGACAGATGATTTGGAACAAATGACAGCCTATAGTCAAAATCTCACAAATCAAATAAGATTGCTAGAGATTTGGAAGTAGAAGTTACTGTTCATTAGGAAATTTTAATGCAGACTGAAGGAGTAACGCCTCACTTGCGGTTTACTCCCAGCTACTAAATCTGAAATTTTCTTGATATATCTTGGCAATTAAAAATGTGAAATCACCAAGTAAAGCTAGGAATTTCACATTTTTAAGTATTACCGCCATCTTGAAGTTAACAGTCCAATTATGGCCATCCGTAACAACGATATAAAATTCCTCAATTTTTTGCGTCATGAACTTGAACTTTCCACTGCGGATATTTCTGTCGCGCTACGACACCGCGAAATGGATAATGGCCCGTTACCAATGCTCTTATGGCAATATGGTTTAGTAAATTTAGAACAGCTTGAGCGAATTTTTGATTGGCTAGATGATCAAATTTAATTGTCATTGGTCATTAGTCATTGGTCATTAGTTATTTCTTCCTTGTCCCCCATCTCTAACCATCATCCACTCAGAAAAATCACAGCTATTGCTACTCTGCAAGCTACCGATTTTCAACGGGAAAAACAATTTGTAAATGATACTAAAATTTGGTTTTCTGTCATACAGATATGTTGGGGGGAAGGCCGCATAATGAAGACTCATGAATCGTGTCTTATAAGATTCTTCAGCATTTACCGTTCATACATCAGAAATTTTATTGGCATTTACCATTAGTAGCGATTGCAGAGAACCAGGCTGGCAATCAAGAAACAATATTAAGAATAATTCCCATAGTGAGATGATTGAAAATGTTTGAGATGAATCAACTCCAAATAAATGACACTACATTACGTGATGGCGAACAAGCAGCAGGTGTTGCTTTTAACTTAGAAGAGAAAGTTGCGATCGCTAAGTTTCTTGATACCATCGGTGTTCCCGAATTAGAAGTCGGTATTCCGGCGATGGGTGAGGAAGAAACACGCGCAATTTCAGCTATTTCTAACTTAGGTTTACAAGCCAAATTACTCGGCTGGAACCGCGCTGTGATGTCAGATATTAAGGCTTCTATTGTTTGTGGTTTACAGCGGGTACATATCGCCATTCCCGTTTCTGGTATTCAAATCGCTGCTAAATTTCATGGACAGTGGCGGGTAAGTCTGCAAAAGCTCAAAGATTGTGTCAGCTTTGCTGTTGATAATGGTCTTTGGGTAGCAGTCGGGGGAGAAGATTCTTCAAGAGCTGATGAAAACTTCCTCTTAGACGTAGCGCTTTATGCTCAAGAATGGGGTGCATCGCGGTTTCGCTTTTGCGATACTGTCGGAGTTCTTGACCCTTTTACTACCTACAATAAAGTTAAGCGGCTAGCTTCAGCTTTGATGATTCCCCTAGAAATCCACACTCACAATGATTTTGGCTTGGCGACTGCCAATGCGCTTGCTGGTATTAAAGCCGGAGCATCATCAGTCAATACCACAGTCAACGGCTTGGGTGAACGAGCTGGAAATGCGGCTTTAGAAGAAGTTGTCATGGCCGTCAAACGTATTTACGGGCATGATTTAGGTATTAAGACTCCCAAATTACTAGAACTATCTCAATTAGTTGCATCTGCATCAGGTAGCAGTGTTCCGCCTTGGAAAGCAATTGTCGGCGAAAATACCTTCGCTCACGAATCTGGAATCCATGCTCACGGCGTGTTGCAAAACCCCGTTACCTACGAACCATTTGCACCTGAAGAAGTAGGTTGGGAACGTCGTTTAGTAGTTGGTAAACATTCTGGTCGGCACTTAGTATCTAGCGTTCTAGAACAGCACGGTATCTTTCTCAACTCACAAGAAACCCAAACTATTTTAGATGCAGTACGCCAGCAATCTACCCAGAAAAAACGTAGCTTGACTACAGAAGAACTGTTGAATTTAGCCAGAGAACAGAGGTATTCTCATGCGACCCGATGAAATGGAACTTGACTCACCACCCGCTTTTGAAATGGGCCAAAAAGTACGATTGCGTAAGCTGATTAAAAACGATGGCACATTTCCCGGTCAAGACATTGGGGTAGTTTTAGCCAAAAAGGGAGAAGTTGGCTATGTTGCCAGTATAGGCACATATTTGCAGAGATCTTATATCTATGCCGTGCATTTCTTAGATACAGGGTTCGTCATTGGTTGTCGCAAAAAAGAACTAGAATTGGTTGAGGAAATTAATGAAAGTAATGCTACGGATGAATGATGCTGGTCATTTGGTTGCCTACGTCGCTAAAAAAGATTTAGAAGAAGAAGTAGTCAAACAAACAGACAGCGCAGAGGGGAAAATTCTGACTTTAGCTAATGGCTGGGAATTAGAATTTCGTGAATTGCCAGATCAAAAAAGTTTACCCCAAACAGTAGAAGCCAGACGGCTCGCCTAAGATGATATTGGGGGAGATAGGAATTGGGGAAGCATCTATCTCTTAAGTAGGGCGGTGCAATTAAAGATAACTGGCTGGGGCTGTCATTTGTCCTTTGTCATTTGTCATTAGTAAGGATTTCAAGCCTATTTACGTTTCCTAACATAATTTGGTTTATTTCCACCGACTTACTTGTATCATGTCCGACCAATTATTGGTTTGTCATTTGTCATTTTGCGTTGATAATAAACCAAGAATTAGGGAATGCTATAGTAATTTAGCTAGTACAGCACGGCGTAAATAAACCTACCATCTAAAAAGGGTAAAAAGCTTGAAGTATAAGTATTCTTTCTTTTTACTTTTTACTTTTGCCTTGTTGTACTAAGAAGATATCATGTACATTTAAATTTACATAATTTAGACTAATACGGCAACGCCAAAAGTTTTAATTATTGTTAATTTTAAGGTCATGAAATAAACATTCTTTTGGGCATGATAGCACCCGTTTAGTATTCAGGTTGAACTAAGTTTAATTTTGAATTGTGAGTTGCTGAACATGGGTGAAAAATATCGGACATTATCGGAATTGAACCTTGAGGGAAAATTCCTGGGTTTTGTTGGTGATGAAGGGAAATTTAAATACTTGCGCTTGTCAATTCCTGCCGGGAATTTGCAAGTAAAAGTTCCTAAAGAATTACGCGGTTCTTTAGGTTTATCGTTAGTACCTGGAGAACAAATTCGTGTTGATGGCATCAGCCAATTAAACCCGCACACTGGTAAAATAAAATTCAAAGCTTTTCGGGTAAAACCAACTGGTAATTGCCCAATAGAAAATCTGCCACTTCAAACCAAAGCCAAAATCATGGTTTGTCAAAAATCCGGTTGCATCAAACGGGGTGGCAAAGGTTTAGTATCAGAATTAGAAAAAACTTTGTGCGATCGCGGTTTGCTCGACAAAGTGACAATTGAACATACAGGTTGCCAAAAACGTTGCAGCAGCGCACCTAACTGCGTAGTACGCATTGGTAAAAAACAATACAAAAAAGTTCATCCAGAGGCGATCGCATCTCTGTTAGAAAATCACTTAACTTAAGCAAGCAAACATAATTTGGTAATTAAATTCTACAGGTGGAAAGGGTAGGCTCCCAGTCCGCCTATTTTCCGTGTAAAAGTGTAAGATGCAAATAACTCTGCATTTCCATATTTGTTATGAGCCTCAGCACTGCTAAACGCTTTACCATAGCTGAATATCACCGCCTAGCAGAACTCGGCTTCTTTAGGGAAGATGACCGAGTTGAGCTAATCAAGGGTGAAATAATCCAGATGGCAGCAAAAGGTACACCGCATTCTGTTTGTGAAACACGCTTAGAGAGAGAACTATACAAGCTAGTTGGCGATCGCGCAACCCTGCGAGGACAACAACCAATTACGTTGTCAAATTACAGTGAGCCTGAACCAGATAGAGTAATTGCCAAAAACCGAGATGATGACTATTTAGCAAATCATCCCAGCCCATCTGATATTTTACTTTTAATTGAGATTGCTGATTCTTCTTTAAAATATGACCAACAAGAAAAGCTACCCCTTTATGCAGAAGCAGGTATTTCTGATTATTGGATATTTAATTTAGTAGATAATTATCTAGAGTGCTATAGCGAGCCTTATCAAGCTTCACAAGGTAAATTTGGTTATCGGCGCAAGCTAATTTTTCTATCTAATGAGTCAGTTAATCTACCGAATTTTACAGATTTAGTATTGCAATTATCTAAGGTATTTCCTGGTTGATTATAGTAGCGCACCTACTGTGTAGTACGCATTGATAAAAAGCAATATAGGAAAGCTCATACAAATGCGATCGCATCATCGCATCTCTGTTAAAAAATCATTTAACTTAAATCCAAGCTTCTTTTTAAATATATACATTTCTTCTTAAAGGGTAAAACTCCTACCCTTTATTTGTCGTTGGTATTTTCGCCTCTCTTGTCAATACGCGATCGCCTGAGTTAAAACTGTTGCAATCTAAATAATCTTAAGGTGTGTTAGCTGGAGCATAACGCACCTCAAATACTGATTTTTTATTTATAAAATTTACAATATTACTTCTATTATTTTTATTTCAAATGTCTTTATTTAGAAATTTGCTCAATCTACATTCAGGCACCAAACCACTTGAAGATTTTTTTACTGAGATAGTAGTTTATTTTTTATCACTGAATAATGAGATTTTAATTGATTGGCTAAAACATCACTCAATTATTAGTGATAATAATTATTCAAACATCAAAATTTCCACTCAACAAGAACATCAAGCACTAGCAAGCCATACTGAAGACAGTAGACTTGATATTGTGGTTGAACTCTCAACTGGTTTCAAGACAGATGTAATATTTATTGAATCAAAAATTGGCTCTACAGAAGGATGGGGACAATTAAAAAAATATGCTGATATTTTGAGTAATTTACCAAATACAGCGCTTCCGGCTATTATGAAATGCAGTTTTCCTCTTGCCTCTCTCCTATCATAGCTTTCATCTTTGAGGATGTACCTCATAGCTGCCGGAAGTGCTGTATTAGACATCGAATTCTAATTTACATCACCCGTGATTATGACCCAAAAGAAGAAATCAAACAATATTGCCTTGAGTTATCACCCAAAGTCAATTTCTTCCTACTGAGGTGGTATCAGTTTTATAGCTTCCTGGAAAAACATGCATTTGATATCTTAGCCCAAGAAATATTAATTTTCATGAGGAATAACAGAATGCCTCAGAATAATCAATTTTCATCAGTTGACTTATTGACAATGGTGAATTTTAACAAAACTCTCCATCTCATGGAATCAACTCTCAGTGAAGATGATGGAGTTTAATATAGTTGATTTCTAGGAATTTCAGGTAATTCAAAGTCTCCTAAATTAGCAAAACGCTGCTCTATTCTAGTAACTATGTTTAAAGTTTTTTCATGATTTTCTGTTAAAGCTATACGAAGAATTTCTCTGGCTTCCTCTTCGAGAGAACGACCGTGTTGTTCGGCTCGTTTTTGCAGCCGAGATTTTATGTCATCATCAAGGTTAGATATAGTAATATTGTTCATACTTTATACTGTTACCAAGTAATAGTCGGTTCATTCTCAGCTTCTTCAAAGGCTTGAATATCCTCTTCATCTTCCGCTTTTCTAATATCTAACAGTTCTAAAACATCTTCTAAAGTATCTTCATAAGCTTGTTCTAGTCTTTCATAGATCGCTTTTAACAATTCTTGTCTTTTAGTTGTAGTTTCCATCATCTAACCTCTTTAATAGTTAATTGCTATTCATTCGTAGTTATTTGCTGTACTAGTTGCTGCACTTGTGCAATATCTAAGTCTAACGCCTGTGCTATTTGTTCAACAGTCAACCCTAATGCTAAAAGTCTAGGTACAGCTTCTAATTTTGCTTTTTGTTTACCTTCTTCTTCACCTTCTTCTCTTGCCTCTTGATAAACTCGCGTTTGTTTTAACTCATTTAAGCCAAACATTGCTTCTATCTCCTTTCGACTCATTAGCGGAAATTTATAAACCAAAATTGTTTCTATCAACTCTAATAACTGCTGCTGTTGTGATTGTAAGCTTACAGCTTGCTTAGTGCGATTAATTAACTCTCTAGCGGTAGTGATTGCTGTATCTTCATTCTCAATGATTAACTTAATAGTAGCAATACCTATGGGCAATAATGCTACTTCACCTAATTCATCCAAATAAATTCGTGTCACACGCTGACTGGTAAAGAATTCGTGACAATCTTGGATGTCTCCGATATCGATACTCCTGCTTCCATAAATAATTACTCCTCGCCAAGTATGTTTAGGTTTATTCTGCCGCAAATATAAAAATATTTCGGAAACTAGACGCGAGTAAATATCTGCGTCTGTTTGAAATTGGACTTCGACAAAATAAATTGGATTGTTTTGATCTTCAGTGGGAAGAAATACACCATCAATTCTAAAAGCTGTTTGCTTGATTTCAACTGAAGAAAATTGATAGATTTTAGCAGTTTCAGGAGGGTTGCCAATAAGTTCAAAGAAAATACTGGGAACATCTTGAAATAGACGATAAAAGATGCTGTCAGTTTTCACTCTTAGTTTATATGGACAATTTTTAGAATGTAATGATGTAGTTTATCCTTATCCTTCCTTCGCAATCAAATTTTCCATCGCTTGCTGTAAATCATTAGTGAAATCTGTGACAGATTGCTTTGCACCTAAGCGATTAGCCTTATACGCCGGATAACGTTCAGATACAGATATCGGCTCACCTATGCTGATTTTTACTTGTTGCTTACCCAATTGTGGACGGCGCATTGGGTTATTAGTACCTTGAATTTTCTTCACCATATCTCTTAACAATAAAGTGGTTTCAGCAAACCTTTCTACTGTGGGTTTTTCTTTGATATAGTTACCAGAAACAGCAACAAAACTTTCCACTAATCGCATATGCCACATACGAGAATACGCTTCTTCAGCAATGCGATCGCCTAAAGCGCGTTCTATGGGCGATAATGTTTTGAGATCCTTAAATTCTTCTCTAAAGATATAATTCCAACCAGCTTGTTCTAGTCGTCGACAACGATCATTCCAAGCACCCTTAGGGTGTAAGTCAAAATACTGCTCTGATATTTGTAGCGCTATGTGCATCAATGCTTGTAAGCGGGCTGTTAAGGCTTGATTGCGATCGCCCCCTTCTTCATCTGTCATGATAGCTTCTCTTAGCTTTTGATGATAGAAGCGCTTATAAAAGTCTTCCATCAACGTTAATAAATGTTCTGCTAACGTCAACAACCGGGGATAAAGTGACTCGATAGTTGCACTATTGCCATTTTCCGAGGGATTCACAGGTAAACCGCTAGCTGCTTCTAATTCGCTCATCAGTTGTGCGATCGCATTCCAAGGTGCAGCAACATAACTATATTTAAGCCCAACTGGTACAATAAAAACCTGTTCGGAGCGTCCAGCTTTGTGCAAATCTTCCGCACACCAAAAGCCTAATTGAGCAATACCTGGTTCTAGGGGACTGATAATCTCCGATAAACCATTGGTTGCACCTTCTGGCGCAGCAGCCATCGGGAATTTCCCATTGGCAAACAAATCACGCGCCGAACGCAAACCATTCCAGTCAGCCTTACCCCGCTGGATGGGGGTTCCCCCTAAATTAGCAGCAATCCAGCCCATGTGTTCACCTGCCCATAGAGGAATGCCGCGATCGTAGATAAAATGAGCATGAATTGGAGGTTGGATTTTGATGTCTTGTTCTCGTGCTACCTGAGGTACGAGTCGCGAAAGCAGATAGCCTAAACAAAGTGGATCTTCTGTTTTGGGATGGCGAAATGCTAGCAAAAACCGAATCTTACCCTCCTGAAACTGACGATAGAGATCCGCCAAAACTTCTACTTTATCCGCTTCAATGTGGGTAATCGCTGTTTTCCAGCTAATCAAGCTTGGTAATAATAGCTGCGTCGCTTGGAGAAATAAAGGGTTGAGTGTCGGCGGGATAAATTCTAAAGGTGGTTGTGCTTGGTAAATTCCGTTAGACAAGATATTTTCTCCTACAAGTGGGGATGAAAAAGGGACTGGGGACTGGGGACTAGGGACTGGGGACTGGATTTTGACTCAGCACTCACTACTCAGCACTCAGCACTCAGCACTTTCAAGTCAGAAGGATAAAGGATGAAATTTTATACTTTATACTTCATAGTTCACATTTCATAATTCACACTTCATAATTCATAATTCATTAAGTGTTTTGGGAAAGGGAATAAACGATGCGACTGTCACAAATGTTATTCGTTACACTGCGGGATGATCCAGCTGATGCGGAAATTCCCAGTCATAAATTATTACTGCGTGCAGGTTATATTCGTCGCATCGGTAGCGGTATTTATGCTTATCTGCCACTGATGTGGCGGGTATTGCAAAAAGTTTCCCAGATTGTCCGCCAAGAAATGAACGCCACAGGCGCACAAGAATGTTTGTTACCGCAATTACAACCTGCTGATTTATGGAAAGAATCAGGACGCTGGGACACTTACACAAAAGCTGAGGGTATCATGTTTTCCCTCATTGATCGTCGAGATCAACAATTGGGACTTGGGCCAACCCATGAAGAAATCATCACCACGATCGCGCGTGATATGATTCGCTCTTACCGTCAGCTACCATTGCATCTCTACCAACTGCAAACGAAATTCCGTGATGAAATTCGTCCCCGCTTTGGTTTGATGCGCGGACGGGAATTTATCATGAAAGACGGTTATTCCTTCCATGTGGATGAAGAAAGCCTCAAAGCCACTTATCAGGATATGTACCAGGCTTACAGCAATATGCTGCGGCGTTCTGGTTTGGCTTTCCGTGCAGTTGAAGCTGACTCTGGCGCAATTGGTGGTTCTGGTTCCACAGAATTTATGGTACTGGCGGAAGCGGGAGAAGACGAAGTTCTCTACACCGAAGATGGCAAATACGCCGCCAATGTGGAAAAAGCTGTTTCTTTACCAGCTGATGCCGTAACCTCACAGTTTACAACCTATGAGAAACGCGATACACCTGGAACAGACACCATTGAAACAGTCTGTAAATTCCTCAACTGTTCTCCTACCCAAGTAGTGAAGAATGTTCTTTACCAAACAGTTTATGACAATGGCAAAACAGTTTTAGTTTTAATCAGCATCCGAGGCGATCAAGAAGTTAACGAAGTCAAATTACAAAACGAATTGACTCCTTTAGCTGCTAATTATGGAGCTAAAACGATTATTGCTTTAACTGTACCCAATGCAGAAGCACAACAAACATGGGCAGCCAAATCTCTACCTTTAGGCTATATCGCACCTGATATTGCCGATGAGTATATTGGCGGCGATAAACAAGTAAATCCCCAGTTTTTGCGCTTTGTAGATCAAACAGCTGTTGATTTAAAAAACTTCGTGACAGGAGCAAACGAAACTGGCTATCACGTAGTTGGGGCTAATTGGAATGAGCAATTTAAACTACCTGAATTAGTAGTAGATATTCGGAAAGCTAGACCAGGCGATCGCGCTTTGCACAATCCAGAACAAACCTTAAACAGTGCCAGGGGAATTGAGGTAGGACACATCTTCCAATTGGGTACAAAGTATTCTATAGCGATGGGTGCAACTTATACCAATGAGCAGGGGGAAGAAAAACCTTTAGTCATGGGTTGTTATGGCGTAGGCGTGTCACGATTAGCACAATCAGCCGTAGAGCAATCCTACGATAAAGATGGAATTATTTGGCCAGTTGCGATCGCACCCTATCACGCCATTGTCACAATTCCTAACATTAAAGATGCTCAACAAATAGAAATCGCCGAAAAACTCTACCGTGAACTCAATCAAGCCGGAATAGAAACTTTACTCGATGACCGCGATGAACGGGCAGGAGTAAAATTCAAAGATGCCGATTTGATTGGTATACCTTACAGAATAGTCACTGGTAGAGCGATCGCTAACGGCAAGGTAGAAGTTGTAGAAAGAGCAACTCGTAAATCTCAGGAAATTGACATTAATGAGGTGACAACTACAATCAAACAGTGGATTACAGCCGCTATATAAGATAAGGGGCTAAGGACTAAGGACTAGGGACTAGGGACTAGGGACTAGGGATTAAAACAATTTATTCTCAATCCCCATTACCCATTACCCATTACCCATTACCCATTACCCAGTCCCTAATCCCCAATCCCCACCCCCCAGATGGGTGACGTAATAGAAGTATGAATCTAAAATTAAAGGTAGTCCCTACGGAAAGAGACATGGCGGCATTGTTGATATAAATAGCCATACTCTAAGTGTTTGGAAACTCCCCATTTATAAGTATCGTCGTTAATCAGGCTGCTCTTCCCACACAGACCATCTCAGCCCTCAGTCAAGCAGGTTTTGAATATGAAAGACCAACAAGGATCTAATCGTAATTCTTCAGGTGTAATAGCAGCTGTGTCCGCAGCGGTGGTAGCAGTAAGTGGCGGCGTAGCTTGGCTTACCTGGAACTCCAATAATCCGCCCACACCGTCCCAATCTTCACAAACATTAAACCAGCCAGGAAAATCATCAACAGCACAGCCAGGTCAAGAGCAAACTGCTAACATTTATTGGCTTAAAGACAATGGTAAAAATTTGGAATTAGCTCCACAGCCAGTCAAAATAGCTGCGGCTCAACCTAACCAAGTTTTAGAAAAGGCTTTTCAAAATTTATTAGCAGGCCCAACCGAAGGTGCAGAATCGACCACCATTCCCAAAGGCACAAAATTACTGGGTTTGAAAGTTGACAATGATGAAATTCATGTTAATTTATCTGAAGACTTTACCAGCGGTGGTGGTAGCAGCTCCATGATGGGCCGTGTTGGACAAGTTGTCTACACTGCTACAACTATGAATCCCAATGCCAAGGTTTACATTGAAGTAAATGGCAAGGAATTGGATGTTATAGGTGGCGAAGGCGTAGAGTTAGAACAGCCGCTAACACGTGACAAATTTAAAAATGATTATCCGCTTTAGTTGAGTTGTCATTAGTCATTGGTCATTGGTCAAATAACAAAAGACAAAGCGCAAAGTCTGAGCGGAGGTTTCCTCCGAACAGAACTTTGTAAGAATGACAAATGACAAACCACTAACTTAACGCTTACCATTCAACAAACGAAAATTATGGGCTTGCTGTTCTAACCTAGCAGCTAGGCGATCGCAAACCCGATTACATAATTCAAAAATCATTTCGTCTTCCACCCGGTAGTAGGCGCAAGTTCCTTCACTGCGGCGGCTAAGAATACCTGCTTGCCACATTACCTTCAGGTGTTTTGAAACGTTTGCCTGTGAAGTCTGTGTTGCCTCTACCAACTCTTGCACGCATTTTTCTTCATCCCGTAATAAGTGCAACAGCCGAAGGCGCATCGGTTCACTTAACAGACTGAAGTATTCTGCTACTTGTTGCATCACTTCTGGTGGTACAGGCAACACTTGTTTCATCAGGATTAACCCGCGAGGACTGAAAATTTTAAAAATGACTCACGTCATATATAGATTAATACTTAATCAGGGTTAATTCGCATCAAAGGTTGACCATATTCTACAGCTTCGCCATTTTGCACCAAAATTTCCATTACCTGCCCAGATACTTCAGCCTCAATTTCGTTCATCAGCTTCATTGCTTCGATGATACAGACTGCTTGACCACTGCGGATGCGATCGCCCACTTCCACAAATGCTGACTCTCCAGGTGCAGGCGCACGATAAAATGTTCCTACCATCGGGGAAGGCACTTCTACTAATCTCTTGTCAATTGCTGAGGGAGAACCTGATAACTGCACACCAGAACCAGTGGTGTGATTTTCTGAGCCACGATTTGGCCCTGTCTCCACCGTTGATATTGTCTGGGGTGCAGAAGAAACCGATGTTAATCCCAAACCAACCACACCGCCTGAGGCTGCTTGACCTACTGACACAGTTTGATTGCTAAAACTCACAGCTTTACGTACTGTAAGCTCAAAGTCTTCACTTTTGAGCGTGACTTCAGCAATATCTGTTTGTGCAATAGTTGCTAGCAGTTGGCGAATTTCATTAAAGTCCAATGGCACAGTTTTTATTACCTCGACCTGTACGTAAAGAATAATGTTAAGTGTGGCAGGGATTTAATCCCTAAAAAGGGATTGAAATCGGGATTGCTCTCAAATGAGATGATAATTATTCCCTGCCTAAATATTTATCGTCACGGGTATCAATTTTGATGCGTTCTCCTTGAGCAATAAACAAGGGAACCATGATAGTTGCACCAGTTTCTAGAATTGCTGGTTTAGTACCACCTGTGGCTGTGTCTCCTTTAACACCTGGATCTGTTTGGACGATTTCTAAAACCACAGAGTTAGGCAATTCCACTTCTAGCACTTGCTCGCCCCAACGGATGACGTTAACTTCCATGCCTTCTTTGAGGTATTTTACGCGATCGCCAATTTGCGTTGCGCTTAATCTGCCTTCTTCGTAGCTTTCCATATCCATAAAGACGAATTCATCACCTTCTTTATAGGTATGCTGCATCGTGATTTTTTCTAGAGTCGCTTGCGGTACTGTTTCCCCCGCCCGGAAAGTTTTTTCCAGAACCTTCCCACTCTGAACGTTTTTGAGCGTTGTCCGCACAAACGCCGAGCCTTTACCTGGCTTAACGTGGAGGAAATCGATCACTCGCCATACAGACCCATCTAAAACAATTGAGACACCGGGTCGAAAGTCGTTACTGGAGATCATGAAGCTTTCAAGTTTTGGAAGACAATCGGCATTTATTGTACCCCTCAAGGGTCGTCATTGGTTATTAGTCGTGGGAATTGGGCATGGGGCAATGGGCAATGGGCAATGGGTAAGACATCTCTCCTTGTCCCCTTGTCCCCTCCGCTTCCTCTGCTCCCTCATCTCTCTTAATCCCTAATCCGTAGTCCCTAATACTGTGGGAAGATAATTGATGGGTTACGTCCAGTCAACAATTTGATGCTGCATTTAAGCCATACCATGTTTAACTTTTTAAAATCCTGGCTGAAGAACAGCCTCATGGCAATACTGCTGGTAACAATATTTTTAGGCATAAGTACATCTGGGTGGACTCCCTCCAGTAGCGCCGCCCTACCAGCGGGGAATGCAATCACTGACGGCAGATCTCTGTTGCGGTATGCACTCCCGATAGATAATGAACCTGTGCGGCAACTGCAAGCCAGTTTAGAAGATATTTCCAACCAACTGCGAGCAAATCGGCGTTGGGGTGCTATCTCTAAAGACTTGAGTAAGGCATCGCGGTCTCTTGATCAATCCTCCAAAATCCTAGCAAGCGTTCCCGAAGAACGCCAACCCCAAGCGCAAGCTTGGATTAAGGAATTACAATCGGGCGTTAATAATTTGCAGGAATTGGTCAAAGTCAAGGATAAGGAAAAAATCAAAGAAGAACGGGCTAAATTGCTCAATCTCGTGACTCTTTTAGAAGAATCTATGGTCAAGGAATTTCCTTTTGAAGTACCTAAGGAGTACAGTAACCTACCTCAACTAAAAGGTCGAGCTACTGTGGAAATCAAAACCAACAAAGGAAACCTTACCCTTGAGGTAGATGGTTATAGCGCCCCTGTAACTGCTGGGAACTTTGTGGATTTGGTACAACGTGGTTTTTATAATGGCTTAGAATTCACCCGTTCAGAAGAATCTTACTTTTTACAAACAGGAGATCCACCAGGAAAAGATGTAGGTTTTATTGAACCAAAAACAGGACAATATCGTGCTATTCCCTTAGAAGTCCTGGTACAAGGCGATAAAGCTCCTACCTATGGCATTACTCTCGAAGATGCTGGACGTTACCTCGATATGCCAGTTCTGCCTTTCTCTGCCTTTGGTGCAGTAGTTATGGCCCGTCCTGAAACTCAGGTAAATGGTGCTTCTTCACAATTTTTCTTCTTCCTGTTTGAACCAGAACTTACCCCAGCCGGACGTAACCTGTTAGATGGCCGCTACTCTGTTTTTGGCTATTTAACCGAGGGTAAAGAAATTTTGGATACACTCAAGGCAGGTGACAAAATTGAGTCCGCTACAGTCGTTCAAGGAATAGAAAATTTGGTTCAGCCGCAAGCAGCATAAATCAAAGATGTTCGCGTAGCGTCTCCGACAGGAGAAGTGTGAAGGCTGAAATAAGCTACTTCACACTTTAGCCTTCAACTGAGATTTCCAGAACTCAACACTAGATCAGCTGCGTTCACGAAGTGTGCCGCAGGTATCGCTAATTCGGGAAAATTCTGCGATACAATCTGCTGATTGCCAGTAAAAACTGTTTCTTCGTAAAGTCCTTCTTCCAATAATAAAACCGTAATTTTTGCGGTTAAAGGGTCTATAATCCAATACTCTGGTACTTCCAATGCAGCGTATTCAGACCGTTTATAGCGATAATCCCGTTTCACCGAATCTGGACTAACCACCTCTACAATCAACATTGGCGGTGACTGAAATACTGCTGACGCATTCATCAATTCTTTTGCTTGCTCCAACGTCACCACAGATAAATCAGTCAACCTGGATTTATTTCTCCCAGTTCTCACCCCACTTGTTTGCAAACACAGCCAAGGACAGTCACAGCGTTTGATTTCTGCCGTTAATAAATTGTCTAAAAAATCAGTAATCAGGAAATGCTGAATTGCAGGCGGGTTGATCAGTTCTAAAGAGCCATCCACCAGTTCGTTGTCCCAATTACCAATTACCAATTACCAATTACCAATTACCCAATCCCCACCGATTGTGAACAGTGAGTTATCTTCCTTGCAAGTAAAAGATATTGGCGAACAAGGTTTGTTGGAAAAATTGCAGCGCTTTTGTCCTCAAGAAATTATTGGCGATGACGCAGCAGTACTTGTAACTGCATCAGAAAAATCTTTGGTAGTGACGACAGATGTCTTAGTTGATGGTGTGCATTTTAGTAATATCACCACCTCGCCAGAAGATGCAGGTTGGCGGGCGGCTGCTGCCAATTTATCAGATTTAGCGGCTATGGGTGCTACACCTATGGGGATCACCGTGGGATTAGGACTTCCTGGGGAAGTTAGCGTGAATTGGGTTGAACGTTTGTATCAAGGAATGACAGAATGTCTGCAAATATACAATACGCCAATTGTCGGTGGTGATATTGTGCGATCGCCTGTCACTACTTTGTCAATTACCGCTTTTGGTCAAGTTCACCCCAGTCAAATTATCCGTCGCTCTGCTGCACAAGTGGGAGATGCGATCGTGATCACAGGTGTTCATGGAGCCTCCCGTGCAGGCTTAGAATTGCTCTTGCATCCCGAAGTAGGACAAAACCTCAAAGATGCTCAAAAGGCGGCTTTAATCACCGCACACCAGCGTCCCCAACCACGATTAGATGTCTTACCCATACTCTGGGAAATTATAGACTCCCAATCCCAAATCCAAGTTGCGCTGGAAGCGCACCAAAAGTGCGACGCAAAATCTAAAATTTCTGTGGCTGGAATGGACAGCAGCGATGGTTTGGCAGATGCTGTTTTGCAAATCTGCCGTGCTAGTAACGTGGGCGCTATGCTAGAAGCTAGGCAAATTCCTTTACCAGATGCTTTTGATCATTGGCTAGCTAAGGAACAAACTCTAAATTATGCCTTATATGGCGGCGAAGACTTTGAATTAGTGCTGTGTTTACCACAAGATGCTGCATTAGCTTTAGTACAAAAACTAGGTCAAGATGCAGCAATTATCGGCATGATTACATCAGGAACAAAAGTACTATTACACGATGAAAAAACAGAAATCCCTGACCAAGTTTTAAATCTTAACCAGGGATTTCAACATTTTGGTCAGTAGTCATTAATCATTGAACAAAGGACTAATGACCAATGACTAATGACAAATTACTGCCATTTTTCAGCTACTAATTCTGCCAAATCCAGAACTCGTTGGCTGTAACCCCACTCATTGTCATACCAAGCCATGACTTTTACTAGGTCATTGCCCATAACCAGAGTCAAGTTAGCATCAACAATTGAAGAAGCATCAGTACCTTGGTAATCGGATGATACTAGTTGTAGTTCACTGTAATCCAAAAACCCTTTGAGTGGCCCTTCGGAAGCATCTTTAAGGGCTTGATTAACTTCTTCCGTAATAGTACGCTTCTCAACCTGAACTACGAAATCTACCATTGAGACGTTTGGGGTAGGTACACGTAAAGCAACGCCATTCAGCTTGCCTTTCAGATCTGGGATCACTAGTGCTACTGCCTTTGCTGCACCAGTGGAGGTAGGTACAATGTTGATGGCTGCGGCTCTAGCACGGCGTAAATCGCGGTGAGAAGCGTCTAGCAAGCGCTGATCACCTGTGTAGCTGTGAGTGGTGGTCATCGTACCTTTGATGATGCCGAATTTATCGTTCAACACCTTGGCGATGGGAGCTAGGCAGTTAGTGGTACAGCTAGCATTACTGATGATGTTGTGTTTGTTGTGGTCATAATCGTGATGATTTACGCCCATTACAAAAGTACCATCTTCATTTTTTCCAGGAGCAGTAATCAGAACCTTTTTGGCTCCAGCATTTACGTGCTTGAGTGCTCCTTCTTTGCTAGTAAAAACACCTGTTGCTTCGATAATTAGGTCAATTCCCCAATCTCTCCAGGGCAAGTTTTCTGGATTGCGATCGGATACACATTTAATGGTTTTACCGTTAACGGTGATAGAGTTATCATCAGCTGAAATGTCAACATCTTTTAACTTCCCTAACATCGAGTCATACTTCAGCAGGTGAGCGTTAGTTCTAGGGTCTGATGTGTCGTTAATAGCGACAAGGTCGAGGTTGCTATTCTTTCTACCCACCCAGCAGCGTGCGAAGTTCCGCCCAATTCGCCCGAAACCGTTGATTGCGACTCTAATCACAGTGTCTTGCCCTCTGTATTTATGCCTATAAGTTTATATCGTTGACCCCAATCATATCGCAAAGGGGGGGAGCATTTATAACCGCAAAGTGTTTGATCTAGAAAAAAACACATAATTTATTCAGATTTATTTTGAGTAAAGGTTGTGGGTGGCGATGTACAACCTGACTGACTCTGCAACTAGATATCGAATAGACTGGCGTTCGCGAATTAATTGGCGAATTAGACTTGACGAAACTCCCACTAAAGGTATATGCAGTAGTTGCCAGTGAATACTGATTGACTGATTTATCAATTGTTGCTCCACTTGCTTGCAGATTAACTCACTTTGAGCTATATTCTCACCACCAAGGAGTCGGGGTGCAATTAACCAATCACACCTTTGTGTGAGTTCGTGTCTACGGTACCAACGGGGTAAGGTTTGGAAGGTATCCAAACCCACAATCCAGTACCAGTGAGTATTGGGGTAAGCAGCAGATAGATTGATTAGGGTATTGATGGCGTAGGATGTTTCAGGGGTATTTACTTCAACTAGTGAAACAGTAAAGGCAGGGTTGTCTTTTGTAGCTAGTGAAAGCATTTCTAAGCGATGCTCAAACGCAGCTGCTTGTTTATAGGGAGGGTTTAGTGATGGCACCCAAATTATCTGTTCGACAGGTACTTGATGCAAAGCTGTTTGGGCTACGAGCAAGTGTCCCCAATGAACAGGATCAAATGTGCCACCAAAAATTGCTAATTGCTGCATCCACTTAAATTCAGAATTCTATTCAATTTCAAAAAAGTTTCATTATCAATGTACTATTGTAGTCAAATCAAGCCTAAGCTTTATGTAATTTAAAAGCAGTTTCACCAAAAATGTACTATTGTAGCCAATTCTAGTAAGGACAAGAAAAATATGTATTTCTCATTACAAGAATTTCTTTCCCGATGTGGCGGAAATTTTCTGAATAATCATAAGATACACTTCAGAAATAGCAAAAACCTCTAACGAAGGTAAAATCATTCTGAATAAAAAAAACAGCGGGGAAAAGTTTACGAAACCTCAAAAATTAAATAGATACAGGAGTAGTTACAGTAAAAATCAAATTCCTGTTATGATACGCGTGTCATTTGTGATTATGGTGTGGTGTGGTGTAAGAGGAGTAATCAATGAGTAATAATTCTGTAGATTTTAGCGGTAGACCATTTCATTTCATTGGGATTGGCGGCATAGGGATGTCGGCTTTGGCATACGTTCTCACCAAACGTCAATTACCAGTATCAGGTTCAGATTTGCGCCCTAATCATATTACGCGAAAATTAGAATCTATCGGGACACATATTTTTAGTAGACAAGAGGCAAGTAATCTCGAATTCTTTCGACCTCTAGTATCTTCGGGAGTAGGATTAAACTCACGCCTAGAATTACATCCAACTGCCAATACAATACTGCCTCAAGTAATTTGTTCAACAGCAATTAACACCACTAATTTAGAATACAAAGCAGCACTGGAATTGGGATGCCCAATTTTACATCGTTCCGATGTACTAGCTGCCTTAATTGCCGATTACCACAGCATTGCTGTTGCTGGTACCCACGGTAAAACTACAACCAGCAGTATGATTGGCTATATGTTGCTACAAGCTGGTTTAGATCCAACTATTTTGGTGGGTGGCGAAGTCAATGCTTGGGAAGGTAATGCCCGATTGGGAAAAAGTCGGTATTTAGTCGCAGAGGCAGATGAATCAGATGGTTCTTTGGTAAAACACGCTCCAGCAATTGGCGTAATTACTAATATTGAACTCGATCATCCCGACCATTATGAAACATTAGAGGAAGTTGTTGATATCTTCCAAGAGTTTGCTCAAGGATGCCAGACTTTAGTAGGTAGCATTGATTGTACAACAGTGCGCGATCGCCTAAAACCCACAATCACCTACAGCCTAAACCCAGAGAGCAACGCTGACTATACTGTTACTAATATTGACTATCGTGCTGATGGCACCACAGCTTTAGTGTGGGAAAGAGGCAAAGCGTTAGGTATGTTAAATGTACTCTTACTGAGTCGGCACAACCTCAGCAATGCGCTAGCGGCTGTCGCGGTGGGTCGATTACTGGGTCTAGAATTTGGGGAAATTGCCAAGGGAATTGCCACCTTTGAAGGCGCAAGACGGCGCTTTGAGTTCAGAGGTGAAGTTGATGGCATTACCTTTATTGATGACTACGCTCATCATCCTAGTGAAATTCGCGCTACTTTAGCTGCAGCCCGCCTCCAAGCCAGACCTGGGCAACGAGTTGTGGCGATTTTCCAACCTCACCGCTATAGTCGCACACTCACATTTTTAGAAGAATTTGCTGAATCTTTTGCTCATGCTGATTTGGTCATCCTAACTGATATTTACAGTGCTGGAGAACCCAATTTAGGGCAAATAAGTGGTGAACTATTGGCAACAGCAATTGCAAAGCAGCATCCCCATGTTGTATATCAACCAACCTTGGCTTCTGTGGGCGAATTCTTACTCAAAGCATTGCGAAGAGGCGACTTAGCGCTGTTTCTCGGTGCTGGGAACTTGAATCAGGCAATTCCTGACGTAATTGCTACACTTCGCGAACCAGCGACAGCCACCTCTTAATTGATGACACTGGCTAGGTTTCATTGGGGAAACAAGTGTCTACACACCTCGCAACAGTTTCATAAAAATTTCATAGTACAGCCGTATTGTTACGGCGTAAAAATGTAAAAATTTCACTAAATCGACCGAAAGATGACAATCTCCCAGGCAGCTGGCAGCGTCTGCACAGTTTCTACTTTGACTTCAGAGAAACAGGAAACCGCTAATTCCGTCACTAGTCAGGTAATTTGCTTACCTGGCACTGATTGTGCAATCAAATCTCAAGCTTCCTTGTCAGCATTTACTTCCTATAGAGTGGGTGGAGCTGCTGAATGGTATGTTGCCCCCCGTAACTTAGAAGCAATGCAAGGAAGTATGAAGTATGCAAAAGAACATGGTATTTTAGTAACGATACTGGGCGCGGGTTCTAATTTATTAGTTAGCGATCGCGGTTTACCAGGCTTAGTAATTGCTACTCGACATCTCCGATATAGTCACTTTGACCAAGAGACAGGGCAATTAACCGTCGCTGCGGGTGAATCAATTCCCAGCTTGGCATGGCAAGCCGCAGATTTAGGCTGGGAAGGATTAGAATGGGCTGTTGGCATCCCTGGAACAGTTGGGGGCGCTGTGGTAATGAATGCCGGGGCACACAATAGCTGTACCGCAGATATGTTAGTCAGCGCGCAGGTAATGTTACCTGATGGTACGCTAGAAACTTTGACTCCAGCGGAGTTAGGTTATAGCTACCGAACTTCATTATTGCAAGGTAGCAACCGCATAGTCACCCAAGCGACCTTCCAACTCCGCCCTGGTGCCGACCCCAAAAAAGTTGTAGCAATAACCAAGGAGCACAAACAACACCGACTTAGCACCCAACCCTACAACTTCCCTAGTTGTGGTAGCGTCTTCCGCAATCCCAAACCTTACTCTGCAGGCTGGTTAATTGAACAAACAGGGTTAAAAGGCTTCCAAATTGGGGGAGCGCAAGTAGCACAACTCCATGCTAATTTTATCGTTAACCGTGGTGGGGCAAAAGCTAGCGATATCTTCTCCCTCATCCGTCATATTCAGCACCAAGTACAAGACCAGTGGTCAATTTGGTTAGAGCCAGAAGTTAAAATGCTCGGAGAGTTTCAGATGGCTTGTGGATAGAGAGATTCAGAGGTTAGAGGCTAGTACCATTCTGCGGAAATCAACAGTCAAACGGCTGATCGCATAGGGTTTCCATTGGTTTTGTAGACACAATAATCTTTAATTCTAGCCCCTAGCGCCTAGCCTCTAACCCCTAATCCTAGTCCGTAGCATTAATTATGAGTAAAAAAAGAGGCAATTTGCCTACCGCATCTATAATTGAATTTGATTTGTTATTGAACGCACACGCGGACTATTTATTATGACAGGAAAAGGACAGGGTTTTGGCTTTGGCTTGGGAAAAATGAAAGAACTGGCCGAAGCTTTCAAAAAAGCGCAGCAAGTTCAAGAAGGCGCAAAGCGACTCCAAGAAGAATTGGAGCAAATGGAGATTCAAGGAGAGTCTGGCGGTGGTCTAATCAAGGTAATTGTCAGTGGCAACCAAGAACCCAAGCGAGTGGAAATTTCCCCAGAAGCTTTAGCAGAAGGTGCCGAAGTACTGTCCGATTTGGTGACAGTAGCCATGAAAGATGCCTACACCAAGTCCACAGCTACAATGCGGGAACGCATGGAAGATTTGACCAGTGGACTGGAACTGCCTGGATTTTAGTCATTAGTCATTAGTCATTAGTCATTAGTCCTTAATCATAATAGTTGTGGACAAATGACAAATGACTAAAGACAAAAGACAAAAGATATTTATGCCCTACAAGCTACTTTTTGTCTGCTTGGGTAATATCTGCCGTTCGCCATCGGCAGAAAATATTATGAATCATCTCATCGAACAGGCAGGCTTGAGCGATGGCTCTGCTAACGCTAAAAGCGTACGCATCCTTTGCGATTCCGCTGGTACCTCTAGCTATCACATTGGTAGCCCACCTGATCGTCGCATGAATGCGGCTGCGGCTAAAAAGTTAGGAATTAAATTACGCGGTCACGCACGCCAGTTTCGTAAATCTGACTTTCAAGACTTTGACTTGATTTTGGCGATGGATCGGGAAAATTATGAGGATATCCTGGCAGTTGATCCAACTCAGCACGATCGCGATAAAGTTCGTTTAATGTGTGAGTTTTGTTCTCGGCATACCCTCAAAGAAGTTCCTGATCCTTATTACGGTGGAAGTGACGGATTTGACCGGGTGATCGATTTGCTGGTCGATGCTTGTGAAGGTCTACTCAAATACATTGTCAGCCAACAACCACCCACTTGAATGTTGCCTGCAAAATCAGAGATTAATTCACGGCAATTTTTTTCATGCTTTAGTAGGCAAAAAATATATCTTAATTAATGATGACTGAAGTCAGAGGCTTGAGACATTTCTTTACGGAGCGTAATATTTGCCTATCTGACTCAGCACTTCTTTGGCAATCAACACAATATTTTATTCTACTAAACCATGTTTCATGGCAAACCGTACCAGTTCGGCGCGGTTACTTGTTGCTGTTTTCCTCAATAAACTACTAACGTACTTTTCAACTGTACGCGCACTCAGATGTAACTGATGACCCATATCGGCGTTAGAAAGACCATGAGTTAAAAGTTCTAGCACTTCTTGTTCTCTGGGCGTTAGAGCTGAGAGCATCGGGGATTTCTGAATCTGAGTCATCTGAACTTGTTGGGCTGTCATCGGTTTTGTTGACTGGGGATTGCCCATATTTTCTTGTTCAGAAAAACGGTACTCAGATTGAATAATTTGCGATCGCTCTAAAAGATTGCGAATAGCTGCTGCTAACTCTTCTAGCTCAAAAGGTTTGGGCAAGTACAAATCACACCCCGACTGATAGCCCAGAATCCGTTCCTGGGTCTTTGTCCGCGCTGTTAATAAAATTACAGGTAATAAACGGAACTTTGCTTGTTGACGCACCCGCCGCACCAATTCATAGCCATTCATTCGTGGCATAACAATATCGGTGACAATCAAATCAGGATGGTACTCCTCCACCATCAATAAAGCCTCTTGACCATCATTAGCGGTTATTACTGAATAGCCAGATAGTTCAAGATAATCGCTAATAGACAGACGAGTGCCCAGATCATCATCCACTACAAGGATCATCAAGGGCATGGACAGTACACCCCTAGCATTTGTTTTACTTGGAAATTGGCTTTTATGAGCACTATTAGTGAACACAGGCGATAATAGTGTGTTCTTATGTTTCATACTATGACAGGTTTAACAATTAATTACTGCCTCAGGACTGATTTATAAAGAAAAACTTAAATCTTTAGAAATTATTAACGAAATGTAACGTAGCGTCAAATTTTAGTAATGGAAAATCATAGATAATTTTGTACTTCATCACAAATAACCGAAACGATAGAGTAATCTTTTACCCTACTGTAAATTACAATCTACTAAATCAACAATCTGGTTGAGGCAAAAGTTGGGAGAAAATTCTAGCTTGAAAATTGGGAAAAGGGAAACAGAAGGAGAAATAAGCAGGGCTATTTTCATGTTTGGGTTTGGGATTTTCCCGTGATTACCTGACTTGAGAACTGGAAAAAGCTAAATTAATAGGATGAGTCTGATATCTACAGTAACCGCATATAGTGGTTTAATATAGCCCTAATAAATTCCTCAGCTAGTTCAAACGATTTTTTAGACACATTTTACAACCGCATAATTTTCAATGAGCGACAAGAGCGACGGTTACAAGGTAATTAGCGACAATCGTCAGGCCCGTTATTTGTATGAAATCCTGGAAACCTACGAAGCTGGAATTCAGTTAACGGGAACCGAGGTCAAATCGATTCGTGCAGGTAAACTTAATCTCCAAGATGGCTATGCTTTAATTCGCAATGGCGAAGCATGGTTAATAAACGTACATATTTCTCCTTACGTTGCTAGTGGACAATATTTTAATCATGAACCGCGCCGTACACGCAAGCTGTTACTACATCGTCAAGAACTCCGCAAGCTAATTGGCAAAGTAGAACAGCAAGGCTTAACTTTAGTTCCCTTAAAAATGTACTTCAAACGTGGCTGGGTAAAAGTGAGTATAGCCCTTGGCAAAGGTAAAAAGCTCCACGACAAGCGCGAAGACCTCAAACGAAAACAAGATCAACGTGATATTCAACGGGCGATGAAAAATTATTAACAAGAGTCAAGGTTTATGGCTTGGGGATAAAATTGATGAGTTGAAATACTCATGCATATTTCTATTTTCAACTTTTGGACTCGTTGCTGTTTTGACTTTTAACTTTATAAGCAGAAGATTATAGTTACCATCTGGGTAATACCATTTCTCTAAATCCTTGCTACAGATAATTCTCCCCCTGCTCCCTGCCCTCTGCCCCCCTGCTGTCCATGTGTAGCTTTATTTTGAAGAATTGGTATAACTTCTCATTGCAGGAGACAGCCTATTATATGTCCTGAGTGTGATTTCCAAAACAACTGATTTTATCGCCGCAGATTGATTTTATTTATTCTCGGACTCGATACAGTGGTGAGTAAATTTGCAAGGGATGAGGAACTTTACAGCATGACACGCAATTTAACTAAAGTGATTAGCACTGGCGTTCTCACCTTGAGTATGGCAATTTTGCCTTTAACTCTACCTGTAAAAGCTCAAACTAGTGACCCTGGAACTAGCACAGGAACCACCACTACCCCAAGTACAACAACAAGTACAACAACTTACGATCGCAATGATTTTGATTGGGGTTGGTTGGGATTACTTGGTTTATTAGGTTTAGCTGGTTTGACAGGTAAAAAACGTAACGACGAACCTACCCGTTATCGCGATCCTAGTACCCCAGGGGCTGGTACCTATAGAGAGTAAGTAATTGCTAGTTGGGGTTGAAATATGGTTCGGTTGAGGGGGAAAGGGAAAAGGGTAAAGCAAGATGCGCCCCTTTCCCAAACCATAAGGTAGATGAAAATTTCTTATCCGAACGATATTTTTAGTACGTCACGCCCCAAATAAACCTACCATCTAAAAACGGGTAAAAAGCTTGAAGTATAAGTATTCTTTCTTTTTACTTTTTAGTTTTGCCTTGTTGTACTAGTGGTTTGACTGACAGATGAGTAAGTTTAGCTGGCTGCAGGTTCAGAGTTAGCCGAATTGACCTGAGAAGTCCTATTGTGACCCAAAGGTGTCCAGTAGCTAGCAATTAAGGCCACCAATAGCCACCAAATACTATTCACCTCAGGGCGAAACCAGACAGTATCGAAGGTACCATGAGCCAGCATACCGACCATCGAAGCGATAGCTCCAATTAACCAAAATCCCTCGACACTCCGCAATTGTCGCAATCGTCGCATTTGTAGGTAGCCTGCATTCAAACTCACAATCAGTAGCCAAATAAAACAGCCTAAACCAACAAAGCCAGTTTCTACAGCAATTTCTAGCAAAATTGAATAGGCACTCAAAGCGCTATAACGCGGCTGTTGGTACAGAGGATAGATTTTATTAAAAGCATTATGACCTGGGCCTATACCCACAATCGGGCGATCGCCAATCATCTTGAAGACAGCATCCCAAACATTCCGCCGGAAGTTATTACTGCTATCTTGACGGTCAGCAAAAATACTGAAAATACGCAAGCGTAATGGCTCAATAAAGATTACTGCTACCAGCAATACCCCAACTAAACCTCCGAAAATAATTGGCAGTGACCAAGTGCGCCAAAAAGCAGGCATTTGCAAACTCCACCAATAAATTAGCAATGCCATAACTGTCAATACTGCGGCTACTAAACCAATCCAACCACCACGACTAAAAGTCAGTACTAGACAAGAACCATTGACAATTAACGCTGTCAATGCTAAGGCCTTCTTAAACCAGCCTTGCCAGGCAAAAATTGCCACCAAGCTCAAAATTACCGCCGGCAGAAGATACCCAGCCAATAAATTGGGATTGCCTAAATAACTATAGACCCTTGTAGTTTTCGACAGAGGGGATTCTGGATCAGTCCAAGTTGCTAATGGAGGTGCGCCTGAAAACCATTGCCGCAACCCATAGACACTGACAATTAGCGACACGTGCAGATATAGGGCGATCATCCACGATCGCAGACGGGGTGACCTCAACACCCTAGCACAAAGCGCAAACAGGACTAAATACAGTGTTAAAGTGACAAAATCATTCAACGCCGCTTTTTTAACTGGTGAGAATGCTGTCGCTATTGCCGCAATTGCCCAGTAAAGCAATACCAGCAGGTGAATTGGGGTAAATGATGAGGAATTTATTGGTGTTGCTTCATCCGATAAAGTTAGCAATAGCCAAAATACTCCACAAGCTGTCAACAACAACCCTAATAAGGTAGTTGAAACAAAGGGAGCCAGACAATATATGAGACTCAGTAAGGCAGCGGCTATTGTGTCTCCCCACTGTAGCAATATACTACTTTGCCGCCATGAGGATAACAGACCCACCACAGATCTGTGTAGATAACTGGTAGCAAAATATTCTTTGACTGTTAAATAGGATAGAGTGAATTGTTGCCAGACTAAATTCATAAAAAACGCTGTGACCAATTAGCACGCCCGCGTAGGACTTGGACTTAATCATAATGCGGGTAGAAATAAAAAGGTAATCGAGCAGATTGTAAATGGGGAATTTGATCGACAGTCCACGATCATTATTCAGGATTGATGACTGTTGACCAGGGACTATTGCCCATCATCTGACAAATTTACCGTCGTGCTAGTTCCCACAGCTATTTAGTTAGATAGTGCTGAGTGTTGAGTAAAAGAAGAAGTATTTTCATTTCCTCGTTGTGGGCGTGAGCCTCCTGGTGGAGGCGCTACGCGATCGCCCGTGATGGTCTAAATTGAAAATAGGGACTAAGACTAGGAACTAAGGAATAAAGATTTTCATTGTTGGTTGTCGCTTTTTCCTATCATTAGCTGTCTGGGAAAAGGGTGTAAGGGTATAAGAGTTTAAGGAATATTCCTTTTTTATGCTTGTTTTTGACATCCTGACGTTTACTCAGATATCATTAACCGCTTGTGCGGATGTAACCATTTGCAACGGCAAAGAAAGCACATAGCGGTATCCTGATTCTGGCGAACCTTGAATCGAAATGTGTCCACCATGTAACTCTGATAGCTGACAGCTAAGTAAGAGACCTAAACTTTCACGAGACAAACCATTTTGACGTTGAGCCACATCTACTCTTGAATTAACAGTCAGGATATCTGAGTGGGAATCATTCAAATTTTTGGATTGATCCATCATTAATGGCAAGGTTCCGGCTTGCTCATGATTTTCTAGATGAAGATTGTAAGTTGATGCCTCACCCGTAAGTTCCAGCAGAGTTAAGGGACTAAGACGAAAATAGGGATCAACCTCAGTTATTCCATCTCCCAACCAGGGATGTGAAACCCAAACCGTAATGTTCAACATGTTTTCTTTGTAGGAAACATGAATGCGAACAACGCTACCTGTGGCAGACATTTGAATCACGCTAAAAATTAGGTGATACAGCATTTGTCGCACTTTATCTTTATCTAAAGGACAAATGCGGCTGTGTCCAGGTTCTATTGACAGACGAATATCTTGCTCGCGGCGGTTAGCAGCTTCTTCTAGAGTATTGATGGCTTGTTGACATACCATTTCGATATCTACAGGAGCTAAATTCAAATCGCTTGAGCTTTCATTCATTGCTCCTAGTTCAGTTATTTCATTGACCAACGATAGTAAATATCGACCACTATGTTGAATAATATCTAGATATTCTCTTTGCTTCGTTGTTAACGGCCCGTAAATCTCACGTCCTAGAACACTTGCCATGCCTAGTACAGATGTCAACGGTGTACGTAACTCCTGAGTTAGCTGCTCTAACAATTCCAGTTTGAGTTCCTTCGTAGATAAAGACTCTTTTTCTAAAGCAGATGGGCTAAGTTTGATCTCACTGTTACTATCATTATTGAATGATAAGCTCAGAGAACCTTTAGAAGCACTGATTTCTGATTTCCCTTGTAACAGTCGATTACGCTCAAACTCACTCATGCTCCAACGAGCGATGATTTGTAAAAACTCAACGTCTCGGGTTGTAAAGTTGCGGGGTACTAGATCCATTACCTCTAATACACCCAAAAAATGGCCAGAAGCATCAATGAGCGGTGCCCCTAAGTAAGCCCGAATGCCATATTCCTGTATCAACTTGCTACTAGCAAGTACTGGGTCAGTAATTTTATGTGTATCATTAATCACTAAAAATTGAAAACTATCAACAACTTGGCTAGCAAAGGATTCCCGGCGTAATAGCTGACGGCTTTGTGCCAAATGATTCATCAGCCCTAACCTGGATAGACCGACTGCTGACTTGAACCAATGACGTTCTTGATCTACAAATCCCAAAATGGAAATAGGTGCTTCCAAAAAATGAGCAGCAGTTTGGGTGGCTTCTTCAAAAACAGGAATTGTTTCTGACTGCCGCAAACCTAATTCTGACAATGCTTCGAGGCGTTGTTTTTCTTTTGTTTCCTGGGAAGCCCAACCATCCTTGAGGGCTAATAATTTGTTTTCCGGCTCTACCATTAGCATTACTACCTTGATAATTGCTCGATACTGTAGTTTATATAACCACTGTTTGTGGATTATTATTTGCTATTTTTAAGCATTCCCCAATTTCGCCTCCGATCAACAATCCCAGAACAAAAATTTTCCCTGATGATCATTAACTTAGGAAGCAATCGTCTCTTACTTAGTAATTACCGAGAGTAAACATTCTACTCAAAGTTGGTGCAATCATATTGCTTTATCTTTTGCTGCTAGACAGCGTTAGTTATAGTTTCAACCTGGGTAACATAATACTAAGCAAGGATGAAACATAAAATTTGTACCATGCTTACATATATTAGGTAAATTCCTGGTGTTTAAACTGAATTTCTATTTACCTAAAATAGCTATACCTAGATTTTCCAAGTCCAATCTCTGGAAGCGTGGATACTAATGTGCAAAAATTTTGCCTTATTTACTGAGTTCGATATCAGATATATCAAAGCTGTTGATTGTTTGAGAAAAAATATAATTTTTAGAAATTATATTTGCTTTGAAAATAATATAATATCAACCTGATTTTGCCATGTATATGATTAAATTTCCGCAAAATTTTATCAGAATCTATTTTTATCAAAAAACCGAAAATAAATTATCTTCGCCTTGTTGAATCATTAATCAGCAACTTTAAATAAAACCTTAGTTTTGAATTTGAGGTAATATGCTAATAAATAAAACTAGTAATAAAATTCCTTTTGTAGAACTTAAATTACAACATCAGCCGATTCAAAGTCAACTGGAGCAGGCTATTCAGGCTGTATTGGCACAAGGAGATTTTGTTTTAGGAAAAGCACTGGCAGATTTTGAGACAGCATTTGCAGCAGCATCTGGTACAAAATATGGTGTAGGTGTGGCATCAGGAACCGATGCGATCGCTCTCGGCTTGCAAGCTTGTAATATTGGTAACGGTGATGAAGTTTTGTTACCTGTGAATACCTTTGTCGCCACCCTGATTGGAGTGCTACGGGCTGGGGCAAAGCCGATTTTTGTAGATTGCGACTCCCAAACAGGTTTAATTGACTTAGAGGCAGCAGTAAAAGTGATTACGCCTCGGACTAAAGCAATTATTCCGGTGCATCTTTATGGGCAGATGGTATCGCCACGGCAGTTGTTAGACTTTGCAGATACCTACAAGTTGCTAATTTTTGAAGACGCGGCACAAGCACACCTAGCAGAACGCGAGGGATATCGTGCTGGTTCAGTAGGAATTGCAGCCGCTTTTAGTTTCTACCCCAGCAAAAATTTGGGAGCATTTGGTGATGGCGGGATGCTATTGACACGAGATCCAGATGTAGCACAAAAGATGGTGCGGTTGCGGAATTATGGCGCATCTCAAAAGTATTTTCATACGGAAATAGGGACGAATAGTCGCTTAGATAGCTTACAAGCAGCAGTATTGCTGACAAAACTACCCTATTTGGCAAATTGGAATTGCGATCGCAACAGTATTGCCCAGCAGTACGATTTGGAATTATCACCTTTAGCATCTGCTGGCATTATCCCGATGCAAAATCACAGCAGTACAGGGCATGTATATCATCTTTATGTGATTAAAGTTGATGACTCTTGCCCCCTCACACGCCAGCAAATCCAAGAACAACTTGCAGCAAATGGCATTCAAACGGGTATTCATTACCCAATTCCTTGCCACCTTCAGCCAGCATTCACTCATTTAGGCTATCAACCGGGAGACTTTCCCCAAGCAGAAAAGTTGGCAACGCAAATATTATCCTTACCTATGTACCCTGGTTTAAGCAGTAGCCAAATTACAGAAGTTGTGGCAACAATTACATCAATTCTTACTAGTCAACCACAATTATTGTACATTTAATTCAATGTTTATGTAGGGTGTGTTACGGCTTCCGTAACGCACCACCCAAAGATTTTGGTGTGTTATGCCGTAGGCTAACGCACCAAAATCTATTTCAAAAATAAAATATGAGTGCAATTTTGTATTGCTTAAAATCATGGCAATCCAACAACATTTAAAAAATAGAACCACAGCAGAATTACTCAGTCTAGCAATTTTAGGCGTTTTAATACTACTTTATGTGCCTATATTGTTGCACTGGTTGGATGGTTGGTTACACAAAAATATTAGTACAGAACACGAATATTTTAGCCACGGTATGATTGGTTTACCCTTTGCAGCTTACCTATTTTGGTTAGGTAGAAAACAATGGCAAAGACTACCAGATCATATCCATCCTCTAGGAGCAGTTTTGCTTTTAGTCGGAGGTGTTTTTTATTTGAGTGGTGTAACTGAGTGGGTTAACCTTTCCTTGCCCACTATCCTAGCAGGATTATGTTTATGGTTTAAGGGTCTACCTGGTTTGCGACTACAAGGATTCCCTCTTTTATTAGTATTTTTAGCAACCCCAACAGCAGTACCCTACCTGATTACTCCTTACACCTTACCCCTGCAAAGTTTTATTGCTGGTACGGCTGGCTTCATACTGAATCAGTTTGGGATGGAAGTAACTGTGGATGCGGCAAATCTGTATGTCGGCGGACGAATTGTGGAAGTAGCCCCTTATTGCGCTGGGCTAAAAATGTTGTTTACTACTATGTATGTCAGCTTAATGCTGCTTTATTGGACAAATAGTTTGTCTTCACGCCGCACAACTATTTGGTTTTTAACGATTGCTGTTGTCATTAGTATTACTGCCAATATTATTCGCAACACTGCACTAACATTTTTTCATGGTACAGGTCAAGAAGCAGCTTTTAAATGGTTGCATGACGGTTGGGGCGGTGACCTTTATTCTGCTTGTATGCTGCTATTATTAGTGCCTTTGTTGAATCGGCTTAATAGCTATTTCTCAACAGTTGTAGATAGCGAAGTAGAAGCAGAAAGCTAGGTCTTGATAAAAACAGTCATGATTACGATATGACTGTTAATTTTACTGAACTCATCACATCATTTAGCAAAGTAAAATTTTGCTTAACTATTGCAAATTTTATTGATGATTTCCTTATCTAAGTTTTTCAAAGAAAGCCAATGGACTCAAGTAGTAGTACTTTTATTATTACTACTGTTATTCGCTATTGGCAGCGTTTCCGGATATTTGACAGGAAAATGGCAATGGCAACAGTTAGCACCTGTAACTAGCCTCAAAGAATTGAAACATATACGCAACTCAGGGTTAACTCTTCCTGGTTGGCAAAATGTGGAACAGACAGAACAAGAAATTGGTGAACACAAATGGTCGCTACAACTAATTAAAAATCAAGACTCTCAGACTCAAGCCATACTGCTGTTGCTACCGCAAAATGGCCCGATGGATAAACCTGAAGTGGAGTGGACAGAAGTTAACGGTTGGGGAAAATCGCGTTGGGGAAAGTGGGAGATAGCTCAATATCGCTCGGCGCAATTTACTGTGAAACAGCCTACAGAAACTAAAGTAGAAGCGAGGTTCTTTCGCGCTTCTACACCACAAACAACTTTTGGGGTGTTGCAATGGTACGCTCTACCGAACGGCGGAAACCCATCACCTTTAAACTGGTTTTTAGCAGATCAATTGGCTCAGTGGCGCAAGCAGCGAGTTCCTTGGGTTGCGGTTAGCGTTCTCATTCCAATGGAGCCTTTAGGTCAAGTGGAAAAAATTTGGTCTTTAGCTGAGTCTATTGGCGAGACGATACAAGCTGCATTAATGGCGCACCTACTTTAGGGAATATAGCGGTTCTCGTTTGGATGCAATACACATTACAGCGATTTTCAGTTAAATACACCATAAATAGACCTCTCACTGATGGTAGGAGAGCGGCTTTGATTTTCTCCCCTTCCCTTGTAGGGAAGGGGCTGGGGGTTAGGTCTCATAATTGTGGTCTCAATACATGAAAACTGCTGTAAGGGCATAGCATTGCTCATACGTGTCAACTTAACGTGAAACCCTTGCCCAGATGCGTAGGCG
>JAVRCF010000077.1:0-41203 GCA_034530935.1 Aulosira sp. DedQUE10 | reverse complement strand
TCCCTAAATTAAAACAGTATATGCCTTGTTCGTAAATCATTTAGGATTGCTATATAAAGCCCTCATTGTAGACCTTGCTTAAAAAAAATCAGCATTGAGATTAAATAAATTTACAATATCGGCTAATTTGGTAAATGATGTATTCTGAAATCATCATAATAAAATACTGTGCAGTAATTGTTAGATAATGCGCTAAATTTTTAGCTGGCAGTATGACAGTGAACTAAGAAACTATATTGGTTACGGTATTAAGCTTTTATAAGCATGACAGGGGAACAAATAAGACCGAGGTTATGCAATGAATAATTTGATTTCTAGAGTGAGGCGCTTTTTCCTGAATCTGCTGTTCAAACAAACTGTCCTGATTCTTCTGCTCTTATTCTCCATTGGAGTGGGTGTAGCTTTGGCAAATATGTCTAGTCTTTCGACTAGCCTAATGCAATCACAAGCACTCATGAATGCCGAATTGGAAGCCAAGTCAATTATTGATGCTTGGAACCTCTATAGTAGTGCAGGTGCGGATCGCGCTAAAAAAGTAAAAGGGATTAGCGTTGCCCACAACTACCTGAGCAAAGAAGGTGCAATTCCTCCGCCAGCAACTTATGCGATCGAACTCGGCAAAAAAGTCACTGAAAAACAGGATGGAATGGCAGTCCGTTTATACAGTGATTACCCCTATCCTTGGCGAAAAGCCGAAGGTGGCCCTAGAGATGATTTTGAGAAAAAGGCACTTAGCTATTTGAGGGCACATCCTGAAGAGAAAAATTTTTCTCGTCTTGAGAAAAAAGATGGTCGTAGCTTATGGCGATATGGGGAATCTGTCCGCATGGAGGCTAGCTGTGTTGCTTGTCACGACACCGATCCTAATAGTCCCAAAAAGGATTGGCAGGTAGGAGACGTGCGAGGAGTTTTGGCAATTACTCAGTCTCTAGATAGCTTTACAGAACAAACTAACAAGAGCCTGCAAACAACATCTGTAATGTTGGGAGGATTATCTCTATTGGGTCTTTCAGGGTTGACCTTAGTTATCAGTAGGTTGCGTCAATCTGCTAGGGAGTTAGAAGGACGCGTTACGGAACGCACGGCTGATTTAGCTCAAGCCAACACAGACTTAGAAAAAAGAAATTCATTGATTCGCCAGGTATTTGGGCGCTACCTGAGTGATGATATCGTCACAAATTTGCTAGACAGTCCTGAAGGATTGAAATTGGGTGGCGAAAGACGGAGAATTACCATTCTGACCTCTGATTTAAGAGGATTCACAGCTATATCAGAGCGATCGCAACCAGAAGAAGTAATTAGTATCCTCAACATCTATCTAGAATACATGGCAGATGTGATTACCCAGCACGAAGGTTCGATTAATGAATTTATGGGTGATGGCATTTTGGTTCTGTTTGGTGCGCCTATGCCAAAAGAAGACGATGCTGCTAAAGCAGTAGCTTGTGCTTGTGCTATGCAATTAGCAATGGGTGCTGTGAATGAAAAGCTAAAAAATTTAGGCTTTCCCCAACTAGATATGGGCATTGGTATCAATACCGGGCTGGTAATTTTGGGCAATATCGGCTCAGAAAAACGTACCAAGTATGGTATCGTCGGTAGTCAGGTAAATCTCACTTATCGCATTGAATCTTACACAACAGGTGGTGAAATTCTGATTTCAGATGAAACCTTAAAAGCCGCAGGATCAATTGTGCAAGTCAGTGGACACAGGCAGGTACAACCGAAAGGGGTAAAACAGCCAATTACTATACACGAAGTTTACGGAATTAGCGGAGCTTACAATCTCTTTTTACCTAGACAAAAAGAAGAATTTTTTCCACTTTCAGGAATCATCCCTGTACAATACGCATTGTTAGAAGAAAAAGATATAAGCACAACTTTATATCAGGGAAGTATCGTTGAACTTTCAGCTAAAGGTGCTAAGGTTCGCAGCGAAAATGCAGTAGGAGTTTCTCTACCAACTGCACAGACAAATATCAAGCTCAAATTATTAGTACCAAACATCCCACCAGAACTTCAAGAAGATATTTATGCCAAGGTGTTCGACAAATCAGCAGAAAATGGCAGTTTTTATATCCATTTCACTGCCAAACCTCCGGCTATACAAGCTAGATTAGATGCTTTGTACAAATCTATAAAAGGTTAGTACCGCAGGGCAAAAGTCAAAAGTCAAAAGTTTGATACATCAAGGCTTATGGCTACCAATAGTATTGTATAGCAATACTGTTTGAGTTGTGAGATTTTTAATCTCATCTGTCATTTGTTAATAAACGCTTCCACACGTTGCAAAACTTTAGCAAATAAATCAGGATCGTCAGCATCGAACCACTCGATTTGTGGATATGCTCGAAACCAAGTGCGTTGACGCTTGGCAAATTGCCGCGTATGTAAAACTATTAATTCTTTGGCTTCATCTAAAGAAATTTCCCCAGCCAAATATTGCTTAATTTCTTGATATCCTAAAGTATTTAACAAAGGTAAATCAACACCATATTTCTGACGAATATTATCAACCTCAGCAACTAATCCATCTGCGATCATTTGCTCAGTACGCCTGTGGATGCGTAGGCGTAATGCGTCAGGTGCACAATCTAAACCAATTTGCAAAATCGGGTAATTTGGGGGGTTCTCCCCTTTTTGTGTGGAAATCGGGATTCCAGTCACATAATATACTTCTAACGCTCTTAAAGTCCGTACTGAGTCATGGGGATGAATTTTTTGGGCAGCAACAGGATCAACTTGTTGCAACATAGCGTAAAGTTGATTTTGACCAATTTCTGCAAGTTGCGATCGCAATTGTGGTTGTGGTGCCACTCTCGGAATCTTCATGCCTTGAACAATGGAACGTATGTATAAACCAGTGCCTCCAACCAGTAATAGGGGAGAAACAGCAACAGAAGCGATTAAAGCTTGCGCTTGTTCTTGGTAATCTGCTACCGTCATCGTGTTTGTTGGCGCGCAGATATCTATTAAATAGTGCGGCACCAATTTTTGTTCCGCTAATGTCGGCTTCGCTGTGCCAATATCAAACTCGCGGTAAACTTGGCGAGAATCGGCACTGAGAATCACAGTACCCAACCGCATAGCCAAAGCCAAGCCCAAACCAGACTTACCCGTCGCCGTAGCCCCACAAATTACAACCAATTTAGTCATTTGTTATTTGTCATTTGTTATTCTTACAAAGTTCTGATCGGAGGAAACCTCCGATCAACGCCACGTGCTTTCCGACGCAGGGCGACAGGAACGCAGTGGCTCGACTTTGCGCTTTGTCATTTGTTCCCCCATTCCCCATTCTCAAAAGGGGTGCAGCCCCTGTATAAACTTCTCACAAAAATGCCCTACAGACGCTAGCAAGGCTGATGTGTTAGAATTTTGGTGTGATTTTACTTTTTTAGCCTTTAGGCGATTTCAACCCCACGCATCAGGAGAATTTTCATGACGAGCAGTTACAGTGCCGATCAGATTCAAGTTCTGGAAGGTCTGGAAGCCGTCCGCAAACGACCAGGTATGTACATCGGTTCGACTGGTCCGAGGGGACTCCATCATTTAGTTTACGAGGTGGTGGATAACTCTGTTGATGAGGCTTTGGCGGGTTATTGCACCCATGTAGAGGTGGATATCAACGCCGATGGCTCTGTTACAGTAACAGATGATGGACGGGGTATTCCTATCGATATTCACCCAAAAACCGGAAAATCGGCTTTAGAAACTGTATTAACTGTGTTGCACGCTGGGGGTAAGTTTGGCGGTGGCGGCTACAAAGTTTCTGGAGGTTTGCACGGGGTTGGGATTTCTGTAGTTAACGCCTTGTCTGAGTTTGTTGAGGTGACAGTTTGGCGAGATAAAAAGGTTCATCTCCAGCGTTATGAACAGGGTATCCCAGCTACAGAACTCCAAGCCAAGCCTTACAAAGAAGCCAGAACTGGAACTTCTGTTACCTTCAAGCCAGATACCCAAATTTTTACTACTGGCATTGAGTTTGATTACATTACTTTATCGGGTCGTTTGCGGGAACTTGCATATTTGAATGCAGGTGTCAAAATTACGTTTACCGACCACCGCCTAGAATTACTCAAAAGTGATACACCTAAGGTAGAAAGCTACGAGTATAAAGGTGGTATAAAAGAGTACATTGCCTACATGAACCGCGAGAAGCAACCCCTGCATGAAGAAATTATTTATGTACAGGGAGAACGCAGCAATGTACAAATAGAAGTGGCTTTGCAGTGGTGTACTGATGCCTATACAGACAATGTATTAGGATTTGCTAATAATATTCGTACAGTTGATGGTGGTACCCACCTAGAAGGTTTAAAGGCAGTTCTAACTCGGACATTAAATGCGATCGCTCGCAAGCGGAACAAAATCAAAGAGAATGAACCTAACCTTAGTGGTGAACACGTCCGTGAAGGACTGACAGCAGTTATTTCTGTCAAAGTCCCCGATCCCGAATTTGAAGGACAAACCAAAACTAAACTGGGTAATACCGAAGTACGCGGTATTGTTGACTCTCTAGTCGGCGAAGTCCTTACCGAATATTTGGAATTTCACCCCAGTGTCGCTGATGCAGTTTTAGATAAAGCTATCCAAGCCTTCAAAGCTGCTGAAGCAGCACGTCATGCACGAGAGTTAGTGCGACGCAAGTCTGTGCTAGAATCTTCACCATTACCTGGAAAGTTGGCTGATTGTAGTACTCGCGATCCCAGTGAATCGGAAATCTATATTGTCGAAGGCGATTCAGCAGGTGGAAGTGCCAAACAAGGACGCGATCGCCGTACCCAAGCAATCCTCCCCCTACGCGGTAAAATCCTCAATATTGAGAAAACTGACGACTCCAAAATTTATAAAAACAATGAAATCCAAGCGTTAATTACAGCACTTGGTTTAGGAGTAAAAGGCGAGGAATTCGATGCTTCCCAACTGCGCTATCATCGCATTGTGATTATGACTGATGCTGACGTGGATGGAGCGCATATCCGTACACTATTGTTAACATTTTTCTATCGGTATCAGCGAGCGTTAATTGAACAGGGCTTTATTTATATTGCTTGTCCGCCACTATATAAATTAGAACGGGGACGTAATCATGAGTATTGCTATAGCGATCGCGAATTACAACAAAAAATTGCTGCATTTCCCAGCAATGCCAACTACACTATTCAACGCTTCAAAGGTTTGGGTGAAATGATGCCAGAACAACTCTGGACAACGACAATGAACCCGGAAACCCGCAAAATGAAGCAAGTGGAAATTGAAGATGCTGCCGAAGCCGATCGCATTTTCACAATTTTAATGGGCGATCGCGTCGCACCCAGACGCGAATTTATCGAAACCTATGGTTCTAAACTGAATTTAACGGATCTAGATATCTAAACCTTGTCTATTTTGGAAAGTAGAGTTTCTGATTACTCTGTTGCGTCATTGCGACGTAAGGAAGCAATCTCACAATCTTGGCAAAAAACTACGATTCTCAAGGTAGACGAGGTTTCATAAGCTGTTACGCCAAGAAACTAGTCAAGAGTTAAAGTGAGTTTGAACTTTGGACTCTTGAGTGCCAAACATGAAAAAATAGGCAAGTTTGTTCGCTGATTAGCTTATTGCACTTTTTCAGTCTCGTAGGTTAATTTTCTCGTAGCCATTTTCAGGTTAATCAACCACATTACAAGGCGCGTTTACCGCGCCTTTATACTTACAGAAAGTCGGCGCTTGATTGCCCACTCCAACAAGAGGGGTGGGATGAACCGCCCTTCGGGTTCGGCAGTCGCTCATGGGGGAAACCCCCTTGGCGCTAGCCTCTCCCTTTGGGAGAAGACCGCGCTGCCTCACCGCCCGCCGAGGAGGGGCATAGGGCATTGGTGGCTTTTCCCATGCCCCATGCCCTATGCCCGCTCTCATCCCACTCCTAAAAGGAGTGGGATGAGCTTAATCTCAGCTTTTTTCCGTATTGCACGCACCCAAAAGCAATATAGTTAATGATGAGAATTAGTTGATAAAATATATAAACTTTAATCACAAAAATAATAAAATTCACCTAAACTTCACAATGCACGTAAAATTTTTTTTGTCAAGCTATATCTTTTATTGTCAGTAATTGAGCAGAGGCAAGTTTGCTAACTTCACCAATATTTCAGTTTTGTAAAGTGCAAATGTCTCGCTTTATTGAGTATCAGTAAATTTTGCCCCCAGCCACAAAGGTATTTGCTATCCTTGAATAGCAAAGCTTTATTTCATCTTTGAAGCGGCATTTGTTCAGCAGCTTCAACATTCCTAGTTAATCATAGGACTTGTAAATTACTGTAGTAATGAGTATTAAAATTTACAAATATTTTACTTAAGCAGTTGTCCAAGTAGGTGTATAACCCCTGCTTTAAATTATTTAACTTCAATTGGCAAATTATTGTTCATCAGTAATGTCAAATCCTTTATGAATTGATTAAAATATCGTTGTATAGAATAGGAAAAGTTTGTCAAGATTCATAGGGCTGAAATCTCAGCAGTGCGCTAACGTGTGAATAAGACCAAATTAGTTCAATCTAAATTGATCTAGCATCAGGCTGATTCTGCCATCACCTAAACTCCTCAGTTCAGGTAGTTAGCACACAAAATGAAGATTCCCTACAGACAAACATCAGCATATTAGCTGTATCTACCTAGCGGGAAGCCCCGCCTTAGCTTCACAGATTTACTACTTTGTAAAGGAAATGTAAAAATACGTGCGCTAATGCTTCTCGCTTGAGTTAATATAAAATGCGCTGTTTCTAAGTAATAAATGTTGTGCATTCTACTTAAAATAGTGTAAAGGCAGGTGTACCTAAGTTTTAATGTCATGGCAATGCCACTGCAATTCCAAAAAGTTTCAGAAAATATTTAAGGGCATGACTACCATTTGGAAGTTCTTTTTGATAATAGTGGCTTTACCTGCCTTAAGGACTACAAGATTAACACACAAAAAGAGTGCAATTTCTGTGAAACAGGCTACAATCGGAACAGTCTTTACGGAAAAAATCTACCAACAGTTATGTTTATTTAACTGTAGTGGTAAATTATTTTCTCAAGACATGTCTTTTTTTAGACAAGTCAGTTAAAGGTAATATGCGATAACAATACGCATAGCCTTAACTAAAGTGAGTAAGTCAGCTACAACAGCGATTTCCACACTTAGTAATAAACTCCTCCAAAGGAGATACAAAATTTCCGAAAATATCTCAGGCAACCCTGCCAAAAAAATATTTTCGGTTCAGAACTAGCTCGTTTATAAGAGCAGTAAACACATCTTGAGTAATTGATTCTGCAAGGAGCATGAGGAACGCGGCATGAACCAGGCTAACAACGTACTCGAAAGCATATATCAGCCTGACCTAGAAATAATGAATCAGCCTGAGCTCGAGTTAGAAGAACTCTTAATAGAAGATGAAGAGGACTTGCTGATAAGTGATGATGGCGACATTGATGAGTTTTTAGAGCCTCAGTCTGATGAGGACGACGCAAAGTCTGGAAAAGCCGCTAAAACGCGTCGTCGGACACAAAGCAAGAAAAAGCACTATACCGAAGATTCTATTCGCCTTTACTTGCAAGAAATTGGCCGAATTCGTCTGTTGCGGGCAGATGAAGAAATTGAATTGGCGCGGAAAATTGCCGATTTACTGGAATTAGAAAGGGTACGGGAAAGGCTATCAGAACAGTTGGAACGCGACCCTCGCGATAGCGAATGGGCAGAAGCTGTGCAACTACCATTGCCAGCATTTCGCTACCGTCTGCATGTTGGTCGCCGGGCAAAAGATAAGATGGTGCAATCTAACCTGCGCCTTGTAGTTTCAATTGCCAAGAAATACATGAATCGTGGCTTATCCTTCCAAGATTTAATTCAAGAAGGTAGCCTTGGCTTGATTCGCGCCGCAGAAAAGTTTGACCATGAAAAAGGTTATAAGTTTTCTACATACGCTACATGGTGGATTCGTCAAGCAATTACCAGAGCGATCGCCGATCAATCCCGTACTATCCGTCTTCCAGTTCACCTCTACGAAACCATCTCACGGATCAAGAAAACCACTAAGCTACTTTCTCAAGAAATGGGTCGCAAACCCACTGAAGAAGAAATTGCGACTCGCATGGAAATGACAATTGAGAAGCTGCGGTTTATTGCCAAATCTGCCCAATTGCCTATTTCTTTAGAAACACCTATTGGGAAAGAAGAAGATTCCCGCTTGGGCGATTTTATTGAATCCGATGGTGAGACCCCAGAAGACCAAGTTTCTAAAAATCTTTTACGTGAAGATTTAGAAAAAGTTCTCGACAGTCTCAGCCCCCGCGAAAGAGATGTCCTGAGATTACGCTACGGTTTGGATGATGGCCGGATGAAAACCCTAGAGGAAATTGGTCAGATTTTTAACGTGACTCGCGAACGTATTCGCCAAATTGAGGCAAAAGCACTCCGCAAGTTACGCCACCCAAATCGCAACAGTGTTCTTAAAGAATATATTCGTTAGTGATTAGTAATTAGTCCTTGCCTTTGTCCTTAGTCATTAGTTTTTGACAAATGACTAATGACCAAGAACAAAGAAGCAAAAATAAAAAACCTGGGGATGAATACATTCCCGGGTTTTTCATTTATGGATAATTTTGTATTTTAAGATTGATAGCAAATTAACGATTGGTATTAGAGAATACCCCAGAAGTGCAGAAAGCCTTTACCAGATAAAAGCTCAATTAAAGCTGCTCCTAAAAAGCCGATCATTGCTAAACGACCGTTCCAAATTTCTGCTTGTGGGGTAAAGCCCCAGCGCCAAGAGTTACGATCTTCAACTACAGGAGCAGTTAAGGTTCTTGTTGCGTTGGTCATGGTTGGCACTCCAAAGAAAGTTTAATAAGAGTTATAGGGTTATGTAAACTAATATAACAATGATTTTCATATTTGCAAGGATGTGTTTATCTTTTTGTTGTCAAAACTTGACTCAGAAAACAATAACTGATAATAAAAGATGCTGGAATATCTATCTCTAGAGGTAGGGAAGCGGTTAAGCTACTGGAGAAAATAGATAGTAATTTTACTTAAGTAATATCTACAAGTAGTGCCTCAATCTCAAGCTTGGGGCTAAATTAGCATTGCTTTGCTTTGAGAAATTTTATGATTTCTTGAAATTCTTTTGCAACTATTTTACCTGGATTAAGGCAATTTCTCAATTGACAAAAATCCTGACGCTCCAGAAATTATTTGTAGAAACCTGAAATTTAACGTCTTTACAAAATATCTGACGCGGTTTTTTCAATTTTGGATTACTGTTGTTCTCAGAAATATCAATGTTTGTTTACATTTACCGAGAATGCGATCGCCATAGAAAGGCGTTTTTGTAACTTTCTTGGTTTGTATTAGGCACTTTGGGAAATTTGAATTAAAAAATATCCAATCTGTAGGGTGCAAAGCAATACGGTTCGGTTAAGGAGGAAAGGTTTGAATTCACCCTTCCCTTCAAGGATAGAAAAAAGTGCTGATCCAAAACTGATTGCGGTACTGTTGATGAAATAAAGATGCTTCCTTACTCTCGCTTTAACGTACCTAAGAAATATTGAATAATTTATTGTTTAGTATTCTCTGAGCAATGAAAAATTAAGAACTCAAGTCCTGACTACATGCGATCGCTCAATATATTTTGCTTTCTGCACTAACGCACTTCAATGACGCTGATAATTTTCTCATCGCGGTTGAGTTGAAAGATGCTTTCACCCTTGCTATCTCTGTTCGACAAAGGTACTGCTTCTAGAGTTACTCGCACTACTCGTTCTTTATTAGTGAGTAACGCTACTTCAGATGAGGCGATCGCGACAACCATTGCTGCTAAGTTGTCAGTTTTGTTAGTAAATTTCAGCGCTTGTGTGCCTAAATCACCACGATTAGCGGCTTTTACGTGATTAGCAGCTAGACGCTTACCATATCCTTCTTGAGTAACTAAAAATAACTCTTCTTGCCCACTCACCGAGACACAGCCAACCATTTGCTGTTGTTTTAGCATTCGTAATGCTTGTAATCCCATAGCAGCACGTCCCATTACGGGTAGTTGTTCGTCATTAACCGAAAACCGCAACAGTCGTCCGCTCGAACTAGCGACAATCAGATGTTTACCTTTGGTGGTGAATTGGCTAAATAACAATTCATCATCGTCTTTAAGCTTCAAAATCGTCACCCGACGAGTGAGGTTCGTCAATTCTTCTAAAGACAGGCGCTTAATTCGTCCCTGCTTTGTCAGGAGAATCATCTGAGTAGTTTCAACATTGTCTGGTAGCAACAAGCGATTGATCACGGCTTCTTGAGTACCTTGAGCCGGATTAGAGAGCATTGTAATCAGTGGTGTTCCCTTGGGAGAACGCCCAGTTATCACCGGGATATCGCCTACCCTGACTGGGTAGACTTTAGCGCCACTGGTAAGTACCAACAACTCTTTATCTGTATCAGTCAACTCAGTTTGGATAATGAAGTCGTGATCATTAAGTCCATTTTCAGTTTTGGGTTTTTTGCCGTTGGGTACAATCCGGCGGACATATCCCCGGTGGGTAAACTCTAAAGTCGTTTCTTCAGCAGGGACTTCTAATTGAAAATTTTCGGCTTTAACTTTGAGATTTTCTTCTTCGCGATCGCCTGATTTTTTTGTCTGGTTCTCTCCTGGTTTTTTGATTTCCTCTGCACTCAGTGTCATTAGCTTGGTACGACGGGTATCGCTGTATTTGCGCTTGAGCGATCGCAAATCTTTTTTCAACGCTTTGAGTAATTCTTTGCGATCGCTGAGTAATCTTCGTAATAAATTTATTTGCTCTGTGAGTTGCTGACACTCGTGCTGCAAATTCTGTTGTTCTAAGCTTGTTAAGCGACGCAATGGCATAGCTAAAATTGCATCTGCTTGTACCTCGCTGAGATTTAGTTGGCTACATAGACCAATTTTGGCGGTGCTACCATCAGCCGCTTGGCGCAAAATTTCAATTACTGCATCTACATTCGATAGGGCTAACAGTAAACCTTCAACCAAATGCAACCGACTTTCTGCTTTCTCCAACTCGTAACTATAGCGACGCGAGAGTGTCTGTTCGCGGAAACTTAAAAATTCCAGTAAAATCTGACGCAAGCTTAACTGGCGCGGTTGTCCGTCTACCAAAGCTAAAAGAATCGCCCCAAAGTTGGTTTGTAAGGCAGTTTGGTGATACAAATGCTGAAGTATTTCTTGGGGATTGATATCGCGTTTGAGTTCAATTACTACGCGCATACCTTCGCGATTGCTCTCGTCACGAATATCAGAAATTCCTAGCAAGCGCCCTTGATTTACCAATTCTGCTACTTTCTCAATCCAGGCTGCTTTATTTACTTGATAAGGAAGTTCTGTGATGATAATTGCGGTGCGCCGCTTGCTTCCCCTTACGGGTGGTATTTCTTCCAGCTGCGCGACTCCCCGCAACACAATACCACCCTTACCTGTGGTGTATGCTTCCCGAATTCCGGTTTCCCCAATAATTTCTCCACCGGTGGGAAAATCTGGCCCTGGAATTAACTCGAATAATTTTTCATCTGATAAATCTGGCTGGTCAATTAAGGCGATTAACCCATCAACAACTTCGCCTAAATTGTGCGGCGGAATATTCGTCGCCATCCCCACCGCAATCCCAGAACAGCCATTAAGTAGAAGAAATGGTAACTGTGCTGGTAGAACAGTTGGTTCTTGTTGGGAATTATCGAAGTTACCGATAAATTCTACGGTTTCATCGCCAATTTCCGTCAGCATTCCCTCATGGCCAATTGATGCGAGGCGCGTTTCTGTGTAACGCATCGCTGCTGGTGGGTCATTATCAACACTGCCAAAATTACCATGTCCAGCCAGTAAGGGATAACGGCTGGAAAAATCCTGCACTAACCTGACTAAGGCATCATAAACTGATTGGTCACCGTGGGGATGATATTTACCTAACACATCTCCCACGACACGGGCACACTTCCGATATGGTCTATCTGGTGTCAAACCAAGTTCGTGCATCGCATACAAAATACGTCGATGCACTGGCTTTAAGCCATCACGCACATCTGGCAACGCTCTCCCAACAATTACGCTCATGGCATATTCTAGGTAAGACCGTTGCATCTCCGTGTGCAGGGCTGTCGTGATTACCTGTCCCGTTGAGAGAAGGTTTAACTGTTTTGCCATGAGCTTTTTCCCTGAAATTTAATTACACAAAAGTCGCTGAAAACTAACGCTGCAACAACCACAGCATAACGGATGAAAAGTAATTTATAACCAAATATTGTTCGTCAAAAGATAAGAAGCAGTAGTATTATCCTTGAAGACGGGGATACAGATTGAAGATTAAAAAGGAGGCAGACAACTGTTTTTCCAGATGTTCATCCCCCCTATTCCTCTAAGTTTAAGTTCTCATGAAAACTGTTTTGATTGTAGAAGACGATCTCATTAATGCTCGCGTTTTTTCCAAAATTTTGACCAAGCGCGGTGGCTTAGATGTTAAGCATACAGAAAATGTGGAAGAAGTAATAAAAATTGCCCAATCTGGAGATGCAGACCTGATTTTAATGGATGTTTCTCTTTCTCGTAGTGTTTACCAGGGCAAGTCTGTTGATGGAATCAAAATTACACAAATGTTAAAATCTGACCCGAAAACAGCAGATTTACCTGTGATTTTAGTTACCGCTCACGCTATGGAAGGCGATCGCGAGAACTTCTTGAAGCAAAGCGGTGCTGATGGGTACATCTCTAAGCCTGTTGTTGACCATCAACTTTTTGTTGACCAGATCCTGGCACTTCTACCCAAAGACTAGCACTACTGCCCAGTCAGTCAAAAGTCCCACAATTTTAGATTTTGGATTTACATCACCGATCAACGCTGAAGAATTGAGAATTTTGAATTTTGGATTTATTGCACCCACAAAAGAGAGCCACTACGGTGGACGGGTTTCCCGTCATAAAGGAGGGAGTGCGTTGCGGAGGACAGTCGCAAAGGTGGGGTTTCCCGGTTGAGCGAACTGTCCGTTGGGGTTTCCCCCGTTGTAGCAACTGCCGTCAAGTGGCGTTGAGGCATGAATCTCACTAAAATTAAAAAATCTCAAATCAGCCGTCAAAAGGCTCTGTTTTCAGGCTGTTGAACTGTTTTTAATGGGTATGTTTTTTCCTGCCCCATCTATTAGCACTGAGAATTAATGATTTGTGTCAAAAATCTTCTACTTGCTGCTAGTCAGTATATTTGTACTATGAGATGGCATCATTAGGCAAGTGGTAAGAGGTAATGGGTAAAAGTTGCTCCAAATACCAATTGCCAATTACTGTTTTTCTATTGGGGAAGTTGTTGGCTGGAGTTTAATGGACTTTCCCTTTGTTGTAGAGCCGCTTGAATCCTAGGTAATTCTAGGAACTTTTTGGTATCAGATAGTAGACGTTCACCCCAAAGATTTTGCTTGAGGAAATCCAAATCACCATAGCGTTGGTCAATGCGGAGTGCAGCTTCTCCCATTACCAAACCTTGTTGGCGATCGCCTTTAGTATATAAGGCTACTGCCAGCGCTAGTAAAGGTTCTGCGGCTTGTTTATCTAGAGATACAGCCGTTTGCCATTGCTTAATGGCACTTGGGATATTACCCTGTTCGTATTGAATTAAGCCAGTGTTGTTAATTGCTGGCCAGAATTTCTGATCGTAGGAAACGGCTTGATTATATTGGGCGATTGCATCTGGCAATCGACCCATCATGTAGTAAGCATTCCCCAAATCAAACAAAGCATCTGGATCTTTGGGTTTTAACTTCAAACCAGCTTGGTAATTGGTAATTGCTAGCTGATATTTTTGCTGCTGAAAGTTAGCCGAACCCATTGCAAATAAAACGTCGGCATTTTTTGGATTGAGAGTTTGGGCCTTTTTCAAGGCTGCGATCGCAGCATCAAACTCTTTATTTTGCAGATGCAAACCACCCAACAGAAACCAAACTTTATCATTTTTCGGAGCCAGTTGACTAGCCAACCGAGCTCGTGGCAAAGCCAACTCAAACTGTTGAAACTGACTAAGTTGTGCCGCCTCTTGTGCCAAGCTCAACCCTTGTTTTTCCAACTTTGCTGCATCAAGTTGCAGTGTATGAGGTAGTAGTGCCTGTGCGTGCGCTGCTTTTGGCATACTCCACAAACTACAGACAACTAGAAGAGACATTAATCCAAAATTTTTACGCACACTCTTACCGCCTTTTACCCATAAATCACAGAATCTTTCAGCTAGCTTAAACGATCTCCGCTCTAGACGAAAAGCAAATTTTGTAGCTCAAAGTAAACGAGGCTCTGCCTCTTGGTAGATATTCCTAGTCTCAAACTAGAAACGAAACAATCTCTCAAAGCTATATCTAGAGAGAACTTCACCTGAATTTGACCTACTTATTAACAAGGGAACAGAAAAGCGGAAATCATGTTAAGAGTTCCCTGTTCCCTGTTCCCTTTGGGTAGAGATTCTAATATAGCTATTTTTCTAAAAGGGATAAGATGCGATCGCTCAATGCCCAACGATTAGAATTAGGTCTAATCCAACACTTTTCTGCCTCATTGAAATTGCGTTGATGTATCAGCGCTGACAGCAAGTCTTTTTTCTGTTGTTCGTTGAGCTTGGATACCATCTTTTCTGCTGCTCGCAATGCACAAGTCTGCTCAAAGGCTGTTTCCGAATTATTCATAATATTTAGCACTGCATAAAAATAATTCGGATCTCCAGACCATTCCGCTATGGAAAGTCCTAGTAATCGCTTACCTTGGTCGTTGGATTTGAGTAGATTATTTACCTCTGGTACAGAAAAATTCACTTCTGGAGCCAGCGCACGCATTCGTCCAGCAATAGATTCCATCTCAAATGTGCGTTTTGCTCCCGATGGTAGGGAACTTCTCAGTTCCTTATAGCGTTGACTTAAGCGCTCAATTTGTTGCTGTGCTTCCGACACAGGAACCATTGATACGTAGGCTTTTTGCCATTCATGGCGCATTTGCCGCATTTCTAGCTGCTGTTGTGGTGGTGCAACATCTTCTGCTAGTTTAGTCTGCTCAATCAGATATCCTAGAGTATCACCAGTCAAAGACTGTAACATTGGCATCATGCTAGAGCCAGTAATTTCGCCTGCTGGTGTCTTGACTGCTCCGCCAGTTAAAGCAAATATCTTCAGGATAGAAGGTAGCCAGATTAATGCTAAGAAAATAGCTGTTGTATTTGTTACCTGAAATTTGAAGGTTAATTTTTCACCACCGTTAACTTGAAAGGTACTGAGCAGGATAAAAATACTACTAATAATTAACCAGTTTTTCGGGATGTGAATAATTCGTCTGAGCAGCCAATCTACTGCTTCACGAGAAATCTGGCTGTTACCTGCCTCTTTATCTGATTTGCTAATCATAATTTTTATACCGATTCCCTTAATCATGGCGACATATAAATTTTCGTAAAGGGCGGGGAAAACCCCGCCCCTACAGTGGCATTGTTGCCGGCTTTCTTAATTACCAATTACCAATTACCAATAGGGAATTACTTCTAAATTATTATCATCCGCAGCTTTTAAGATTGGCCCACGTAATAACTCGTGTTTCAACGACAATATATTGTCTGGGCTACAGCTAAAGAAATGCTCCGCACGTTCATAAATAGCGATCGCATCTTCATTATTATGGGCATTGCAATAAATTAACCCGTGAATTTGGGAGTAAATTGCTGGCTGCTCATAAAAATAGCGTGACCAAGCTTGGCTGAGACCACGCTTTTCTGTCTTGGAGAGAGTAGCTTCATTCGCACCAGCGCGCATAGCACCGTTTCCGCGTAAATCCAGTAATTTTAAATCTCTCGTAGCAGTAACGATCGCAATCATCTCTTCAGTAATTTCTATACAACCAATATCACCAAAAACTTCCACTAGACAACTAGAAAGTTTTGGGGCAATGTAGTATATACCCCGTTCTTGGTCATTGGCTGGTTGGTAATCCAACGGCTCGTAGGAAAAACTAGGATAGTTAGCGCGATGATGATCAAAGCGAAAAAGTGGCCCCCACTCTCGAAAAGTCAGCGCATTCGTACCAAAGTCTTTCCGGAAAATCCTCAAAAATTCCGTGCCCTTCTTTAAGATATGAAATTTTGGTTTTGGCCTGCCAAAGCGAGGTGGCGGGACAATCAGTTTGACCACCTTGATTACTCCTCATCTGGTTGACTGACAAAATGGGAATACTTGACCGAAAAAGGATGAATTATAAAGGATGAAAGATGAAACAACAATAAAAGTTTGCTCTGATCCGCTAGGAGTTATCCATTAAGAAAATCAAAGCAAACCTATCATCGTTTTGAGCGACCTCAATTTATTTATAGTGTTTACTTCATCTTTTATGCTTTATATTTCGGCCTTCAGTTGAAGTTGCAGACTTTTACTGCGTCTGTAAGCTAGTACATTAAAACTATATCTACAGGAAAATTCAAAAGTCAGCTACGTATTTCCGGACATTTTTATCTATTCAAGTGTAGTCTCTGTAACTTTTGTCAGCCACTCAGTTGATTTGTAGGCAAAATTTATACTTGAATGTCTGTTCCCCAGACAGTTAATCACGATAAAATCTCACAACCAGGGATGAAAATCCCTAATCCCTAATCCCTATTTTCAAGACAAACAAAGACGCGGGGAATTTTCATTCTCCACGTCACAGCGTCTCAACCTCGCCGCATCGATTCTGATTGATCATTTTTTGATTGCCAGACGACTACAAAACTCCTACCGTCCTGGCTGCGGCAATTACATCGTCTATCTGCCCAAACTTTAAGGCTTCAATGGGGGTTAGCCCATTTAAAGCGTTGTTTGGTCGAGTTAGCCAACTAATTTTTGATAAAGCAGGAACATTTAGAGTTTTTAAAACATCAGGTAGCCCAGCGATTATCCCATCTGGCCCTTCCGGATCGAATTGCCAGGTAGGAAATTTCCAAACTCCGTTATCTTGAATAGCAATTAAGCTATTCTTTTTTAAGCGATCGTGTGGTGTTTGACGGGTCGTATTCAACAAATCGGCTACTTGTGGTGCCGTTAATGAAGATTTAAGTAATTCTTGTCTCCATTTAAAATTTTTCGTAAGGGCAGCCAGTTCTAATTGACTATGCTCCTCATCACTGATTTGATTAGCACCAAGCTTGGCAGCAAAGTTGATTTCAGATTGGGAATACTTTGGCTTGATATTAGTAGGTGTTAACCGTTCAGCTAAACATTTTATTTCCTCAGGTTGTAAAGAATTGAGATAATCCTGAAATTCGCTGGCGATTCGCTCTAGAGCTTGTTGCATAACATATTTTCCAGAAGGAGCATCAATTGTGACGTTAATGCCGCTCATAACCCCTCCTTAGCCGATGACATAACATAATATTTACTTCTTTGTGTAAGAGATGTCAAATACCTAGATCTCTAGGTTCGCACCCTTGTGTATGATTTACAATCATTCTTGGGCATGATTTATGTATGACTTTTGAATGATTTAGGTATGAGTTTATGCCAAAGTAGTAATATAATTAACAAAATGATTTGAGATAGAGGTAATGACTAGGCGATCGCTCCAAGCATCGGCTAAGGGAATTAGTAAGGCCGAAGCTGCCCTAATCCGTAATTCCTTGACACAGCAGGGGTTAGCAGGAGAACTAGGCATTAGCCGTCAGCCAGTTACCAAGTTTTTTCAAGGCAAACCAGTTGATCGCTATATTTTCGTGACAATTTGCGAAAAGCTCAACCTTAATTGGGAAGACATTATCATCTCCTCATCTTTCCCTGAGGTAGAACAGCCAGCCAGCGTTAGTCAAATGCAAAGTTTGGTGCAGATTGTCCGTGAAAAAGTCCACGACAGTATTCAAAGACGCTGTGGTGTGATGCGGGTATTAGATATGGAACAACCAAGAAGGCTGGATACGATCTACACTCCTGTCAATATTTTGCAACGGGTGAGTGGACACAGGCGGCTGGATATTGCGGATATAGTACGAGATTTTGACCCAGAGAAGTTTAACTGTTTTGACTTAGGTAGTTTACAACAACCGCGCCGACCAGCCCTAAAAGCCTTAGAAAGCTACGACAAATTGATAATTTTAGGTAAACCTGGAACAGGCAAGACCATATTTTTAAAGTGGCTAGCAATCCAGTGTAACTTAGGCGAGTATCGAGGCGATCGCGTCCCAATTTTTATTTATCTCAAAGACTTTGCAGAGGCTAGAGAGCAGCTAAACTTACTTGAGTACATAATAGAACAGTTTGAAGAGTGTGGAGTTGTTGTAGCCAATGCAGCGCTAAATCTTTTAAATGAGGGTTTAGGAGTCATTTTCTTGGATGGGTTAGATGAAGTCCAAAATGCAGACTTTGGTCGAGTTGTGCAGGAGATTCGCCAGTTTACAACCCGATTTTATAGCAATAGCTTTGTGATTAGTTGTAGAGTTGCAGCACGGAAATATATCTTTGAGCAGTTTACAGAAGTAGAAATTGCCGGCTTTGATGGGCAACAGGTTATTGAATTTGTCACCAAGTGGTTTCAGGAACAAGCACCGATAAAAACACAAGATTTTTTCCAAAAGCTACAAGAAAATCAAGCATTGCAAGATTTGGCAACTAATCCTTTATTGCTGACATTTTTATGTTTATTTTTTGAAGAAAAAACCGATTTATCCTTTAAGAAATCAGAAATTTATCAAGAGACATTAGATATATTTATTAAACAATGGGATGACCAGCGTCATATTCAACGAGATGGAATTTACCAGGAAATTTCTCGACAGCAAATAAAAGAATTATTGAGTGAAATCGCTCGAAATACCTGGGAGAAAGGCGAGTATTTCTTCAAGCAAGAAGCAATTTTGCAGCAGATTAGCGAATATATTAGCAGCTTACCTGACCGCAAGAAAAATATCGATGTAGTCGCAATTGATACCGAAGCAGTTCTAAAGTATATTCAAGCTCAAAACGGTTTATTAGTTGAGAGAGCAAAAGGTATTTACTCTTTTTCTCATATTACATTTCAGCAATTTTTGGCTGGTAAACACAAAAGAAAGTTTTGATTTCGTTCTGTCTCCTGCCCTCTGAATTTTTTTAGCGATCGCAATATCATCAAATATTATCTGGATCGATTCCCAGTTCTCTGAGCTTGGCTGCTAATCTTTCTTTGTGTTGGCGTTCGGCTTGAGCAACTTCGTCAGAGGTTGGGTAACGAGTCCCTGTTTCATTATACCAATACAGTACCTCACGTTGAATTGTGCCAGAGGTATAGCGCGATCGCCCAATTCCCAATCCAATTTCTGGCATCCAAAATGGTTCACCTATTTGCAGTTGATATTCCCCATCAATCAACTGATACATTTCAAATGGTTGATGTTGGTCGCGTCGCCAATACTGGGGATTGTAGATAACGTAGTAAAGGACACCCAATTGGGCATAGATATTTAGTTTAGTATCATATTCATCACCAGGCGTTTTGGAAACCACTTCCAAAACCAACTTGGGTACAATGTTTTCTTCTTCCCAAACTACATAGCTTGAGCGCGATTTATCTGCTTTACGCCGTTGCACTCCTAAGCTCAAAAAACCATCGGGAACTACTGGTACTAGATGACTTACTCCTGTTGTGTGGTAAATACCCATATCGACTCCAAAAAACCAGTCATTCCTGTTTGCCCAAATTGACTCTAGGAGAAACAGCAGTAAATTAGGAATAAAATTCTGATCTTCGTTATCCACTGGTGTATCGTCTGAACAGGGTAATTCAGCGCTGGTTGGCAGAGCATGATAAGGTTGAGACTTTACCATAGGTCATCAATTATGGTCGTTTGCCCAGTAGTTCAATTTTAAGCGATCGCGTTTGACTATATTCAATTGTTCGCAAAATTCAAGCGATACCGCTATGCACTCAATAATAAGTTTAGATAGCGGTCATCGGTAAGTTACTAATTTTGAATTTCTCCTCAGGAGTTTAACTCAATCCTTACGGGGCTTGATGCGTAAATCCCCCGGTTATAAACCGAGAGATATAAGCTAATGTGCCAAATTTATTTGGCTATAAAATGGTATAATAATGTGTATGAAAACACTGAAGTTTAAGCTTTATCATCACAAAAGAAATAGATACCTCAAGCGCATGATTAACGCGAGTGGGCTAATCTACAATCATTGTATTGCCCTACACAAACGCTACTACAAAATGTGGGGCAAATATTTAAGCTGTGCAAAACTTCAGGCTCATATTGCCAAGCTAAGAAAGCGTAATTCTAAACGAGAGAGATGAAAACGCATCTAAAGTAATTTGTGCAGTCGGGGCATCGACTGTTGGCTTAGGCGATGTCAGACAGGCTATGCCTGCAATTGCTGTTTGAAGCTAGAATCCCCGCAATTCAATTGCGGGGAGTATGTCAATCCCATCGCCCTTCTTCCCATGCTTTAATGGCGTAAAACACCGATGAGTAATCATCATTAGCGAATGACATTTTCATCGCTGAGTGCAGGATTTGCCGTATACCTTTTATACTGCTTACATCTAAATCAACTGCTTTAGCTTCATTGATAAATAAGTCTGTATCTTTCAACAAATGTTTGGTAGGAAAATTCGGATTCGCAAAATTTCCATCTAACATTCGTGACAGCTTTTTATCAAAGGTAGGAGCGTAAAGTACACTTTCCCGCAGGATTTGCATAAATACTTCTACGTTAATACCTTGACGCTGGACAAAAGCTAAACTCAAAGCAAAGCTAGTTGTTAGGGAAGCAATTAGTTGATTTAGTGACAATTTGATGGAGGATGCAGCGCCAACAGGCCCTACTAATCGGGGTTCCGAGCCAAAATTTTGTAGTAAATTTAAGTAGCGCTGAAATTGATCTTCGCGAGCGCCTACCATCACAATTAGTTTGCCAGTTTGTGCTTCTGGGATACTTCCTAAAACTGGTGCTTCTATATACTCGCCACCAGCAGATACTACTGAATCACGAATTTCTTGGCTTTCTGTGGGAGTAATTGTCCCCATTTGGATGACGGTGCGTCCTGAGAGAGTGCGCCATGAAGTGTCAGAAAGCAAGACACTATATATAGCAGCAGCATTAGTGAGCATGAGAATTATGCAATCAGCAGCGCGAATTGCATAGCGGGGATGTGTCACAATTTCTGCACCAGCTGCTTGTAGTGGTGCTAATTTTTCTGGGGTGCGGTTATAGGCAACTAACTCTATATTTGCTGCTAATAGCCTTTGAGCCATTGGCAGTCCCATCAGTCCAGTTCCCAGAAATGCCACCTTCATTGTTTACGTTCCTTTGGTACAGCAATCGCATTTCCATTATCAGTTAATAGTTAACAGCTAACAGTTACCAGCTAACAGTGATGACTGATAGCTGGTAACTGAATACTGACTACCGAATATGGTGATTAGCCACCTGCGGCGAAAGTTACCATAATTACAACTGACAGTAAAATACCGGGGGTGAGTAGTGTAATTAGCATTAACAAGTCATGAGTACTCATAATTTTTGATTTCCTTATGTTTTAGTTGTCACTGTTACAGTGTTATTTTAGTCTCTGAAGACTAATGCAGCATTACATAGAGTTTTAACTTTTCAGGTGAATTGAGAGTGCTGAGTGTTGAGTGCTGAGTCAAGAGTCATTCAATTATTTCTTCCTTGTCCCCTTTCCCTCCCAGTCCCCAGCCTACTTTTACTCTGGCACAGTTAATCCTTTGAGTGGTTGCGAGATGGCTTTTTCTTTCAATCCTTTGCTTTGAACTAACACTCCAAAGCCACCTAGTCCTAAAGGGTTGAGAAGTTCGTGTAGTGATTCTCGCCGTTGCAACAATTGTGAAATAGATTGTTCTTGATGAGAAAGAGCAGCAATGCGGCTTCCCAAACCTAAGGCCATCAAAAATAATGCCTGTTGGGTAAAACCCACTTTATCTAAACCACAGCGATCGCCCCATCGTTCCAAAGCGGTAAAGTCAACATGAGCTGTAATATCTTGCTGTCCGATGTTGACATAAGGGTTGTCATGGTGCCGATGGTGATAGTAGCACTTTAACGTTCCTTGCGATCGCCTGGGGTTATAGTAACGACTGGCAGGGTAGCCATAATCAATTGTTAACACATAGCCGCACCGCAAGCGGTCTGCCACTATACTCAACCAATCTAGAGCCGCTAAATTTATTTCACTCCGGTAGCCATCTGCATAAGCACCTTGGGTTAACTCGATTTCCACTAAATTGAAATATTCAACCAACCGAGGCGTAGAAGCTTCCCCTGTAACTTCTACAAATGATGATAGAAAAGATGGGGTAGCAGATGGAGATGAGGAAGTGGATAGAGATAAAAAAGCAATATCTCCCTTATTTCTATCTTTGCGCGTTGTCACATAAATTTCTCGCAGTTCCCCTGCTTCTAGAATAAACTGATGCACTGGTAAAGCATCCACCAATTCATTAGAAAAAAAGCAACCTGTAATAGAATTGGGTGGTATTTCTGCTAAATTGCACCACTGTATAGGGAAATCTTGTAAGCGTTGCTGCTGTTCTTGCCTTAAACCTGGAGATTTCTCTACAATGACATACTCTATCGCAGCAAAAAAAGCCGGATAGTGCTGCTGACAGTAATTGAGGATATGCGATGCTAGCAATCCTTGACCTGCTCCCATTTCTACTACAGAAAAGGTCACAGGTTGCCCTAAAATTTCCCACATCTGAAGAAATTGTTCTGCTAGTAATTCACCAAAGTCATTACCAAGGTGAACAGAAGTAAAAAAATCACCCCCCTCAAACCCAAGTTTGACTGCATTGCTGGAATAGTAACCATGTTCAGGGTGATATAACACCGTGTCCATATATTCAGCAAAAGTAATTCGCCGTTCGGGACTGGTGGTAATACGATGGGCGATGGCTGTACACAACGCTGGATTGGAATCCATAAAATTTAGAATCTATTACCTCATATTGGATCATAGAAATCGGTACAGAAGTAAAAAACCCTAAATAATACCAATTTGAAACAACAATGAGATTTGTGTAACCAAAACTTTTTAAAACAGCATAATTACTAATTTATTGTAAAAAAACGATCGCCAAATCAAGCAAAACTTCCAACACAAAGACTCTGCGTCGCTCTGCGTTTAAAAATTTAACATACTTTTGTAATCAGCAGTATTATCCACTAACTAAGGACACCATTACACCATTAATGTCACGGACATTAGCCATTGTCTGACCCCACGGCTGACGTTTTGGCGCATCTAATGATTTTGCACCTGCCCCTAATGCTTTCATATAAGCAGTAGCAACGTCAGGTGTGATAAATGATATTTGGATTAACGAAGGTGGCTGTATGGGATCGTTAGGATGGAAGCCACTAGGAAATAAGGTCTGGGCTTGATTAGTTGAGGAAAAAGCAATGGTAGTGTCGCCAGTTTCCATTTCCGCCCATGTGACTTGGTTTTGCTCTCGGATAGTGCGACGAACAAGTCCAAAAGCTTTTTCGTAAAACTCTACTGTCTTGACTACATCATCTACCCAAATCACTGTAAAACCAAATTTCATCTTTATTGCTCCTTAATCAGAGTTAACGTAAATGCAAAGCTATGTTTAAAAATCAGAGGTTTCTATTATTATTAATACCTTTGCTGTTATTAGCTGGATGTTTAAATTTTGGTAAAAACTACAGTTCCAACAGCAAACAAGAACCTCCTTTAGAGCTAATAAACAAGTGGCTGGGCGCTCCTTTGCCTAGTAGTTATTCAGATTTAATACCAATTTAATGTGAAGTTGCACATATCTCGATCCCCCTAAATCCCCCTTTTTAAGGGGGACTTTGATGGATGTTTTTCCGGTTCCCCCCTTATTAAGGGGAGCCAGCGCCGTGGGCGGGTTTCCCGACTTGAGGCGACTGGCGTGGGCTAGGGGGGATCGAATTCTATGCAGCTTCATAAAAAATTGGTATAAAGTATGAAATTATTAGTGATACTCCTGAGCCACAAATAAGAATAGCTGTCAATGTCCCCAAGGAATATTTCCAAATGTTGATTAATAATAAAAATTTGGTCAAATATGATCAATTTAAAAACAAACTACCTTATGACCTTAAGCCTAGAGAATGGCAGGAGAGCAATAAAACTAGCGATTTCATCAAAAAATCACTTCCAGGTACAACAATATGGATTACGAAAAATGAGTTTTATCCTACATATTTCTGGTATCAACACCAGAGATTATATCTAATTTATGCATCAAGATAAGTCAGTCGGTGGGAATAAACAGAATTCTCAGAAAAAACGTAAATAATCTTGAAGTCCTTACCAATATCGGCACTTGCGATGCTGCGGGAAACCCCCTCATGCAGTGGCTCACCAATGACAAAGAAGGACCCTAAATACTGCTCGGTTCAGGATTTTAAACTGGATTTACGGGGGTTAGTTCGGTCTTTTGTCACTCCACCATGTAAAATACATAAGCCTGGTCTATTTCCTCAAAATTATGGGCAACACTTTTGGTCATCTATTTCGCATTACTAGTTTTGGTGAATCCCACGGCGGTGGTGTGGGAGTTGTGATTGATGGTTGTCCGCCGCGACTGGAAATTTCTACTGAGGAAATTCAAGTAGAGCTAGATAGAAGGCGGCCAGGACAAAGTAAAATTACAACGCCTCGCAAAGAAGCTGATATCTGCGAGATACTATCTGGAGTGTTTGAAGGCAAAACCTTAGGAACGCCGATCGCAATTTTGGTGCGGAATAAAGATACCCGTCCCCAAGATTACGACGAAATGGCCCAGAAGTATCGCCCTTCACACGCTGATGCAACTTATGATGCCAAATATGGGATTCGGAATTGGCAAGGTGGGGGTAGGTCTTCGGCTCGTGAGACAATTGGACGAGTAGCAGCAGGTGCGATCGCAAAAAAAATTCTCCGTCAAGTCGCTAACGTGGAAATTATCGGTTACGTCAAGCGCATCAAAGACTTGGAAGGCGTTATCGATCCCAACACTGTTACCTTAGAAGAAGTGGAAAGTAACATCGTTCGCTGTCCCGATGCGGAATCGGCAGAGCGCATGATTGAATTAATTGAGCAAACTGGCAGACAAGGTGATTCTATTGGCGGTGTAGTCGAATGCGTAGCACGGAATGTACCGAAAGGTTTAGGCGAACCAGTCTTTGATAAATTAGAAGCCGATATTGCCAAAGCTGTAATGTCTCTTCCTGCTAGCAAAGGTTTTGAAATTGGTTCTGGTTTTGCGGGAACACTGTTAACAGGAATTGAGCATAACGACGAATTTTATATTGATGAACAAGGAGAAATTCGCACTGTTACCAACCGTTCTGGTGGAATTCAGGGGGGAATTTCTAATGGGGAAAATATAATTTTACGAGTTGCGTTTAAGCCAACAGCGACGATTAGAAAAGAGCAAAAGACTGTAACTAGTGAAGGTGAAGAAACTTTATTAGCCGCCAAAGGAAGACACGATCCTTGCGTGTTACCGCGTGCAGTTCCTATGGTTGAGGCGATGGTGGCGTTGGTATTGTGCGACCATTTGTTACGGGATCATGGTCAGTGTAAAGTGTTACAAATAATACGCAACTTTTGACAGCAAATTTTACTAATGTGGGTTGGTAATTGTGCCATTCCTGTTTTTTTATAAGTGTTGCTATAGTATCGTATAACACTACTTTAATTGTGTTATGGCGGTATCTATCAACATGGATATAGAGTTTCAAAATCGTTTAAAACACTTTACTGCGTTAAAATCCAAGTATCAAGCCAAGAAGTATAGCCGTAGCCATCTTCGTTAGAATGCTGCTTGCTTGAGAACTGTTTCCAGATAAGATTTAGCCATTGAAATGGGGTAGACGCAATAAGAACTCTTATAATCTACGTCCTAATCTTGATGGCTATAGCTATATCAAGATTCATCAGCTTCTAGTCTTCTGTATCTCATTTTACGAAAAGTTGGCTTAGGAATTGAGTTAACTGAATTAGAGTTTGATTGGTTAAAAGAGCAGGAACTTTCGCAAACAATAGAAATTATTTGGCTACAGCAATTTAAGAAAGGAGAAGCCAAAAGACTAGAAGATGAATTTTCTCATCTCAAAGCTAAGTATAAAGTTCCCAAATCTTGGGAATTATCAGCAGCAAATTTTTTGTATCCAATACTTTGGAAGCTGAACTCTGGTAATAACTTGAATGAGTTAGAACTAAAATTACTCCATAATAGTAATTTGACTCAAACGGTTGTAATTGCTGAAAATATTAAACGTTTTTCTGATTTAAAAGAAAAATATAAAGCCCTGCTTGATTTGTAATTTTTCTACTTTTTGCCTTTGGTTTTTTTCAACTCAGCTTCCCTGAGTTATTTTGTGCTTCTTAGTCTAAACTCCAGTTAATAGGTAACGGCATTTACAGTCTTTATCTAACTCGATCATCTATTACTAAATTAAGTCGGCATATCAAGCGATTAGGAAAATGCTTTGAATAAGAACTTCATAGCTTTTATAGCTAGTTTAATTTTTAGTATTGGAGCAGCAATTATTCTCGAAGCTTTAGTCAAAGCGTTTAATGTACCTACATTTACAACTTTAAGTCTAGCTATTTTAGGTAGTTATATTTTGATGATGTTTAGTATAATACGAAATTCTCTTTCTCAATCTAAAAGGACTAAATGAGCTTTTGAGCAGGTTTTCTCATATGCTAATTTTTTACAACACTTAATTAAATAAAAATGTCACCCCAAGGAGTGTTTGGAGTGACTTCAAGCCCTAAGATGATGTATTACACACAAAATTATTATGTGGCAACTACTAGTATTATTTGCTCTACCAAAAGAGAGTTTGTTATAAAAAATATATCTATCGAAGGTATTAAACGCAATAAGGAGACGCTACGCTAACGGGCATCCTACGGCGGGCGTTCTCCCAGAGCAGCAATCGCCAAAACTTGGTAAAAAACTACAGTTCTCAAGTTAGACTAGGTTTAGTCTGCTTTTATGCGGCACTTTAGTAATTAAAAAGCGCTAAAGTGCCGAGTACTTACAAACTAAATTTACAAACTAATGAGTTCTGTTGATATTACTTATCTCCTATAAAATCAACTATTATTGGTGGAATATTGCCTTGTCCGTTTGCGTTCGGTTGGGTTTTGACTATTGGTTGCGGATGCAATGGTGTTGGCAAAGCCTCACCTTGCTTGGCATTTTGATTCCATAAAATCATTGATAGTAAACCATCTACTAAACCATTGGTGCTGCCATTGCTACCACCAACAAGGATATCTGGAATGAGGCGAACATTGCGATCGCCAATAATTTGCATTAACTGCATAGCTGTATAGCCTTGTGGTCCCAAAGCTTCCACACCAGTGCGGTAGGTTTCAGCTTTGGCATTACCTGTGGCCCTGATACCTTCAGCCTCAGCCATTGCGCGGAGTTTTGTACCTTCGGCTTCACCATTCGCTTGCTTAATTTGGGCTTGCGCTTTCAAGTCGGCAATATGTACACTCTGCTCTGATTTCACCATTTCTTGCTGAATCTCAGCCAGTGCTGTTTCCCGGACGAGTTGTTGCCGTTGGGTTTGCGCTGCTTGTTGCACTTCATAAGTCTTGCGTTGTTCTTCAGCAATTTTCCGGTCTGTCTGTGTCTGCATTAGAGTTGCTGGTGGCTGAATATCACCAATTAAGGTATCTATTGCCTGCACATCGTAAGCCCGGATTGCTACCTTAATATACTCAGCAGCTTCAACTTGGCGTTCACTCCGAGCCGTCAGAAAGTCTAGGACAGTGCAGTTTTGGGCGGAGTTACGGAAATAGTTACCGATAGTTGGCTCTAATACATGGTCTACTAAATTTTGCATGGAACCAACGCGGGAAATCACCTTCGGCGCATCCAAAGCACCGACGTGGATAATTTGCGCTACTTCTAAATCAAAGGCAAACCCATCACGAGATCGCACTGTCAAAGAAGCTAGTTGAGCATCATAGCTGTGGCGTTCGGTGCGTCCTGACCAGTTTAAAACGATGTTGGTCGTTGGCACCAATTCAATTTTCATGATCCGGGAATTAATCGGGTGCTTACCAGGATAAAGTGGTTCAACCCACACACCCTTATGTCCCTGATTCACCAAATTACCGTGGGTAAAGGCGGCACCACTAACATCTTCTTGGGCTTTACCTACGAAAGAAATTACCACGCCCACATACCCAATGGGAATTTCGGTCATTGGTACTTGCTCAACCTGGACAAACCAAGGATTCAAGTTCCAAGAACCAGAAAGCAGAATTTGTTCTTGCAAGCCTCTGCCTCCACCTGCATCAATGAATTTCTGTCCATTCTGGAAGTTGTTGTGTCCCGCAATTGTCGGGCCTGCTATTTCGCCACCGGGAATTGGTAAACCATCTAGGGTAGTTACGATGCCAACTTTATCAGATGTCACACTGTAAACCCGCAAATGTTCTGGATTCATGCCATGAGCAGTGGCATTCGATGCCATGATCACTTTAAACAAAGCGGTGTTGATGCGGTAAGTACCAGCCGTCAAAAAACCCATTTGACGACCTTTTTCCCCACCGTGGGTCAGAAATTTCCGGGCATCTTGAAAGTTGTCACAATCGACGATTTTACCCAAGATGCGTTCTGGCGGGTTGGATGTACCATCTGCGGCGACAATCAAGGCAATTTCACCTTGAGGCACAACTACCACCGATTCTTTCCGCACCGAGTATTGCCAAGGCCAATAACCCCAATGCCAACCAGGGGCTAGGGTATCTGCTTGCAAACCTGCCTCACCATTCAGGGCAATTAACCGTCCAGCGGGGAGTCCACGTCCAGATAAGGTAAATTTTCTGACGACAATCCCGACTTCACGCTCGCCAATCACTACCAAGCCACCAAAGAACAAGGGGACAAATACGATCACACCGCCCAAAAGAATAATTGGGATTAGTCCCCCAGGAACTAATTGCATTGCCTGGTATTGAGTATTACTGGTTGGTAACTGGGCAATGATTGGTTGTTGTTGTGCAGGTTGCACTGAAACTGAGGATATTTCGTTTGTTGTAAGTGTTTTTACGGCTGTTGCCTTAGCAATGTTGGCATAATTAACACTGCCAGCTATTGCTAATGATGCGACAACAGATCCCGCAAAACGAACTAATTTATGTTGTTTCCGCTTACCAAAAGAAGATTGAAAGCTGTTCATAATGTGTGCCCTTCTGGGCAACTAATTATCTAAGTTATCACTTCAATGGGGCGGAATAAGATTTCTTAAACTTGGTGTAATTTTTTTAGCGAATGGATATAAATTTGAGGGTGGACAAAAAGCTCCACCCTCAGAACTGGAAATCAACGGTAAAATTTTAGACCAAACCACCAGCAGCTTGAAACCGAGCGCGGGCGCGTTTGAAGGCTTGAGTTGCCTGGATTTGGGCTTGGCGATCGCCTGCTGTTACCTGATTGAGCTTTGTTTGCGCTTCATTATAAGCAGTACGGGCTGCTTCTAGGTCAATAGCGCTGCCACGTTCAGCACCATTTACTAGAATGGTGACTTCATTTTCTTCAACTTCGGCAAAGCCACCCAAAAGGGCGATCGCTTGCCAATCTTGATTTTTGCTGGCACGTACTCGCATCACACCTGTATCCAGGGCGGTCAAAAGCGGTGCGTGTCCAGTCAAGATACCTAGCTGACCAGTGGTGCTGGGTAGAACTACTTCTTCAGCTTCGGCATCCCACACAGTTTTATCTGGGGAAAGTACACGAACGGTTAATGTCATTTGTCCTTTGTCCTTTGTCCTTCTTACAAAGTTCTGATCGCCGGATGCCGGCGCTCAGACTTTGCGCTTTGTCTTTCGTAATTTGCCATTAGTCACTAGAACTTACACTAATGACTAATGACTAATGACCAATGACTAACCCTTGATTTTTTCACCTTTGGCGATCGCTTCGTTAATATCGCCTACCAAGTAAAAGGCTTGTTCTGGCAAGTCATCGAACTCACCAGCTAGAATCTTTTGGAATCCTTTGATGGTATCTTCCAACTTCACATACTTACCAGGAGAACCTGTGAACACTTCTGCCACGAAAAATGGCTGAGATAAGAAGCGCTCAACCTTGCGGGCGCGTGCTACAGTCAGACGGTCTTCTTCCGACAATTCATCTAGACCGAGAATGGCGATGATGTCTTGGAGTTCTTTATAGCGCTGCAATGTTGCTTGTACCGCACGAGCAGTGCTGTAGTGTTCATCCCCAACAATTTCGGGCTGAAGCATGGTAGAAGTCGAGCCTAAGGGGTCTACAGCCGGATAAATTCCCTTAGCTGCCAAACCACGAGACAGTACTGTTGTTCCATCCAAGTGGGCAAAGGTGGTTGCAGGTGCGGGGTCGGTTAAGTCATCCGCAGGTACATATACCGCTTGAATAGAGGTAATTGAACCTTCTGTGGTTGAGGTAATCCGTTCTTGTAATGCACCCACATCAGTACCTAGAGTAGGCTGATATCCCACAGCAGAAGGCATCCGTCCCAAAAGCGCAGATACTTCTGAACCTGCTTGTACAAACCTGAAGATGTTGTCAACAAACAGCAGTACGTCCTGTTTGTTCACATCGCGGAAGTACTCTGCCATTGTCAATCCAGAAAGCCCCACCCGCATTCTCGCTCCAGGTGGCTCGTTCATCTGACCGTAAACCAGGGCAATTTTCGATTCGTTGAGGTTATCTTTATTGATTACCCCAGATTCCATCATTTCATTGTAGAGGTCATTACCCTCGCGAGTGCGCTCACCCACGCCAGCAAAAACGGATACTCCACCGTGCTGAGTAGCGATGTTGTTGATCAACTCCATCATGATCACGGTCTTACCAACACCTGCACCGCCGAATAGACCAATCTTACCGCCACGTCGATAAGGAGTTAGCAGATCGACAACTTTAATTCCGGTTTCAAACACTGAAGGTTTGGTTTCCAGATCGGTGAATTTGGGAGCAGGGCGATGGATAGGCAATGTTGCCTCAGCATTTACAGGCCCCTGATTGTCTACGGGTTCGCCAAGAACGTTGAAAATGCGTCCCAAGGTAGCTTTACCAACTGGCACGTTAATCGGAGCGCCAGTATCTACCACTTCCAGACCGCGCACTAAGCCATCGGTGGAGCTCATCGCAACAGCCCGCACCTGGTTGTCGCCCAGCAGTTGCTGTACTTCGACAGTCAGGTTGATGTCCTGTCCAGCTTCGTTGGAGCCTTTGATGGTCAAAGCGTTGTAGATTTGCGGCAATTTCCCGCCGGGAAATTTAACGTCTACAACAGGACCAATGATTTGGGTAATGTAACCGATGTTTGTTTTTTCTGCGGTGGTGACCATGCTGAGCCTAATGATTGAAGCTATATTTCAGATAGGGTCGTAGACGACATAAGATGAAGTAATGTCACTTTTCAGATTAACACTGAACGACCCCTTTCTCCGCCATAAATTGATTGTTAAGACTGGGAGGTGGGGATTGGGGATCGAGGACAAGGGGGACAAATTAGTTTTGACCCTTGACTCTTGACCCTTGACCCTTGACCCTTGACTTTTGGTAATAAATTCCGGTTTCAAATTTTCTGAATATCCTTAAGATAAATAGAGGTACGGAAAACTGTTGTCAGTTGACCCGCTTCAAATTCATACCTCAACCGAGTAATTGCTTATGAATTTCTCGTCAGCGCGACAATATTTTTACCAGGAGATTCAGCAGCCTGATGAGCATATCGACCTGGTAAAGGCAGCTTTATATATTGCACAGGAAGAATATCCTGACCTTGACCTAGAAGAATATCTCAATGCCTTTGAGACAATGGCATTGGAACTACAAGAACGCTTACCCGCCTCACCCTACCCGCTACGGGTGATTCAAAGTATTAATCAATATCTCTACGATGACTTGGGATTTTTGGGAAACAAGACAGACTACTATGATCCACGTAACAGTTTTTTAAATGATGTGATTGATCGCCGAGTAGGGATACCTATTACCTTGGCATTAGTTTATTTGGAGGTGTCCCGCCGGATTGATTTTCCAATGGTGGGAGTAGGAATGCCTGGACATTTCCTGATCCATCCAGATATTGCAGATATGGAGATTTTTGTCGATGCATTCAATCGTGGTGAAGTTTTATTTGCTCAAGATTGCCAGGAGCGGCTGTCTCAGATGTTTCAGCAACCTGTGCAGCTAAAGCCAGAATTTTTAGCCCCCGTGAGTCATCGGCAATTGTTGGCACGGATACTAACAAATCTAAAATTTATTTACCTGAAAAAGCAAGACTTAGAAAAAAGTCTCGCGGCGGTTGAACGAATTTTACTATTGTTTCCGGGCGTGGGCTTAGAATTACGCGATCGCGGTTTAATCTACTATCAACTCGGTTACTATCCCCAAGCTGCTGATGACTTGCAAACTTATCTCGCCAAGGTTCCTGATGCCGAAGATTCCGGTGCAATTCGACGCTTACTTGCCGAATTGGGTAGATAAAAAAATTAATTTCCAATTGATAAATCTTTTTTGAAAAGAGGGATTGAGTCTGGGGTACTCGGTGTCCCCTCTGGGGATAAAGACAATAATTAGTATCAATGTACCATGCCTTCAGGTCTAAATTTCAAAATCTCACATCTAAAATTGTATGCAGAGTTGTTGGCTTTGATACCAAATAGGAAATTTTTATCTCATTTGCATTTGTGGACTTTATTCTTTATACCCCAAATCTCAAATTGGGATAGACCGTTATTGTTTGCAATTTCAAGAACAGTTAATTTCTTACACAACTATGAAATTTGCGGAGAATCATATAATATTTGATTATTCCCAAATATATACTGTTACTGTATATTTTTTAATATAATTAACCATGAAGCAGAGTATTTAAAATGCCGATATTAGACAGGATACTCAATATTTTCTTATTGATTTATCAGTCAAATTTAGAATTAAATCTCTGTTAATTCATATTCCAGCAATTATCGGGTTTATTCTTTCATGGTTATTAATATCCATAAAACTAACTTTAGAGATATTTAACTAAATATCTCTAAAGTCAAGAAACTATGACTTAGTACTAAAAATCTTGGTAATCTCAAAATGAAAATTTGATAGCAAGCCTAAGCCTCTAAAAGATTAACAGAAAAATTAATTAAAATACTTAGATAGAAAAATCATGCTGATTAGTTATATATTAAATCAGGTTATTGATTATGCAAATTGCCAGGGTATTACTACAAGCTAAAAATACGCCATCTACCATAACAAAAACTACTATGCTCATCTTGATGGTTGGTTTAGGCATCTACTTAGGAGCAAAAATAATTGCTTTATATATGGCAAATTATCGGTTCCCAAAACTTGAAAATCTATTAAAAAATTATTCTAAACAATTTTTGGAAACAAATAATCAAGAAATAGTATCAAGCATAGAGGAAACTCCTAATTTATTCCTAATAAATAACCAATTGCCAGAATTCAATAGTTATGAAGATAATCAATTGAGGCAGTCTGTAAAAGAATTTACTTATAATTGTGGTACTAGTTATCTAGAAGCGCTTGCATCAATTGAACAGTCTTTGCTTAATTTTGATACCCAGGACAGATGCTACACAGAAATTCTGCAAACCTTGGGAAAAGCTTGTAAAGTTAGCCGTGTGTACATATTTGAAAATAATTTTTCTGATGATGGCGACTTAATGATGAATTTGCAAGCTGAATGGTGTGCAGCAGGTATCCAATCCAAAATAGACAACCACTCCTGGCACAAGCTATCTTATACACAATTCTGCCCACGCTGGCTAAAATTATTAGCGCGCGGTGATATCGTTGCCGAGACAGCAGCAGAATTTAGCGAAGCCGAATGTCAGGCTTTGAAGCTACAGGGCGTGCTAGCAATATTAATTTTACCAATCATCGCCAAAGGTAAGTTTGTCGGTTTTATCGGTTTTGATAACTGTGAAGAAACACAGATTTGGGAAGCCAAAGAAACAGCATTTTTGCAAGCAGTTGCAGGTGTGCTTTCTCTAGTACACGAGCATTTATTAGCAGATAATGCGCTAAAAACAGTAATTTTAGAAACCCAAGATTCCACCTCCCAGCTAGAAAATATAGTTCAGGAACGCACAGCCGCATTGCACAGAGAAATTGCTGAACGCAAGCGGATACAAGCAGAACTAGAAAAATCCATTTCTTTGCAATGGGCGACGCTAGAATCTACCGCCGACGGTATTTTAGTAGTGGATAATCAAGGTAATATTGCAGGCTTTAATCAAAAGTTTCTCCAGATGTGGCGCATTCCGGAGTCATTAATAACATCGGGGAATTACAAAGAAGTGCTGAGATTGGCAATGAAACAGCTAGAAGCGCCAAGACAGTATTTTGCCACTATTAGAGAATTATACTTTAACCTTGACACCCAGCTTTATGATGCGATCGCCTTTAAAGATGGCAGAGTCTTAGAGCGTTATTCTCAAGCTCAGCGGATTAACGGCAAAATCGTCGGTAGAGTGTGGAGTTTTCGAGATGTCACAGCCCACAAATTAGCAGAAGCCAAAATCCGCCATCAAGCTTTACATGACCTTTTAACCGATTTACCTAACCGAGTACTATTTAATGAGCGACTTTCACAAGCATTAGCACAGTCCCAAAAAACTCGTAGCAAACTAGCTGTGTGTTTTTTAGACTTAGACCGCTTCAAAATTATCAACGATACACTAAGTCATGCAGTTGGCGATCAATTATTGCAAATTGTTGCTCAACGTCTTATAGAATGTCTGCGAGATATCGACACCATAGCTCGGTGGGGAGGCGATGAATTCACGCTAATTTTACCAGAAATCAACGATACTCAAGAAGTTACACAGATTCAAGAACGCATCTTGGCAGCTTTCAAACCAGTCTTTGAAATCGAAAATTACCAATTGCATATCAGCGTCAGTATTGGTATTGCCCTTTATCCCATACATGGTCAAGATGCAGAAACTTTGATTAAACACGCTGATGCTGCACTATATCGTGTAAAGTCCCAAGGACGCAATCATTATCAGTTCTATAACTCAGCCATCAATTCTGACTCTTCAGAATTGTTAATTTTAGAAAATAGCTTGCACTCTGCCTTAGAGCGCCAAGAATTTGAAGTGTATTATCAACCACAAGTCAATATCACCACAGGTGAAATTACAAAAATAGAGGCTTTGCTGCGTTGGCGACACTTAGAACTAGGTTTAATTCCACCCGAAAAATTTATTCCGCTTGCCGAAGAAACTGGCTTAATTATACCAATTGGTGAATGGGTTTTAAGAACTGCCTGCGCTCAAAATAAAGCTTGGCAAGATGCTCTTGATTTACCATCACTTTCAGTCGCTGTTAACCTTTCTGCACGCCAATTTCAGCAACCAAACTTAGTCAATATAGTGCAGCAGATATTGTCGGAAACAAAATTAAATCATCAATATTTGGAGCTAGAAATTACCGAAAGTATTGCGATGAAAAATGTTGAGATCACTAAAAGAACTTTGAAGGAATTACACGATTTAGGTGTTTCCATATCTATAGACGATTTTGGTACTGGATACTGTTCTCTTAGTTATCTCAAAAATTTTCCGATTCATTGCTTAAAAATTGACAGATCGTTTGTGAGAGATTTATCTGATCATAATAATGATGCAGCCATCACAACAGCAATTATTGCTTTAGCTCATGGATTGAAGCTTGCAGTTGTTGCTGAAGGAGTGGAAACTGAAGAACAGCGTAATTTATTACGACTTCTAGATTGTGAACTCATGCAAGGCTATCTTTTTAGTCGTCCTCTATCAGCTGAAGACACCACAACACTACTACGAAAGTCTAAATCTTGCCGTATTAATCCTTCTTTTTTAGTGGCTTAGTATTTAGCTTGTCATTTGTGATTTGTCATTAGATTTTTCTCGCTTCATCCAACTTTTCTGTTGACTCTTGAACGCCAGTCGCCTCTCCTGTCGGAGACGCTACGCGAACAAGTCGAGCCAGCCGCTTGCGGGGGTTTCCCCCGTTGTGCGGACTGGCATGGGAAACCCGCCCACGGTGCTGGCTCCTCTTGACTCTTGAGTACAGACGCGATTAATCGCGTCTCTCCGACTCTTGACACTTAAAAATACTCTACCCTGGCATCTAAACCGTAAGAGCGTAACAGTTTAGAGAGATTTTCTGCCTCGGCTCGATTGCCAAATCTACCTGCATTGACATAATCTCCTAAACCAGATTTCTCTACAACCGGATTAGCTATATATTGTCGGACTTTGTTGAGAGTATCAGCATTGTGAATCGGCACTACAACTACATAGCGATTTTGATTATTATTAGAACCAGTCTCAACGGGAGATGTATTTAAACCTAATGCTTGCCAGGTTTGTGCATCTACATTTCCTGTTGGATTGATTCCAGAATATTGCTGAAATGCGTACACATAAGACTTAGTATTTTCACCGTAATAACCATCAGGATTGGTATTAAAAAATCCCAATTGCAACAAACGCTGTTGAATGGCTTTCACATTATCGCCACTATCACCAACGGTGAGATAGTTTCTGCTTGGTTGAGTAACTTGATTAGCTTGTCTATTTTGCAAAACTCCACGTACTGCTTGCAAGGCTTGTGTATCGGCTACCCCATCAGCAGCTAGTTGGTAATCTCGCTGGAATCGGATCAGTCCCTCCCTAGTCAAAGGGCCAAAATTGCCAGTAGGATTAGCTTGCAAGTATCCTAACTGCCGTAAACCCTCTTGTAGTTCTCTAATTTGTTGAGGAGTAAGACTAGTGGTGTTTGGTAAGACAGTATTGGAAGAACTACTAGTAGGACTCACCAGTCTGTTCCAAGTTTGTCTATTTGTAATACCATCAGCAGGTAGACCAGCATTTCGCTGAAATGCAATCACAGCATCTTTGGTGATGCGTCCAAACTTGCCAGTAGGATTAGCATTAAAATAACCCAACTGTTGTAAACGCTGTTGTAATCTAGTTACCGCCGGGCCTTGACTACCTTCCAACAGAATCGGATATTCCCCACCTGCGCTGGGTGTGTTTGAGGGTGCTTGTGGGGTTCTGGTAGGGTTTCGAGAAGACTGCTGGGAGCGAATTAACGCTTGCTGAGTTTGTGGGCCAAAATACCCTGTAATTGGGCCTTGAAAATAACCTAACCGCTGCAAACGCTGTTGTAGCTTAATAACTTCTGGTCCTCTGCTACCTAGTCGCAAATTACCACTAGTATTACTAGCAATTCTACCCTGACAGGCTTGTTGGAGCGATCGCGCAGTGCCATTGCCAACCACTCCATCAGCAGGTAGCTTATTAGCCTGCTGGAATGCAATCACTGCCTGCTGAGTTATGGAACCAAACTTCCCACTAACTGGGCCACGAAAGAAACCTAACTTTTTCAAGCACTGCTGAATGTTTGTCACACCAGCGCCATTACTTCCCACTTTCTCAAGTGCGAAAGTTTGCCCAGCAACACTGAGAAGCGCCAAGGTTAGTGCTACAGATAAAAAACGCATCGCAAATGCGCTAGACAGCTTTGTCCAATTCCATAATCTCAAATTAGCTTGGGCAGGAACAACCTCTAGGCTTGCGGATGTTTTGTCTGCGACGATATGTAGATAACCAATGGCTTCCATAAAATCGAGGGTTTGGTAATTGGTAATGGGTAATTGGTAATGGGTAATTGGTAATGGGGACAAACACCAAACCCCAAATGCCCCATTTTGGAGTCAGTCAATCACTCCTAGTTTGGGGATAACCTAGAATGAAAATCTTTTTTCTTTAGTCCCTCGTCCGTGAGGAATTTTGGCTACCAGTATACTATAGGATAACTAAGGCTGGAAACTAATTAATACATCATAAAAAAAGAAACCTGGCAAGAATAACTTACCCAGGTTAATAGATAAAACAAGTATTTAATTTTGATTGCGATAGATTAATTTTGGTTACGATACGCAGCTTGCTTTGCGTGTCTATTGGTCTTGTTGTGGTTTTTCAGGCTGTTGTACTTCTTCGTTGTCTTCTAATTTTTGAGTATTACCTGCTTTCACCCAGCCTTCTTGATTGGTATCTTCCTGACGAATTTTTTGCCACAATTTATCGTCGCTTTCCTCTAAAATGACAACTTTTTGATTAAAGCCAATCCCACCAACACGTTCAGCATCTTGTTTTGGTTCCGCTCGCAAACTTAAGCCTTGGGCCCAAGTAACTTTTCCTTGGTAGGCTCCTGGTGGTAACGGTTTTGGCGATTCTTCAGTTTTGGGTGTTGCTGTGGACGTAGGAGTGGAGGTTGGGCTAGGAGTTGCTGATGGCTTAGAGCCAGTCTTTGCAGCTACTTTTTCGCCTGCTTTTGGGTTTTGGGTTCTTTGCAGAGGGTTATCGTTAGAAAAAACTGGTTTGGTGGGCGGGATAGCAGTTCGATTCATGAAATAGAGTGCCGTAGCAACACCAGTACCTATTAAGATAGCGATCGCCAACAGAAACCCAAGTATAAATTTTAGTAAGTTAGAAAACATATTTTATAACCTAATCACCAATGGTCAATTGTCCAGAGTCAGGGGTCAATGGTCAAGTGTCAATGACTCTAGACTCTGGACTGTGCCAATTTTAGATTTTAGATTGCCGATTTTAGATTTTTTTGCTAATCCTGCAAATAAGCAAGCCCACGTTAGGATAAAACAAATCCCAAATAACGGCACTTGTTATAACGCTTTTAACCTGAACAATGTAGTGGCTACAATAAAATCTTGGAGCCAATCATCAAGCACGGTCAGGGTAAATCCAAAATCCAAAATCCAAAATCGATTGACTAACCTATTATTGCAGCTAGCGTTGGATGCGTTAGCGTAGCTTACCAAAGGTATCGCTTAACGGACTGTGTTTCGATGCTAAACGCGCTCTTCCAGCCGCAGCCCATTCTTGTAGTTGCTGAATTTGCTCTACAGCGGTTCGTGCCAGGGGTATTATTTGACTGGCGGCTTCTAAAATGTCGTCGTTGGTAAAGTCACGATTTTGACTAAATCCAATATGCATCGCTTCAATTAAAGTTTGCTCAATTTCTGCTCCAGAAAAATCGGGTGTCTCATATGCTAGCCTGTCGATGTCATAACTCTTCAAGTTATGGAGGCGCAGTCGGGATAAATGAACATTAAAAATTGCTTTTCTCTCTTCTTGGGTGGGTAAACCAACAAAGAAAATTTCATCAAATCGTCCTTTCCGCAGCATTTCTGGTGGTAAGGCTTGGATATCGTTAGCGGTGGAGACAACAAAGACAGGTGAGGTTTTTTCGGCTAGCCAGGTAATAAATGTCCCAAATACCCGGCTACTAGTTCCCGCATCACCTTTACTACCAAGTCCCGAAAAGGCTTTATCTATTTCATCAATCCACAAAATACAGGGTGCTAAAGCTTCAGCTACTTGGATCATTTGGCGAGTGCGGGATTCCGATTCCCCTACCAAACCACCAAATAATCGCCCGACATCTAAGCGTAATAAGGGTAAATGCCAATGATGGGCGATCGCTTTTGCTGTTAAGGATTTACCAGTACCTTGAATCCCCACCAACATTAAACCACGGGGATGTGGTAATCCATACTGTCGCGCTCGTTCGGTAAATGAACCACCACGCCGTAGCAGCCAATCTTTGAGGTTATCCAGTCCGCCAATATCAGAAATTTGCTCGGTGGCGGGGTAAAAGTCCAAAATTTGGGTTTGGCGGATAGTTTGGCGCTTTTCTTCCAATACCAAATCCACATCTTCCGGCTGCAATTCGCCATGAGTTGCGATCGCTCTTGCTAAAACCCGGCGAATCCGCTCCATTGATAGCCCTTGACAAGAGCGCACCAAGTCATCTAAAACTTTTGCCGAAAGCGAGTTGCTCCCAGTGCTTTGTAACAAGCGTTCGATCTCGGTTTTAATTTCTGCACCGGCGGGTAAGGGAAATTCTACCACCGTCAGCACTTCACTTAAATCGTCAGGAATCGCAATCCGGGGCGACAGAATTACCAGATTTTTCGGTTGGGATTTCAGCAGTCGGGACAGGTTGCGGAGTTTGCGTGCGATCGCTACATCTTCTAAAAAGCGATGATAATCTCTAAGAATCAATACCGCAGGTGCAGAAGCCGACAATTTTTCGATAAATTCCAAAGCTTGCAATGGGTTGCGCCGCCCAAACCCCGCATCATTCGGATTTCCCTGGTAGCCATCTACAAAATCCCAAGTATACACAGGGCGATTACCTTGGTTGGCTGCTTCTTCCCGAATCGCAGCTTCTACCCGTTCCTCTTCATATGTGGGAATATAAATCAAAGGATAGCGGGCACGTAGCAACAGTTTAAACTCTTCACGAAAGCTCATAATGTAGCTATTAGTGGTATTAGTTCTGATCCCATTGTTAAGGGTTGTACTGTCTCGCACAACTAAAAACCAAAAATAGTAACAGCCAGACATTTAGCAAATCTTCTGCTGCATATTATTTATCCAGGGCGGCAGAGCAAAGAAGCCCTATTTTTGAGCTAGAGGAGAACTGTCTTTAACCCTCTTCCTTATAAAATTAGTCAAGAATACTTTTGCTGGAGCGGCTATATATGCGCACACCTTTTCCATTATCTATATAATACCCTGTCAACTCATCAAAAGTCAACAGTTATTACACCTAAATCGTTCGTAAGGGCACAGCAATGCTTATCCCGCTTTTGTCACTCTCCGGGAGGGTAATCGCTAGAAGCCTCATCAGGCAATCAATACAAGCTATCCTATTAGCAAAAAATGGGTGTTGTATTTATTATTAGAAAAAAATCGTGTTAACCCTTGGTAGATAAAAGCTCTAGAATTGAGAAATGGCAAATGTTTTCGGAGAGTGACAGAACAGGGATATTGGTGTCAACTTAAGCTTAAACGCTGATTCTATAGGCATTTTACCCCTCCCCGATGCCTTGGGGAACTCGGGGCCCCTCTGGGGATTAGGGGCAGGGAGGTTTTGCGTCAGCAAAGCCGGGGTGGGGTAACGCAGATCGTGATGGTAAATGAGCGATGTCTACGACGGGCTACGCCTACGCATCTGGGCAAGGGTTTCACGTTAAGTTGACACGTATGAGCAATGCTGTACTCCTACCTGTCCAGATCCCCGACTTCTTGGAGGATGCAGCTGGCGAATAGGGGGTCTGACCCCTCAAGATAAACTAGTCTGACAA
>JAVRCF010000076.1:0-41235 GCA_034530935.1 Aulosira sp. DedQUE10 | reverse complement strand
GAGGGCAGGGAGCAGGGGGAGAATTATCTGTAGCAAGGATTTAGAGAAATGGTATCAGTTGTGGAAAGGAGCCATTGTGGTCATGGATAACCTGAAAGTTCATCACGCCCAACTTGTAAGGGTTGCAATTGAGTCCGTCGGTGCAAAAGTTAAGTTTTTGCCTCCCTACTCTCCAGATTTCTCTCCTATAGAACTGTGTTGGTCGAAACTGAAGCAATTTCTCCGTTCCTGTGAAGCACGCACACTATAATCACGATGGCCTTGCAATGACTGAGGTTGTCAATTACATTACCGAAGATGATGCCTACGAGAAGTTTCAATCACTTTGGTTTATTTACCTGAAAATTGCTGTAACTTTTGGTTGAGTAAAGGATAGATTTTAGCCAGACTCTTATTGATCAGTGGGTAGAAGCAGTTTACCAAGATCAATAAATTGAAGCTACTAATGAACTATGTTTCAAAGCTGTGAGGGATTGTCTACCCCGCGTTTTGAAAGCATTAGCAACTGTACTTTCAGAATCTGCAAATCACTTTTTGCAGACTGTAGTAGATGCAAGTCTCGAACATGGTAAGATTCGCTCAGAGCATGAATTTGAGCCAGCAGAGATTGCATGAGAAGCAAGTATCTGAGCAGCAATGGGCTATCTCTGTTATTGATAGTGGTATTGGGATTCCGCTGGATACTCAAACACAAATCTTCAATCCTTATTTTCGTGCAGTCAGCAATAAAGAACTACAAGTCCCTCTTAGTTGAGTTAATGTATGGTGAAATCCAAGTAATTTCTCCGTCAGGACAAGGCGCTACATTTATAGTAATATTGCCATTAGAAGCGATCGCTCAGTGTTAACCCTAATAGTAATTAGTGGTGTCTATATTAATATCAAGTATAATTACGTATAAAAGTCCTCGTACCTTACATGCTTGATTGGCTCTTTAATACCAAGCATATCTCTATAATTATAGATGTAACATTCTATCTGACATAGGTAGACAGTTACCTAGAATGCAGAATAAACTAACTGATGCTGATAAAGCCTTCTTCCTAAAGGTAGAATTTAGGTATTAGTTTTATGATGTTGTTTGTCAACCTTGTATTATTACTCATAAAATCAAAAGCAAAGCGAAGTTTTGCGAAAAAGGCTAGCCTAAATACTTTCAATTAGTCCATTAACAAATCAGGGTGGCAAAATTATCACTAAATTACAAATGGCAGAGCGAATAAACGATATAGCATGGCAAGCACACCAGGGTAGCGTTGCTGCGATTATTCAACTACTGAACGAAAAACTAGTCGAATCTGGTGTTAGAACTAGAGCTATTTTTTCTGATGGGGTCTTACAACTGCTGTGTGAGGCACCAACAGTAGACCAACTTGAGAAAACTACCATAGTGCAAAAAATTCGGCAAATTCTAGAGTCTATTGCACCTCGAAACATTCGGCGAGTAAATATCAACAGTCGAATTGTTCGGGAACAGCAATTACTTTGGTTGACGGAAATTTATCGCGATCGCGATAATCAATTGCTTTGGTCAGAGGAAATTACTTTACCCAAACCGAATATTTTTAGACAAATAGTTAAGGATTTTCAAGATTACAAAGAGTCTAAAACAGAACTAGCTCAGGTCAGCTTACCTAAGCCTAATTCTTTGCGAGCTGTAGTGTTTAAACGCAAAAATAGGAACAAGGGTAAAAATAGCCTCCAGAGTAAAAATATACCAAAACACTCCCGACCTATAGGGTTACTGAAGGTATCTGGTTTATGCTTGCCCTTACTGTTGCTGGTTTGGGGTGCTTATGCATGGTTAGAAGGTAAACAAGAAACCTCTATTTCATCAGGAACTTCTCAATCTTTAGGTATCAAACCGCAAGTGTCACCTCTGGCGGCTACTAAAACTCTTTCTACTCCATCTGAAGACTCATTTGCAGCCGCAGTGCGGATTGCTAATCAAGCTTCTGCACTGGGTAAAAAAGCTCTAACTTTTGAGCAGAGATTAGAGCTTGCTACTAAATGGCAGCAAGCTTCAGATTTAATGAGTCAGGTATCACCAAAGCATAGTCGCTATCAGGAAGCTCAAAGTCGCATTCAACTGTATAAAAAATATGCAGACACTTCTAAATCTTTAGCTGTGAAGCCGCAAGCATCTCCATCTCCTGGAATCAAAACTCTTTCTACTCCAGCTGATGACCCATTTGCAGCTGCAGTGCGGATTGCTAATCAAGCTTCTGCATCTGGTAAAACAGCCACAAGTTCAGATCAATGGTCAACTCTAGCTGCTAAGTGGCAAGAGGCTTCCGATTTAATGAGTAAAGTTCCAGCAAAACATAGCCGCTATCAAGAAGCTCAAAGCCGAATTCAACTATATAAGAAATTTGGTGAAGTGGCTCAAGTACAAGCTCAGAAAGGCCAGTAATGAAATTATTTAGTGATGGGGAGTTCAAATTCCCCATCCGTCAACATCGAACTGCAGAGGACGCAGAGAAAAGAGCAATGATAGAGTTCACAAATAATTTGAGATTGCTGTAGCTGGGTAAAGTAGTAAACAAAGAGGCGATCGCTATTTTCTGAATCAAGCAACAAATTTCAGATGTACGATAGCTTTTATAAATATCTTTGACTTGCAGGATAGTATGCAGCCTACTCAGGATTTGACTTTTAATCACAATCAAGCGGTTTCCGACTTAGAAACACAAATTTCAGGTGTCCAATTTCTGAAGAATTTTATTGGTAATAATACTTCTGTACTAATAGACTTGAAAGAACATGGCGAACTGTGGACGGCGGTGGAAGAAGAGATAGAAATGCCGTTGACAGTTCAGTTTTTAATCGATGAACAGGGTAAAAAAACGGCAGTTTTACTATATTTTGAAGAACACGGTGAAATTTGGGAAGATATTTATGATAGTTTAATTGCCAAAGAGCGAGTCTTTGAAACAACTGTATCACTTGCAGAAGTTAAGCAGTTACTAATTGAGCATGGCAAGTTAAGTGAATGAGTATATAGTTTCATTTCGCCGTTCAGCGCAAAAAGAATTAGAACCTTTACCGAAAGAAATAATCAGTCAAGTTTTACCCAAAATTGAGGAGTTAGTAGTTGAACCTCGTCCAGATGGGTGCAAAAAATTGAAGGGACATGAAAATTACTGGCGGGTTCGTGTTGGTGATTATCGGGTAATGTACAGTGTAGATGATGATAGCCGTAATGTTGAAATTATCAATATCAGGCATCGCAGTCAGGCGTATCGGTAAAAAAGTAGTGCTATTTTAATAATGCGATCGCACTTTGCACAAACACCTAGCACAAGGCTTAAAATTTATCTTACATTTAAGTAAGTCGGCGGGAAAAATTTGACCCTTCGACTTCGCTCAGGGTCAATGTATATGAATAAATATAAATTTGAAGTAGGGTGTGTTATGCCGTAGGCTAACGCACCTAGAATTGTTGATAGTGCGTTGTCGCGCTGCGCAACAACACCATACATTAAACTGCTCTTACCTGTTAATCTTTAACATCTGATTGCCCCCTTTTTGAAATTCGTAAGCAACAGGCTGAACCTTGACATCAAATCCTTGACTGGAAAAAGTTTGAATCACTGGCTCAAGATAGGGTGATATTTCACAATCAAGTTTCAACAATGGAAAAATCCGCACCTCTGAAGAAATTTTCAAGAGAGAATGAATAGATGCAATGTGAAAATCGAGCGATAGCTGCTCATAATAAAGAAAGAGTAAATGGGAACACACACATAACTCAAATTGATTGTTGGCTAGTTCTAGATGTGGTAAAGATTGCGGTAAGTAGCGCCCTACTGTTCTACCAGCTTCATAGTCCAACAAAAATTTCTCCATTGCAGCCAGACGAGCGTAACCAAGTTGATCTGCATCGCGAAAGTTCTTCCAAATGTAGTTGTTTGAATTTTGTTTAACTTGCGTTATGACTGACTCGTAAGTTTCTTGAACTCGTTGTTTGATTTGTTGAGCAGAAAACTCATAGATAGGATCAATCGAAACAACTGAATATCCGAGTTCTGTCATTTCAGCATTGAAGCTTGCAGGGCCATCACCACACCCAAGAATTGATTTGTTCAGATCTGCATCTGATAAGGCAAACATCAGCTTGTACTCTTCAAAAGTTCTTCCCCAAGGGACAACCTTATCTAATTTCATAGATACTTACCGTAAATTACCAGCCCTTAGCGTGTGTTATCCAGAAAATAAAGTAGCTTAAATGAAGCTAAACACAAAACTAGTGCTTATACTCCAACTATTTCCAGCAAAAAAATATGTAGAGACACAATAGAATCATGTCTCTACATAATATAAAAACCTAATCGATTAATTTAACTAAACACTCATTTCTAACATCCGTTGCATTGGACGCAAAGCTGCTAATCTTATCTTCTCAGACATAGTGATTTCTGGAGTCCGATTTTTCATCGCCCAATAGACCTTTTCCAAAGTATTCAACCGCATAAACGGACATTCATTGCAATTACAATTATTGATTGGTGGCGCAGGAATAAACCGCTTTTGGGGAGCTAGTTTTTGCATTTGGTGAATGATACCTGGCTCTGTAGCCACGATAAATTCCTGAGCAGGGCTGTTTTGACAATATGTAAGTAACGCTGCTGTAGAACCAATAAAGTTTGCGTGGCGCAAGATGCTTGTTTCGCATTCTGGATGTGCGATCGCCTCGGCTTCGGGATGGGCAATTTTTAACTGCACAATTTTCTTTTCTGAGAAGGTTTCATGGACGATACAGCTACCGTCCCACAGCACCAAATCTCGTCCGGTTTGTTCCATGACATAGCGCCCCAAATTGCGATCGGGGGCAAAAATAATCGGTTGCTCTTTTGGGATTTGCTGCACAATTTTCACAGCATTGGAACTGGTGCAGATAATATCGCTCATGGCTTTAATATCAGCAGAGCAGTTGATGTAAGAAACCACTAGATGATTGGGATGGGCGGCTTTAAAAGCTGCAAACGCCTCCGCCGGACAACTGTCTGCTAAAGAACAACCAGCATTTAAATCTGGTAACAGTACTAATTTATCAGGATTGAGTATTTTTGCTGTTTCTGCCATGAAGTGAACACCAGCAAAAACGATCGCCGAAGCATTCGTATTAGCTGCGGCTTTGGCTAGTTGTAATGAATCCCCAATGAAGTCTGCAATATCCTGGATATCTGGCTCTTGATAGTAATGGGCTAAAATCACGGCGTTGAGTTCTTTTTTCAGACTCTCAATCGCGGCAAATAAATCCAGTGGTAGTACACCCGGATGGGTGGTTTCTCGATCAACAAGTGCAGTGTTAAACACAGTTAGGGGTTGCTTAAAGTTGCAAATATTTGTCCTGTGGATTAATTATAGTAGTTTTTACCAAAAAATATAGTGGTTTTCACCAAAAATCATAGAAGCTTCATGTTGCCAATTTGTGTCCAAATCCTGCTGAGTTGCCTATCCTAAAAGTAGACGGCAAGGACAGTGGCATGACCAGTGAGATAACAAAATCAACAAACCTGAAGATAGCTGTAGTTGGCGACGTTCACGACCAATGGGAAGTAGAAGATGGTATAGCACTCAAGTATTTGGGTGTGGACTTAGTGCTGTTTGTGGGAGATTTTGGCAATGAGTCGGTGGAAGTGGTAAGAGCGATCGCTTCTGTTGATATTCCCAAAGCAGCCGTAATGGGCAACCACGATGCATGGTACACTGCCACAGAATGGGGACGGAAAAAGTCTCCCTACGACCGCTCCAAGGAAGACTGGGTACAGGAACAACTCGATTTATTGGGTTCAGCCCATGTCGGTTACAGCAAGCTAGATTTTCCCGCTTGGAATTTAACGGTAGTGGGGGGTCGTCCTTTTAGTTGGGGTGGGCCAGAGTGGAGATTTGCTGACATCTGCAAAGAACGTTATGGTGTAACGGATTTGGAAGAATCAGCAAATAAAATTATGGCTGCGGTCAAAAGTGCCGACTACGACACGATTATTTTTCTAGGGCACAATGGGCCTAGTGGCTTAGGCGATCGCCCGGAAGACCCCTGTGGCAAAGACTGGCTCCCAATTGGCGGGGATTTTGGCGATCCAGATTTTGGCGAAGCGATTTCCCAGGCTCTCAACGCTGGTAAAACCATTCCTCTGGTGACATTTGGACATATGCACCATAGCCTACGGCACACGAAAAAAGAGCTACGCAAGCCTGTGCTGAGGAGTCCAGAGGGGACAATTTACTTGAATGCGGCTAGTGTGCCCAGGATAGTAGAAATTAACGGCGGCAAGCGGCGTAATTTTTCCCTAGTCTCCCTAGAGGCGGGTGTGGTGTCGCAAGTCTCTCTAATTTGGGTAGGCAATGATTACCAGATAGTATCAGAGGAAATTTTTTACGAGCGATCGCGCAGTGTGTCGTAGACATTCGCGTCCAGTAGTGCAATCTGCGTAGATGATGAGATATCCCTCTTTTATCACTTTCGGGAGAGAATAATCTGGGATGCTTACAGAATAAGACTTTTACCAAAAACCTTGATTTTAGGCATTATGTTAGAAAATAAACGTTCAAATGCCCGTTCTGTGTGCGGTTAAAAATTTGGCTCTTATTTTTCTTTTCCCAGAGTAACAAAAGAGGGGATATAGTATTATCTGTCAGCTTTTGTGCTAACTTAGGAAAGCGTTTGCATAGCAGGTACGCAAAAAGCTAGACAGTTTACTGGAGAGGTGGCAGAGTGGTCGATTGCGTCCGACTTGAAATCGGATGAGGCTAAAACCTCCGGGAGTTCGAATCTCCCCCTCTCCGTTGAATCATATTTTCGTCAGTGATAGAAATGCAGAAGGCTCCTTCCTAAAAGATAGGTGGAAATGAAATGCTCCATCTATTTTGCATCTAGAATATATCCAAAGATGTACAAATAGTATTTGGTTAACTAGGGATGAAAGATATCAACATTAAACAAGAAGCTCATAAATTAATTGACAGACTACCAGAAAATTCTACCTGGGATGATTTGATGTACGAAATTTATGTGCGACAAACTGTTGAAGCTGGACTAGAAGATAGCAAAGCTGGTAATGTAATTTCTGTACAAGATGTGCGGAAAAAATTTGGACTACCAGAGTGAATGTTTACTGGACAGAAACAGCAGTAGAAAATCTTTCAGCAATTTATGCTTATATTGCTCAAACTTCTCCACAGTATGCGGCTAGGGTAGTTGACCGTATAACTAGACGTTCCCAACAGTATGCTATATCTTCTAAAACAATCCTATCTGTCCAAGGAAGAGGTTTAACATCAATTGAATCATATGTTTCTGTATGGCGCATCACGCCATAATAATTTCTAGTAAAGTAACGTGATTGAGAATCTTTATAGCGTTTCCTAGTCTAGTGAAGTACAAAATTATCGGCGTTTATCTGCGTTTATCCTCTTCCATCGGCGGTTAATTTTTTATTGGTGTACCTCACCAGTATGGGAAGCGCTATAACAATTCCTAAAAGCATTACTTTCCTTTCCCAGCATTCCTCAATTAATGCTCTTAAACCTATTGACACTAAAAACTTGACATCATTAGGTGACATCCAACGTCTTCTTGTCTTAGTTGGGTCATCTGGATCTTGTGTTTCATAAATCAAAGCTTCTTGCTCTTTTCTTTTAAAGAGTCTGTAACAGATATCTTCAAAAAGTCTTACTGAATCTCGCCAAGAATAATCGTAATCAAAACTAGGTGTAAAAGTCCGATTCTTGGCATCATACTTGCCGAGTTTACTTATAGCTGGCTGATTTCTTTCGTAGTGAACTCGCCATTCCTCAAACCATTCATCAACTGTTATATTTTTCCGTGCTGCATCCTTCTTAGCCAAATCAGTTAAGTCTAACTGTCTTCCAACCCTAGTTCGCTGTCTTACCACCTCAGCCATCACAGCATTGTACATTCGGAATCGCTTAGTAGATGGTAAACCTAATTCTTCATTGAATGGGTGAGCGTAGACAACAATAGCATCATGTTCTTCTAATTTGCGCTGACCAACCTGATAGCCCAAAAGTCCAATTTTATCCTTAGAAGTTCCTACTTCAGCACTAGCCATAATGCTGCTGGGTGAATGATCCATTAAAATTAAACGCACTCCATCAGAAAAACTAGAACGCGCAATTTCATAAGCCAAATACACCTCAGCTAGTTGCATTAATGTAGTTTGGATATTGGATAAATCAACTTTATCTTGATCAGTAACAAGAAAATCTTCCAGTTTCTCAGGATTTGCTACATCCTCTATTTCAGCAAATGGAACTGGTACATAAGCAACAAAGCTGACATCTTCATCCATTCCCCGCCGTTTATATTTTATAGTTGGCGGTTTTCCTTGAAAAGAAATTTCGCCCCGCACTCAGTAAGCAACACTAGAAAAAACCATGAAATCAGTAAATGGGTCTTTTTTACAAGTTCCATCTATTGCAACGAACTGAATTTCATCGCGACTAAAAAAAGACTCTACTTCACTATGAATTTTCCGCCTAAGCGAAGCTTCCTGAAAATTATCAAATCGGACAATCAGATTTTTGAGAAAATCATCATAAAAAGCAATTGCATTGGTAGCTCTTTCTGTGTAAAGCTCTGTATATCGTTTTTGCGATAGTTCTAAAGCTTCACGATAACCACTGAAGATTGCAGAAATAATAGATCCTTTTTGCGGCAAATTTTTACCCTCCCCATTTAACTAAAATGCAATTTTTTAAAGAATTTAAACGTTCGCCAATACGACCTTGAGCATATGTGACTAATGAATCTTTAAATAACTCCCCAAGTTCTTCTATTGCTGATTGATAATCTTTACCCAAATCAACATAGACTTCACAGTAAATACTTTTTTTGGAATAAGTTTGTAAGGTTTGTATTACTTGGGCCTTAAGTTCATTGGCTCTTTTCTGATTCATTCGTTGCTCGTAACCAGCAATAGGCGTATAAGCCTCAATCAATCCGTACTTTGCTGATAAAATTAGCACATCTATATTCTTAAAGCAATGACCTTCTCGCTGTGCCTTACGTAACACCCGAAAGTGACCCCCATCATACCGTGCGATCGCTGGCATTAACCCATCATCCGAAAGCTTGCGTTGGGAGCAGGCAATAATTAGTAAATATCGACCTTGAGACTGCAAATTTTGAATATACACCAGTTCGCTTTTTGCTGTCAGATATAATACTTGCTTAAATAGACATAAAGCGATTTTCTAAACAGTTATTAATATTTAATGCCACCAAATCGATTTTCGAGATCGCCTCTTCTCCTCATGTCTCCGAGTTTCGCATCTTGCTAACATTGCTAATCAAGAGTTTCTCCATCCATATTTTTATTAACCTGAACTTCCCCTCGTGCAAATGTACTAAACAGCCCTTAAACCGCTACTCCGTAATCAATCTAGGTTTTAGCGCACATATTAGTGTACCCATGTAAGCTCTCTCCACTATTGTTACAATTAGAGTAAGCTAAAAATTGGGGGGGTTAACGCTTTAAATTCTCAACGCAAGCCCCTTTGACAATTGTACCCAGTAAAAGCGATTCAAAAAACGTTGAAAGTCTCTAAGGTCAACAGTTAGCTAATTTTTTTTGGGGGGAGTTCAGATTAACCAAAAAGTGATATTAACGGTTATTACCTGGGGTTTTATACTGTCCCAACTGTGCGAAGCGAATTTCAATCCGGCGGCGTTTGGGATTATCGCTTCTGTCTGGTGGCGCAAATCCTTGATCGTCTGGTAGCAGCAGTTGCGCCGCAGAATAGGCTCGAAATTTTAGCCGTTTGAAAAGTCCTGATTTTCTTTGACGTTGCACATTTTGCAGTTCTTTAACTACTGCTAAGGCTCGCATTAAACCCAAATCAGCATTAGATCCTGGACAAAGAATAGAAACATCTTTATTACGAGTAGCGACTTCTTCTAATTTTGTATCTAAATTACCACCTCTTTGATTACTACACTTCAAAAAGCCAACTTCTTCACCATCTGTATGTCCAATAACTTCTATGACATCAACTTTTTGATTATTATTTTCTATTTGTTTGATATTATTTTCTATTTCTTTTAAAATTATGCCATTTTTACCATTATGACTAATATCAGTTTTTAGATTTGTCGGTAAAACTGCACTACCTGAATCAAAATTATATTTTTCTGCTGGGAGTTCAATAATTGTTGGTTTATCATTTTCACCAGTTGATAGCTGAGGATCGTTGAGATTTTTTGAGGATCTACCTATTACCAGTAATAATAACAAAGTAATAATCATAAAAGCATTAGACATTAAATCCGTGAAAGAAGTCCAAATGCTAAATGTGTCATTTACAGGGAAACTCTTTGTTCTTCTACGCATATTTAAATTTCTCCATTGATGCGTTCCTCACGAGTTTTGCAATTTTGTTAAAGAATTTAATAGATCAGATAAATTAGTTTGCATTTGCTTAATTGTTTGAGCATTACGCTCAATGTTTTCAGTTATATTCTGTAATTGATTAATTTGGTTGCCTAATAGTGAGGCATTTTGATTTAATGCTGATACTACTTGGGCTATATTAGTATTAGAAAACTGTGTAGTATTTTCAATAATTCCTGCTAAATTCTGCAATCTATTATTGTGGTTGCTCACTTCTCCTGTGTGCTTAGTTAAAGATGTTATTAGCTGCGATATATTATTATTGAAAGTCTGGCTAGCTGCTGAAAGTGTACTGGCATTTTGCACCAGGCGATCGGAGACAGTAGTAAGATGTTGTTCATTATTTTGAATTAAACTCTGTATTTGAGAAGAGTTATTAACTAAATCATTGCCAATGGTTTGCAAATTTTGTGAGTATTTTTGTAATGTTTTTATTGCGCTGTCAAAAGATTGTGCTGAGTCTCGAAGAGATGATGTGATATTCGAGAAGGTTGTTGTTAAGCCTGCCAAGTTGTTAGTAGCATTACTTAAAACATTAGCACCTGTTTGCATCGACTGCGAAGACTGATTCGCTACAGCTTGAAAATTATTGGCAGATGTATTTAGTGTATTAGACACTGCTGTGACAGCATTTTGAAAATCTTGAGTATTTCTTGGTAAAGTTGTCACAAATCCACTTAAGCTTTTAGAATAGTTATCTATTGTATAAATAAGCTGTTCAATTTTATCTGTGACAGTTGGCTGGTTTTGAGAGAGAAAAAAATCATTTTCTAGGTAATCTTCTAGAGAAATTAGCAGTTTATCTTTCTCGATATCTAAATCATAAGCAGGATGAAACTTCGTCAGGAAAACACTTCCGGCTAAAGCAGCTAGGCTACTTACAAAAGCAATCGCCATTGAGCCAATAATATCTGGTAAAGCCTTTTGTAATTGTAGTTCACCACCGGTATTTCTGCTGATTAAGAATAAATTCATGGTTATACCCAAGAAAGTACCCAGTAATCCGAGCGCTAGAAGAGAGTTTGGCAGTAATTGATAGGAGCGTTTATTTCTTTCCCAGATTTTAAATTCTATATTTTCACTACATCTTTTTTCTATCAAAGCTAATTTATTAATTTGCTCATATTGATTTTTACTAATAACTTGAAGTTTTTGAAGTAACTCACTTTTGATTTTTTGTTCAATTATATTTACTTGATTTAGTAACGCATTCTTCAAACGAATTCCATCAATAGTAGATTTTACTGTTAATCCTAGAAAAGTAATGACTACTAATAAAGGAAACCAAGGGATGAATGATGGTGTAATTAAATAAAGCAATAGTAATACAAAACAAATTATAAATACACCATAGCGAAGTGATAGCTGATTCATAATTCGACAATTCAACAACTTATTAATAAAACAGAAATATGTAATAAAACTTCTAAGTGTGTAAAAAGAATCATATCATATTTGTTGTAACATAAAATATGTTACATACTTTGCTGAATCTAGTTTCCTAGGTTTGACGTAGAGGATTGAATATAAATTAACAAGGGTTGCTTGGGGTAATCTCTGCCACAGTGGTGTCACATGAATACAGGTATATCAAAAATTCTCGGCGGACGTTACGAAATTATTGCATTGCTGGGAGAAGGTGGTTTTAGCAGAACTTATCTAGCTAATGACTTGTTTCAATCTGGAGTTCAGTATGCAGTCAAACATTTTACTTTCTCCAATACTAATCAAAGTGAGGTAGTTACAGCGAAGGAACTTTTCCAACGCGAAGTAACAATTCTGAAAAAATTAAATGGACATCCGCAGATTCCGAAGTTTTTTGAATACCTGGAAGAGAATCAGGAGTTTTACCTAATCCAACAGTATATTCAAGGAAATACTTTAAGTAAAGAAATAAAATCTCGCAAAAATCTAGAGGAGCCAGAGGTTATAAAAATATTAGATAAATTATTAAATATTCTGGTATTTGTACATAAAAATAATATTATTCATCGGGATATTAAACCAGATAATATTATTTTGTCTGAGCATGATAGTTTATTTTTAATTGATTTTGGTGCGGTCAAAGAAATTATTGCAAACAATACTAGGCTCCAAAAACCGGGAACTCAAATTTATACACAAGGTTATTCTCCGGTAGAGCAAATGCGAGGATATCCTCAATTCAACAGTGATATTTACGCACTAGGAATGACTGCAATTGAAGCACTCACAGGTTTAGAACCTCAAGCTTTAACATTGGATACCTTAGGAGAACTTGTCTGGCGAGATAAAGCAGAGGTTAGTGATTGGCTGGCAAGTATTTTGTCTAAAATGGTTCGTTATGAATTTAGTCTTAGATATGAATCAGTAGAAGAAGTACTAAAAGATTTAAATACAACTGCATCTGCACCGAATTATTTAATCACGAAAGCGATGACACCATCTGTCAATCCATATCAAACAAGTAGTGAATCAACAAGTAATATAATTTTCTATGCGTTACTGGTAATGTTATCTATAATAGCAATCCTTTATGCCGCTGGTTTACTACCAGGAAGAAGAGATGCTGAGCCTAAAAGACAACAGTCTTTATTACTAGAAACAGCGTTAAGTTTAGATGTTTAGAAATAAGCGAGATGCTCCTAACGTCGCTACCGCTTCGCTAACGCCTCTCTCTCTCCTAACTTACATAATGCTATTATTACCAATAAATACTTTTTAGAGGTCGAACAATGGCTACCCTGAATCTGCTAAACATACCCGATGATTTATATCAACAATTGCAAGAGTTAGCTCAAGCTGAACATCGTTCAATTGATGCTCAAGTTATTACAATATTGCAGAATGCTTTGGAAATAAAAACACAACAAACAGAAGATGAAAGGCGAAAAAACGTACTTAAGCTTTTAGAGGAGAGTCGTCTGCGTCGTCGCTTAAATCCAGCAGACTTTGGATTACCTGATAGTACTGAACTGGTTCGAGAAGACCGCGACAGATGACTAACCCTCTCAACTCCGTGGTAGATACCAGTGTGTGCATCAAGTATTTTATCGCTGACCCACTAACTGCTAAAGTTAATCAACTTTTTGGTCATCTTGCCAATCCACAGACTGAAATCTATGTACCAGATCTGTTTTACATCGAGTGTGCCAACGCTTTGTGGAAATACGTCCGTGCAAGGATGTACACTGCTGCTGAGGTGCAAGCAGATTTAGCTACTCTCAAAGCTTTCCCTTTGCGTGTTGTCTCAACAGCTGATTTGATGGCAGATGCAGTCAACATCGCCTTAAGTTATGGAATTTCAGCCTACGATGCTTCTTATGTTGCACTTTCACACCAGGTTGGTGCTACTTTACTGACTCTCGATGGCAAGCTTGTGAGAGCATTAAGTGCTTCCTCTTTCGATGTTTTGTCGTTTAATGACTTTGAGGTGCCACCGTTACTTTAAACTAAAAGCGTAGACGCTTCGCGGTGTTCGCGTAGCGTCTCCGTCAAGAGAAGCAGTGCGTTGGGCGGGTTCCCCGACTTGTTCGCGCAGCTTCTCCCCTTCTCCCAAAGGGAGAGGCTAGCGCCAAGGGAGAAGCAACTGCTGAACCCGGAGGGCTTGTCGTTAGACATCGCTTCTGCTGATGCCAGCATAAATTATTCCTGCACGACCTCAACCAATTCCTCAATCATCACATCAAAAGTTCGTGCTAACTTCTGAATCGCGGTAAAATCTACAGTTGCAAGTCCAGGCGATCGCGCATAAGTTCTCAGAGTACTATAAACTACACCAGAACGGTCAGATACCTCTTTCAGCGTCCAGCCCTTCTCCGCAGCAAATTCTCGAATCTTTAGTCTAACCATTCCCATAATTTGCTTGACAAATGACTTATATGAGTCGTTTAATAATTATATCCTAAATAATAACGATCGCCCTCTGGCCTGGAAAACTAAAGGGCGATCGCATTATCTACAACTACACATTCCGTAAAAGTCAAGATCATCTCTGTTCACAAGAGTCATCTTTTTTACGAGAATCATCTTTTCTGACGGGAATTATCTTTTATGCTATCATCACTCAAGCCGAAAGCGCTTGTCATCCGTGAGTCGAAAATTGTTTATAAATCAGCAATTGTTCACCCACTAGCGCGATTTGTCACAGAAGAGGCAATTTGCTTAATATTCCAAATCAGCATTGAAGATATATATACTGTGGAATGCTGGCGCTACATGGTTTACGTCCACGGTAAAAGCTTGAGTAAATTTGTGAGCTATGCTGATTTTCCGCCAATTTTGGGTGTACAACCACCGACCCAAAGCGACTTTGTAAAATGGCGCAGACGCTGGCGTAAGCAACATGAACCTCATCGCCACAAGCAAGCACCCCAGTGGTGGGCAGAATTTTTTGTTGATGAATTTTGCCAAGCTCACTCAGAAGCTATGTTACATAGTTGGGAACAACTAGTTGAGTTAATTCAATTTGCTTTTAATCTAGAAAAGTTAGAAAAACTCAGCAATAGCTATCACCAGGAAAAATTGCTTTTGACAAGCTAAAGCACTCAGGTGTTAGCACTGAAAGCTGCCAAAACTTTTGCAGAACTTGGTGTCATGGAGAAGTCTGTTGTCTGGAAACGAGATGGAGTTTTTGAGCTAGTCTAATGGCGTAAGTGAGGCTGCAATAATACAAAGACGCTTTCTTACCGCAAACGGGATGAGCAAAGAAAGCGTCTGATGAGTGAAAATCAATTGTGTGATCAATGAAAGCGATCACATATATGTAGGGTATGTTAAGCGTCATGCACCCCATATAGAATGTATATCCTGCAATTACTTCTCCTTCCCCATGCGCCATTACCGCAGAGCAAACGTATATATCATAACAGCGACTTAAACTCCTCAGGGGTTATCTGGCAATCACGCAGTATTTGTGCTAGTAGACCCCGACCAATTGTTTCACCAGAATGTACTGGAACCACCGTTCGACGTCCAAATGTTACCAGAATTTCATTTCCGGCTGATGGATTGTTTCACCAGAATGTACTGGAACCACCGTTCGACGGCCATCACTATGTATCAAAATATGATGACTTCCACGCACCCTAGCAACTGCAAAACCTATTTTACCAAGAGATGCAATGATTTCCCGTCCTGTCAAACTTGGCAGTAAGCTCATACTTCAATCACAACTCGTTGGACTCCCACAAAATCCAATGAATCCTGTTCCTCCTCAAATTCTAAACAGAGTGTGATCGCTTCTTGGATGCGTTCCATCAACTCATCTAAAGATTTAGCTTGCGTATGACACCCAACAAGATTAGGAACCGAAGCGACAAAGTAGCCATCTGTATCCCGCTCAATAATCACATTAAATTCTCGCTTCATGATTAGTTGCTTTTGATTTTTATGCCATTTTCTCACGATTACAAGAGTGCGATCGCTAGTGATAGCTTAACGCACCGCCACTCCTACAATTAACAGTTACGGCTTTTGAGAATCTACAAATTAAAAGCGAACCATAGTAATACAAAGACGCTTTCTTGCCGCAAAAGGGATTAGCAAGGAAAGCGTCTGATAAGCGAAAATCAATTGTGTTATTAATAAAATCCGCTATTCCGCAGATTTGTGACTAGCGCGGTTAGCGCGTGACTCAGCAGAAGCCATCACCTCATCCATATTTTCTAAAACTTCACCAGGGAAATTTTCTAAAACTCTAGTGGAAAGTGCAACGCGGCCTTTACCTTCATCTAAGTCAAGAATTACAGCTTTAATTGGCTGACCAACTTGAAATACTTTATCCAGAGACTCAATAAATTTTTGGCTGACTTGTTTGATATGCAGTAAGGCGCTGACACCATCTAGCTCTACAAATACACCAAAAGGTTTAATGCCAGTAACTTTACCTTCAACTAATTGACCTAGTTCTAACAAGCTGAAGTTACTAGAACGAGTCGCCAAACGCTGGGAAAGTACAAGTTTATTAGTATTGCGATTAACTTCTAAAAAGCCAGCCGTGAGAGTTTGGCCTTTGAGTGCTTCTAAATTATCACGCTCAATCAAGTGCGATCGCGGAATAAATCCCCGCAAAGATTGAATCTCCACAGTAACACCACCTTTATTTACCCCTGTCACCCGCACTGGTACAGTCTGGGAATTTTCTTGCATTTCCAGCAGTCGTTCCCAGATGTGTTGAATTTCCAACTGTTTTCTGGAAAGAGTGACTTGACCTTCTGCATCCTGCTCACGGATAATCAAAAACTCCAGATCCTCTTGCATCGGTAGCACTTCCGACAAATCGGTAACTGCTCTCAAAGAAGCCTCATCACGGGGAATAAAAGCTGACGATTTGCCACCAATATCAACATAAGCCCCATCATGGTCTAGTTGGAAAACTTTACCGTGTACCACCTGTCCCTTTTGAAACTGGTAGTCGTGTTTTTCCAGTGCTTTGGCAAAATCGTCCATTGTAAATGACGAATTGGCTGTTTGAGAACGTTTCGATTCGGAATTCATGACTTTTGCAGATAATATTGTTATTTGAGCTGATGCCACTGGAGTTTTAAGAAGACTGCTCGTCTTCTATCCCATTTTTTTCGTTAAGATTAACACTTGTCCTTAATCATTGGTCTTACAAATGACAAATGACTAAGCACACCTTGACGAAAAAGTATGCAACGGCTGCATAGGTTTTTAGGCCAGTTGACCAAAGAGTTGTTTCACCTGCTCCCAAGCATCGGCTGCAACTTTAGGATTATAGCTGGCGCGACGGTCACAGAAAAATCCGTGGTCAGCTCCATCGTAGCGAAACACACGGTGCGGAATTTTGTATTTTTCTAACGCTGCCTCAATTTCATCTACCTGTTCTTTGGGAATGCTAGCGTCTTCCATGCCAAAGAAAGCGTAAAGTGTGCCTTTAATCTCGTTTGTACAAGTAACCGTAGGGTCACCGCCTCCTGGTGTGCGGGTAGTAATCCCTGCACCATAAAAGGAAGCATTAGCTTTGATATCTGGTAGAGTGGCAGCAAGATATGCTACATGACCGCCAAAGCAGAATCCTATACAGCCGAAGCTATCTTGTTTGACATTGGGAAGAGTTTTCAGGTAATTGATCGCAGCCTGAATATCGCTTAATAACTCCGAGGCTTTGGTTTGCATCGCATAGCCTCGGCCAATTTCAATATCTTCTGGAGTGTAGCCAGTTTCAAAGCCCGGTGCTTGGCGTTGAAACAGTGCAGGTGCGATCGCAATATAACCAAGCTTGGCAATCCGTTCGGTGACATCCCGAATGTGGACATTAACACCAAAAATCTCTTGCAACACTACCACTGCTGGGTAAGAGCCAATTGCCTGTGGTTGTGCCAAGTAAGCTACTCTTGAAAAATTATCTTGCGAAATTTGAACCGTTGTGGTGTCGATTGCTCGCTCTGTCATAATAGTTTTTACCAGGGTTGCGTAATTATTTGATATAACTATGCCAGTATCTCAAAGCTTTCTGCGATCAAATTATCGATTAACAAAAGTGAATAGATTAGAAATTTCCCCCAGAGGAATTCAATGTATAAATAAATTATTTAATAAGTAGCAGATGCAGCTGGTTCCATGCCGCTACTAGCACCTAGGAGGTTTGGTGATGATTCAATTCCGTATTCAGCCAGACAGTGAAATTCCCGCCTCAACCCAGCTGTTTAATCAAATCCGGTTTGCGATCGCTTCCCGGCAATATCCACCTGGGTACAAATTGCCGAGTACAAGGGCTTTGGCAATGCAGACGGGGTTACACCGTAATACAATTAGCAAGGTTTATCGTCAGTTAGAGGAAGACGGATTCGTCGAAAGTCTCGCAGGTTCGGGGATTTATGTACGTGCCCAAGGGCATGAGGGTGGTAGCAGATTGCAATCACCGATTCTCAAACAACATCCCGAAGCCGACAAAGTTGTGCAGCAAGCACTTGATGAACTTCTTTCCCAAGGATGTTCGCTTTCGCAAGCGCGGGAGCTATTTTTAGCGGAAATTGATTGGCGCTTGCGTTGCAGTGCCCAGGTGCTAGTAGCAGTTCCCGCTTATGACATCGGTGCAGGCGAGTTGATGGTCTATGAATTAGAGAAAGATCTGCAAATCCCGATCCAGTTGATCCGCATGGAAGAATTAGGATCTGTACTAGATAAAACTTCCTCTGCCACAGTTGTAACTAGTCGGTATTTTATTGGAGAGGTTGAAGAAATCGCTTCCCCAAAAGCTGTACGGGTGATTCCTCTGGATATCTACGATTATTCCAAAGAACTCAATCTCTTGAAAACCTTGCCCAAAGAGAACTGTGTTGGCATAGTCAGCCTCAGTTCTGGGATTGCTCGCGCCGCTGAAGTTATTCTCCACGGACTCCGGGGAGATGAACTACTGGTGATGACGACGCAACCAAAAGACGCGTACAAACTTCAGGCGATCGTCAAACGGGCTGAGGTAATTATCAGCGATCAAGCAAGTTATACAGCAGTGCAAGCGGCTGTACAAGCAGCATCTGAAGATATTATTCGTCGGCCCAAGTTGATTAAGGTTGATAATTATATTGGTACTAAGTCAATCAATTTATTGAAACGAGAGTTAGGTTTGGGTTAATTTCTACCTCTGTATCTTTGTGGTTTTTTCTCACGCAGAGGCGCAGAGGAGGACACTTCCGTGCTGGGTTCCCCCGTTGAGGAAAGTGTCCGTCGCACAGAGAAAAGGAGAGCGATCGCTATGACCGCAGTCACCAAGAAACTGACTTTTGCAGAGTATCTCCAGTATAACGATGGTAAGGATACCCAATATGAATTAGTTGATGGAGACTTAATCCCCATGAGTCTTGGTACTGGTAAGCATGGCGGAATTTCCAAGTTTTTAGAGCGAACCTTCGATGACGAAAGTTCCAAAATGGGGAAGAATTGGACAGCACAAAAGTTTGCCATCGGGATTCGTTCGCCACGCGCTGGACGCTGGGACACCTCGCGGATTCCAGATGTGGTAGTGTTACCAACAGAGCAGTGGGAAGCACTTTTCAACCGGGAAGCAATTATCGAACTCAACGAACCTCCTCCGATACTTGTTGTGGAAATCGTGAGCGAATCTACTCAAACCACAGATTACCGCAGCAAGCGTTCCGAGTATGCTGTTCTAGAAATTCTGTTGATCCGATTCAAGAAGTAGTAACGGTATGTACCTTAGTAGAAGGGTTTTATGATGCGATCGCATTCCGTGGGCAAGAACGCATCATCTCTCCCACTTTCCCAGAGTTGGATGTGAGTGCCGAACGAGTTCTGGCTGGGCGGAATTAAGATTGTCAGAATTAAGTTATGAACTATTTGGAGGTGTGGCGATGGCTTCACCATTTCTGGGGATGAACCCGTATTTAGAAAATTCGCTATTTTGGTCAGAAATTCACAATCTGCTAATAGCGGCTATTTTCCGGAAATTAAATCCTCAATTGCGTCCTAAATATAAAGTTGCCATTGAAAAGCGAGTATATCAAACCATTGATGAAGATTCCCTGCTAGTAGGTGTTGCTGATGTCGCGGTGCAGAGTACGCAACAAAAATCATTACCAGAACCAGCTAGTATCGCTGTTGCTTTACCATCAGTCGAAGCCGTGACAGTTGATCTGATTATGCCGGAAACTGTCAAAGAGACTTACTTAGAAGTAAGAGATGTAGCGACGCAAGAAGTCGTAACCACGATTGAAATCCTTTCTCCAAAAAACAAACGTTTAGGGGAAGGACGAAATGCATATACAAAAAAGCGGTTACAAGTTTTAGGAAGTTATACCAATTTAGTTGAAATTGATTTACTGCGAGATGGTAAGCCAATACAACAACTACAAAATAACCTGCAAACTGACTATAGAATTTTGGTTAGCCGTGCCTCCAAACGTCCTAAAGCTGATTTATACGCATTTAATTTACCACATCCCATACCTTCTTTTCCTTTACCTTTACGTGAAGGCGATACAGAGCCATTATTAGATCTACAAACATTAATTAGTGAACTCTACGATGAAGGTAACTATGATTTGGTGATTGACTATAATCAAGAGCCTGTACCTGCAATTTCAACGGAGAATCAAGTTTGGGTAGACGAGGTTTTAAAGCAGAAGGGATTGAGGAATTGAGAATAATTTTAAATTTGATTCCTCAACTAAATCTACGGTAATTTTAAGTTGAATAAATTATGTTTCAATCACTAATAGGGATTATAGCGGTTCCCATTCAGATGCGGTACAACATTATATCGTCACGTGTAGGGGCACGGCAGTGCCCATTGGTGTCAACTTAAGCTCAAACGCTTATTCCACAGGCATTTTACCCCACCCCTAACCCCTCCCCTTGGCAAGGGGAGGGGACGTTTTGGCTTTAGACAAAACCGGGGTGGGGTAACGCGGATCGTGATGGTAAGCTAGAGAACTGAACATCACGTCTTTACAAGGGTTTCACGTTAAGTTGACACGTATGGGCAGTGCCGTGCCCTTACGGGTGTACCTCACGTAACCGAGAATTGCTATAAGTGAAATTTCAACCTCTATTCGGGCTATCTCTTCCGCCTCTCTTCGAGTTTCAATCCCTAATAGGGATTAAGTGAAATTTCAACCTGTACATTTAACTAATCTCCGACCAGCAGGCAGTTTCAATCCCTAATAGGGATTAAGTGAAATTTCAACTAGAATCTATGCCATCTAGGATGTTGTCGCTACCAAGTTTCAATCCCTAATAGGGATTAAGTGAAATTTCAACTCCCCTGGATCTCCGGGAACCGGCGGCGGAGATGGTGTTGTTTCAATCCCTAATAGGGATTAAGTGAAATTTCAACCAAAGGAGATCAGTTAACTCAGTTAGGACTGCAAGGTTTCAATCCCTAATAGGGATTAAGTGAAATTTCAACATTTTATCCATGCGGGTTCAATTTCCGTCACCCCGTTTCAATCCCTAATAGGGATTAAGTGAAATTTCAACTGGTGTACCTGCAATTTAGTTTTGTTGTTACATGTTTCAATCCCTAATAGGGATTAAGTGAAATTTCAACATCTAGAGTAGTTAAATCTTGTAATGTACTATTGTAGTGTTTCAATCCCTAATAGGGATTAAGTGAAATTTCAACAAATAACCCAGCGAGTATGTATTTTTGTTTAGGTGTTTCAATCCCTAATAGGGATTAAGTGAAATTTCAACAGTACCCCAAGAGCCATATCTTGTATACTTTTAGTTTCAATCCCTAATAGGGATTAAGTGAAATTTCAACGCTGTAAGATTTGGATCATCTACAGCACGAGCAGGGTTTCAATCCCTAATAGGGATTAAGTGAAATTTCAACTGATAAGAAACTTCGCCGTCCCAAATTAACTTGGAGTTTCAATCCCTAATAGGGATTAAGTGAAATTTCAACTTCCGTTACAAAAGTTTTGGGCTGAACAAAAAGTTTCAATCCCTAATAGGGATTAAGTGAAATTTCAACCTCTTAAATCATGATGAAATTGAGAGGACTCAAAAGTTTCAATCCCTAATAGGGATTAAGTGAAATTTCAACAACGAAGTTACTTCAGCTAATAATATCTTGAATAGGTTTCAATCCCTAATAGGGATTAAGTGAAATTTCAACAACTTCAATTAAAGCTTCATCCTCAATCCGATTTAGTTTCAATCCCTAATAGGGATTAAGTGAAATTTCAACTTATAATTTTGTAAAGCCTCTTCCAGGCTATGAAGTTTCAATCCCTAATAGGGATTAAGTGAAATTTCAACATCTCGCAAATTAGGGTTGGCCGCATATATTGAGGAAGGTTTCAATCCCTAATAGGGATTAAGTGAAATTTCAACTTTTTGCTCCAAGGATAAGTAGGGATGAATTTATTGTTTCAATCCCTAATAGGGATTAAGTGAAATTTCAACTTGACAAATTTCCTCAGGTACAAAATCATGCTTGTTTCAATCCCTAATAGGGATTAAGTGAAATTTCAACTTCCAGCAATCAAAACATTGTTCTTGTCAACTAAGTTTCAATCCCTAATAGGGATTAAGTGAAATTTCAACATTGACCGTTGCTGAACTACCGGCCGACAAAGTAGTGTTTCAATCCCTAATAGGGATTAAGTGAAATTTCAACTTGTTATATAGCAAGTGCTTTTTTTATTGATTTTATAATTGTTTCAATCCCTAATAGGGATTAAGTGAAATTTCAACTGCGGAAGCCTGAAAGTCAAGTAATATGAGGTTTTCAAGGTTCTGGTGCGCGGATAGGTCAATAATAACATAGGCAATAGAGAAAAAGCAAAACCAAAATTGCTGAAAGTCAGTCTGTGTAAGGAGCGCGGGTGATCGAACAGCAATTAATCTTTGAAAGTCTTACAGATAAGGAGTTTCAGCTCTTTCTGTATAAATGCCGTTTTTAACACCTACCCATCCGCGCATTCTGCAAACAAAATCGTCAGATTTGACATCAACTTTAATCAACTGCTGTGGGAATTTGCAAAAACTCCCCTACGCGCCGCAGGTAAGTAGATGCATCTTCTAACATCGGGAAATGCGCTGTATCGGGAATCATCGAAAACTCAACATTATCATTTATTCCTGCGGCTTGTCGCCCCATCTCAGCCGGAATAATCTTGTCATACTCTCCTGCTACAAGAAGTGTGGGCACTGTTAGCTTGGCAAATTCCTGCGGCATCACTTCCGATTGTGCTTTGCTTACGGAAGTAAAAATTGTACCTAACGCCGCATCATGATCAGCTTCCAGAAAATCTTGCAAAAAAGCCTGTCTTTCTGCTTTTGGTATCGAGCGATGCAGAAACCTCGCCATAAACATCCGGTCAACCAATGGTATTTTATTTAACCACTTAGGACGGAATTTGACTACGTAGCCACCGAATTTATGAAAAGCAGCAAAGGCTTTTTCGTCGTACTCAAAAACTCCACTACAAGTCAAAATTCCGCGTTCGACTTTTTGGGGATAACGGTTAAAAAATAAAACCGCAATGGATGCGCCCATCGAGTGAGCATTAATATAGACACGCTGAAGCTGCAATTCATCTAGTAAAGCGGCTAAGTCATCAGCGTATTCTTCTAATTCATAATTTAATTCTTGAATTGCTGCTGCTTCTTCTTCTGGAGATCGCGATTCCGCAACAGATTCGCTGGCTTGGACTATGGTTGGTTTGCCAGCAGAACGTCCAAATCCGCGCAAATCGTATAGTAAACAATCAAATTGGTCTAATAAAGCATTAGCAGTACTCTGCCAGTACCTAGCCGAGCCAGCCCAACCGTGGATGAAAACCATCACTGGCTTAGCCAAGAAATCTGATGGCTTTTTCACCCACTCATAGTAATGCTCAACACCACGAACATTAATGTAAGGCATTGGTCATTTGTCCTTTGTCATTTGTCATTTGTCATTTGTTTTTTATTATTTATTATTTTTTGGTATTAACAATTCTTGACTTTTGACTCTTGACTTTTGACTCTTAACTCTTATGCTGATTCTGGCTTAGGTAGGGAAGAGGGATGTACCAAAAGTTCGGCAGTTGAACGCTTCTCAACCATTTCCCGCGTAACTGTACACCGAGTCACGTCCTTGCGGGATGGTAACTCGTACATCACATCTAACATGAGTTCTTCGACAATGCCCCGCAATGCTCTGGCTCCAGTTTTACGGCGGTATGCTTCTTGAGCGATCGCCCGCAAGGCTTCTGCTTTAAACTCTAGTTGGACGCTATCCATCTTCAGCAGTTTTTGGTACTGCTTGACTAGGGCACTGCGTGGTTGGGTGAGAATTGCCATCAAAGCTTCTTCATCCAGTGGTTCTACTACAGCTACCATCGGTATCCGCCCGATAAATTCGGGAATCATGCCAAATTTCACCAAATCATCTGGTTGTAGATAACGGAGTGTATCTGCTGCCCGTTTTTCCTTCGTTTGACCTTCACCTGGTTGCACAAAGCCTATTGACTTTTTACCCACTCTCTGGTCAACAACCTTCTCTAAACCAACGAAGGCTCCGCCACAGATAAATAAGATGTTGCTGGTATCGATTTGGATACAATCTTGATAAGGATGCTTACGCCCTCCTTGAGGCGGTACGTTAGCGATCGTCCCTTCCAACATTTTCAGCAACGCTTGCTGTACGCCTTCGCCAGAAACATCGCGTGTAATTGAGGGGTTCTCACTCTTGCGAGCAATTTTGTCAATTTCATCAATGTAGATAATTCCCCGCTGCGCTTCTTCTACATCCAAATCTGCCACCTGCAACAGTCGCAGCAAGATATTTTCCACATCTTCGCCCACATACCCAGCTTCTGTCAGAGTTGTGGCATCGGCAACAGCAAAGGGAACATCGAGAATTTTCGCTAGCGTTTGCGCCAAGAGTGTTTTGCCACAGCCAGTAGGCCCAATCAACAAAATATTGGACTTTTGCAGTTCTACAGCATCTTCGCTCCCAGCTTTACCACTGGCTTTAGATTGAACTATTGCCAGACGCTTATAGTGATTGTAGACCGCGACTGACAGCACTTTCTTCGCTTCGTCTTGACCAATGACGTGTTCGTCTAGATACTTTTTAATCTCTCTAGGTTTCGGTATTTGGTTAAACGAAAGACTCGCAGAGCGGGTACGGCGTTTTTGAGGTGGTTCCGACTTTGGTGTTGGTTGCGACGCTGCGGCACCATTTGTGTCGAGTAACTCCTCATCGAGGATTTCATTACACAAGTCAACGCATTCATCGCAGATGTAGACTCCCGGCCCTGCGATCAATTTACGCACCTGCTCTTGAGACTTGCCACAAAACGAACATTTTAAATGGGAGTCGTACTTAGACATACCAGCCTCTTATTTCAGAATTGTGACGTTTTCCCCTGGTGTGGGAATATTTTGCCTGGAAATGACTTGATCAATTAAACCGTAGTTCTTCGCCTCTTCCGCCGACATAAAAAAGTCGCGTTCCGTATCTGCTTCAATTCTTTCTAAGGGTTGACCAGTATGCTGGGCCATTAACTGATTCAACTTACCCTTAATGTAAAGAATTTCTCTAGCTTGAATTTCAATATCAATAGCTTGACCTTGGGCACCACCGAGTGGTTGGTGAATCATAATTCGGGAATCCGGTAAAGACATCCGCTTGCCCGCAGCCCCTGATGTTAACAAGAATGCCCCCATGCTCGCGGCTAGTCCAAAACAGATGGTCACAACATCGGGACGAATTTGCTGTATTGTATCATAGATTGCCATCCCTGCGTAGACCGAGCCACCAGGAGAATTTATGTATAGTTGAATGTCCTTTTCTGAGTCTTCGGCATCCAAAAATAATAATTGGGCAACAATTGAATTGGCAACGGCATCGTCTATTGGCGTTCCCAAAAATATAATCCGCTCTCTTAGCAGGCGGGAGTAAATGTCGAATGCCCTTTCTCCCATACCGGATTGTTCTACCACCATCGGTACGATGTTATTGGGGCTGCTCAAGTGAGAATTAATATTTATCCGACTCAAGCTGCTAATTGGGTAATTTCCCGACTGCGATACAAGCATAAAAAAACATTTGACAAGTAAGTGGGACAAGATCAAAGCAGCGTCAGCTACCTCTTTAACTAATTTAGATTTTTATTTGAGCTGTGTGTTAACCATTATGCCTCATCTAAATTGTTCTCGTGTAACTCAGTCTCCCGCTAAGATAGCACCAGATGTGTTTGGTGATTTCTTTAACATTTGTTAACCATTCTAGCTTGGGCATGGGGCATGGGGTAATTGGTAATTGGTAATTGGGATTTCTCCTCTGCTTCCTTGTCCCCCCAGTCCCCAGTCCCTATTCCCCTTCGACTGTTTCTGCGACAACTTCCACTGTTGCAGATTCTGCCTCAGGTTCAGCAGGTGTAGCTTCCTCCTCATCTAGGGTACTCAAAGAACCTTCGGGTACAAGTTCCACTGATGAGTTTTCTAAGAGCCAATCGACGATTTTTTCAGTTGAAAGTTCATTTTCTACAACTGAGCGCAATCTGTCTTCGTCCACATCATCTTCTGGGTACTGCTGCAACAACTCTGTGACTCTAGCTTGAATTTCTGCTTCTGTCACCTGGATGGATTCCCGCTTACTCACTTCCCGCAAAGCGAGGGAGCGTTTCAGGCGTTCAATGGCTTCATCACGCGATCGCGCCCGTAATTGCGGAATAATATCTTGGGTAAATAACTTTCTAACATCCAATCCCTGCTGCGAAAGTCGCATTGCTGTTTGTGTCAGCATCGCGTCTACTTCCTGCTCAATTAATGTGACTGGTAGATCAACTTCTACATGCTTAAGCATTTCTGCTATCAAGGCTTCTTGCTTGTTGGCTTTAGTTTTCTGTGCCGCTTCTTTTTGATATCGCTCTTCTAAGGAAGCCCGCAATTCTGCCAAGGTGTCAAAGTCGCTAACTTCTTTGGCAAAATCGTCATCAAATTCAGGTAGCTCTTTTTCCTTTAGTTCATTGAGTGTCACTGTGAACACCGCTGGTTTTCCAGCTAACTCTTCATTAGCATAAGGATCTGGAAACTGAGCAGAAATTTCTTTGGTTTCCCCAGGATTCATTCCCACTATGCCAGAGACAAATCCGGGAATAAACCGATCTTCGTATAACTCGACTTGAAAATCAGTCGCTTCTCCTCCCGGAATTGGTGTGGGTTCTGCTGATTCGTCTTCACCCTCAGTTTTCGCCAATAAGCCTTTAAAATCTAAAACTGCGACATCGCCGATTTGGGCAGCACGCCCTTCCACGGGAATCAATGTTCCCAGTTCTTGGCGTTCCTTATCCAGCGCTTCATCAATGCGAGCTGGATCATAGGTGATTTCTTCGGCTTGCGCTTGTAACCCTGTGTACTGTCCTATTTGGATTTCGGGTTCCACATCGACAGCAGCAGAAAAGGTTAGCGGTTGGCCTGGTTGATAATTATTAATCAAGTCGTCAAACGATGAGCGCAACTGTGGTTGCCCAATCGCCGGAATTTCTTCTTGTTTAACAGCTTTCTCTATGCCATCTTGAATGAGTTCTTCCAGGGCTGCTGCCTTAATGCGAGTCGTGCCAAGGCGCTGTAGCAATATCTGCCGAGGCACTTTGCCTTTGCGAAACCCAGGAATATTGGCAGTACTAGCTAGGTTTTTAATTACCTGTTCGTAAGTTTGTTTGGTAATTTCTGGCGTAATCTCTATTTCCAGTCCAATTTGGCTGGCGGGAAGTTTTTCCTGGGTGACTTTCATGCTTCGTCTCTGTTTTCTGGTATTTGTGACTCCGAGTACAGACAAGACGCGATCGTTCGCTTCTGTAGCTGGATGTCTCTGAGCTGGGATGGCAAATGCTCACAAGGTATTATGAGAATCCACAGTATGGATAAGTAAGTGCCTGGCAGCAGAGATCCAGTTTACTGCTAATGACAAAATCCTGAACACTTTAGCGCAATAAGTTTACCGTTTGTACCTCCAAAGTCGATTACAATGAGTGGTTCTTGCTCAGTATCCATCAGTGCTGAATAATCAAACACTTCCTAGATGCTTTGAATATTGGGGGTTTGGCACTCTATATCTAGGGCAAGAAGTGGATTTATGATTCAGGGGGCTAACACCGTGATATCCTGGTTTTCAAGTAGAAATTTGATTCCCAAGTATGGATTGGTTAAGACTGACTGCATTGCCTCATAGCTCAGTTTATGGTAAGTAGTGGTTTTCTTTCACTAGGATCATAGTACATCCATGATTTGTGCATCCCACCTCAACAGGCAAAATTATTGACTTAACTCGAAGAGTATTAAACTTCAACAATGCCTGAGTGCAGATATTTTAATTCTTTCACCGCTGATAAATTAGTTGTATAATTACTTTAAATAACCGTAACAAAATATGAATGTCACCAAACCAAAGGAAACTAGAATATTACTTAATTGAGGGAAATAAAAAACTTAATAGTGTAATAAAGTAAAACAAAATAATAAATTTGAAAGTCAAGAAAATTTTATTTTAATGTTAAGGTAGACGACTGTCATTTAAATACGGAATAAGTTTTGTATCGGTTCAATATATCTTATATAACCTCTTAAAGGAGGAAGCTAGGTTGTCTAAATCCTATAATGTAGCTATTTTGGGCGCAACTGGTGCTGTGGGCACGGAGTTGCTGGAATTACTAGAAAGCCGGAATTTTCCGGTATCTAATCTAAAGTTGCTGGCTTCAGAAAAAAGTGTGGGGCGGACGCTATCTTTTAAAGGAGAAAATTTATCAATAGAGGCGGTCAGCGATCGCGCTTTTAATGGTATAGATATAGTACTGGCAAGTGCAGGCGGTTCTATATCCAAAACTTGGGCTACCAAAGCAGTAGAGAAAGGCGCAGTAGTGATTGATAACTCCAGCGCTTTTCGGATGAACCCAGAAGTTCCTTTGGTAGTCCCAGAAGTAAATCCCCAAGCTGCGGCTGATCATCAAGGGATTATTGCTAATCCCAACTGCACAACAATATTGCTGGCAGTAGCGTTGTGGCCTCTACATCAAGTCAGACCAATACAAAGATTGGTAGTTTCAACCTATCAATCTGCTAGTGGTGCTGGTGCCAAAGCAATGGCAGAAGTGCAAACCCAAGCCAGCGCCATTTTATCAGGACAACCAGCAGTCGCCGAAGTATTACCTTATCCGTTGGCATTTAATTTATTTCCGCATAATTCCCCATTAAACGATCAGGGATACTGCGAGGAAGAAATGAAAATGGTCAACGAAACTCGCAAAATTTTTGGAACACAACAAATCAGAATTACCGCTACTTGTGTGCGGGTTCCCGTACTCCGTGCCCACTCGGAAGCGGTTAATATAGAATTCCAGGTGCCTTTTAGTCCAGAGGAAGCTAGGGAAATAATTAGTCATTCCCCTGGAGTAAAATTAGTAGAAGATTGGCGGGCAAATCATTTTCCTATGCCAATTGAAGCTACTGGTCAAGATGAAGTTTTAGTAGGCAGAATTCGTCAAGACATTTCACATCCTTGCGGCTTGGAACTATGGTTATGTGGTGACCAGATCCGTAAAGGAGCAGCTTTAAATGCAGTCCAAATTGCCGAGTTATTAGTAGAAAAAAATCTACTAAAAGCATTAGCTATTAGTCATTAGTGATTGGTCAATAGTCATTAGCAAAAACTAACTGAAAAATGACAAAGACCAAAACAATAATGACCAATGGCACTTGCAAGCAATTTGCAGATAGGTTATTAAAATAGAGAACCACCAAGCTACAAAAAACAGAAAGGGTAATCAGGAGTGAAAAAAGGGTGGGAGATTTTGGCAGAGTTTTAACCGCTATGATTACACCGTTTAAAGAAGACGGCAGTGTCAACTATGATGTAGCGGCAGAACTAGCAGCACATCTAGCTAACAACGGCACAGATACATTGGTGGTGTGTGGTACAACAGGGGAATCCCCCACTCTTAGTTGGGAGGAGGAATACCAGTTGTTTGTTGAGGTGTTACAGGCTGTAGCCGGAAAAGCCAAGGTGATAGCAGGATGTGGTTCCAACTCCACAAAAGAAGCGATCGCCGCCACCCAAAAGGCAGCTAAAATAGGAGTACATGGGTCTTTACACGTTGTTCCTTACTACAATAAACCGCCGCAAGCAGGTCTTTACCAGCACTTTCAGGCGGTAGCACAAGCCTGTCCCGACCTACCTGTGTTGTTATACAACATTCCGGGTCGTACCGGTCAAAACCTCAGTTCCGAAACAGTTGCCCGGTTAGCGGAGATTAATAATATTGTTGGCATAAAAGAAGCTAGTGGAAATTTAGACCAAGCGAGTGAAATTCGCCGCTTGACACCAAAAGAATTTCAGATTTACGCTGGAGATGATTCTTTAACCCTGCCTTTGTTAGCGATCGGAGCAAAGGGTGTGGTGAGTGTCGCTTCTCATCTGGTAGGAAACCAACTACAGCAGATGATCCAAGCTTTTAGTGTAGGTAAAATCCAAATTGCGACTGAGATTCATCTTCAACTTTTTCCGCTGTTTAAAGCTCTATTTTTAACTACAAATCCCATTCCAGTTAAAAAAGCATTAAAACTTCAAGGTTGGGAGGTAGGTTCAACTCGTCTGCCGCTATCTGAAGCTGAACCAGAAGTCAGTCACAAGTTAGAGGTGGTTCTGAAAGAACTTAGTTTAGTCTAAGTAGCAACTTGCTGAACGCTGGCAAGTTGTTGGCAAAAGAAATACATATAACAAAGGAAAATACATATTTTTACCAGGTTGCACTGACAACACCTGTGCTACGACTGAATCGCTATACTATGAATCCTTCAGCGTAAAATCCATTTTTATTGAACAAACAATAGAAAATTCTGGCTTTAAATCAGCTGCTTTCAGATGACTTTATAAGACAGCTAACAATGTTGTCTTTGATACAAGAAGCTAACTTTTTAACTTAAATTAACCACAAACAACAATCTAAGGAGCAAATGGCTAAAAACGAAGCTGACTCCGCCCTAAAAATTATTCCTTTGGGCGGCTTGCATGAAATTGGTAAAAATACCTGTGTTTTCGAGTATGACGATGAAATTGTCCTTTTAGATGCAGGTTTAGCCTTTCCGACAGAGGCAATGCATGGTGTAAATATTGTCCTGCCAGATATGACCTATCTACGGGAAAATCGCCATAAAATTAAAGGGATGATCGTTACCCACGGTCATGAAGATCATATTGGTGGGATTGCGTTTCACCTCAAGCAGTTTGATATACCCGTAATTTATGGCCCAAGATTAGCAATGGCCATGCTAGAGGGTAAATTAGAAGAAGCCGGAGTACGCGATCGCACAGAATTAAGATCGGTTTTACCTCGTGATGTCGTCAGGATAGGGAAATCCTTCTTTGTAGAATACATTCGCAACACCCACTCCATTGCTGATAGCTTTACGGTTGCCCTTCATACACCCATAGGGATAGTCATTCATACGGGAGATTTCAAAATTGACCATACCCCAGTGGATGGTGAAAAATTTGACTTACAACGGCTAGCAGAACACGGTGAAAAAGGCGTACTTTGTTTGTTGAGTGATTCAACTAACTCAGAAGTACCTGGATTTACACCCTCGGAACGTTCCGTGTATCCCAATCTGGACAGAGTATTCTCACAAGCTACGGGGCGACTATTTGTCACTACTTTTGCTTCTAGTGTCCATCGTATCAACATGATTTTGGAACTGGCGCAAAAGCACAACCGCACAGTCACGGTTGTCGGGCGTTCGATGCTAAATTTAATTGCCCACGCCCGCAATTTAGGTTACATCAAGTGTCCAGATAATCTGCTGCAACCTTTGCACTCTGTTCGCGGTCTCCCAGATGAGAAAGTGCTAATTCTGACTACTGGCTCTCAGGGTGAGACAATGGCAGCCATGACTCGCATTGCCAACAAAGAACACCCCCACATTAAAATTCGGCAAGGAGATACGGTAGTCTTCTCTGCTAACCCGATTCCCGGAAATACGATCGCTGTTGTTAATACTATAGATAAATTGATGCTCCAAGGGGCAAACGTCGTCTATGGTCGAGACAAAGGAATTCACGTCTCTGGTCACGGTTGTCAAGAAGACCAGAAGCTGATGATTGCTTTAACTAAACCGAAGTTTTTTGTGCCCTTCCACGGTGAACATCGGATGTTGGTGAAGCACGCCCAAACAGCGCAGAGTATGGGCATTCCCGCAGAAAACATGATTATTCTCCAGAATGGCGATATCGTGGAGTTGACAGAAGACTCGATAAGCGTCTCTGGAAAAGTTCCAGCAGGAATTGAACTGGTGGATACTACTAGTTCTGGGATGGTTAGTGCTAAAGTGCTGCAAGAACGGCAACGCATGGCTTCCGAAGGCATTGTTACTATCGCCGCCGCCATTGATTGGAGTGGTAAATTGTTAGCCAAGCCAGAAATGCACATGCGGGGTGTGGTGACAAGTATAGAGCGATCGCTGTTGCAAAAATGGGTACAACAGCGAATTGAAGAAATCTTGAGTGTTCGCTGGTCAGAATTTGCCCAGCCCGGTGAAGGCGAGCAAACCGAAGTAGACTGGGGTGGATTGCAAGGGACTTTGGAGAGAGAATTGCAACGTTCTATTCGTCGGGAACTGCAATGTCAACCAACTGTGACATTGTTGATGCAGATTCCTGATGAGCCACCTGTAAAAGTCGCCGATGGTAGAAGACGGCGGCCTAGGACTACTGCTCAGGTAGCATCGTAAAGAATTTAAGATAAAAAATCTCACGCAAAGGCAAGGCAGTGCGTTGGGGAGACAGCGCCGTGGGCGGGTTTCCCGACTTGAGGCGACTGTCGTCGGGTTCCCCGACTTAAAGCAACTGCCGCGCAAAGACGCAAAGTTTTTTCTGAGTGTCTTTGCGTTTTGGTGTGAGAAAACATAATTAACCGCCAATAAACGCCGATAATTTTTGGTTATAGAGTTTTGAGTATGAGTTGCGATCGCAGTGCAGCAAAACGGTTTGATTTTTCATAGACTTTATACTATGGGTACATAAGCTATAGCCGTTTGTACTTAACAATAGTCTTGGGAGGTAATCTCCATGACCAAAACACCAATAAAGGTTATTATGTTCAAGGTATATCTTCGGACAGAATTTTCATCATAATTTCTTTGCTGAGTCCAGAAACTTTTACAAGTCTGTTTGCTTGGTATGTTTGTAAAGCGAGGCATATTAAGCCTGTGATCTGACTATTCCTATAGTTAAATAATTTTATCTGACCTAGTGAATCCACAGATAAGCTAAAATTAAAGTACACAATGTTAGCGGTACGCCAAAGCGTAGATGCTCGATAAATGTCAGCTTATAGCCTAAATTGGTGGCGGCTTCTACAACTATTAAGTTAGCAACTGAACCAAATAAAGTAAGATTACCTGCTAATGTAGATCCGGCTGCTAGTAATAGCCAATAATGGGTATCATTTTTGAGAATTAGGGGATGCAATAGAAGTACAGCCGGAACATTAGAAATTAGATTAGATAAGACAACAGTTACACTCAAAAAACTTGCAGAAGAATCAACTGCATGAGTAAATAACTGCAATAAATTTAACTTTTGTGTAACTCGCGTCAGAATAAATAATCCCGAAAACATCACGAGGAGATTCCAATCCACCTTTTGCAGAATGCGCTGTGGTTTGATCCGCCGCGTAATCAATAACAAACTAGCAGCAACTAAAGCAGATTCGGCTAAAGGTAAGCCAACAGCAAAGGCTATGAGTAATCCTATGGTGATGACTAGGGTTTTATTAAATAAGGGTTTGAAAATGCGATTTTTATTTCCACTGGCTAACTCCTGACAAGGTTGGGTAGAACGGACATCAGGATAAAGTAGCCATAACAGCCCTACTTGAATTGCTAAACCAATTAAGGCGACTGGGGCCAGTGCGCGCAGAAAATCTAGGTAGGGAATACCTGAGAATGAGCCTATTAAAATATTTTGAGGGTTACCGCCCAGAGTGCAAACAGAACCGATATTAGTTGCACCTGCGATCGCTAATAAATAAGGTATGGGATTCAAACTCAGTGCTTGAGTCAGGCTCAATGTCAGAGGTGTAAAAATTAGCGCTATTGTGTCGTTGAGAAATAAGGCAGAAAGGATACCGCTACCAAAGGTTAGAGCAATCAACAAGCCTAGAGGACTGCGGGTGATGCTCAAAAGCATTGAGAGCGATCGCACAAAAAAACCTGAATAAGCAAGGTTAGCATTCAGCACCATCATACTCAGTAAAAATATGATGGTGTTAGCATCAATCGCCTGCCAAGCCTCCTGCAAATTCACAGCACCCAAGGCAATTAAAAACGCAGACCCCACTATTGCCCTAGTGGCACGGTTCATGCGTAAACCAGGAATGTAGCCCAATGCCAACCCCAGGTCCGTCACTCCTAATACGCCATAGATTGCAAATTGCAAGACAATCACTCGCTTTACCTAGTTGTTGAGCAGTCATGTCTTATAAGAATACAGCTACAACTCGGAGAGAGGATAAGGGGGACAAATGCCCCATGCCCAAAATATAACTTTCCTTAACGGAACCTTATGCAGCGTAGGTGACTCTATATGTATAGAATTGATCTGCTAATATTTTGACTCACTAAAAATACGTCCGAAAATATTCTATAATTAAGAATTGTAACATTACCACAAGACCTTCCCGAAGATAGATGTCTTTATTAAAATTTAAACTATGTCAAGTTATGAACAAGATCGGATTATTACACTTCCGATCCTAGGGAAATTGCGTTTAACTTGACGTAGTGAATAAATGGGTTCTGACTAAGTGGCTACAGATAACATCAGATTGCATCAAAGTCAGGATACGAAGTTTCCGGGAATGGTCGTGGCCACTATGTATATGTTCATCGTTAAGGTGAATACCCTCAATTAAATAGAGGATGTAACCATGAAGGTATTCGATAATACCACAAAAAGAATTTTTTTCGCAAGCTGGGTAGCACCAAATCAAGCAGAAGCTACTAATACCCATGTCACCCAGCTGCCCAGTTCTGCTGCTAAGTCTAACTGTGATCTTCTCCAGCCCCTACGACAAAAAGTAGACAGAATTCAAGTCCGCGATCGCGAACTCGCACACCGCTTGTGTAAATTCATTCCTTCTCAGTGTCCTTTTGAGCGTGATGTCAAGTTATTTGGCAAAACCTTATTTCACATTCCGCCAATGTGTAAGCTGAATCCTTTATATGATGAAGTCGTGAGCTTGCGTTTCCGGGCGCTATGCTATCTAGCTGATGAATGTGGAGAGGATGTGTCCCAGTATTGCTAAACAGAATACTGAGTACAGACTGCTAAGTTCCAAGTTACGCCTTATGTGAATTAGAAACGCCGCTTATTTTATAAGGGTTTCTAGACTAGCTCAAAATTATAGTTTTTTGACTATCGATAAAATTAAAGGCTTTCAAGACGTAATTCACATTAAACGTAAGTTATCATTTCTCAGATTTGAGTCATAACTAAAAAGTCCAGAGTCAATGGCGATTTGCTTTGACTCTGGACTTTTGACTTTGGGGACTAATATCATGTCCGGGTAATTAGTTATGATTCCCATAGTCACTGCACCCCACCCCTTAATCCCCTCCCCGCAAGCGGGGAGGGGACACAAAGCGTCGCTTTGTTGGGGTGGGGTTCTTGAGATTTAGTAAGTAATCAAGCGGACATGATATAAAAATTAAAAAAATACCCCAATTGTAGGCAATCAGGTTCAGTTAAGCGAATTGTAGGGGTACGGCATCCATAATCTTTCGGTGCCGTGCCCCTACTTGCGGTTGTGTTGATTTTTTGGAAGTCCCTTGGACTGTTGACTAATTTTTTATTCGCCTTACTTGCCATTTTTGGATGGCTTCTTGAGCATCTTCATAAGCAGATGTCATTTCTGGTACTAAGGCTGCGGTTTCAATTGCTGCATTGAGTTCGCCTTGGACTGCACGATTTTTCGCCACGTCCAAAATCTTTTCACTCCATTTATTAATTGATTTTTGGGCGACATCGAAGCCTGGCTGTCCTGGTGAGACTTTTTTAGCAACTTCGATCGCCCGATTATATGTAGATGCTTGTCCAGTCTTAATTAAGGCATTAGCTGCATCTAAAAGAGTTTTGTTACTGACATACTGTTTGGCTTCTAGTCGCCATTGGTTAATCAGTGCTTGTGCTTTGGGATACAGAGATTCGTCTTTGGTAATCAATTGAGCCGCAGCCACGGCACTAGTATACTGTTTTTGCTGAGCGCGACCTTCTGCTAAATCTAAAATCATGCGACTCCAGATTTTAATGTCTTCTTGTGCTTGTTCGTAGAGTGGTTCACCAGGTTGAATTTTTTGCGCTGTGGCGATCGCCAAACTTAAATCGCTAGCCTGAGTTTCTCTCAGGGACATTTTTGCCAGATCTAATACTGCTTGATTCCGCGTTTGTGACTCAGGATTGAAAGCTGTTTGCGAGTTTGATGCTTTTGAGGACGGAGTTGGTGTAGTGGAATTTGAGATGGAGCGAGTACTTGGTAAGGTATTGAGGTCTTTTGGCGGATTAGTAGCTGTATTGGTTGATGTCCTAAATACTTCGGGAATGCCAAATTTTGTCTGATTGCGGAGAAAAACTACTGCCACTAAGCCAGCTATCAATAAGCCGCCGCCAAGCCACCACAAAAGCTGTTGCCAAAATGGGGTGCTTGGTTGAGTTACAGGCGCTTGAGAAATGTAAGCGTGGGAAGAATCAGGAATAAACCTTTCCCTCGCACTCTCTTCCTGGGAAGGTGGGGGTAGTGGTTTGAACTTCCGATCTGGGTTAAGCACTGCCTGGGAAGCGAAATCGGCGGCTGCACCTTGGACTGGTTGAGCTTGAAAGTTTTCGCTCCCTACTGTCAATTTTGCAGATTTTGCTGGCTTGGATCTAGGACTGACAGTGGTTTCCTCCCCTTGGCCTGGTTTGTATATACCCGTTTTTTCTAACTTCTCTGAAGTTCTAGGGGAATTCACTTCCAGAGAAGGAGCTGCACGTGCCACTGCAAAAGATTCTTCCGGAAAGATAACGGAGTTTACTTCGCTCTTAGCTGGCGTACTATGGCGTTGCTGTGATGGCAAGATAACTTGCTGCTGCGATGGAATCACAGCGATCGGGTTTTGTGTAGATCGCCAGTAATGTTGACATAATTGTGGGGTAAGAATACTCAAGTAGCGTTCTAAATCCACCAAGCTACTACCACGACCGGAACGCAAAGCTTCTAACAATGCTGCGGTAAAAAATCCGTGACCTAATTCACTGCTTTCATGGGAAAATTGCTCTGGTTGGCAAGACAGAATTGTTGCCAATTGTAGTTCTTGGGCCAGTTCTAGCGTTTCTTGCCCTACTGGAGCATCAGCTTGAGTACCAAAAGCGCGGTTGATATCCAGCAGTAGCAATACATTCAGATTAGCAAGTTGCAGACTTTGCATCAGCGATCGCAATTCTATGCCAGTCTCCTGTACAAGATCAGGGTTCCCTTCGACTGGCATTAAGTAATCTTGACCTTTGTAGTTGATGCCATAACCACTAAAGAATAACCACACATGGTCTTGCGGTTGCCAATATGATGCAGCGAAATCCTCCAATAAAAGCAGGATATTTTCCCTAGTGGGATAAGTGGATTTATCTTTAAGCGACGGTGAAGTGTCTGTCATCAGCAGGCAGTTTTGAGGCAGAAAGCCTGCTTGTGTCACCAATAAATCCTTGAGTGCCTCAGCATCTGCTTGAGCGCAATCTAAAGGTTGAAATAAATGATATTGATTAATGCCAATAGCGATCGCCCAGTAATTTGCCATCCCCTCTTTGGTGATTGTTGTTTGCTTGCCTAAAATTGCGGTTGGCTTTGCCCAAAAAACAAAGTTAACCTATGTCTTATAGTTTAGGAGATTCCCATCAACTTCAAGATTTTATGTAATCTTTATTACATAATTTAGCCGGAAAATACTTTCACTCAATTTAAATTACAAATAATGCAGTCAGGAGCTACAAGGTCATGAGTAGAAGTTTTGCTTATCAACTATCATCGATCATTTCCTTTTCAGTTATTGGCCAAATTGCCACAAAAATCCGGATAGTTCCATTAATATTTTTGCTCTTAGGAGGCGTTCCTGTGTGGTTTGTGTGTGAAACAATCGCCCCGCAGATTGCCAGAGCTTACACAGCGAGAGTTGATCTAGCTATTGATCGTCTACCGGAAGAAACTTACGAAACTGTACTGAGCCGGGCTGAAGCGGCAGCTAGAGCAGCTGCTCAGAGGAGCTTCGATCAAGATATTTTGGTGACAGATGTTTCAGTAATCATATCCGTACAAAGTCAAGGAGCGATCGCTCCAGTTTTAGCTTTAGAAGTGAGTCGCCCGCAATGGCGTAATCGTCCCGATACCCAACGTTGGGCAACTTATTTTAAGACGGCGCGATCGCTACTGTTTTTTGAACAAAATCTCACAATCCCACCTGCTAGGAAGTAGGTAAGGGATTGGGGACTGGGGGACTGGGGGATGAGGGGGACATTCATACCCAATCCCAATGCCCCATGCCCCATTTTTATGTTGTCAATGTCAGTGGATGGCTTAGAATAAAAAGGTTGTCAAGAATTGCGATATCCGCTATCATGGCTGTTCCTAAGAAGAAAACATCTAAGTCTAAAAGAGATAAACGCCGAGCTACTTGGAGACATAAAGCTGTTGTTGAAGCTCAAAAAGCTCTTTCAATGGGCAAGTCGATTTTGACTGGACGCTCTACATTTGTCTACCCAGCTGCTGAAGAAGAGGAAGCAGAAGACGAATAATAATTTCTGTAGCTCAGAAAAGCACGAACAGCGCTATTAAATGAGCGCTTTTTCGTGGCTTTTCGGTATTATGCATAGTTATAGTTAATCGGACACGCTCCATTAACTATTGCCTATGACTGATGACCCAAGAATTAATAAAAAGTAAGATATCTGTAGTTTCTGGATTTCTAGTATTCAGCGCAATTGGTATTTTGTGCCTTCTAGGGGATAGCGCAGATGCTCAAATCCTTAGACAATCATCTCAAGAAAACCAATTATCGTCAACTACCTACACTGACCTGAGTACAGGTACAGCGTAGGCTTGCAAGAATCAGATTGCAAAGCAAAAGATGACTAGCCCAGCAGCCATTACCTGATACGTACTCCCGGATGTTTCCCTAGTTCGGGTTATTTACAAACCGACTGATTATCGATGCTTGACGGCAATAATGCGGGAGGAAAATCCACACCGCATTTTGCCTCCAGAAAGGACATTTTGGTAATGGTGGGCTAAGGGACTTACAACTTTTTGCGAAAGGATTATCTCCATGATTCGCGTTCCAGTGCTAGACAAAGATGGTAACTCACTCATGCCAACCAAACCCAGTCGGGCTAGACGTTGGCTAAAAGGCGGGTTAGCTAAAGTTGTACACAATGACCTAAATATTTTTTGCATTCAGTTATTAGTAAAACCATCTGGATGTAACACTCAACCAATAGCTTTGGGGTTAGACCCAGGTAAAAGATTTACTGGTGTTGGTGTACAATCTGCCAAGTTTACTTTGTTTATGGCACACCTAATTCTGCCTTTTTCTGATATAACGAAGAAGATGTCAGGAAGATTAATTCTGCGACGCGCCAGACGAGGTAGACGCATTAACCGTAAGGCTGTATTCAACAAAAGAGCGCATCGTCAAAAACGGTTTGATAACCGTAAGCAGAACAAATTACCACCCAGTATTCGAGCCAATAAAGAACTGGAATTGCGAGTTACCAAGGAATTAGTAAAACTGTTTCCTGTTACTCAAATCACCTACGAATACATTAAAGCTAAAGGCGACAAAGGATTTAGCCCAGTAATGGTAGGGCAAAAAGTGATGTTGCAATTGTTAGAAAAGATTGCACCAACTAATACTCAAGTTGGTTGGCAAACTTCAATACTCAGACAGCAATTAGGTTTGGTCAAAGACAAAAAAGATAAGTCTAAGCAAAGCCCAGAAACTCATGCTCATGACGGTGTGGCGTTGGCAGCAAGTAACTTTGTCCGATTCGAGAAGTTTCACACTGCCTCAACTCGTGGTCATTATTGGGTAGGAGAAGTCACAGTTACATCTGCGCTATTCCGCGTGATTGCTCGTCCCAATATATTTCGCCGCCAGCTTCATTTTGAAAATCCAGTTTCAGATGCACCAAATCACAGAAAACGAAAAGGTGGAACAATCACCCCGTTTGGTTTTCGTTCTGGTGATTTGGTTAAAGCTGAAAAAGCAGGAAAGTCTTATATCGGATGGATTGGCGGTTACACCAAAACAGAAAAGACTAAGAACGTTTCAGTTTATGACCACAACTGGCACAGGCTTGGACAGTTCAGTCCGTCAAAGGTGCAATTAATCAAACGGAGTACAAGATTATGCGTTGCAGCTTAAGAGATTGTTTGATTTGTCGCTGTTCTCCTCCCTCTTCTCTGCACTCTCGGAATTGGTCACAGGACGCAACAAATCAAACCCGCAATTCCTCCCAACACCGAATCAAAGATTACGGTGTGGGACTCCTTGCGGGATTAGTTGAAAAAGTGATTTTTCTAAGAGTATGTTAGGAAAATTTTTTCAGAAACCAGAGCAACAAGAGAGCGAACGCGTTCCTCCTGGCCAACATTTGGCTAAGGGCTTCCCTGTCTTAACTTATGGTGCAACTCCGCAAATCACTACAGAAGAATGGGAGTTTAAAGTTTGGGGTGCGGCAAAACCTGGCACTTTTACGTGGGCAGACTTTATAGCCTTACCTCAATCTGAATTCACAGCAGATTTTCACTGTGTAACACGCTGGTCTAAGCTTGATGTTAAGTGGACTGGGATTAAAGTTACAGATTTCATGAGTTTGATTGAGGTAGATCCGGAAGCAGTTCATATTATGGAACACTGCTACGGGGGCTATACAACCAATATCTCAATGGAAGACTTTCTGCGCGAAGAAAATTTCTTTGCCTTTCAATTATCTGGTGAGCCTTTACCAGCAGAACACGGTGGGCCGATGCGATTAGTTGTTCCCCATCTTTATGCTTGGAAAAGTGCCAAGTGGATTAATGGTTTAGAGTTTCTTAATCGTGAAGAACTTGGTTTTTGGGAACGTAATGGTTACCACCAACGTGGTGAACCTTGGGCTGAGGAACGGTATAGCTACTAATTCGTAATTCGTAATTCATAATTAAGAGCAATTCCCTAGGGTGCATCAGTCCTATTTGATTTGTGAAAATCGCTTTGCTCAGATCCCCGACTTCTTCAAGGATGCAGCTGGCGAATAGGGGGTCTGACCCCTCAAGATAAACTAGTCTGACAA
>JAVRCF010000075.1:0-41257 GCA_034530935.1 Aulosira sp. DedQUE10 | reverse complement strand
CTTTCGGGTTTCTTCCTGATTATACTTTCCCCGTAGTAACAAAAGAGGGGTTATACCATTTCACTTTCATCATGATACAAATACGTTGGTAAGGGCACGGCAATGCCGTGCCCCTACGAGAAATCTATCTGTATCAAGGTTTTCGTGAATTGGTATTACAACACATACTTAGATTTTTTCAATAATTAAATCGGATGTATAACAAAAACCTTTGTGTTGTAGCAGCAGTATAATTACATCTAGCGTCGCTATACATACGCCCCAACTCAGGGGAATACCAAAAAGAAGTTGCAGCGCGATCGCACTTCCCAAAACTTCCGCTAAGTCGCAAGCCGCGATCGCTATCTCACAAAGTACCCATAACTCGAAGTTCACACGCGGGTTGAAGTACTCTCGACAGGCCTGTGCTAAATATCGTCCTGTTGCTAAGTAGTTAAACATAATTAATTACACAATGAATGGCAGGCATTGTTGCCAGAAGTTGACTATATAGTTGTTGCTAGCTTTACCATTTTTGGTCAGGAACCCAGTTGTAGTTTTTATCTTTGACATCAATTTTCTTGGGAATAACTTTAAGTTCGTAAAAGCTATCTGCCATATTTTGCAAGCCTGTGAGAACTTCATCAGTCAGGGGTAATATTTTGCGATCGCCTCCGCGTTCCTCTACGATTTCCATTGTGGCTAAGTCAACTTTGTAGAGTTTGGAAAGTAGTTTGGCTGAGTCTTTGTTGTTGTTTTTAGCCCAGCTACCTGCTTTTTCCAGTTCTTGCAAAATTATTTTCAAAATATCTGGATAATCGCGGACAAAATCTGGTGCAGCATAATAAAATCCAGGGCTTTCTACAAGAGCTTTATCACCAAATACCGTAGTATTATCTGCCAACAGACGAGTACGCAGCTTACGTTCAGCTTCTGCAGTATAAGGGTCCCAGATTACCCATGCGTCAAAATCATTGCGCTCAAATGCTGGTAAAGCTTCGGCTGGAGTTAGATAGACAGGTTGAATATCTGTATATTTCAAACCTACTTTTTCTAAAGCACGTACAATCATGTATTGTGAACTCGCGCCTTTAGCAAAAGCGACTTTCTTACCTTTTAAATCAGCAAGAGTTTTGATAGGTGAATTTTCTTTCACCAAGATTGCTGAACTTCTGGTACTACTGGTACTCGCAGCCACTCGCACGAAAGGTTTGCTACTGGATTGAGCAAAGACGCTTCCTGTACCACCGCCACCACCAAAAACGATTGCCCCTACACCCATTCCCTCAAGTAAAGGTGCAGTTGAAGAAAATTCATTCCAGGTTACAGAAATACCTTGAGGTTGTAAACGCTTCTCCAAGCTGCCTTGGGCTTTGATAATATTCAGCAGTGCCATCCCTTTTTGATGCCCCATTTTCAACACTGTTAACTTGTTGGCTTGGGGTTTTTCTGTAGGTGCATTAGCTGAATTACTGGGAGCGCAAGATGCGATCGCTAAACTCAAGCCTAAACCCATGACAAATAGTAATGCAAACGACCGAATTCCAGGTTGCTTGAAAAACTTAAACAAACCTCTCTTATTTAGCCAACCTAAACCCTGGTTTAGCCGTTTATTGAACATATTTATTCCTTTACCTTCTGGCACTAAATTTGTATTGAATTATGTTTTTTATGCATATAAAAGTTTTTATTTTAATTGCAGTAAATTAAAATTTCAGCATTAAGTGTAGGGTGTGTTATGCCGAAGGCTAACGCACCGTAAATTGTTGATGATAAGTCGGTACGGCGCTTGGTGACAACACACCCCACTATTTGCTTGAAGCCGGGAATAATGCCTACTTACTATTTAATAGAAGTAAGTTGAGGATGAGGAATATCTAGCAAATAGGAAAGTACTTCTTTGCGCCAAGCATCATATATTGGTTCAATGCCTTGGCTATTAGATCCATTAAAGTTTTCTGCATCTTGCCAGCGCTGTTTTATATAAGCAGCACGTCGTTGTTGAATTTCTTCATCTAATTCTAATAATTGTGCTGCAAGTTCAGCTCGTTCATCAGGTGAAGCTTGCTCAAACTTTTTGCGCCACCAATTAGCAATTGTCACGCGATGAATTGCTTCATCATCACTGAATCTTTCACTACTTTGTTGTGCTAATACTGCATCACCAATTGTTGATGTCAGTTTATTAAACCAAACTTGTGGCAGAATATGATGTTCATAGTGCAGTTCCCAAGCAAGAAATCCTAGCCAGTTGCGATAGGGTACATCTTCAAGAAATTCCCAGTGGCGTTCTGCTTCCTTACGGATATCGTCAATCGGATCGCGTCCAGTCAGAGCAATTACTCTTTCACGAAAAGCGATCGCGTGTGCGCCGTCATCACCTATTTGTCTACTCAAAATTAAATGCAAATCTGGGTCAGGAATTAACAAGATTGCTTTACTAGCAGCTTGCACAATAGATAAATCATGACCACCAGTAGCAGCCCAATATTGATAGAAATGCTCTTTTTCTTCTTCTGTAATTGGCGGACGACTGGGATGTTTGCGAGTTAATGGTACGTGTGGCGCGTGCTGGCTAAAGAGTTTTTCCAGGTTTTCTTTTTCAAACTTTACACTCCAGCTTCGAGTCAAAGTTGCAGCCATAATAGGTTCCTTGAGGTATTGTGTATTACGTCCTAATCGTCAATGCTTACGAGTTTAGGTAGCTGAGAAACTGGAATATCCAAGAAGTAAGACAGTACCTCTTGCCGCCAAGTATCATAAATTACACCTGTTCCTCCACTTCAATACCCAGGGCACGACGGCTAATCTTTTCATGCTCTTTGAGATAGGGATTGCGACGGCGTTGTACTTCTTCGTCTGCTTCTATTACCTGTGCAGCTAATTCAGCTTTTTCAGTTGGAGAAGCTTTGTCAAATTTACGTAGCCACCACTCTGCAACACCTGCACGGTGGAATGTTTCATCTGGGATGATTCTCGCTGTCGCAAAGCTTGAAGATTGTGGATCGTATAGCCGTGACAAACGCCGATTTAATGAGCCAATAGCAACAATATGATGTTCATAGTGCAGCTCGAAAGCTAAAAAGCCTAACCAGCCACGTCGGGGTATATCTCCCATAAAATCCCAATGCTTTTGCACTTGCTTTTGGATATCCTCAATGGGATAGTGACCAAATAATGCCTCTACACGCCGACGAGTATTTTCTGCGTGTGCGCCATCGTCACCTAATTGGCGACTTAAAAATAACTGCAATTCCAGATTGGGAATTTTATCGATAACGTTGGCGACAACTTGAACAATAAATAGGTCATGGGCTGCACCACCAACGCGAAAATGGTAGAAATTCTCTAGTTCTTCTGCTGTGGCGATCGCTTTTGGCTCCTGTAACCGCTTTTCCGGAATATGGGGCGCGTGTTGATCAATTAACCTATCAATAGTTTCATTCTCAAATTCAATTGTCCAAGCTGGACGAGTTATAGTAGCCGTCATATTTTGCTCCTGTGTGTGAGTTTTTCACTTGTGTCGAAGAGAGCCGATTAATTTGCAAATCTTGAATTTTTGTTACGCGAATCTATCAGTTGCAATCTCGCGTCTGTACTTTGTCTGTTCGTAAATTTTAATGATGTGTTGTCCTATGAAATTTGTTGTTATCCACACATTTTCTGTAACTGTGGGATATTCCTTGGCTCATAATTAGCTAGGGTTTGAGAATCACTCTTTATGTTTCGTAAATAGAAATTTCACTCCCGTAGCTAGGCTTATACATAGCTTTTCAGAATCTTTTGATTGGCGCTTGGCAGTTAATTTTTAATTTCTTGAGCCATAAAATACGGTAAATTGACCAATGAACCGTATTTTATAAATAAGAGATTTGCATATATGGCGATAAAAAACAAGGGGTGATATTCTCAAGCTTGCTTCTTCAGATGAACTATGGTAGGTTCATATTGCACAAAATACAGTAGCTTGACTGATTTACCGTAGTTTAATAAAAAATGTTACTAACCTACTCCAAAGAGTTGCTGTGCTAGATAATTTCAAACCTAACTTTGGGTAAATAGTAATGAGCCGGAAGATTTCACTAGCCCTGTGCAATAGTGGCTTACCACACAAGCTTTGCATGGTGCCGAGCAGAGGAGGAAAGACAAGCAGAGGGGCAGAGGGAGAGTCTTCCCGTAAGTTTTCCCCCTCTTTTCCCTTACTTCCCCTGCTACTTCTGCCTGCCTCTAACCAATAATTTCGGGTTTGTCTATAGGAGTCGATAATCATGGTGCAAACTTCCATCGTCCGCAATGGTACTCTTGTTAAACCACCAACCTTTACCTCTATAGAAGCAGAGCGTCGTCATCGTCAAGAACGCTTGGCAGCAGCTTTACGAATCTTTGCCCGCTTAGGTTTTGCCCAAGGATTAGGGGGACACATCACAGTCCGCGATCCTGAACTCACTGACCATTTTTGGGTCAATCCTTTTGGTATTCATTTCAGTCGCGTTCGTGTATCAGAATTAATCCTGGTGAATTCTGAAGGTAAAGTTGTTCAAGGTCATGGCGCACTCAATCAAGCAGCATACGCTATTCACTCACAAATTCACGAAGCCCGTCCAGATGTAGTTGCAGCGGCTCATGCTCATTCGTTCTATGGCAAAACTTGGTCATCACTAGGTCGGTTAATTGATCCGATTACCCAAGATTCTGCTGTTTTCTACCAAGATCATGCATTATTTGATGATTACAAAGGCATTGTCTTAGATACCAATGAAGGAAAACGCATTGCTGAAAGATTAGGTAATAGCAAAGCGGCAATTCTCCGCAATCATGGATTATTAACGGTAGGACACAGTGTAGACGAGGCTGCTTGGTGGTTCATCCGTCTAGAAGATGCAACTAAATCCCAATTGCTAGCAGAATCTGTAGGTAAACCCATCCCCATTGACCACAACCTCGCCCTAGCTATTCAAAAACGTAATGGTACTCACGAAGTAGGTTGGCGCGCATTCCAGTATTTGTGGGATGAAATTACCCACGACAAACCAGATTTATTGGAGTGAAAGGGAATAGAGAATAGGGAGTGTTTAGGAGAATTATCATGCCAGTTGAGTTTATCGGGTTAATCCGCACAAAACCTGCTTCGGAGTTAAACAGTGTACCAGACTCTCTGGGGGATGACATCATTGACCCAGGATATGTTCGTGAGTTTGCCCAAGCTCATGAGAAAGGAGATTTTGATAAAGTACTAATTGGCTATAGCTCTAATAGCCCTGATGGTTTTACTGTTGCTACCCATGCAGCTGCATTTACCGAACGCTTAGGCTTTTTGATTGCTCATCGACCAGGCTTTGTGGCACCAACTTTAGCAGCTCGCAAAGCAGCTACCCTTGACCATTTTACTAATGGTCGAATTGCGGTACATATTATTACTGGCGGTAGTGATGCTGACCAGCAAAAAGATGGCGACTGGCTTGACCATGACAACCGCTATCGCCGTACCGATGAGTATCTCGAAATTGTCCGCCGTATCTGGACAAGCGATACTCCCTTTGACTACGAGGGGGAATTTTACCGCGTTAAGGATGCTTTCTCTGCCATCAAGCCACTGCAAAAGCCTCATATTCCACTTTACTTTGGCGGCGCATCTGGCCCAGCAGTAGAAGTAGGAGCCAAGCATAGTAACGTCTATGCTTTATGGGGTGAGCCAATTGCCGCAGTTAAAGAACGAATCGCCCAAGTTTGTGCGGCTTTACCTCTTGGTCGTTCTATCCGTTTTAGTGTATCTCTGCGTCCTATTCTGGGTGTGACAGAAGAACAGGCTTGGGAAAAAGCCAGAAATATTTTAGGACGAATTCAAGAACAACGCGGAGGTGTGAAAGTCGCTCCCCCAGCTAGACCACAGGCGATAGGCTCACAAAGATTACTGGAATTTGCCGCCAAAAGCGAAATCTATGATAAGCGTTTGTGGACACCGATCGCCGCCGCTACTGGTGCTGCTGGCAACACAACTGCGCTAGTAGGAACACCAGAGCAAGTTGCAGAGGCTTTAGTTGATTACTATGACGCAGGTGTAACTACATTACTAATCCGGGGCTTCGATCCGCTACAAGATGCCATTGATTACGGGCGGGAAGTCATTCCTTTAGTGCGTGCAGAAGTAGCAAAACGAGAACGCCAAGCTTTGACAGTTGGGAGATAAAAAATTATGGTTCAAACATCTACATCTACGAGAACTGTTGAATTAATTACAGTTGATACTGCACTAGCCGCAATAAAAGCAGGTTTAAAAGAAAGCCAAAATCTAGGTGCTAGCGTATCTATTGCTGTTTACAACTCGCTTTTAACTTTGGTAGCCTTTGCACATGATGATGGCGCACCGCCTCATAGTGTAGAAACTAGCAAGCGCAAAGCACAAACAGCAGCTTCGATTCGTCGCCCTACAGGAAACTTTGCCGATCACCTGGCTGTGGCATTACCGCTAGCTTCTGGCAACTTGTTAACAAATCTTGGTGGTGGTTTGCCCATCCGCTTTGGTGGTGTACATGTAGGAGCCATCGGTGTTGGCGGCGGTACTGTCGAGCAGGATATTGCCATTGCCAAAGCAGCCTTGAGTGCGATCGGTGCAGAGCCAATAGATTAGTTATCTACCCAATTTAAGCGATGATTCTTAGCCATCACCCCGGTTCAATTGTCGGATGCGATCGCTTTCTAGCTCCGACAGATTTTGCCCTCAGCCCCCTCTCCCAAGCATTGCAACAGCCTGTACTACTGGGGTTATTTCTCCCCATCCAAGCAGGCGGTTGGAGTGCTTCTACACTACCACGCACTACCGATTGGAGCTTTGAATACAATAAAGCTCTTGTGCTGCAAGCAGAGGCGCTGGGCTTTGATTTGATATTTGCGCTGTCACAGTGGTTACCCAAAGGCGGCTATGGTGGCGTGTTCAACGGACAAGCCCTGGACTCTTTTGTAACCACAGCTGCACTCACCAGCCTGACACAGAAGATTATGCTGATCTCCACTATCCATGTGTTGTATGGGCCGATTCATCCCTTGCACTTAGCCAAGTATGGCGCAACACTCGACCATATATCAGGGGGGCGCTGGGGTATCAACGTAGTGACTGGACACCGCGCTGTTGAACACGAAATGTTTGGTTGGAAGCGCATTGAGCATGATCACCGTTATGAACTTGCATCTGAGTTCATCGAAGTGCTGCAACGCCTATGGGGTGATGACGAGAACTTTTCATTTGAGGGCAAGTCTTCTTGGAAGCTCAATGATGCCTACGTCACACCTAAGCCGAAATATGGCCGTCCAGTGTTAGTCAACGCCACAGGCTCAGATGCGGGCATTGCCTTCGCCGCACGCTATTCTGACATTGTGTTCATCACCAGCCCAGCGGGTTCAGATTTCAAGAGCGCGATCGCAGCTCTACCCGCCCATGCTAAAAGAGTGAAGCAGGCTGCACGCGATATTGGCCGCGAAGTGCAGACACTCCTCAACCCGATGGTAATTAGCCGGGAAACTGAGCGCGAAACTTGGGAATACCACGATGCAATAGTCGCTCATGCTGATCCAGCTGCACCTTTGGGCTTTAGCCGATTCAACAGCGACGCGCACGCATGGAAAGGTCGAGTGGGTAAAGATGCACCGAAGCGTCGAGCTATTGGTGGTAACATCGAAGTCATAGGTACGCCTGAGCAGGTAGTCGAGCAGTTTGTCCAGTTGAAAAAGGCTGGTATTGATGGCTTGCAGTTGAGCTTTTATGACTTTCAGCCAGACCTGGAATTTTTTGGCGATCGCATCCTACCTCTAATGAAACAGGCGGGTCTCAGGTTTTAAATTCTTTGTAAATCGAGATGTATGACTGTGATTTGATGAAGAAAATTTTGATTTTTTCAACGAGATAACAAAAATAATTTTTCTTCAAAATCTTACTTTTATGATGCTCAAAAGGATAAATAATTATCAAATATTTGTGCTGCTTATTAATAATTTTGAAGACAGCATTTTACATAAAGTTTATCTTGATTTAGGCTACAATTTGTGCAATTATAATTTGCTAATACCATTAAATCTACTCGCTTATGGTAGTTAAATTTAAACTTAACTACCATCTTATTTTCTTAAAAATGTAATTCAAACTCACACTATAGATGATTGAGCCTGCGTAAACTATTACCCTATGACGCAGAAGTCATAATGAGGAATTACAAAAACTTTCACTAAACAAAATAACTTGCTGAATATTAGATCACAATGCTTGAAATAGCCGAGGCTTAGTTGTTGGCATAGGGATTGCTTGACATCATTTAGGAAAGTAATAACATGAGACTAAAACGCCGTGATTTACTTACTGGGTTTGGGTATATCAACAGCAGCCTTAGCTGCTTGTAGTAAATTTCTGCAACCAGAAGAGCTTCAGCCTGGAACAATTTTGGTGGATGAGCCAGAACTGGGACTCCATCCGTATGCGATTAATGTTTGTTGAAGGACATGCTCTACGGGTATTTTCAGGAGAAAAACATATACCTAAACCCAATTCTAGTGAAAACCAGTTTTTACTCTTTGTTCTGCCATTCTTTAACAATTGCTATTGCAATATAGCAATCCTAAATGAGAGCCAAACAAATCTGTTCCCGGTTCCCTACCTCAACAGGTAGTTTGTAAATCAAATAGGATTGCTATAGTTAAATCTCTCAAACTCTTATTTTTCGTCTACGCATGAGACTAATTCATCCTTTCACTCAGTAGAGCCGCTTAAACAAGCTAATCTTCTTGTGGCTTTGCTCTAGTTAAAAAATCGATATCATTCTCTGATACTTGGGCATGAAGGTTCTTTCCGGGAAGGGGAAAATTAACATCAATATTATCTTGCTCTTGATCGGATTGCGTAACTATTCCTACTAGACCTTCTTGCAGTTCATTGTTGAGATTCTTATTCAACTTTACTACGTCTTCACTTTCAATGTCTCTTTTTTCAACGTCTTTGTTTTCAAAATCTGTCATAGTTTTGACCTTACTTATCTCTTAGTTAAGTGTGCTGTTTTGACATTACATTACCCTCTTGTGTCGCTCTTGGAAAACAATAATCGAAGCAAGATTCTAGGACTTCGATTCATCAAGGTTTGTGTTCTAATTTCTAACAGTAAGTAAGGGTACTAAAATTTTTAGTTAAAAAGCAGAAAGCAAAGCCCAGAAAGATTTTCAGCGATTGAGTTTTTCGTTTCTGACAAAAGAGAGATTGAATTGTAAATTACCATAATGCATCCGTTGTTCTCTGCACGTCCTTCCACAGTAATAATTTTAATACTAGCTTTTTACCTATGGACGATTTTAATACTAGCTTTTTACCTATGGACGTACCTCAATAGTACGAAAATACCAAGGATCTCACTAAATTGGGTGTAAAGGCGATCGCCTATTTATTAAGCTAGTCAATAAGCAAAAGTCAGAAAAATATTTCCATACATGCATTTGCGGATTATTGGTAGTTAACGGGCTGTTATAGACATTTTAGGATTATATAGCGGTTCCTAGTTGATGCTAAACTTTTTTTCTCGCGATCGCAGTACTGCATTAAGGACAATCGCCTGCCTCATATATTCACTGTTCAATAGCTTTTAAAGCTGTAGTGCTTATTTTGCATAGCTTATAGCTTTTCTTAGTGCCATTCAACCCTTACCCTTTTACCTTTTCCCCAAACCCAATGATGATTTAAAAATGCTTAACCGAGTAGTATTAGCTTCATACCTTACCGCAAGCATTTTGGGAATTGTCAGCTTCTAAGTTTAGCTATTTGGGACTGCTTGCTTTTTTTAAAACCTTATGACATCATACTTAATATAAATAAACTACATTAATTCGATAAAGTTAGTGTAGTTTATCCTCCAGGACTAGCAATTTCTCATTTTGCTCACTGTTCGTTGGATTGGTTTGATGAAAAAACCTTTCATGTCTAGTGTTTGACTTGAGAAACACCAGGCATGATGAATTGTCCTCTCAATTAGACTTGTCTGATTGAGCAAGCATTCCCTTTCATCAGTTCATCACTTTATTGCACCCATTTGTTCACCTTCAAAAAGTTAGTTTAGAGAATTTTGTATGGCAGCTATAGCGTTAAGCGTATCTACTGTTAAGCCTCTAGGCGATCGCGTTTTCATCAAGATTAGTGAATCTGAAGAGAAAACAGCGGGTGGTATTCTTCTACCTGATAGCGCTAAAGAAAAGCCACAGGTGGGTGAAATTGTTGCAGTCGGCCCTGGTAAACGTAGCGATAACGGCACTATTCAAACTATAGATATTGCCGTTGGTAATAAAGTTCTGTTCTCCAAGTACGCTGGTACTGACATCAAGCTGGGTACAGAAGAGTATGTTCTATTGTCTGAAAAGGACATCTTGGCAGTTGTTTCATAGTTGATTGGCATTAGTTATTAATCATTGTTACTCCACAACCCAAACAGCGAATGACGAATAACAAATAACATTCGCAATTGATTAACTTACACAATATTTAGAGAGACTCATATTACTATGGCTAAGCGCATCATTTACAACGAAAATGCTCGTCGTGCTTTGGAAAAAGGAATTGATATTCTGGCTGAGGCAGTAGCAGTCACTCTCGGCCCTAAAGGTCGTAACGTTGTTCTAGAAAAAAAGTTTGGCGCGCCGCAAATTGTTAATGATGGAGTCACCATCGCTAAAGAAATTGAATTAGAAGATCACGTTGAAAACACAGGTGTATCTTTAATTCGTCAAGCTGCTTCTAAAACTAACGATGCGGCTGGAGACGGTACTACAACTGCAACTGTGTTGGCTCATGCCATTGTTAAAGAAGGTTTGCGGAATGTAGCTGCTGGTGCGAATGCCATTGAAATCAAGCGTGGTATTGATAAAGCCACAGGTTTTTTAGTTGGCAAGATTAAAGAACACGCACGTCCTGTGGAAGACTCCAAAGCGATCGCTCAAGTTGCTGCTATCTCTGCCGGTAACGATGAAGTTGTGGGCGCTTTGATTGCAGAAGCATTAGATAAAGTTGGTCGTGAAGGGGTGATTTCCTTAGAAGAAGGTAAATCAGTCACCACTGAACTGGAAGTTACAGAAGGTTTGAACTTCGACAAGGGTTATATTTCTCCCTATTTTGCTACCGATGCCGAGCGCTTGGAAGCCGTATTCGATGAGCCTTTCCTGCTGTTAACTGATAAGAAAATCGCTTTGGTACAAGACCTCGTACCCGTACTTGAGCAAGTAGCGCGTGCTGGTCGTCCTTTGGTAATTATTGCCGAAGATATTGAAAAAGAAGCTTTGGCGACTTTAGTTGTAAACCGCTTGCGTGGTGTGCTGAATGTAGCGGCTGTAAAAACACCTGGTTTTGGAGATCGCCGCAAAGCTATCTTAGAAGACATTGCCATCCTCACCGGCGGACAGCTGATTACCGAAGATGCTGGACTCAGACTAGATGCCACCAAGATTGACCAACTCGGTAAAGCGCGCCGTATCACCATCACCAAAGATAGCACCACCCTCGTTGCAGAAGGTAACGAGCAAGCTGTGAAGGCACGGGTAGAGCAAATCCGCCGCCAAATTGAAGAAACTGAATCTTCCTACGACAAAGAAAAACTGCAAGAACGTTTAGCAAAACTCGCAGGCGGGGTTGCAGTTGTGAAAGTAGGTGCTGCCACAGAAACCGAACTCAAAGACCGCAAACTACGTCTGGAAGATGCTATTAACGCCACTAAAGCTGCTGTGGAAGAGGGTATCGTTCCCGGTGGTGGTACCACACTGGCACATTTAGCACCTGAATTGGAAAGCTGGGCAAAGTCTAACCTAGCAGGTGAAGAATTGACAGGCGCATTGATTGTATCTCGCGCACTGGCTGCACCTTTAAAGAGAATTGCAGAAAATGCCGGTCAAAACGGTGCTGTAATTGCCGAACGAGTTAAAGAGAAAGACTTCAATGTCGGTTACGATGCAACCATCGGCGAGTTCGTAGATTTGTTTGCAGCCGGGATTGTTGACCCCGCCAAAGTTACCCGTTCCGCCGTGCAGAATGCTGCGTCAATTGCCGGGATGGTGTTGACTACCGAAGCCATTGTAGTTGACAAGCCAGAACCGAAGGATGCTGCTCCTGCTGCACCCGGTGGCGGTGGCTTAGGTGGCGATTTCGATTACTAATCGTTAATCGATAGTAACAGCAATAGGTTTTGGGTCTTTTCTAAATCTCAAGAGGTGATCGTCAAATATTGCGATCGCCTCTTTACTTACGATTTCTCTTCTTTCTCTCTTCCTTAGCGTACTTCTTTTCTCTACGAGAGGCTACGCTTAGGGCGTAGCTATGCCGCAGGCTTTACGAGACGCTTCGCGAACGCGCCTTAGCGGTTCGTTTTCTTATCAATCAAATTAATTTGCAATATTTAATATTTGAAAAACTAACAATTAGGGTATCATATTATCTGAAATCATATGTTTATCAATACTGTTTGAACTTGCTTGCCGACTTACGCAACTTATCAAACAACATGAATTCAACCCCCAGATTCATCTGTGGGGTTGTTAATTTTGAATTCCCCAAAAAGGGTGGACTACCAATCAGGAGGAAAAGGAATTGCTCACAGTCGATAGCGAAACTGAACTACAACTAACTGCTGATGTCCTGGTAATTGGTGGCGGGCCTGCCGCAGCATGGGCAGCATCGGCGGCCGCCGCCCAAGGTGTGAAAGTCATCATTGCAGATAAAGGTTTTCTGGGTACAAGCGGTGCAGCCGCCGCCAGTGGGAATGGCATCATGTCCCCTTCTCCAGAAGATTGGGACAAAGTTGCATCAGAACGTTACCGCTTAGGAAACAACCTCGCTAACTTACGTTGGATCGAGCGTGTAATTGAAAAAACTTGGCTGAGTTTGCCCTTAGTGGAAGATTGGGGCTATCGTTTCCCTAAAGAAAATGGGAAATCCGTGCGCCAGAGTTATTATGGCCCGGAATATATGCGGGTACTTCGCAAGCACCTGTTGCGTGTGGGCGTGCAAATTCTCGACCAAAGCCCCGCGTTAGAGCTTCTATTAGCTGAGGACGGCTCTGTGGCTGGAGCTAGAGGTGTACAGAGGCAAAATCATCGCACTTATACCGTTCGCGCAGGTGCAGTAGTTCTAGCGAATGGTGGTTGTGCATTCTTGAGTAAAGTCTTAGGTTGCAATACCAATACAGGCGATGGGCTGCTGATGGCGGTGGAAGCTGGCGGCGAACTCTCCAGTATGGAAGCTTCTAATCACTATGCTATTTCGACCGCTTTTAATGCCACAGTAACAAGAGGTGTTCCTTTTGGCTGGGCTAGTTACACCGATGAAGCAGGTAACGATTTAGGTGGCTATATCAATGGTCGTCGCGATCCCGCGTTCCTTCCTAATGCCCTTTTGAAAGGCCCCGTTTATGCTCGTTTGGATCGAGCTACGCCTGAAGTTAAAGCAGTAATTGAAAAGTCTCATTTCATCGCCTTTTTACCCTATAAAAAAGCTGACATTGACCCCTATACAGAACGAGTACCTGTAACACTAGTTTTGGAAGGTACAGTTCGGGGTACTGGTGGAATTCGGATTATCAATGATAGTTGCGGTACAAAGGTTCCTGGACTCTACGCTGCCGGTGATGCCGCATCGCGGGAATTTTTAGCCGGTTTAGCTTCTGGGGGTGGTGGGCCTAATGCTGCTTGGGCAATCTCTACAGGACAATGGGCTGGAGAAGGTGCCGCCGCCTTTACCAAAAGTCTAGGCGCTCATGCTCATGAACGGGTTGTACATCCTGCTGGTAAAGCGGGAATGCGTTCTCAGTCTTCCACTGCTGAAACATTCGATAACGAGGCGATCGTGCGTGGTGTCCAAGCTGAGATGTTCCCCTTAGAGAAGAATTACTTGCGCTCTGAGCAGAAACTTCTGGATTCTCTTGCCAAATTAGAAACCCTGTGGCAGCAAGTACAAGGGAATCCGAAACAAGATACCATGCGCGATGTCGAATTTTCCCGGCGAGCAGCTGCTCTGACTGCTGTAGCACGATGGGCATATTTTAGCGCTTTACATCGCACGGAAACCCGCAGCGAACATATTCGCGTAGACTATCTCGAAACCGATCCCAATCAGCGTTATTACCAAGCTACAGGCGGCTTAGACAAGCTTTGGGTGAGACGGGATTGGATTACGGATGCAACTGCTACAGCACCAGTATTAACAACTCAAACTATAGCTTCAGTATCATGATCGAGCTTGTTAGCCATCAACTTTGTATTAATTGCAATCTCTGCGTTCAAGTCTGCCCTACCAACGTCTTTGATGCAGTTCCCAACCAACCACCTGCGATCGCGCGTCAGGTAGACTGTCAAACTTGTTTCATGTGTGAAGCATACTGTCCAGCGGATGCGCTCTATGTTGCACCCCAATCTCATACTAATGTTGCAGTCAACGAGGATGATTTAATTGCTAGTGGGATTATGGGTGAATATCGTCGCATCTTAGGTTGGGGATATGGCAGAAAAAACAATAGTGAATTAGATACTGCTCATAAATTACGTCAACTACCGCGCCCCTATCAAAGTTAATTTATTCCATTTTTATTGTTGACGGTTCACAGTCAACCGTCAACAGAATAATTTATTTTGTGGATTTCTCATAAATGAAGCATCTTTGTGTCATTTTTGATTTGGATGGAACATTAGTTGACAGTGAGCGGCTTTGTAACCAAGCATTTATCGATTTGCTACCTTTTATCAACGAATCAGTGGAAAGTTTAATTCGGCGATATCGTGGCAGAAAGTTGGCTTTAATTTTAGCGGATATAGAAATGAGGTATGGCGAAAAGCTACCTATTGATTTTGAGGTAACATATCGTCAAAGGGTGAATGCATTATTTGAATTTTACTTGCAGCCAATAACAGGTGTTCCAGAGATGTTAACAAGGCTGGAATATCCTGTTTGTGTTGCCTCAAGTGCGCCAATAGCCAAAATTCGCAAGGCTTTAAATGTAACCTCTCTATCGCATTATTTTGGCGATCGCTTGTTTAGTTCTTATGATATTGGCTCGTGGAAACCCGATCCCGGTTTATTTTTATACGCAGCAAATAGAATGGGATTCTCGCCTGACTATTGTGTTGTCATTGAGGATAGCGATGTGGGAATCGAAGCTGCACATTCAGCAGGAATTTATGCTTTTAAATATTCTAGGGAGGAGGAAGAAGAGAAACAAGACAATGTATTTTCTAACATGAAATATCTTGTAAAACTGCTCAATAAAATTTCATTAATGAAATGCTATCACTCAAAATTTAATACGATTTACTGAAGGTTCATTGTAGTAGCGCGTCAGCTTTAAAAGGTTGGGTTAAAAAAATATAAAAAATCCCCAAACAATAAAAAACTCCACCCACGGATCGGAGTTTTTGTCAGGGTCAATAGTCAAGCCAGATTCAGTTGTCTTTAGATTTTTTTACGAATCAGATATTAATTTTCAGGCTATATCATGTCAGTCAAAAAAGTTCTTGACTTATTTTTGCTTAAGAGGTAAGTTATCAATATCGTAATTAAATACGGTAACTTTATCGGTATAAAGTATGATACTAATTTCAAACAAACTAAGGTTTTTTAAATTAGTTCACAATGATGGTAATTTTTGATGAAAAATTGCTAGATTTTCGCCTATTACTACGTCATAGCTTTACACAGTAAATGTTTTAGAAACATTTGGTCTGAATTTTAATTTATTTTTGTTAGCAGTCACCACCACTGTGTCAAGGAAAATTTTTTTAGCACTGTTATTAATTACAGGAGTAGCAATCGCACTCATCATTCCTCCTGCTTTTGCCGCTACCGTAAATTTCTGTCCCTCAGAAATGGTAATGATTCCCGGTGGGACATTCACAATGGGATCGAATAATTCAGGTTTGATAGAAGAACTATCAGCTCAAGAGGTAAGAGTTAGTTCCTTTTGTATCGATAAATATGAAGTGACAAATGCACAATTTGCAGCGTTTGTTAAAGCAACAGGGTATGTGACAGTTGCAGAGCGCCCTTTATCAAAAGAAGAATTTCCCGACTTGCCAGATGAGCAAAGATTACCGGGTTCTTTGGTGTTTGAAATCGCAAAACCAGGAGCAAAACAACTGAGTTGGTGGCATTGGCAGACTGGGGCGAATTGGCGACATCCATTTGGAAGAGAAAGTGCGTTGGCGCAGCCCACCGCAGGCATCGCACATCAAGATAATTATCCAGTCGTTCATATTGCCTACGAAGATGCTGTAGCTTACGCTCAATGGGCAGGAAAATCCTTACCCACCGAAACCCAGTGGGAATACGCCGCCCGTGGTGGGTTAGATGCTGCAACTTATGCCTGGGGCAACCAGTACTCTGAGAAAAAAGCTAACACCTGGCAAGGAATTTTTCCCTTTTTCAACACCAAAAGCGATGGTTATGTGGGTATTGCCCCGGTTGGTTCCTTTCCGCCAAATGGTTATGGTCTGTATGACATCACAGGTAATGTCTGGGAATTGACCTCCGATTGGTTTCGTCCGGGACACAACCAAAAAAACCACAGTGTCAACCCAAAAGGCCCAGAACAAAGTTTTGACCCCAACAAACCCACCGAAAATGCCCTACACGTAATCAAAGGTGGCTCTTATTTGTGTGCGATCAACTATTGCAGCCGCTTCCGCCCAGCAGCGCGAGAATCTCAAGCCCCCGACACGGGAACTACTCATATCGGATTTCGCTTAGTGAAAAACCTGACTATAGAAAGGATGAAGAATGAAGTTTGAATCCAAGCACTGGAATTTGTTTCCAGAAATTGCAAAGGCGATCGCTTTATCTTTGCTCATCACTTTGTTGATGGTCAATGGCCCCGCCCTAGCAGCTACATCCCAAGTTTTACCCGTTCCTCTGCCAGAGTTCAAAGGTAAAATCGGCCTCACCTACAAAGAATCGCAACCAGACTTTCCCCAACCCATAACTGCCCCAGCCAAAGCACCCAATGTCTTGCTAGCGATCCTAGATGATGTGGGCTTTGGACAAGCGGGTACTTTTGGCGGCCCGGTGGACACTCCGAATTTGACGCGCCTAGCCGAAAGAGGATTACGCTACAACCAATTCCACACCACAGCCCTGTGTTCGCCTACCAGGGCAGCTTTGTTAACTGGACGCAATCACCATTCAGTTAATACAGGGGTCGTTGAGGAATTAGCTACAGGTTATCCTGGCTACACAACAATTTTGCCTAAGAGTGCCGCCACCGTTGCTGAAATACTACGACAAAATGGCTATAACACAGCAGCTTTCGGTAAATGGCACAACACCCCAGACTTTGAAACGAGTGCCGCCGGGCCTTTTGATCGCTGGCCTACAGGGTTGGGATTTGAGTACTTTTACGGCTTTCTTGGTGGTGATACTAATCAGTGGAGTCCTGCCTTAGTAGAAAATACTAGGCGAGTAGACAGACCAACCAATAAGCCAGATTATCACCTGACTCCTGATTTAGTAGACCATGCGATCGCCTGGATTCGCAACCAAAAATCCATTGCTCCTGAAAAACCCTTTTTCGCCTATCTCGCCACCGGAGCCACCCACGCACCCCACCACGCCCCCAAAGCTTGGATTGACAAGTACAAAGGCAAATTTGACCAAGGCTGGGATAAATTACGCGAAGAAATCTTTGCCCGTCAAAAACAACTGGGTGTAATTCCTGCCAATGCTCAACTCACTCCTCGCCCCCAAGAACTACCAGCGTGGGATTCCCTCTCGGCAGAACAGCAAAAACTCTATGCCCACATGGCCGAGGTATTCGCTGGATTTTTAGGTCATACAGATTATGAAGTAGGCAGGTTAATTAATACCGTTGACCAACTGGGTGAATTGGATAACACCTTAGTCATTTATGTTGTGGGAGACAACGGTGCTAGTGCAGAAGGCGGATTAACTGGTAGCGTCAACGAACTCCAAGTTTTCAATGATGTACCCGAAAATCTGCAACAACTACTAGCTGCCTATGATGACTTGGGTAGCCCCAAAACATTCAACCATTTTCCTGCTGCTTGGGCATGGGCAGTTAGCAGTCCCTTCCAGTGGACAAAGCAAATTGCCTCTCACTTTGGAGGTACTCGCAACCCCTTGGTGATTTCCTGGGGCGCAAATATTAAAGACCAAGGTGGCATTCGTAGCCAATTCCATCATGTAATTGATATTGCACCCACCATTTTAGAAGTAGCGGGAATTACTGTCCCCAAAGAAGTAAATGGTGTTAAACAACAACCAATTGAAGGCACTAGCCTTGCTTATACCTTCAATAATCCTGATGCACCTTCCCATCGACAAACCCAGTATTTCGAGATGTTGGGCAACCGAGCTATTTACGATCGCGGTTGGATAGCGGCGGCGCGTCATGGTCGCTTACCTTGGGAACGGCAAGTCAAAGGCAACTTTGATACAGATAAGTGGGAACTGTACAATATTGCCGAAGATTTTAGCGAGGCGAATAATCTAGCCAACGAAAACCCAGAGAAGCTAGAAAAACTACAAAAGTTGTTTTTAAAAGAAGCCCAGAAGCATAACGTATTACCACTAGACGATCGCATTGCTGAAAGGTTTGATGTGAAAATTCGTCCCAGCCTCACCAAAGGACGCACAACATTTACCTACTATCCAGGTACAGTTGGCATTCCCGAAGGTAGCGCCCCAAATCTAAAAAATCGCTCCTTCACTATTACAGCTAATGTAGAAATTCCAGAAAATGGGGCAGAAGGTGTGATTTTAACCCAAGGTGGCCGCTTTGCCGGTTGGAGTTTTTTCCTTGCGGATGGCAAGCCTACCTATGTTTATAACTATGCCAATACAGCCCGTTACATCATCCAATCAAGAGAAAAATTGCCTCCCGGTAAATCTACAATCCGGTTCAACTTCGATTATGACGGTGGTGTAGGTGCAGGCGGCATCGGCAAACTATTCATCAACGATCAACAGGCAGCCGAGGGTCGAGTTGATAAAACCATTGCTTACCGTTTAGCCCTAGACGAAACCTTTGATGTAGGCAGAGATACAGGTACTCCTGTGGTTGACACTTATCAAGTACCCTTTGCTTTCACTGGTAACTTACAACAAGTCAGCCTGGAGTTGAAGTAATCCAGATTGGGGCATGGAAATGAGGAAGCGGAGGAAATTGCAGTAGAAAAACTCTTACTTCCTCACCCAGTTTCCCAATGCCCCATGCCCACTTGCCCTCTCGCAAGCCGTTCGCGTAGCGTCTCGCAGAGAAGGGATGCCCCATGCCCAACCACCCTATAAATCATGAATGAAATATTAGTAGTAATCGACAAACTTGCACTATTCACATTCATTGTGTTCACTATGTCAGGTGCAGGTTTAAGCCTAACAATACAACAAATTTGGGAACCACTCCGCAGCCCCAGGCTTGTCGTCTTGTCTTTGTTGACAAATTTTGTCTTGGTGCCAAGTTTTGTCTATCTGCTAGTACAAATAGTCCCTCTAAGTGAAGGACTCAGAGATGGTTTACTTATCATGGCAGTAGCATCAGGCCCGCCAGCTTTGCCTAAACTTGCTCAAATAGTTAAGGGCAATATAGCCTTTTCTGTGGGATTAATGATGTTGCTGATGCTTGGCACTATTTTTTATATGCCAATGGTTCTGCCGTTAGTAGTGCAAGGTGTGCAAATCAACTCCTGGGACATTGCCAAACCCTTGTTATTGATGATGGTCAGTCCCTTGGTAATTGGACTATTCATCAAAGCCAAATTTGCGGTGATCGCTCCCATTATTCAACCAATTTTATTCAAATTATCTAATGCTGGATTACTTTTTGGTTTAGTAGTCAGATTAATAATTCATACCAACGACATTATCGGTTTATTAAAAACAGGCGCAATCTTTGTTTGTGCAGTATTTATTATCTTTTCATTTAGCGTTGGTTATCTTTTAGGCGGGCCTGGCATTGATACTCAACGAGTGCTAGGAGTCGGAACAGCCCAACGCAATTTTGCCGCAGCATTATTAGTAGCTACGAGTAATTTTGACGATCCCAGCGTGGTCAGCATCATCATGGTGACAAGTCTATTAATGATGGTGATAGTTCTCATTGCTGGGCCAAAGTTTATAGAAATAGACAAACTACAGGATGGAGAGAGTCAGCAAGTAGAGGTAACAGGATAAAATGCTAAATTTGAGATAAAAATATGGGCAAAAATCGGTTCGAGCTTGTGATTTTTGATTGTGATGGAGTCTTGGTTGATAGCGAACCAATTCTTAATCGCATTTTTGCAGAAACGCTCACTGAAGCAGGTTTTCCTATCACCTATACAGAAGTAACTCAAAAATTTATTGGCAAGTCCTTAAAAACATGTTTAGAGATTATCGAGGAATCTTATAACAAACCATTGCCCAAAAACTTTATCGAACTTTGTAAAGAACGAGAAATAGCTCCCTTGCAGCAAGAATTACAGCCAGTTGCAGGCATTCCCGAAGTATTGGAACAAATTACATTACCAAAATGTGTGGCATCAAATAGTAGCCACCGTCATATTCAATTGGTATTGAAATTAACGGGGCTGCTGCATCAATTTGATGGCAAGTTATATAGTGCTAATGATGTTTCGCGCCCCAAACCTTTTCCCGATGTGTATCTCTATGCAGCCAAGCAAATGAACACAAATCCAGAAGATTGTGCAGTAATTGAAGATTCCGTACCGGGTGTACAAGCAGCATCAGCGGCAGGAATGACTGTTTTTGGCTATGCTGAACATAGCGATCGCACTGCTTTGACTGAGGCTGGAGCCAAGATAGTTTTTCACAATATGCGGCAGCTATCTCAACTCCTTTAGCCGTTGGTTAGCAAAGAATGCAGTCTATGTTGTCCCCCTTTTCCCCTCATGCCCTCTGCCCGTCTAATTAGCTGACTTTAGAAAAATCCTCTCGTCGGCAGTGGTTTGTTGTTGATTTCGTAGTCCCCAATAGCACGAGCTTTAAAATGACTTGGGTTATGTGATGCTAAGGTGCGGGCGTTGCGCCAATGACGATCTAAATTCGAGCTTTTTTTAGTTGTGGAAGCCCCACCGACTTCAAATAATAGGGTGGCTGAACGTAGCGCCAAGTCATCGACAATCAATTTGGCTTTAGATGCGCTTAAAGAAGCTGCTAGTGCTGCTGCTGTCTCCGCCTTCTCACCCTGGGCTTTGGCAGCAGGTAGACGATCCAGACCATCGGCGGCGGCTAGAACGAGCGCTTCAGCAGCGAAGGCATTGGCGGAGATTTGACCAACGGTTTGCTGCAACAGAGGATCATCTGCTGCTTGCTCGGCTACGGCATGGTAAAAGGTTCGAGGGCGTTTGTGGATGAGGTTTTTCGCATCGCGTAGCACACTGCGAATAATCCCTGCGTTAATCGCAGTCAGGAACAATTGCGGCACAATGTTGTAAGGCAGGTTGTCTCTATCTGTATCTGTATCAAGAATTACTTCATCTGCCTCAACGCGAACATTGGTGAACGTAGTCGTTCCTGTACCTGTTAGTCTTTGTCCAAAGCCGTCCCAGTCGTCTACCAGCTCAATTCCCTCACGGTTGGTAGGAATGAGTATGAACGCTGTAGTGTTATCTGGTGTTAACACACGCACAAAAATCAAGTCTGCATAAAGGCTACCAGTGCTGTAATACTTCGTACCATTGAGACGATAACCGTCACCATCAGGTGTTAATTTTGTATTGGCAACTTGACCGCCACCAGAGCGTTTGACTTCCAGTTCGGTGGAAGCGAGTCCAATAATCGCACCATCGACGACACCTTTGAGCCATCGTCTATTTCTCTGGGTGCGCTCAGAACGCAAAATTCGCTCTGTGACGGAGAAATGATTCCGCACAATGTGAGCGACATTCGGGTCAGCATCTCCCAACCGAATCACTACCTCTAATAGTTCCCGCGCAGTACTACCACCGCCACCTTCAGCCACAGGGATGCGTAATGCACCTAACCGGGACTGCCGGATCAGGTCGATGATATCAAAAGGCAGGATGCGATCGCGATCGCGTTCTGCAGCCCCAGCAGCGATAAAATCAAAAAGCTGCTGGAGTTCCGGTGAGTTGGCTGTGACCGGAGCCGAAAACTGAAAACTGGAATCTGCAAGTTTCTCTGGACTCTTAATCATTTTTCTGTCTCTAATATTTTTGAAATGGCCGCATCTAGCTTACAGATGTGGTTGTTGTCTCAAAGAAGCGGTTAGCGGGGCGGGCAAGTCCAAGATTTTCACGTAGGGTTTTCCCCTCATACTCTTTGCGGAAGATCCCACGTCGTTGAAGTTCTGGCACAACCTTGTCTATAAAATCGTTCAAACCTTCAGGCAGAAAAGGGAACATGACGTTGAAGCCGTCAGACCCTTCCTCAGTCAGCCATTGCTCCATCTCATCGGCGATGGTTTGGGGCGTACCGACAAACGCTAGCCCGCCGTAACTACCGACGCGTTGAGCCAGCTGTCGAATGGTCAGGTTCTCGCGTTGCGCCAGCGCTATCACTCGTTCTCGCGCACTCTTGCTGGCATTGGTCTGTGGGATTTCCGGCAAAGGGCCGTCTGGATCGAAGCCCGAAACATCGTAGCCAAGGGAACTATTCAAGCTGGCGATCCCGCTGTCATAGTGTACTAGGCTGTCCAAATGGGCACGCTTGGCGATCGACGCTTCCACAGTTTCGCCCACAATCACCAAAGCTGCTGGAAGAATTTTGATGCTTTCTGGGTCACGTCCAATCGCCCGCGCCCGCCCCTTAATGTCAGCAAATAAAGCCTTACCTACCTCCAGATTACCAGCAGGTGCAAAGACTACCTCGGCGGTTTCGGCGGCTAATTGCCGCCCTGCTTCGGATGCGCCCGCCTGAACGATCACTGGCCAACCTTGGACAGGTCTGGCAATGTTCAATGGCCCCCGTACCGAGAGATGTTTTCCCTTATGACCCAGAACGTGAATTTTTGCAGGATCGAAATAAATCCCTGATTCCACGTCCCAAATAAACGCATCGTCAGCGAAGGAATCCCAAAGACCCGTGACGACATCATAGAATTCCCGCGCCCGCACGTAGCGTTCGTCATGCTCTACCTCCGCTTCCAAGCCGAAGTTGAGGGCTGCGTCTGGATTGGCTGTGGTGACTATGTTCCAGCCGGCGCGACCGCCACTGATATGGTCGAGAGATGCAAAGCGACGAGCGATGTGGAAAGGCTGGTCATAGGTAGTGGAAGCAGTCGCTACCAGCCCAATGTGTTCGGTGACGCTGGCGAGGGCAGAAAGCAGGGTGAAAGGCTCAAAGGAGGTGACAGTGTGGCTGCGCTTGAGGGCGTTGATCGGCATATTCAGCAGCGCCAAGTGATCGGCCATGAAGAATGCGTCAAATTTCCCCTGCTGTAGTTTTTGAATGAATTGTTTCAGTGCCGGGAAGTTGAAATTGGCATCAGGCAAAGCCCCAGGATAGCGCCAAGCGCCGGTATGTATGCTTACCGGGCGCATGAACGCACCCAGTTTCAATTGCTTCGATTCGCTCATTACCGCTCCATCAAACAATTTTGGATTTTAGATTAATTGGATTGATTCTGGCTTGGTGCTGAAGGGGCGAAAAGAATCGATGCGATAAGCCTAACGGCATAGCTTCGCTTACCGCAGTTCCTGTATTTATAAGAAAATATCGCTGCTTTATCCCTGTTGAACGAATCATTTTCTGTTTTACTCCTAGTGGATAGTTAGAACACAAGTGCGATACTCCGCAGGAGTCGCTTCGCGATCGCCTTCATTAGCTCTGGGGATTAGGGAACTCGGGGCCGCCTTTGGGAATTCAGGGCGAAGGGGTAATGGGGATTAGGGTTTGGGTAATTACTGTCCGTTCGCTCAAACTGAGGAGTTTGGGAAGCTGATCGAGGGGAGTATCGAGCAAATAACCTGGATTTCTCTGTGCCAGCCGTTGTAATCAGAATTTCAGTTTCGTATTCTTCAGCCCACAAGGGTTTTGTTAAGCTTTCAATTATTGGGTTTCTCCTGATTTAATCATTGTAAAGTGTCATATTTTGAGCTTTTCACGTTGCACAAAATGTATATTTTATTGACAAAGAGCTTGTATCTTATCTCTGTTTCAACTACTATTATTGCATTAAACTACTTTATCTTGATAAATAAGTAGTATTTATATATCTACCGCAATTACTATAGCCACGTGTAAAAGACATCTACAGATGATGTCTTCTGGGGTTTGCTATCAAAAATAGGTGCTGAGTTTAGTATCAAAAAATAATACAAATTTGAAAAAAGAATGCAACATACATAAGCTCCTAAACCCTTGTTATGTACGAATTTATTAATTTTGAATTTGTATAACCTTCGTATAAAAGTCTTGAGTCCAAATTCTCAATAGCAAAAAGGGTATTACCTATGAGCTTCAATAGCCAATTTATAGATAAACCGACTTCTCAAGATTTGCCATACGTAGAGGCAACCTCAATTACATAGTCCCGATGGGACAAAAATCTGTCAACTATACTTATGAAACACAACATTCAACATTTCTAGATTAATTGCAACTAAGCAAAAGTTTTTTAAAACGGGAATTTGGTAGTTCAATCAAATAAATATCCGAACTTCTCAAAAAAAATATTTTAATTTCAGCCAGGATGCATCAAATCCAGATCTCATCTAGCTCAAATTCTCAGATGCCATTTTCTTCAAACACTTTCCTGGGTGTTGTATGAAAATATTGATAACAAACTCTGTACCTTTCCCTGGTAAGGAAGAGCAGGTTAAATGACCACCATGCTGTTCCACCACAATTGAGTAACTAATCGATAATCCTAAACCTGTGCCGCTGCCCACAGGTTTAGTGGTAAAAAAAGGATCAAATATTCTCTTGAGTATTGACTCACTTATGCCTGGACCATTGTCAGCGATGCAAATCAGCACTCTATTAGCATCCTGAATTTCAGTGCAAATGCGAATTGTCGGGAGTGAAAATGTCTCACCAGTCATTCCCCAGTCGCCAGTCCCCATTTCTAAAGCATCAATTGCATTACTCAAAATATTCATAAATACTTGATTGAGGGCACCGACATAGCAGTTAACCAAAGGCAGTTGACCATATTCCTTAATCACTGCAATTTCTGCATGGTTAGTATTAGCTTCGAGTCGGTGCTGTAAAATTAACAGAGCGCTATCAATGCCTGAGTGAATATCTACTAGTTTAATTTCCGCTTCATCTAAGCGGGAGAAGTTACGCAGTGATTCAACAATATGTTTAATACGGTTGGCTCCAGCTTGCATTGAGTTGAGTAGTTTAGGTAAATCCTGCATCAAAAACGGTAAATCAATAGACTCTGCTGTAGTTTGGATCGCCTGCACTGGCGTGGGATAATGTTCTTGATAGGTTGTGATGAGTTTTAACAGTGCCTGCACATAAGTTTCTATATGAAACAAGTTGCCATAAATGAAGTTTGCAGGATTGTTAATCTCGTGAGCAACGCCTGCAACCATCTGTCCCAAAGACGACATTCTTTCCGCTTGAATTAGTTGAGATTGAGTTTGTTGAAGATGGTCTAAGGCTAGGGTTAGTTCAGAATTTTGGTTTTCTATTGTGAGGATATTGCCGTAGGAACGGAGGGAAGAAATCACCACTGTAATCAGTTTTTGCCGTGTCAATTCTGTCTTCAGTCGATAGTCGTTAATATCGTAGTTCAGAATTACCGAAGCTTCCGGCGCTTCTCCAGGTTGACCTGTACGTAAAATAATTCGTACTTGCTGGTTTTGCAATTCTTCCCGAATATACTGAACCACTAGCAATCCAGCATCCTGCGTTTCCATAACAACATCTAACAAAATTAATGCTGTATCTGGATGTGCTTGGATTAAGTTCTTTGCTTCCGCACCAGAGTGAGCATGGAGAAACGTCAGCGGTTTGTTTTCAAAGGTGCAATCTTCCAATGCCAGGGTTGTGGCTCGATGGACTGAAACATCGTCATCCACGATCAAGACTTTCCAAATTGCTAAAGGCATTTGTGAAGAGTTAGAAACGATTTGGGAAGCATGAGTATCCTCATTGATTGGTCGTCCGCCATCGTCATCTGCGAAGATAAACTTATCCTCGTCGTCCGCAAAGACAAGCAGCTCGTCAGTTACTGAGATGGGAACTATTTGATTTTCGTTGGGCATACTCACTCATCCCTAATTCTGGCGTTCATGGAGTAACCTGTGGCTCAAGCGGAAGGGTTACTATAAATAGAGTTCCCATCCCCACTTCGCTTTGCACATTGATCGTTCCCCGCAATTTTTGGGTGACTAGATTGTAGACAATATGCAGTCCTAGTCCTGTCCCACCCCGATGCCTTGCGGTGGTGAAGAAGGGTTCAAAAATGCGGCTCAGATGCTCTTCCGGTACACCACAGCCATCATCACGGTACTGAATGATGACCTGATCGGCTTGCTGTAACACCTCAAAGTACATCTGCCCAGCTTGTTCGGGCTGATAAGCGTGCATGAGGGAGTTCATCACCAAATTAGTGACAACTTGTGCCAATGCTCCTGGATAAGTGCTGATGGTTACAGTATCATCGCCCGTTATAGTCACTGTATGTAGTGTTTGTCTTAAATTTGGTGCCAAACTAAAAAGCGTTTCTTCTAGATAAAATTTAACCTTAATAGTGCGTTGCTCCAGGTTGGTTTGATCGACAGCAACCTGTTTGAAACTTTGCACCAACTCTGCGGCACTATTAAGGTTTGTCAAAATAATGTCTCCACATTCTTTAGCAATGTTCAGGTAGTTGGCCAAATCAGCCCGTTTAAGCTGTCCCTGCTCAACCGTCGCCATGAGAGTGGTAGTTTTGTCAATTAGGGTCGATACCAGTGTGATGCTAGTTCCAACAGGGGTGTTGACTTCATGGGCAACCCCTGCCACAAGGCTACCTAAAGCAGCCATTTTCTTGGATTCTACGAGCTGATCTTGTGTCGTTTTGAGTTCTTCTAAGGCTTGGGAAAGTTCTTGAGTGCGATCGCTAACTTTCTGTTCTAAAGTGTTGTAGAGATGAGCATTTTCAATAGAAATGGCAGCTTGGGATGATAGAAGCTTGACAATTTCTAAACGATCTGGCGTAAATGCTTCCGTAGCTAAGTTGTTTTCCAGATACAAAATTCCCAGCAATTTACCCTGATGCACAATGGCATTACACAGTAGGCTTTTAGGCTGGTGCTTTTTGATGTATAAATCAGCTATCAGAGTCGCCTCTGTTCTGGCATCAGCGATCGCCAGGGATTGTAGACTGTGTTTGACAATGTAAATTAGACTGAGAGGAACATCAAAACTCTGATCTATTGGCAGTGCTAGCCCAACGCTCGGTTCTTGTCCTAATTGGGCGATCGCTTCTAGGAGCAAGTCATTTTCTCGCATCAACATCAGCACACATTTGCTGGCTCCAGCATTGGTCATAATCGCGTTGAGCAAGCTAATCAGCAATTTGTCTAACTGAATCTCGCTAGACACACTCTGGGAGGCTTTGAGAATGGTGGCAAAGTCCAAGGCTTCAGAGAGAGAAGTGCTGCTGGAGCTAGATGTTTGCGTCGGTTGATGAATCGTGCGGGCAGGGATAGCTAGGGTTTCTAAGGGCTGGAGAGTGAATTGCTTTTGTTGCAGAATATGTTGTAGTAATTGCGGATAACGTGTTTCTAAGTCATCGATTTTAGCTTTGGCATCCCAACGAGCGTAGCAGTAGTAGGCTTCTTGGATGTAGGCTTGAGCCACCTTTTCTTTACCCCAGTTGAGGTAGAATTTGGCTGCAAGTTCATTGCTAAGTGCTTCTTCGTTGAGGTAGCCAGTTTGTTTGGCACCCACAATGGCGCGATCGTAATACTCCATTGCTTTGAGTGTATCTCCCATCACCCGCGCTATTTCTGCCTCAACTAAATCATACTTGTGCTGGAAATTGACAGAAGCACGATCAGCCCAGTAGCGCATGAGTTTTTGGTTGGTAGCTACTTGATTTAAGCAACGTTCCTGTTGATTGCGATCTGCTGGAGGCAGCAGCGCTTCCGCAGAGCGGACGCTTACTCGGTTTTCATGCCCGTTCGCGTAGCGTCTCCTTGAGGAGAAGGGCTGTACGCTATCGCATTTAGAATACTGTGCAAGTAAGGACAAAGAGTAGTAAAAGTTATGTCCAGCAACAATTAGTGGACCAAAGGCTCCATCTACAAACTCAGTCGCTTGCTCTGCATTAGTTACAGCCTGTTCATACTTTTCAAAAGTATAAAAAATAATTGTTTTGGCTACATAGGTGGCAAATAGTGATTGATGATTATGGGTTTTGTGAAAATGCAGTAGCATTTCCGTCTCATCAAAATCAGTACCAGTCAGGTGAAATTGGTCAGAGGTTTGTCCGAGGAAGTTTAAAGTGAGTTGCCGCCAAATCTGGGCATAATCAACACAATGCTTTTGTTTGAAGTTTAAAAGTAAATCAATATATTTTGCTTGCCTTTGATCAACAGAATTTAGAGGTTCTCCAATCAGGAATAAATGCTTACACTTAGCCATCATCGAATAGCTAGCGTATTCGATGTCTCCGACCTCTAGGCCACACTGCATACCTTCTCGTAACAATTGAATAGTATTTCGACCATGCTCCTTGGAAGCACAGATAAAAGCACCAAAGAGCATATAAATTTTGGAGCTAAGTTCTTTGGCATGGTATTGCTCTAGGAGCTTTAAAGATATCTGACCTGAGTGATAAGCAGTGTCTACATCTTTGATTACAGCAGACAGAAATAAGCCATAGATTCCATAGACAAAAGCAGCCAATGATGAATGTCCCTGCTCAAGACAAAGATGAAGCATTGTCAGCGCCACTGACGGAAACATATCGGGTTTGACATGATGAACAGCAGGAGTAATACTAATCAGCAACCGGAGTGCAGCCAAAGATTCAGGATCGATCATCTCTGGAATATTGGCTAAACTTGTCAAATCTGGTAGTTGCTCTAAATAATTCTCCGGCTCTACATCAGGTAATATCAACGAAATTTTTAATTGCTCTAGTGCTTTTAACCCTGTTTCAATAGCTTGAACTTGCCGATCTTGGGCAATATAAATTTGAACTTTTAGCTCATAAGTCTTAATTCTGTCTAACAGATATGTGGTTTCCTGCAAGATCAGCTTTGCTAGAGTTATCGCTTGTTCAAAGTGGGTGTTTAAGTATTCTGCTTCTGCGGCTTCCTCATACAGCGCCAGCGTCAGATCATACTGATTTTGCCAGCTATCTGCTGCTAGCAGTTTTATTCCTAGCATTAAATACTGAACCGCAGCAGTATAGGCTGTGGAAGCCTTGGCTTTTCGTCCAGCTACCAGATTTAACTGAGCTAGTTGATTGCGTTCAGTCTGTTGAGTAATTAACCCCAACCCCATGTTAAATTGACTAACAATCTGAAAAATCTTCTCTGGTTGCTCGCTCGCAGAAAGATTATTTAACAGTAGCTGTCCCAGCTTTAAGTGAGTAGTTTGTTTCTCATCTTCAGGAATCAGAAAATAAGCAGCTTGTTGGACGCGATCGTGCAAAAATTTATAAGTAACTGATTGTGAGCTTTGCCCTGCAATTGTTTGACTTTCTTGACCCACATAGAACTTATAAACTTCAGTTTGAGGTAGGATTAATCCCTCTTGTAAAGCTTTCCAGAGGGCTGTCGCGGTTTCGGCTTCTGAGGTTTGGGACACATTCTTTGAGCTTGCACCGCGCGCGATCGCCAATGTTGCCAAGTCAAATTCGTTTCCAATACACGCCGCTAATTTCAACACATCCTGCGTCGCTGTTGGCAACTTCTGCAACTGTAATGCCATGAATTCAACAACATCATCCGTGAGAGCTAAGGCTTTCACTTGCGGAATGTCACACTGCCAATTTCCCCCATCAAAATCAAACTGGATCAGCCCATCTTCATGCAGTGCTTTGAGAAATTGGGTGCTAAAAAATGGATTACCCTTGGTTTTTTGATATACCAGTCTAGTTAATGGTTGTGCAACCTCTGGTGAACAATTGATGGTATCGGCAACTAGTTGATTTAAACTTGCTGCACTCAACGTTGCTAGTGTAATAGTATTAATTGTAACCTTGGCTTTAGCGATCTCTTCTAATGTCAGCATTAAAGGATGAGCAGCAGAAACCTCATTATCGCGGTAAGCTCCAATTAATAATAAATACCCCCCCTCTGAATCATCCATCAGCAACTGCATTAATTTTAAAGATGCTGAATCTACCCACTGCAAATCATCTAAGAAAATCGCCAGAGGATGTTCTTTGGTCGTAAATACTTGAATAAACTTTTGAAATAGTAAATTAAAGCGATTTTGTGCCGCAGTTCCAGATAAATTGGGCGCAGGTAGTTGTTGACCGATAATTTGTTCTAGTTCGGGAATTACTTCAATAATGACTTGCCCATTATCACCCAGCGCTGCTAAGATTTTGGTTTTCCAAGTTGATAATTGAGTATCATTTTCACTGAGTAATTGCCCCATTAAATCTCGAAAAGTCTGTACAAAGGCAGAAAAAGGAATATTACGATTAAATTGGTCAAACTTACCTTTAATGAAATAGCCACGTTGTTCGGCAATCGGCTTATGAATTTCGTTAATAATCGCCGTTTTCCCAATACCAGAAAACCCGGCGACTAACATGAGTTCCGTCTGATGATTAGTAACGCGATCAAATGCTTGTAGTAAAGTTTTCACCTCTTCTTCCCGACCATAGAGTTTTTCAGGGATAATGAAGCGATCGCTAACATCCCGTTGCCCAATTGGGAAACTTTCAACTTTGCCCGTTTGCTGGAGTTGATGCAAACAAGTTTCTAAATCATATTTCAGCCCGAATGCACTCTGATAGCGATCTTCAGCATTTTTCGCCATCAATTTCATCACAATATCTGAAATCACTTGCGGAATTTCTTCTTCCCTCCTGCCTTCTAGCTGTGGTGGTTGTTTGGCAATATGGCAATGTACTAACTCCATCGGATCGTTTGACTGAAACGGTAATTTTCCCGTCAACAACTCGTAAAAAGTTACACCTAGAGAATAGAAATCACTGCGGTAGTCTATGCCGCGATTCATTCGTCCAGTTTGTTCTGGCGACAAATAGCCGAGTGTTCCTTCTAACACATTGGGACTCTTCAGGGTTTGGGTTTCCCGTGGCAGCAGAGATGCAATACTAAAGTCAATGAGTTTGACATCGCGAGTTTCTGGATTGATGAGAATATTGGCAGGTTTAATATCTTTGTGAATAATGCGATGACGAATGAGAGTATCTAAGATATTGCATAGAGCGATCGCTAAGTGCAAAAATTCTATGAGGGTTGGCACAGTTCCCCATTGCTTCAGGGAAATTCCCCCAAAGTCTTCCATCACCAATGCATAACCATTCTGGTACGTTTCCAAGCTGTAAGTTTGAATGATTCCAGGTAAGTTGAGATTTTTGGCAATGGTGTACTGATTGCAAAACGACAAGAGTTCATTGAAGCTGGGATAAGGATTTTTCAGCAGCTTGATGACTACAGGTTGTTGGCTTTGCTCTTTATATCCGCGGTAAACTAGGGTTCTGGAACCGTTGTAGAGTTGTTCGCTAACATGATATCCGCTGATGCTGACTTGGGTACTAGCCATACTGCCGAATCCTTGAGGTTTCAGCTTTTAGTATTCCCACTTCAAAAGAAAGTCAGACATAATTTGCTATCTGATGCGATCCTAAAACTAAGCAATCGCAAGGTTTTGGAAGATTTATTACTGGTGACTAAGATAACAATGACAATCTGGCTTATCAATTAGTGATTCCACGAGAGCATTAAGGGTTGTAGCAGCTAACAAGCCACCACCTACAGTCCCCTCTATTGTGATCAAAGGTATCGCTTGTTGCAGCAAAAGTCGCTTGGCTGCGGGAGCATGACTAAAACCAATGGGCATACCAATGACTAACGCAGGCTGAATTTGTTGCTTGGTAATAGCTTCGCATACTTCCAGCAAAACCGAGGGTGCATAACCAATCACCAATACACAACCCTTGGTTACTTGCTGTAATTTCTCCCGCCATTTTTGATGTTGCCAAAAAGCCTGTTCTGCCTCTGTAGCAGTAGTAATGTGGGGATTGTCAATCAATGTTTCAACTGGACAACCCAAATGGGCTAATCTTGTATTATCTAGAGCCGCTGCTACTGTGGGAATATCGACAACAATTTGACAATTTGAGGAGAGAGCTTGACGACTAGCTGCGATCGCATCTCTACTTAACTTGACAAATGATACCAAACTTACATCACCGCAAGCTAATACCAGTTGCGACATTAGGTGTTTTTCAATCTCGGAACGCTCAGATAAATTAGGTAGCAACCGTTGCAAAGATTCCTGAAAAGCTTCTGGATGAGTATGAATTTCTGCATCCAAACCACTCCAAAGTTGTTCTAGTCCCCCCAATCCCTTTTGGGTTTCTACTTCCAGTAACTTCAGTTGTGCCAAAACTTCAGCTTGCGTATTTTGACAATGCTGATCTCGTCCTAATAATCCTTCCAGTGCTGATGCTGTTTGTCGCAGTTGGGAAATTTGCTGCATGACTGCGCGATACTGCTTTTGCAGTTGTGCCATCAGGGTTTTATTTGTATCTGCTTCTGGTTCTACCTCCAGAATTTGCCGGATGTGGTTGAGTTGAAACCCCTGCTGCTTCAAAGCCACAATCCGTTGCAGCCTGATGACATCCTTCTCAGTATAAAGGCGATAATTGCTAGGCGATCGCACTGGTTGTGGTAGTAAGCCTAATTGATGGTAATGACGTACCATGCGCGGAGTAATCCCGCCACCAACTGCATTAGTAAGTTCTTTGATGGTTAAGCAACCGATATTCATGATTTATTCCAACAACAGCAGAATTCTTTGTAGTTCTCCACAAGCCGCCTGAAGCGATGGCGGTGCATTTGCATCCCAACCTTGGTAACACTGATTTACTAAGCTTTCAACATAGGGCTTACAAGCTGACTCATTCTTGGTAAATTTTGGATATTCTGTTTCTTTATCAACAGTTTCTCCTTGTAAATAATGTATCCAACTTTCAATATTTCTTTTAGGTACGAATATTGCTATGGCTTCATTAGGCTGACGAGGTTGTTGTGAATTTTCTATCAGTGCATCATCTAGCTGCTTCAGCCTTTCTTGAAATGTTTTTTTGTCTGCATCAATGACTACAACTAGCCCAATAGATAAATAACTTGCCTTGCTGCGATAAGTTTGTAATTCCTTGGGATAATTTAATCGCACATACTGTTCTCCAGCTTGACTTCCATCTGGACAAACTAGAGATCTTATAGAATTAAAACCTCGTTTTTTCAAGAAATAACGAGCAAAAACTTCTTGTTGCCTATCCTCACACAAGAGAAGAATCTGTACTCTACGCTGGCTCATACAGCCATCCCCGCGCAATTAGTTCAGAAATTGGTAATCCAGTATTTTCAGCTACTTCATTACTAATTTTTTTTACTCTTACTGGTGCATTACTTTGACGTTCAAACCAATAACCTATAGGTGATGCTAAAAGATAATTAATTATTTCTGGATGATGAGAAATTAGCAAAGCCTGCAATTTTTGCTCACTGCAAAAGTCATAGAGTTGTAGTAGCCAAGGTTGGATTTCTGGAAGTGCTAAAAAGTTTTCCGGTTCATCTATACAGAGTGTATAATCTTTAGATTGAGTACAGTACAAAAAAGCATAAAGAGCAAAAAGTGTTTTTTGTCCATCTGATAATTCACTTAAACGATACTCAATAACTTCTTTCTCATCTTTATTTGTTAAAAATTGCAATTTTAAAATTACAAATTCTTCACTAAAATTTTCAAATCTCAAACCTATAAATCCATCTATTATATTTTTTAGCGCCTCAATCAACTCCGACATTTTATCTTTGTCTTGAGTAATATAACGATACCAAGAAACAAAGTTTTCCATTCTCCAACTTAGTTGCATTTCTTCTTTCTTGCTGCCATTTTTCATGTTAGTTGGAATAACTTGTACAATAATTAATCGTTCTATTCTATTTTGGAACCACTTGAGTTTTGTATTGCCACTTTCTATTAGTAGAAGTATTGCGGAATGGGAAGTAGGAAATGGAAATTCAGACAAGGATGAATTATCATCTCTAGCAAGTTTACCTTTACCATTTTCAATATTTAATAAAAGTTGATTATTAAAATATAGACGCTCATATTGAACATGACAATTATGCTGAATATGATGTTTAATAGCCAGTTCATATTTATAATCACCACCATTTCCAGAGACTTCTAACTCAAAACGTTGAATTAGTAAATTCTGCCAGCGTGTGCAGTCAGAAGATTTAAAAACCTCTCCTGCGTCACAATGAATTGTTAAAAAGGCTTGAATTTTTCTCAAAGACTCAAAAACAGTGGACTTACCTGAACCATTACCGCCGAGAAATAGATTAATTGAGTCAAAATTAAGTTCAAAATTTACCAAGCCGCGAAAGTTATCAATATAGATTCGCTTTAGCATAAAATTTATCCTTTCAATGCAATGTCATAGTTTACAAAAATTGCAACTAATTGGCAGTGCCTCATCTGCCATTCTTAAGTCCCACACCCTTGACATTAACATTGATGTCAACGTTTAGGCTGAGAGAGTCCGCTTACTTTCTCACTCTCATGCTCTACCCACAGCATTTAACCAAATTTACCAAAGAACATGGAGATACCTTAGCAGCCTTAGTTTGTGGGTTGTTGTTATTTGTCGGCTGGTTCGCCTTGCATCTTGGCTGGCTGGGATGGGCAATGCTGTTATTAACCGCAGCTTATGTGATTGGTGGTTATGAAAGTGCCCGTGAGGGGTTAACTACCCTCGTCAAAGAAAAAGAACTCGATGTAGATTTGCTGATGATTGTGGCGGCGATTGGTGCTGCTAGCTTGGGCTTATGGCGCAGGGAATACCACTTAATTATTGATGGGGCAATTTTGATTCTGATTTTTGCGATTAGTGGCGCACTAGAAGGCTACGCTATGCGGCGAACTGAACGCAGTATCCGCAGTTTGATGAGTCTGACACCAGATACAGCCAGGATTTTGCGTCAAGGAAGAGAAGAGTTAGTTTCCATTAACCAACTAGAGGTGGGGGATGAAATTGTTGTCAAGCCAGGAGAGTTAATTCCTACTGATGGATTAATTGTCTCTGGTTACAGTACCCTCAATCAAGCTGCGATTACAGGCGAGTCGTTACCAGTGGAGAAGACGGTAGGCGATGAAGTTTTTGCAGGGACAATCAACGGTTATGGGGCGCTGAAACTGAAGGTACATAAGCCAGCAACTAGCAGTTTGATTCAACGGGTAATTCGGTTAGTCGAACAAGCACAAACACAAGCGCCTCCTTCTCAAGAATTTATCGAGCGATTTGAACGGAAATATGCGCTGATAATTGTCAGTCTTGGGTTATTGCTGGGAATTCTGCCGCCATTCATTTGGGGTTGGGACTGGGAAACCACAATTTACCGCGCCCTGACGTTTTTGGTAGTAGCTTCACCCTGTGCTTTGATGGCAGCTATTATGCCAACACTGCTGTCAGCAATTGCCAATGGTGCTAGACAGGGGATTTTGTTTAAAAATGGTGCCCAGTTGGAGAAGATTGGCCAAGTTCGTGCGATCGCATTTGATAAAACTGGTACCCTGACAACAGGACAATTGCAGGTTTGTCAAGTAATTTCTTATGGTAAATACTCGCAAGCAGATGTATTAACAGCCGCAGCATCCCTAGAATCATACTCAGAACACCCGATAGGTAAAGCTATTATGCAGGCGGCGGCTGATGTAGATTGGGTGGGTGCAATTGAAGTGCAAGCTATCCCTGGAAAGGGAATTGTTGGTATTATTCAAGACCAAAAAGTAATTGTGGGGAATGCTGCTTTTATGCAGGAGTATGTTGCCCATTTACCCAAAGATTTGCAGGATTTTGCTCAATTTTTAGAACAGGAAGGTAAAACAGTTGTTTGGGTGGCACAAACCAGCAAAGGAGATAGGTATGAGATCATGGGTGCCCTCGCTATTGCAGACATTGTACGTGCGGAAGCAGCCCCAACCATTAAGCGCTTAAGAAAGTTGGGAGTAGAAGAGATTGTGATGATTACCGGCGATAACCAGCGAACTGCCCATAGCGTTGCTCAAGCCGTGGGAATTGATCGAGTGTATGCTGAACTATTACCAGAAGATAAGCTGAATGTGATCAGCAATTTACAGAAAAAATATCAGACAGTCGCAATGGTGGGAGATGGCATCAATGATGCACCTGCCCTGGCACAGGCTTCTGTAGGTATTGCAATGGGTGTGGCTGGCAGTGATGTCGCGCTAGAAACCGCAGATGTTATACTCATGACCGACAAATTAGAGAAAATTGCTGTAGCGATGCATTTAGGTAGGCGATCGCAAAGTATAGTCAAACAGAATATCGTCGTAGCCTTGAGTTTTATTCTGTTGCTGCTTATCGGTAACTTTCTCGGCAATATTAACTTACCCATCGGTGTGATTGGGCATGAAGGCTCTACAGTATTAGTGACTTTAAGCGGTTTAAGATTGCTGAAATAATCCGTAATTGATCATTAGTAATTAGTAGTAGTAATGTGGGCACTGCCCACAACATCAGAATCAGGTTGAAAGGAAAGGTACACATTGCTTACCCTATACTCATTTAAGCAGTCTGAAACCGCTTAAATAAGTATAGGAGGACAAGTTGTTAAAAATATTTTGTGCCACATAGTCAATATTACTGATGTATTACCCCTACTAGCGACCTATATTTTACCCATCTTCTGATAACTTAAGGAGAAATACAAGATTAGACTGCCATCAAATTTGACTTGCAAAAATTCTTGAGTAAAAAGTAAAATTACCCACGAGTAAAAACACAAATGAATATTTATTAATATTACATATCCAAATAGTAATTTTTAAGCAGCGATCCATCTACTGAACTGTCACAATACAGCTAACCCAAAAGCTAAAGATAAACCTATAATACTCAGCTTAGATGTCGTTTTCAGCAATTGCTAATTGCAGCAGTCAAAAATGAACTTTTAAATATATTCTATTTAGTTCATTTTATATAAAATAAACAAATATAAAATTTTTGTGTTTAGCCAATGACGGCTGAGAATGCTTATATTAGCAAGGTTTTAGGCAAAATTTGTCCAGTGGATAGCAACTTAAAAAACTCACCAGTCTGCTGTTATCTCCAAAATTCAATCATTACCTCAATTTTTAATGTCCAAGCTACTTAAGTGAGTCATTTCTCATCATTACTAAGTGAGAATTTTCATGAGTAAAAGTTGCATATTTCTGTTATTGTGTTACGCTGTTCAACCAAATCTATAGATTCGTAAAATTTGTATTACTAATGACTCATAACATGAGTTATTAGTAATATCTAACTATAGACAGATGAAATGTGGGAACGTTGCTATTAGCAACAACGTCAATGCGCCCTGTTGAGACTGCATCGAAGTCTAGACAACAAAACCAGAGAGCAATTGCTCATTGAACTCTTGAAAATTGTATTTCATCCTGCTCCAACCTAGCCCCTAAGAATTTTAGGTATGATTACTCATGGTCAACTTATCCTTTTACGATTCCCAACACAATCAAACACTGACTGAAGCTACAGACTGGAATGTTATTGAAACAGTCTTTGATCCTGCTCAACTGCACCATAAAGAAACCGTCTTTACCCTCAGCAACGGCTATTTAGGAACGCGGGGTACTTTTGAAGAAGGTTATCCCCAAGATTCCTCAGCCACACTAATTAATGGTGTGTATGACAAGGTGGTAATTTCCCATACCGAACTGGTTAATTGCCCTAGCTGGCTGCCGTTAGTGGTGAAAGTGGCAGGCGATCGCTTTAGTATGGACAGTGGGGAAATTCTCAACTACGAACGACGGCTAGATTTACGTTTGGGTATACTTAGCCGTGATGTGCGCTGGCGTTCTCCCAAAGGACATACCCTAGATTTTCACTTCGAGCGTTTCGCTAGTTTGGCAGATCAACATGTTTTAGCGATTCGCGCTCAGGTAACATCCATAGACTTTGAAGGTGAAGTTTCTTTTACTGTTGGCTTAGACTCGGAACCCCAGACCCAAGGTGTACCACACTGGAAAGTTTTGAATCAAGGTGGTGTCGAAGAAATTATCTGGTTGTATAACCAAACTCGTCACTCAGAAATTCAATTGGGAATGGCAACTAAATTGGTGGTAGAAGGTGAAGATGCACCACCTGTATGTTTAGAGAATGCTACTAGTTCCCCAACTTTAACCACAACCTTCCAAGCGATACCCGGTAAAACCGTTACTGTAGAAAAGATTGTCACCGTCTTTACCTCACGGGAAACAGAAATTCCTATCGCCGCAGCCTTAGAGCGATTAGCAGATGAACCCCGTTACTCAACTCTCTTGGCAGCACACATCACAGCATGGGATCAAGTATGGCAAGACAGTGACATTATTATTGAAGGCGATCGCCATGCTCAGTTAACTGTCCGCTATAATCTCTTTCAACTATTAGCTGTCGCACCACGCCACGATGACCGTGTGAGCATTCCGCCCAAAACCCTATCTGGTTTTGCCTATCGTGGACATATATTTTGGGATACAGAAATTTTTATTCTTCCCTTCTTGACCTTAACGCAACCAGCCCTAGCCCGTAACTTGCTCACCTACCGCTACCACACTTTACCAGGAGCGCGACGTAAAGCCCAAGAAGCTGGATATCAAGGAGCCATGTATGCTTGGGAAAGTGCCGATACTGGTGATGAAGTCACACCCCGGTGGGTACCCCATGCAAATGGAAGTGGTGAGTTAGTGCGGATTTGGTGTGGTGATATAGAAGTACATATCAACGCTGATGTCGCTTATGCAGTTTGGCACTATTGGCAAACAACATCTGATGATGATTGGATGCGCGATTATGGCGCAGAAATTATTTTAGATACCGCAGTATTTTGGCAAAGCCGAGTTGAGTGGAATGCAGAGCGTCAATCCTATGACATTTTAGATGTGATTGGCCCTGATGAAAATCATGATCGCGTAAATAATAACGCTTTCACCAATTTAATGGTGCGCTGGCATTTACAATCAGCCTTAGCACTTTGGGATTGGATGAAGCAAGTCTATCCAGAAAAATCCGCACAACTGGCGCAACAACTCAACTTAACTACAGAACGTTTGCATCATTGGGCTGATATCCAAGAGCGTATATTTGTCAACCAAAATAAATCAACTGGCTTAATTGAGCAGTTTGAAGGATTTTACCAACTCGAAGAAATAAATTTTGCCGATTACGAACCCCGCACCACATCCTTACAAGGTTTATTGGGAATTGAAGCCACCAACCAAAAGCAAATTCTCAAACAGCCGGATGTATTGATGTTGATTTATTTGTTAAGGGAACAGTATGACTATAAAACTTTAGCAACCAACTGGGATTACTACACCAAGCGCACTGACCATACCTATGGTTCCTCCCTTGGCCCAGCAATTAATGCCATCTTAGCTTGTGACCTCAATCAACCAACCCACGCCTATACACATTTTCTCCGGTCAGCATTGGTAGACTTGGAAGATGTCAGGCGGAATGCAGCCGAAGGAATTCACGCGGCCAGTGCTGGAGGAGTTTGGCAAGCAGTGGTATTTGGGTTTGGTGGCATTAAGATGACTGAATTCGGCCCAGTTGCTTCTCCACATCTGCCTCCAAGTTGGAAACGCTTAAAATTTCGGCTGCAATGGCATAACCAGTGGTATGACTTCGACTTGCGACAAGAAACAGATATGGAAATTGCCAATCAAGCAGCAGATAATACTTTGCAAAGTTCTCAGCCAGAAATTCAGAGCGTAATCTTTGACTTAGATGGTGTGTTAACTGATACCTCAGAGTTACACTATTTAGGTTGGAAGCGAGTAGCCGATGAAGAAGGTATTCCCTTTGATAGAGAAGCTAACGACGCGATCAGAGGATTACCTAGAAGAGAAACCTTAATGCAAATTTTAGGCGATCGCCCTGCCACTGAAACACAAATTCAGGAAATGATGGAGCGTAAAAACGGCTACTTTTTGCAATTAATCGAGAAAATTACCTCAGATGATTTGCTCCCCGGAGTCGAAAACCTGATACAGGAACTACGCGCTGCGGGAATTAAAGTCGCTTTGGGTTCATCCAGCAAAAATGCTCAAACAGTAATTCAACGCTTGGGTATTGGAAATAAATTTGATGCCATAGCTGATGGCTACAGCGTCTCCCAACCCAAACCCGCACCAGACCTCTTCCTCTTTGCTGCCCAACAACTTGGTGTTGCACCATCAAAATGTATTGTTGTCGAAGATGCCACAGCTGGCATCGAAGCAGCTAGAGCCGCCGGGATGTGGTCTGTTGGGCTGGGGCCAGTAGAGCGATTGGGTATAGCTCATGTAGTATTACCCAGTCTCGAACGAGTCAGATGGCAAGACTTGCGCCAGCAAATAGCCAACAGCGAAAAGTCAGCTGTATTACAAGAAGCTTAAGGCTAATGGGTACCCCTGTTAAGGTGTACTAAAAAATGAACTAATAAATGCCAAAAACCCTTACTAAACAAGGGATTAGAGCAATAGTAATCAAAAAGAAGCAAAAAACCACTCACAAACGAGAAAGTCAAACATGAGATTATAAGTCTACAAGCTAATGATAATTGATGGGTGCTGTCAGATGCTGAGTTCAATTTTCGAGCGTTTTATCGAAGGCTGTCCGGTAACGGTAATGCTCAGAGCAACATTAGAAAGAATTTTCAGTGCCGAAAAATTGGACGAATTGTTTGAAGCCAGAAGAAAAAAGCAATATACGCAGGAATTATTGTTTTCAACGGTAGTGGGAATAATGAGTTTAGTCGGATGTAATATCCGCCCATCAATTAGCGCAGCATACAAAGCCTTTGCTAAACAAATAGGAGTTTCAAAAGTAGCATTCTACAGCAAAATCAACGGCATAGAGCCACAGGTATCTCAAGGGTTAGTACGCTACAGCAGTAAGGAATTAGCACCAATAATAGAAGAGTTAGGCGGCAAACAGCCAGCGATATTACCAGGTTATCGAGTCAAAATAATTGATGGGAATAATCTGGCAGCAACAGAGCATAGACTATCGGTTTTGCGAGCAGTAGAAGGCGGACCATTAGTTGCCTACAATATTTTATCTGTGATTAAAGCTGCATTGCGTAGCGTTCA
>JAVRCF010000074.1:0-41306 GCA_034530935.1 Aulosira sp. DedQUE10 | reverse complement strand
TAGGTGAGTAAATTCAGAATCACGCCTTCATAAGGGTTTTACGTTAAGTTGACACCAATGGGCATTGCCGTGCCCTTACCAACGTATTTGTATCATGATGAAAGTGAAATGGTATTATGCCTTATAGCAACGCACCTTGAATTTTTGACGGTGCGTTGTCGCGTAGATCACCCTACATTTAAACTAATTTTTAATTTTAAATTTCTTAATCAGCTACCTCAACAGGGGAAGGATGTTTAATATGGTCATTAGATACAATTATTTGACTAAATGCGCCATCGCGCCAGCTATCTGCTACATCCTTAATAAAACTAGCGATGGGGATGGCAATTAACAAACCTAATACTCCTCCCAACTTAGCTCCTAATAGTAAAGAAATTACTACCCATACAGGATTTAAGCCAGTCAAATTACCAAGAATACGCGGAGCAATAAAATTAGCATTCACTTGGTCAATTGCTACTGCTATACCTAATACTTCCACCCCTAGCCAAATGTTTTGCAAAGCTACTAAAAAACTGACTATGCTAATACCTATTCCTGTACCAAAAGGAAAAAGTGAGAAAAAGCCAATAGCTATACCAAAAAGTAGTGCTAAAGGAATTTGTAGCGTTAAAAATGCCAATGTCATCGCTACGCCCAACACAGCGCCTAATGTTGCCTGACCAATAAAATAATTATGGAAATCTTCTTTTAGTAATTCCCTGACTTTTAGTCCAATGTGAGGGGGAAACCACTGAAAAACTCCATCCCACAAACGGTCGCCGTTTAATACCATGTAGACAGTCAACACTACTGCCAACAGCACATTTACAACAATCCCAATAGTATCGAAAGCAACGCTAACAATTCTTCCGGTAAAAGATTGAAGTTGATTAGACAATCTCTCTAATATTTCTGTGGCTATACCAGTCAAATTTACGGGAAGTTGTTGTGTCGCAGCCCAATTTTGGAAAACTTGGATTTGTTGACTGGCAGAATCAACCCAATAGGGAAGAATATTAGCTAATTCATTGAGCTGTTCGATAATTAGCGGTACTAAGGTAATACCTAAAGCGACTAAAGTTACTACAGCCAAAAGTAAAACTACCCCAATAGCCAAGTTACGTTTTACCCCGCGTTCCTGAAGAAATTGGATGGGATAATTCAAGACAAAAGCTAATAAGATGGCGGCGACCAAAATACTTACCAAAGGTTGAAAGTATTGCACAAGCTGAAGTAATAGCCAACCATTGAGAATAGCAATAGGAAATGCCAATCCTATATTTAACCATCGCGGCAGTTTGTTTAGTGATTGCATTAGTGGTTACTCCACGGGGATTGGGTAATTGGTAATGGGTAATTGGGACAAGAAAAAAATAATTTAATGACTTTTGAGTACAGACGCGATGAATCGCGTCTCTCCGACTCTTGACAAAAACTCCCCTAGCTGTAAGCAAGTATTCACGCTTCACAATGTTGATTGCTATCGAGAAAATCCAGCATAATTCGCTGATGCATAGGCCCTAAAGGTCTGACTTCACCAGCGATTTTTGAGTAACAGTTACCTTGGCGAATATCTTTTGGTGTTAAGAAGCCCATGTCCCAGCCTTCGTTTAAAACAAGTTGATTTAAACCTACCAAGAGTGGTGCATGAAAGACATGACGGATAACTGTATCATCCCAATAACAGCAAAATTCAGTAAATTTCGGGTGATCGTAGCCGATTTCTTCTAAAATTTCGCGCTTGACAGCAATATTTGGCGTTTCTCCCGACTCGATATGTCCACCAAAAAGCGCCCAGTAGCCAGGATAGAGAATATTAGGGATATTATCCCGCAGTTGCATGAGAAACTTGTTTTCTTGGTAGAGAATTGCGATCGCAACCTGCACCTGCTGATTTTCCATAAATTTTTATATAATTCGCAAACAATTAAGAATCTTCTTCTACATAAACTTCGCCAAACTCCTTACCAGCAAGGGGTATGCTTTGATAGCGAACTTTACCTTTAATCACTACTTGGTCTCCCTTTGCCAACTTAGTTTGATTGGTGACAACCCAAATTTTGCCAGTTGAGTCATCGATTTGATACGCCCACCGTTTCGCCAGTGGCACTTGCCTTTCTACTTTACCTTGGATATAAACTGTAGCCTGATTGTTTTGTTGTGGTTTAATCTCCCCAATGGGCGTGACGTTACTACCAACACGGAAATTACCGACGTTAAAGCCAGACTGTGTAAAGTTACTACAACTACAAAGCCCTGCTACCCAGAAAAAGACCAACCCCAAGCGATAGGGAAAATTGCGATGAATTTCAGAAAATTTTTGCATTAGTCATTTGTCCTTTGTCATTTGTTATTAGTCATTTGTCATTTGTTATTGGTCATTAGTCATTTGTTATTTTCCCCCTTCCAGCCCCCAATCCCCAATTCCCATTACCCCTTCGCCCCTTATCCCCAAAGGGGCCCCGCCTTCCCCAGAAGGGACCCCGAGTTCCCCAATCCCCCAAAATATTTGAGATGGTACAGTGAATCTGAGAAGATAAACAGTATGATTTTGCTGTTTGAGAGACGCTACGGCATAAAATAACAAGACCATCATAGTCAATAGCCAAAGTTGACTGATGACTGTTGACTCCGCTACAGCCGGCTAGATGTTGGTCTTTGGACTTAAGGCGAATATAGCTGGAAATTCTCATGGAAACAAAAACTGCCAAACTTCTTGATGGTAAAACTTTAGCTGAAAAAATTCAGCTAAAAATAAGAGAGCGTGTTGCAGAGTTACAACCACAAATTGGTCGTTCTCCTGGTTTAGCCGTGCTGATGGTTGGCGATAATCCAGGATCAGCTGCTTATGTACGCAATAAAGAGCGAGCCTGCTCTCAAGTGGGTATTGCCTCTTTTGGCAAGCATTTTCCCACTCAAACCACTCAAGCAGAACTCGAAGATGCGATCGCAGTACTCAATCAAGATGAACAGGTAGATGGCATTCTTGTACAGTTACCCCTACCTCCACATTTGGACTCTATTCGCCTGCTGCATCAAATTGATCCAGATAAAGACGTTGACGGACTGCACCCAATTAACTTGGGGCGACTGGTGCGCCAAGAAGCAGGTTTACGCAGTTGTACTCCAGCTGGTGTGATGCGGCTGTTGCAGGAATATAAAATTTCTTTGCCAAGAAAACAAGCAGTGGTAGTGGGACGTAGTATTTTAGTGGGTAAACCAATGGCGTTGATGCTTATGGACGCTGATGCTACCGTTACCGTTGCTCATTCAAAGTCTCAGGACTTAAAAGCCATCACCCAGAGTGCTGATATTGTGATTTCAGCCGTAGGTATTCCGGGATTGATTACCGGTGAAATGGTGAAACCGGGCGCTGTTGTGGTAGATGTGGGGATAAATCGCGTCACCAATGCTAGTGGCAAAAGTCGTTTAGTCGGCGATGTCAACTGGGAATCAACAGCTGGCGTTGCGGAGTTTATCACCCCAGTTCCAGGCGGTGTTGGTCCTATGACTGTCGCTATGTTGTTGCAAAATACATTTGCTAGCTATTTAAGGCGGCAAGGAATGATCAATGATGAATTATGAATTATTCTTCCTAATTCTTAACTCTTAATTACTCACGCTTTGAGATCCAAAGCCCCTTAAAATTGTGACGTATATGACAAAAATACCAAAGTTTCAGGATTTTTAAGAATGGTAGCAACTGATAAGCTTAAAAAGATGCCAGAGACAGCCACGTTTAACCTATCAGCGTATCTCAAAGAACGACAACAGCTTTGCGAAACTGTTTTGGATCAATCGATCCCCATCGTCTATCCAGAAACAATTTACGAATCGATGCGCTATTCCCTCTTAGCCGGTGGCAAACGTGTGCGTCCGATCCTGTGCCTTGCTACCTGTGAAATGATGGGCGGCACAATTGAAATGGCAATGCCAACGGCTTGTGCGGTGGAGATGATCCACACAATGTCATTAATTCATGATGATCTGCCAGCGATGGATAATGACGATTACCGTCGGGGTAAGCTGACAAATCACAAGGTTTATGGCGAAGATGTCGCGATTTTAGCTGGAGATGGTTTGTTGGCTTATGCTTTTGAGTTTGTTGCCACCGCAACCCCTCAGAATGTGCCTAGAGATAGAGTTTTGCAGGTAGTGGCGCGTCTCGGCAGGGCATTAGGGGCTGCTGGCTTGGTTGGGGGTCAAGTGGTGGATCTAGAATCGGAAGGTAAATTGGATACTTCCCTAGAGACACTCAATTTCATTCATAACCACAAAACAGCTGCCCTTTTGGAAGCTAGTGTTGTTTGTGGTGGTATTTTAGCAGGAGCATCTGCTGAAGATGTACAAAAACTGACTCAATATGCTCAGAATATTGGTCTGGCATTCCAAATTGTGGATGATATTTTAGATATCACCGCAACTCAAGAACAATTAGGCAAAACTGCTGGCAAGGATTTGAAAGCGCAGAAAGTGACATATCCCAGCCTGTGGGGAATTGAAGAATCTCGTGTCAAAGCCCAACAGCTAATTGAAGCAGCTTGTGCGGCATTAGATTCCTTTGGAGAACAAGCGCAACCTTTAAAAGCGATCGCGCATTTTATTATCAGCCGCAATCACTAAGTCAACCCCTACGGGAATTTATACCAATTAACGACAGCATATTACTTGGTTGCCCGTAGGGTAATACCAATTTAAAATTCAAAATTCGTCTTCTCCCAAAGGGAGAGGCTACGCCAAGGAAAGTTCTGTTCGGAGGAAGCCTCCCTGCGAGACTTGGGAGCAAAATTCTTGCATTAAGAAACTTCGGCAGAATCTAGGTTTTGGGGTTTGAATCTGTTGCCCTCTTTTGGCGAATTGGTATAACTTGTCGTTAGACATGAAAGCTTTGTGATTTTGACTGTAAGCTTAGCGACGGTCAATTTTGGATTTTAAAGACAAAAGGTTCAAAAAATAGAGGCAAGGCTAGGCAAGTTTTGGGCAAGCGCCACCTTAAAATAAGTAGGCAACGTAAAGACCACGCTGTGAAATTGGCGCGGTGCGTAGTTCAGTCTAACGACTTGATCGCCTACGAAGATTTGAGGATTAAAAATCTGGTGAAAAATCATTGTTTAGCTAAGTCTATTAATGACGCATCTTGGTATCAGTTCCGTGTCTGGGTTGAGTACTTTGGACTCGTATTTAAACGAGTCACGGTTGCGGTAAACCCGCAATATAGTAGCCAAAAATGCTCTAGCTGTGGCGAAATTGTGAAAAAAACTTTATCAACTCGAACCCATGCTTGCAAGTGTGGTTGTCTGATGGACAGGGATGAAAACGCAGCTAGGATTATCCTTAGTCGAGGATTGGGTACTGTGGGGCACACAGGAACCTTTGCGCTAGACGCAAGCAACACTTGGGGAGATGAAACCTCTACTCTTTCTGATCCAAGTCTGATTGAGCAAGTTATGTCGTAAGATCCAAGAATCCCCGACCGCGACGGTCGGGGAGTGTCAATAACCTAACCAAAATACCATGCAGGACATAGGCGACATCTTAGACAACCGGGTGCTGCTGGTTGCTCTGGTAGCTTGTTTGATTGCTCAAGCTATGAAGCTCGTCATCGAGCTAATTAAAAATCGCAAACTCAATGTACGTGTTTTAGTGACAACCGGCGGTATGCCAAGTGCCCATTCGGCTCTAGTTACCTCTCTAGCAACTGGTGTTGGGCAAACTATCGGTTGGGCATCGCCTGATTTTGCACTGGCAACTATTTTTGCCATCATTGTGATGTACGATGCTGCTGGAGTTCGCCAAGCTGCAGGTAAACAAGCTCGCATTCTCAATCAAATGATTGATGAATTATTTGATGAAAAACATGACTTTAGCCAAGATCGCCTTAAGGAATTGCTGGGACACACACCAGTTCAAGTAATAGCTGGGTCGGCTTTGGGGATAACTATTTCTTCGTTAGCAGGGTCTTTCTTAATTCATAGTCCATAGTTTATGGTCAATAGTTCATCCTCCAGTAACTATTGACTCCTAACTATTTACTCTTGGCTCTTGAACACTACTGTAAACGCACATTTGATCGCAATAGCATTACCTTACGACTATCAACTAAATAAGCCACAAAGCCGCGTTCATTGAGCTTCTGCAATGTGCTATACGCTTCTTTTTGGTTGGTGGTGTAAACTGCCAGCAAGTAAGGGCGTTGTCCATAGGAAGCAAAACCTACATCACCACCAACTGCTTGTTCTACAGTAGATACAAGTTCTGGACGGTTGAAATAATCTACCAAAACAGCATAGCCTTCTCCCAGAGCCTGAGGATTATAGGTTACGGCTTGAGGTGTTTGCACGTCTGCGGGTTTAGTGGTGATAATGCCAGATAAACCGACAATATTGTTGATATATCTTGCCCATCGTTGAGCATCATCAATTTTGTTAAACCCACCTATCCGTGTCACTGTATCGTTGAGATATTGACAGGTGGTGCTTTTTAGTTCATTAGGTAAGGCATTACGCAGTTGCTTCTGATTATCTGCTGTGGGACTAACGATTAATAAAAGATACTCACCAGCATTTGGAGGCTGACAAGCAGGAAGTGCTTGTTGAGCGGTAACAGAACTCATACCACCGATCAATCCTGCGATCGCAAATACTACAGCATGTGGTAAATTCGGAAATCTCTGCACAACAGTCTCACACATAAAGAAGATTTTCTTAAAAGATTTCATCAATGTATATTTTGTTCCCCTGGATGGAAGCAGGGGAGCAGGGGGATAAGGAAGATGAGGGAGAAAGGGAACGAAAAGATGCCCCATGCCCAATGCCCCATAGTATATTAGGACACGGTAGCTAGAGATGCTAAAGCATCAGAGATTGTCACAGAAGGCGCTTGAAACTCCCCTACAATCACATATTCCAATCGCAGTTTGAGCCAAGTAATAAATTGGTGGTCGGTAGAAATAATTGCAACAGAGGGTTGAGGACACTTGGCTTTAATCTCTGTCATTTCTGGTGCTTCTAAAAAAGCAGGCTGTTTCACCAACCAAAAATCAATTTCTTTTTCTTGTTCGTGGTAATGACGGGTACGTTCCTTCAGTACCTCATCTAAAGGTTCTTCATGTATTAAAAATTTTTGACTTGCCAAAACGTAATAGTATGTTTTCATTTTCATCCTGTGGTTGTTAATGATTAATGCCAGGGTACAGTGTATATACTGTACCCTTAAAAATTAACTCTTCTTGAGTTTTTTAAACCAAGAACTGAAGGGACAAGTACTTGCCTTGATTTCACTACTTGATAGTTTGTCGCCAGCTGTTAGCTTGTCTAAAAATAGCGTATTGTCAAAGTAGTGTTCCACTGAAATTATCCGCAAGTCATCGGTAACTTTAGCAATGCTCATGCCGATAATTTCTACTGTCTCTCCAGTTGGTGCATAGTCTTTGTATGCACCGTTAAAATGTCCCCAGTGTCGCCACTTAAATGTTACGTTTGGTGGCCCCGAGAAAACTTCCAAAACTTCCCAAGGAAATCCTTGAGGAAATGTTGAGTGGAAGAGTTTGGCGGATGATTCAAAGGTTTCAGCAGACGCTTTGTAATGCTCTGAATCAGCCATAAATAAATTGTAAGTACCTTGGGCTGATAAATCTGTAGCGGTGTATTCTTGACCTCCATTAGTACTCACACGAAACTGGTCATTCACAATAGACAACCACTGCTGTGGGTTAGTTTTGAAAGATACCTCCATCTCGAAGGTTCTAACAAGGTTTTGTACGATCGCTTCTAAAGTACCGTCTAAGTGATTACGTGTACTTTCTTTGGCCAAATTCTCTTTAGAGCGAGAATAATCAGGAGGTTCTTGATAGCGCCATTGGGCATCAGTACTTCCTTCAATAACTTTATCCCGATCCTGTACCCAAAGTGGAAGGCTGTTAGATTGTGTTGCGCTCATAGAAGTCTTTGCTTAAGATGGTGTCCCCAATTTTTGGATTTCGCAGTTATGACCCCTCTAAGCGTTGATTGAGTAATGAGTGCTGAGTGCTGAGTAATGAGTGCTGAGTCCTGAGTGCTGAGTAAAGTAAAAAGTACTGACTATTGATATACACGGCACTTACTCCAGTGTTTGTGTCCTATTTTTTCACTCAGGACGGGCTTAGGCCCAGCTACGCTCTAAGCGCAGCCATGCCCGCAGGGCTTTACAGCACTTTTAACTCAGCACTCTTCATAATTAACTGTTAGCCATTAACTGTTTACTGTTCACTGTTTACAGTTCGCCTCGAATGGCTTGTTTCATCTCGCGAACAGCTCTTTCTAAACCTACTAAAGCTGCTCTACTAATGATGGTATGACCAATGTTGAGTTCTTCCATCCCTGGAAGATTAGCCACAGGATAAACGTTCCAGTAGGTAAGCCCATGACCAGCATTAACTCGCAATCCAGCCTGAATCGCTTGCTCGCACCCTTTAGCTAACACGGCTAACTCTTGCTTGCGACTTGTTTCATCGGTAGCCTCAGCGTATTGCCCAGTGTGCAGTTCAATGAACTTCGCCTGCACTTTGGCAGATGCTGCAATTTGTGACGGTTCGGCATCAATAAATAAACTTACTGGAATGCTAGCACTCTGCAATTTATCAACTATCTCACCTATTTTGGCAATTTGCCCGACAATATCTAAACCACCTTCTGTAGTTACTTCTTCGCGTTTTTCTGGTACTAAAGTGACATAATCAGGTTTGATACCGAGGGCAATTCCTAGCATTTCCTCGGTAGCTGCCATTTCTAAATTTAAGTGCGTTCTCACCGTTTGCCGTAAGAGTCGCACATCTCTGTCTTGAATATGCCGTCTATCTTCCCGCAGATGCACCGTAATCCCATCTGCACCCCCTAATTCTGCCAACACTGCTGCTGCTACGGGGTCTGGTTCCACCGTTCGCCGTGCTTGCCGAATGGTCGCAATGTGGTCAATGTTTACGCCGAGTGTAGACACCCCTAGTTTCTCCCGATCCACAGTCTTTAGGATCTTGATTTTACCGGAAATCTGGTGAATTGGGCATGGGAGATTGGGGATTAGGCATTTTCCCCCCAGTCCCCATTTCCCTTCTAAAGAACCAATGATGGATCAGACATTTGCTGGATCTGATTGGCTAGGTTCTTCAACTGAGCCTCCCTAGACAACATGATTTCACTAGGTTTAACATCTATTGCCTCAAAAATTGTCCGCAAGCGATATACCCAATCATGTCGCAGTAGTGAGTTGACAACGTTATCTTTCCTAATTCTTGCCAAGCGATCGGGCTGAGTATCTAAGTCAGCAATAATCGCGCCTATTTCAGGAGCATCAAAGGGAATCTTGATAATCGCATCAGGCCAATCAAAATATTTGTCGAATTCATCTGTAATCGGAGGATCACCAATCATGACTGCGCCAGCAGCAGCACCTTCAAAGAAGCGAGAACCAAACTCTTGCTGATTTGTTGCTTCCACTTCGTTAGCTCGTGCGCGATTGGCAAAGAAATAACGGCTTCTCTTGATTAAATTAGCCAATAAAATGCGGTGTTCTCTCGGATTGTTCACCGCAAAGGTTTGTTGTTTAGCAGTATTTTGGATTCCAGAAGCTTTGATAGTATCGTAGTAATAAAAAAGTTGTTGCTGTTGTGCAAACTCTAATAGGGCTTGATGGGTTACCGATGAACGACGACCCAGGTTGCAAACATCAATACTGCGGTAAGGCAATAGGGGATAGGGAGTGAATTTTAATGTATCTATGCCTGGTGGTAAATAAGTACAAGGACGACCAGTAATTTTAGCGATCGCCTCTGTAGAATTTTTCGTACCGACAAAAATATGATCAAAATCCTTTAAAAACTCCAAAAAATAGAGATTAGATGGCTTAAAATATGATTCCCAAATTTCGACTATATAACAAACTGCCTTGCTGCATTTTTGCTGCCAATTTTTGAAGTAATGCAGTGCGAACAGTTCATAGGGAGAATTAAATATGGGAAAGAACAATTCATACTCTTGGTTAAGAAAGTATGGTTTAAATCCAGGAACTAAGAACTCTGCTAATGTTTTGGAATTAGTCAAATACTTAGCAAGCTTGTAGATTTTTCGCACGACACCTTCGTCGTCGCTCAATGGTTTGAGCATATCAACAGCATCAGTATCGGAGATTACATCTTCAAATTCATATAAGGTACAAAAAGCGACTAAATTAGCAATTTCACGCATTGATACTATCAGTGTGCGTGGTTTTTCATGGAAAAATGAATGAAATTTCTCTGTTATCAAATATTTATCTTTTTTCATAGTAGCACCCTGCTTTAATAAAATGTGTCTAAGGCAAGTTATATCGGCTAGTTTAATCTGTTACCTTTTAAATTTTTCGATTTTTTATTAGTGAATATCGATTTTTTACAAGTTGATTGTTGACTTCAGGATTTTTCAGTAACTTCTTACATCAAAACACGTAACACAAGAGTTCTTAACTAAAAAATTATGAAGTTTTAAAATACAGGAGGCAAGAAGCAATCTCAATGAACTTTGTACACCACTATGCATGAAAAAAGGGCAAGAGGATAGTGATGGGGCTGAAGCTAGGACACTTTGTACCTCATTTCCTAACATTATTGGTATAATTCTTTTTTTAACCCAAAAATTCGATAAATTCTTATCTCAATAATAAATCTAAACAAGTCACTAACCCTATCCAATACGGTTTGGTTCAGGGAGAAAGGGAAAAGGGTGAAGTTAAACCTTTCCTCTTTTCCCAAACCACAACGTATATGAAGAGCGCTTATCTGAAGCTTATCGCCTAACGCACTAATGATGCATGAGATATATGCTGGATCTGATTGGCTAGGTTTTTCAACTGAGCCTCTCTTGACAACATGATTTCACTAGGTTTAACATCTATGGTCTCAAAAACTTTGCGGAAACGATATACCCAGTCATGTCGCAGTAGCGTGTTGACAACATTATCTTTTCTAATTCTTGCCAAGCGATCGGGCTGAGCATCTAAGTCAGCAATAATCTCGCCGATTTCAGGAGCATCAAAGGGAACCTTGATAATCGCATCAGGCCAATCAAAATGTTTGTCAAACTCCTCTGTCATGGGAGGATCGCCAATTAGGACTGCGCCAGCTGCCGCGCCCTCAAAGAAGCGAGGACCAAACTCTTGCTTATTTTTTGTAGCTTCCGCCTCATTAATTCGTGCGCGATTGGCAAAGAAATAACGGCTTCTCTTAATTACATTAGCCAATAAAATGCGGTGTTCTCTCGGATTGTTCACCGCAAAAGTTTGTTGTTTAGCAGCATTTTTAGTTGCCGAAGCTTTGATAGTATCGTAGTAATAAAAAAGTTGTTGCTGTTGTGCAAACTCTAATAAGGCTTGATGGGTTATGGGTGAACGACGACCCAAATTGCAAATATCAATACTGCGATAAGGTAATAGGGGATAGGGAGTGAATTTTAATGTATCTATCCCTGGCGGTAGATAGGTACAAGGACGACCTGTAAATTTAGTGATCGCTTCGATAGAATTTTGATTGCCAAGAAAAATATGATCAAAATCTTTTAGAAATTCTAGAAAATAGTAACTAGATGGCTGAAAATAAGATCCCCAAAATTCGTCTATGTAACAAACTGCCTTGCTACATTTTTGCCGCCAGTTTTTAAATGAATGCAGTGCGAACAGTTCATAGGGAGAATTAAATATGGGAAAGAACAATTCATACTCTTGCTCAAGAAAGTATGGATTAGTCCCAGGTACGAGGAACTCTGCTAAGGCTTTGGAATTAGTCAAATACTTAGCAAGCTTGTAGATTTTTCGCACGACATCTTCGTCGCCACTCAATGGTTTGAGTATATCTACAGCATCAGCATCGGAGATTACATCTTCAAATTCATATAAGCTACAATAACCAACTAGATTAGCAATTTCACGCATTGATACTATCAGAATGCGTGATTTATCATCGGAAATAGAATGCTTGTTTTGTGTCATCAAATATTTACTGTTTTTCATGGTGAGACCCTAATTAAATTCATAAATTCAAAGCGAAGTCAGTTATGGCTTAATTTGCTCTGGTTTTTTATCGTTGAAAAGCGATGTTTTTCAAAGTTATTTTAAATTCAAGTGTTAATCATGAAATGCAGATCAAAAACACATAAAAAGTCTGCTAGCTACTAGTTTGTTTGCGTAGTGATCAGCATTTTTTTATTTAGGTAGAGGACAATGAATTATCAACCTTGAAAAATATATAAGCACTTTAAAACCGTAACCAGAAATCTGCGGATAACACTCGTTCCCCGCCCATGTCAGTTTCAGAGAGAATCCCTAAGACTTCACGGGCTAACCAATTAAAAATTACAACAATTTTTAATTGGTTATTAATTTACACAATTCATGATTGATAGTTAATTTTACTGAGAAATCTATCATGTACCACAAAAATATCACAGTGTTTTTACGATTTTTAATATATTCTTAATATATAGTTTATATAATCTTTATAAAAAAATGTTTACGTTTTATGTAAATTAAGGCTTGAAACCCTTGTAATTTTATAGATAGCCAGAAAACAGTGATTTTGGGTTAATCTAAAAACCTTGATAAAATAATAAGTGTTTCTAATTCACATCAAGCTTGATTTCTAATCTTCTAAGGTGAATTATTGAGGTATTTATAACCCTAGTTCTGCATTTGAAAGTGTCACATATCCACTACATATAGCAATCCGGTTTGATTCGGAGAAATTACTTGGCTTAGTAGGCAAGAGGCACAAGGCAACAGGCAAGAGGGTTCTAGAAGATTAAGATGTACCGAGTTTTTTTCAAAAATCAAATAGGAGTCCTATATCAGACTTTTCCTACTTTCCTAAACAAAATTAATTACACATTCTCTACCCTGTTGCCTGTTGCCTTGCCTTCACCTGTAACTTAAATTTTGCCTAACCACTTATCAATGACGAATTACAAATTTTTTTAATGCACCAAACCACCACGCAAAGCCCTAACAGCCGCTTGCGTTCTATCAGCAACACAAAGTTTACTCAAAATCCCGCGAACATGAGTTTTAACAGTACCCACAGTCAAATACAGTTTTTGAGCAATTTCTGCATTATCACTCCCAGCAACAATCAACTCTAAAACTTCCATTTCTCGTGGAGTCAAAGAAGAAGTTTCTATAGTTTTCTCAATTTCTGAGTCAAGTCCATCAATTAATACCCTTTTACCACTTGTTCCGCCGTAACCATCATCTTGGCGTACCTGTTTGAGTACGATATCCGCTATTGTCGGGTCAATCCACGGACTACCTGTATAAGTTGTTTTGACCGCATCTACTAACCTGTCTCTTTCAATATCCTTCATACAGTAAGAATCTGCACCCGCCCCAAAAGCCGCCAAAACAGCTTCCTCGCTGTTTTGCATTGTGAGAATTAGAACCTTTGTAGTGAGGTCTTGATTCTGCTGTTGACATTGCCTGTACCTGCGCGTCAATTCAATACCATCCATATCAGGCAACCCAATATCGATAGTGGCAACATCTGGCTTCAGCGTCAATAAAAGTTGCAATCCATCCGCCGCGTTGGCAGCCTCACCAATAATTTTGATATCTGCCTCGGCTTGTAAAGCAGCCTGTAAGCCTATTCTGGTAAGGTTGTGGTCTTCAATCACAACGACCTTAATCTCACTCATGGCTGTTACCTCTACCCGGATCTATCTAAAGTACAGAATAAAATATCTTTGCTATTTTACTTTGAAGTTTATACCAAAAGGAAGATGATGACAAATGCCTAAAAAAATACATCTACCTTCAGTCTGAAAATTTTTACTGTTCCAATAACTAAGCAAAACGTTTATCAACAACTTTTAAAGTCTACTTTTTATGCACCTCTCAATAGATTGATGTTTTAACTTAAAATAATTTAAGTTAAAAATGAAGTCTTAAGATAGATGACAATAAAATTTTAGTCAATTAATTAAATTTGTATCCAAAAAAGAGTTAACTTAACTTAATAAGATTCAACAGTTTATTTTTTTAATAGCCATGTCACTATATCAATCTGTAAAAAAAGACAAAATTTTGGTTGTTGATGACGTTTATGACAATTTAGTACTCCTAGAAACAGTTTTACAAGAAGATAACTACGAAGTTATTTTGGCGCAAAATAGCAAAAACGCTTTGACTATAGTTGAGCAGTCACCACCAGACTTAATACTTCTGGATATTATGATGCCAGAACTAGATGGTTATGAATTTACGCGCCGTATACGAAAAAATAAAAATTTGCCATACATACCCATATTATTGATTACTGCTCACATATACTCTAGCGTTGTTGAGGGGCTCGATGCGGGTGCTGATGATTTTATTCGTAAACCATTTGATCCAGATGAGCTAAATGCACGGGTTCGTTCTCTTTTACGTCTCAAACACAGTATAGATGAACGTGACCACATGGCGAGTCTGCGGGAAGATTTTGCCTCGCGGTTTACTCACGATTTACGAACACCTCTTGCGGCTGCCAATAGAGTATTAAAATTAATGCGAGAAGGAATGTTTTGCTCTGTAACATCAGACTTTGCAAAAATTATTGATACTATGATTGGCAGCAATCAAGATTTGCTAGAAATGGTGAATAACTTGCTAGAAGTTTATAGACATGAAGCTGGTTCTAAAAACTTAAGATTCTCTACATTTGATATTCAACAATTAGTTGGTGAAGTAACGCAAGAATTGAAGCCCCTGGCGGAAGAAAAAAACTTAGTTTTAAAAGCTGAACTACCAGAAAATCTCAACGCAGAGCAAGAAACATTAACTACAGTCATAGCTGACCGTATAGAAATACGAAGAGTTTTAACTAATATTATTGGCAATGCAATTAAATTTACAACAACAGGTTATATAAATATTCTTCTAAGTTTAGCTACAAATAATGTGAGAATTGAAATTCAAGATACAGGCCCAGGAATTTCTCAAAAACACCAAGCAATTTTATTCGAGCGGTTTCGTCCAGGTAAACATTTAGGTTCAGGTAGTGGTTTAGGGCTGTACCTCTCTCGCTACATTATCGAATCACATCAAGGCTCAATTACCGTGCAATCTGAACCTGAGCATGGCAGTAAATTTACTATAACTTTGCCTATGGAACAAGCCGTCAAATTAGAAGTAGAAACCTAAATATATTGAGTAGGAAATTCAATAATGTAGGGTGTGTTACGGCGCTTGAGATGCATATATTTCAGCCAAAAATACATGATGTGCCGTAACGCACCGCCTGAATTTAGTGAATTATACCAATTTATATCTGACTTTTCACGTCATGTGGAAAAGCTAACGCGAAACCTAACCCCCCAGCCCCCTTCCCTAGTAGGGAAGTGGGAGAACTTAAAGCCTCTCTCCTTGCAGGAGATAGGAATGGAAGTAAGGTTTTCCAGATACCGTGAAAAGTCAGCAATTTATATAAATAATAAAATAGTGTCCGCTTTTTAAATTAGCGAACACTATCATAAACTTATGGCAAAAAAGGAAACGCGGATTAGATTACTTATCAACCTCTGGTAGAAAGTCAGGGCGTTCTTTATCTTCCCAACCTACAGGACGTTTAAAGTTATACCAAGCAATAGAGCCAATCATGGCAGACACAACAATACCTACAAGCAAAACAACTGTGAGAATGAGCGAGTAACTAAAACTAACTACTTTCTGTGGTTAAATATGCTTCTGTAAAAAAGTAAGCAAAGGCAACATTTATCATGAATTTTTAACCCGTAATTATTAATTATTTAAACCTAAATTGGCAATTTGATTGCTGTATTCATTCAAAACCCGCTTTACATCAGGCAGAATATGATTTTTTAGAGGAAGAAGGCAGAGAAAATTATATTTATTATTTACATTCTTCTATACCTTCTTACTCAATAAATCTTAATTAATCTACAGCTTTCTTGATTTCATCTTTGAAGTTTTCGGCTGTATGGCGCACTTGAGACTCTACTTGCTTTGCTTGGCCTTCAGCTTTATCATTTGGATCGCCAGTGACTTCACCGACAGCTTCTTGAATTTTACCTTCGATATTTTTGGCAACAGCTTTAGCTCTATTTTCCAAACTCATAATTCTCTCCTATTGTTTTAATGATTTGTTTAAGGCGCTTAAGTCATTCAATATTTATAGATTATCCTGTTATTTTTTTTAGCGATTCTATCTAGAGAAGATAATTAATCAGCTTTTTATGATTCACTATATATAGTTTTTACATAGCTAAACTCATCTTGAAGATTTCAATGAATAATTTCTAGATATAGGTAGATGCTTTGCCAGTTCTATCGCTAGATAAAAGTTCTGCATCTGGCGATAGGCTGCATTCAGGAAGTAATCACCATCCTGATTTCATCAGCGTGCGTGATAGCTTTTGCAGTACTCTACTGGTATCGCTCAGGGATAAATAATTTCGTAGTCAGAATTTTAGTCCTGAGTTTTTAAGCGCAAAGCCTGCTGATTACGAACTGATAATCTAATAATTTCAGGAATTTATTTAAATATTCATTAAAAAACAGCCCATTTCAGGGCTGTTACATCACCAAAATATAAAAACTATGTTTTCGTATACTTGATTTACGTTGAGCTAATTTTTGATTCATAATCCTCAACTCAATAATTATCTTGAGCAAACTCAGCTTTAGATTTAGGCGGCAACAAGCTGATTTTTTAACAAGGCAATATCCGTTTCAAATAACACAATCGTGGTTTCATAACCAATCCTACCCATTTCTGGCTCTGCTCCCATTTCCATTTCTACAAGATAAGCCCAAGCCTTAGAATTAGGGTTGCACTTCACGATCATTCCCATCCCGCCGATAAATTCTACTGTTTGCCCTTGGGCAAATTTAGGTCTTGTCAAACAATTTGCACTCATTTCAATCACCTTTTTTTATTTAATTTAGCCTCTAGTTCAATTTATAATGCATGATAATTATTTCATGCTCTATCGCAAGTTAAAATCTAGAGATTATTCACTTAATTCTCCAGAATCAACTGTGATAATCTCTAGAATGAATAACAGCTTTTATGAACTTATTTTTCATCATTAATTATCTAATATTACTTTATGTTAAAATACTCTAAAAAATATTAAAACATTTTAGAGTATGCTTTAAAAGCTATTGAGTTGCTACCAACTCTGCAATGTCTTCTATGGCTTTGTTGCTGGGAACAGGATATAAAAAGTCATACTCGAAAGCCGATATAGTCGCATTTGACACGAGAAATGTTCAACCATTTGAAGATTGGCAGCAAAATAGGGGCTAGTTTCGCTTTGGGCCTGGCAATTTTAAGCGCGATTGGTTTCGTCTCCTATCGCACTACGCAAGAACTAATAACAACTTCGTATTGGGAAAACCATACATACCAGGTGCTGGGACTGTTGGACGAAGTGAGTTCCAAAATTAAAGATGCTGAAACTGGACAGCGTGGTTACATAATTACTGGAGAAAAACCATATTTAGAACCTTATGAGAGTGCGATCGCATCCTTAGAGCAACCTATCCAACAACTCCGCAAGTTAACCGCTGATAACCCCAATCAAGAACGGCGACTCAATGTGTTAGAGCCGCTAATCACCCAAAGGGTAAATGTTATGCAAAAGGTGATTAAGGCGCGCCAAAATCAAGGCTTTGAAGCTGCTCAGAAGTTGGTACTTGTCAATGAGGGAAAGCAGTTGATGGATAAAATCCACAACCTGACTCAGGACATGAAACAAGAAGAGCGTCAATTATTAGCGAAACGTTCGAGTCAAGCACAAACAGCAACAAGACAAACTACTGCTACTATCGTCTACGGGATTCCCCTATCTTTTACATTGATAGCTTTAATTGGCTATCTGCTGTCGCGAAATATCTCTAAACCTCTGGAGAAAATTTCTCGCATAGCAGAAAAGATTGCTGATGGTGATTTGTCGATGAACTTACCAAATACAGAACGCCAAGACGAAGTAGGCATATTAACACGCAGTTTCAATCAGATGATGGTTAATTTGCGGGAAACTAAGCAAGTTAACGAGGAGCAAAACTGGTTAAAGTCGAACCTTGCTGAGTTGAGTAATACCCTTCAAGGACGGAGAGATTTAGTTAATGTCACGCAATTGATATTATCGCGGTTAGCTGCTTTAGTAGGAGCGCAACAGGGCGTTTTTTATGTGATGGATTCCGTAGAAGATCAGCCTGTGATGAAGCTATTTAGTAGCTATGCTTACAGCGAACGGAAAAATTTAGCAAATCAATTTCGCTTAGGGGAAGGATTGGTAGGACAATGTGCTTTAGAAAAGCAAAGAATATTACTTACACAAGTTCCTAATGATTATATTCGGATTAGTTCTGGCTTGGGGGAAGCTACACCATTAAATATTATTGTCTTGCCTGTATTATTTGAAGATCAGGTAACTGCTGTCATTGAACTAGCATCTTTTCAAAAGTTTCAGGAATTACAGTTAACTTTTTTAGAGCAAGTTAGCGAAGTCATCGGCGTGGTGTTAAATGCGATTAAGTCTGATATGCTTACGCAGCAACTACTCCAGCAATCTCAGGATTTAACAGAGGAATTGCAAAATCAACAACAAGAACTAAAGTTGAGTAATCAACGTTTACAAGAACAGGCTCAGGATTTAGAAGAATCGCAATTACTTTTGAAGCAACAACAAGAAGAATTACAACAATCCAACGAAGAATTACAAAAATTAAATGAAGAGTTAGAAGAAAAGGCAGAATTACTAGAAGTACAAAAACGGGAAGTAGAGGTTAAGAATAAACAAATTGAACAAGCAAGGCTGTCTTTAGAAGAAAAAGCTAAACAATTAACTTTATCTTCCAAATATAAATCCGAATTTTTAGCCAATATGTCCCATGAGTTGCGGACACCGCTGAATAGCTTATTAATATTGGCGCGATTAATGTCAGAAAATAATGAGGGTAATTTAACGAATAAACAAATAGAATATAGCCAAACAATTTATGGTGCTGGCAATGATTTATTGGGATTGATTAATGATATTTTAGATTTAGCTAAAATTGAGTCTGGTAAGCTTATCGTCGAGAATCAAGAAATCGGCTTTGTAACTATTCAAAGTTATTTCCAGGCAAACTTTCGTCAAGTGGCGCAAGAGAAAGGGCTGAGTTTTCATATAGAAATTAACGACAAATTACCACAGAGATTTAATACTGACTTAAAACGCCTACAACAAATTTTGAATAATTTGTTGGCAAACGCCTTTAAGTTTACCGAACAAGGAGGAGTGGCATTACAAATTAGCATGGTAAAAGCAGATACGGTTGCTTTTGCAGTTAGCGATACAGGTATTGGCATTCCCACTGATAAACAGCAACTAATTTTTGAAGCATTCCAACAAGCAGATGGTACAACCAGCCGCAAATATGGCGGAACAGGCTTAGGTTTATCTATCAGTCGGGAACTGGCTCATTTGCTAGGTGGGAGAATTGATCTGGTTAGTCAACTAGGACAGGGAAGCACTTTTACGCTGTATTTACCAATGCAGGGAATTCGCACTCAGGGACAAGGTGGAGGCGATATTTTAGAAGACAAAAAGAAAATTTCCCCACCTCCAGAAGCTACGCCATCTCCCGCACTCCCCGTGTCTCTCACTCCCCAAATCGAAGTTGCAGACGACAGAGAAGCGATTCAAGTCGGTGATAGAGTTTTGCTAGTGATTGAAGATGATGTGAAATTTGCCCGCATTTTACTGGAAATGTCACGACAACAAGGGTTTAAAGTTGTGGTGGCTTTAAACGGCAAACAAGGTTTAGCGCTAGCACAACAGTTTAAACCCGATGCGATTACCTTAGATATTTGTATGCCAGATACGGATGGATGGATGGTGCTAGACAGGCTCAAACATGACTCACAAACGCGCCACATTCCCGTACATATACTTTCTATTGATGATCGGCAGCAACGTGGGTTAGAGTTAGGAGCGATCGCTTATTTACAAAAGCCTGTTACTAAAGAACAACTCATAGGAGCTCTAACTGATATTAAGGGCTTTGTTGAGCGTAAGGTGAAAAATCTGCTGGTAATTGAAGATGACCCAGTACAAGCCCGCAGTATTATTGAGCTAATCGGCAATAGCGACGTTCACAGTACGGCAGTACATACAGCAGCAGCAGCTTTAGCTACATTGCAATCCCAGCGTATTGATTGTATTGTGCTGGATTTGGGTCTACCTGATATGACTGGGTTGGAACTCATTGAGCAAATTAAACAACAACCCAACTGGTTGAAAATCCCGATCATTGTCTACACAGGTAAAGAACTCTCCCGCCAAGAAGAGACCCAATTGCGACGATTAGCTGAGACAATAATTATTAAAGATGTGCGATCGCCTGAACGTTTGTTTGATGAGACTGCCTTATTTTTACATCGCATTCAAGCAGATTTACCCCAATCTAAACGGCACATCCTAGAGCAACTCCGCAGTTCCGACCCCATACTTGCAAATAAAAAGATTTTAATTGTAGATGACGACGTGCGGAATATTTTTGCTCTGACCAGCTTGTTAGAAGGCTACCAAATGCAAGTAGTATTTGCGGAGAATGGTAAAGATGGGATTGCGACTCTGCAAGGGAATTCTGATGTAAATATTGTGTTAATGGATATAATGATGCCAGAAATGGATGGTTATCAAACAACTCGTGCTATCCGTCAGCAAGAGCAATTCCGCTCTCTACCGATAATTGCTTTAACTGCAAAAGCAATGCAAGGCGATCGGGAAAAATGTATCGAAGCTGGAGCATCAGATTATATTACCAAACCCGTAGACACCGAGCAATTGCTTTCCCTGCTGCGGGTTTGGTTGTATCAGTAACATACATTGTTTGACCCTTAACTTTTAATCTTGTAGATTGCAATCTTGCGGATGACCAGGGTAAATCTTGAGGAAGAATCGATTAAGCTATTTTTGGTTCTGAAGTGTGATGTGCTTTTTTCATATAACATAGCATTATAAGATACAAGTAAATCATCTGAAAACATTGTGCCAAATGAATTTGAGCGTAATTAATATAGAATTTTTATTTTTTTGCTTCTGAGGGGGTTACAGGAAAATCATTTGTAGATGTAAAACAGTAAATTGAGTTAGGGATTTCCAATTAAAAAAATATTCAATTTGTAGGGTGTGTTATCGCCGAGAGTACGGCACCGCTAGAGATAGTGCTGGTGCGTTACTGTATATTTTATTTGTTAGAAGTCCCTTAACAAGAGAAACCAGGTTTATTTAAAAAACCTGGTTTTTGTTTTTTTAGCATAAAAAATATTTTAAATTTATTTAATATTTCATTGGTAATTTAGTGGTAATAAACATATAAAAATTATAACTTTAGGTAATATCTTCATCCCACTTTAGGGAGTCGTAAATTCATTAGTAAAATTTTATTTTAGATATGTAAAAGTATTGAGATAAAACCTACATACTAATGAATACCTCGAAAGAAATAGCCAGAAAGACTGTTGCAGCAGTACAGATTAATCATGTTCGACTTTCACTATAGAAATATCAAATAAATCATTTAAATAATGATTGCGTTGGAGCCACAATTGTCATTGCTAGCCGATTAGTAGTAATAGATAATATTTGAAAAACATGGTTTACTAATTAATGGGAATAGCTTATTTTTGGATATTTACAGCAAGAAGACTTATTAATCTTCTTTTGTCCCTGTTATGACTTCACCTAAAGCAAAACTAGAGGAGATTGAAATTCAGTTACTACTTGAAGGAGTTTACCGTTACTGGGGTTACGACTTCCGCAATTATGCTTTATCTTCTCTCAAACGTCGTATCCATAATTTTATCAAAATAGAAGGCTGTGCAAGTGTTTCAGATTTACAAGCACGGGTGTTGCATGATAGTAAATGTTTAGAAAGATTTTTGCTAAGTCTAACAGTAAATGTTACCTCAATGTTTCGTGACCCTAGCTTCTATCTAGCTTTGAGAAAAGAAGTAATTCCGCTTTTGCGTACCTATCCTTTTATTCGCATTTGGCACGCTGGATGTTCAACGGGAGAGGAAGTTTATTCAATGGCAATTCTATTACAGGAGGAAAAGCTTTACCAACGTTGTCGGATTTATGCTACTGACTTTAACGAAAAAGTGCTGCAAAAAGCTAAAACTGGCATTTTTTCTCTCAAACTCATGCAGGATTACACCCAACTTTACCTAAAAGCAGGTGGACAGGAGTCTTTTTCAGAATACTATACCGCAGCTTATGACAGTGCAATTTTTCGTACATCTTTGCGTGAAAATATTGTCTTTGCTCAACATAACTTGGCAACGGATAGTTCTTTTAATGAGTTTCATATTATCATTTGTCGCAATGTCTTAATTTACTTCAATCAAACCCTACAAAAGCGCGTACATGAACTTTTTTATAATAGCCTTTGTCCTTTTGGTATTCTTGGTTTAGGAAGGCAAGAATCAATTCGTTTTACTCCCCATGACCATCAATACCAAGAGCTTGTCAAAGGTGAAAAGCTCTATCGGAGGTTGAATTAGTGGTGTTTAAAATTGTAGTCATAGGTGCATCATTAGGTGGCTTATCTGCCTTGAAAAATCTGCTGGAGCAGCTACCTAAAGAATTAAACTTACCTATAGTAATTGCACAGCATCGCCATCGAGATTCTTACAATACTTTAAGCGATTTTTTGCAGCAATATACATCTTTAAAAGTTCGAGAGGTCGAAGACAAAGATAAAATTTTACCAGGATATGTTTATTTAGCACCCGCTGATTACCATTTGTTAGTGGAATCTGGTGATTTTGCTCTTTCTACTGATGAGCCGATTTCCTATGCTCGACCTTCAATCGATGTCTTGTTTGAGTCTGCTGCTGATGTTTATGGCGAACAAGTGATTGGAGTGATATTAACAGGAGCCAATGAAGATGGTGTGCAAGGTTTAAAAATGATCAAAGCGCGTTTGGGAACAGCAATTGTTCAAGAACCTACTACGGCTGAATGTCCTGTAATGCCAAAAGCGGCAATTAATGCTGTTGCTGTAGACTGGATTTTGTCGCCAGAAGAGATAGGGAGGAAATTAGTTTACCTTTGTAATTAAACAACGAATGCCAAATATTTTGGCTGTTGTCAACAAGAATGCGTTCGGCTTGGCCGTGCCGTAGACTCTCGCTTTTTGTAAAAAGCTTCTGTAAAATAAGATTAATAACCGTGAGATTACAGTAGGCAGTAATAAAAATTATTACTAATGATTATAATGACATCTAATTATTTTGCTACTATAATAGAACATTTTAGAGACTCAATCTTAATTATATTCATCGATATTTATATTAATTTTAGCAGTCCAATATATGACAATTTATTTTTATACTGTTCGTGAACAATATGGCTGTTTCTCCAATTTTTCACCCCACGGTTTTGAGCTAGATGGTTTGTACTGGCCTACAAGTGAACACTACTTTCAAGCACAAAAATTTGTCGGTACCTTGCATGTAGAACAAATTCGTTTAGTAAAAAACCCTAAAGATGCTGCCAGGATGGGACGTGAAAGAAACCGTCCCCTGCGCCAAGATTGGGAACAAGTTAAAGACGATATTATGCGGAAAGCGGTACTACGTAAATTTGAAACCCATGCAGATATTAGAGAAATCCTACTTTCTACAGGCCATAAAGAAATCGTTGAAAACTCTCCCATTGATTTCTACTGGGGTTGCGGATCTGATGGTAGTGGTAAAAATATGTTGGGATTAATTTTAATGGAAGTGCGAGAAACACTCCTTTCTAGTCACAGCGCTCAGATGTAGAGAAGAGCACATGGCTAATGTGAAAATGTATTCAATATTGTGGGAATACTAAAGGAGATCAGCAAACTTAACAGGACTTGGTCGATGTCTACAGGCGGATGGAATCCTCACTTAAAAAATACAGATTCCTTAAAAGTTCCAACACCATATGGGAAATTAGGGAAGCACAAAACCATTACCCATGAATTGGACCAAGTAGGCCTAGAAGAAATTATAGTTTCACCAGAAAATAATGACCAGTTACCAGAAGCATCAAAACTACTGCGTCAAGGAGTTCAACAGCAGCAAGCTGGTGATTTCACGGCTGCAATCAATTCTCTAGAACAATCTCTGGTAATGTTTCAAGCAATTGGGGATGGACAGAGACAAGAAAAAGTGCTTTCCCTGTTAGCATTAATAGCTTATACAGTAGGGGACTACCAGAAAACTATCTCCTACTGCCAACAGTGTCTCTCCTTGATGGGAGATACTTCAGATATGTCGGTGAGAATGCAAGTGTTGTCTCATTTAGGTAATGCTTACCGACACCTAAACGACTATGACAAAGCTATTCAGTTTTTAGAACAGTGTTTGAAAATCACCCAGCAGGAGCAAGACAAGCGGAGTCAAGTAGCGGCCCTAAATAATCTAGGATTAGTTTATAAAGCTGTAGGTAACTTTGCACAGGCAATCACTTATCAAGAGCAAAGTTTAGCAATTTTACAGGAAGTCCAAGATCATTGGGGTGAGGAACAAGTACTCAAAAATCTGGGTAATGCTTGGTATGCATTGGACGATTACCCGAAAGCGATCGCATACTATGAAAAATGTGTAGTTATATCACGCTCTCTGAAAAATCTTCGTAGTGCTATTCATGTACTCAAGAATCTTGCTAATGCCTGCTATGCCTTAAGTGATTATGCCAAAGCCATTATTTATTATGAAGAGCGTTTGCAATTAGCCAGAGAACTTCAAGACAAGCGGACTGAGGAACAGTCACTAGGGAGTTTAGGAGTTGCTTGTGAAGCCTTAGATGATTACGCCAGAGCAATTATATACCATGAAGAGCGTTTGCTCTTAGCTATAAGTCTCAAAGACCTTCGTAGTCAAGAACAAGCTCTTGCCAGTCTGAAAGTTGCTTGCTACGCCTTAGGCGATTATGCCAAAGTCATGCAATACCAAACAATGGCTATCGATTGAAGATGGTTTTGAAGCGCTCATGATACCGATACAACTGATACAATAAAGATTCTGTGAATAACCATTTTCAGCAAGAGCTGATTCCAAAAAATCTTCAACATCACAAGTATCGCACTCAGATGCGACAGGTGGTATTGTCACCAACATCTAGATTGTCATGAGCAGTGAAACCCAACTCAGCCTATTCGACGAATCAACTTTTAATCAACGAGATCTGATTCCCACAGATGCGAAAATTCCCATACCTGCCAATACTTATTCTGACATGACAGAGTTGGCACAACACTGCAATCAGTGCCATCGTTGTGGATTAGGAGACAACCGCACTCATGCTGTGGTGGGACGCGGGAACCTCAAAGCACTCATCATGGTTGTGGGAGAAGCACCAGGTCAAAACGAAGACGAAACAGGTTTACCATTTGTAGGCAAATCAGGGCAGTTGTTAGAGAAAATCTTGGCATCTGTAAATCTAAGTACTGAGACTGATGTCTATATCGGTAATATTAACAAATGCCGACCACCAGAGAATCGGGTGCCGACAACGGAAGAAATGGCGGCTTGCTTGCCTTACTTATTCGAACAAATTCGTTTAGTTGACCCAAAAATCATTTTATTAACTGGTGCAACTGCGGTTAAAGGTTTAACTGGCGATAAGCGTGGGATTACTAAAATTCGCGGACAGTGGATGGAATGGCAGGGACGTTTGTGTATGCCGATTTTCCATCCTTCCTATCTACTGCGGAACCCTTCTAGAGAAGTAGGCGGCCCGAAATGGTTGATGTGGCAGGATATACAAACAGTACGTGCTAAGTACGATGAAATCAGGACAATCGGCGCTTGACTTTATATTCCTGAAAAACTTCTAGAGGTTCATCAAAGTCATCAGGTAAAGGTAAAACAAAAGTTCCTTTTAAAATGCCAGAACAAAGCTTTTTTTGTAGTGAACTTTCCTGGGAAACAGCTTTTGAATAATTCTCAACTAAATATTTGGCATAATGCAAGAGTTCTTCTTTAAGTGACTCTGGCATTTGATCTAGTGTTTGTAAAATTTCTGCATCAATAGCCATGATTTCTCCTGCTTGTAATTGTCTAGGAATTTCTCTAAGGCATTTTATCCCACATTCACCTTTATAGCTGTGAGCGATCGCCTCCTAGAGCATCGATTCAGTAATCAAAAACCTAACCCCCCACCCCCCTTCCCTACAAGGGAAGGGGGAGCCAAACTCCCCTCTCAAGGCAGGCTACGGTGTACACACAAGTCATCGAATCATATCATGTCCGTTCAAACAACCGTCATTGCGACCGAAGGGAAGCAATCCCAAAAACCTTGCGATTGCTTCTCTGCGAGACGCTACGCGAACGTTCCACTCGCAATGACATATTAAGGGTGATTTGCCGGACATCATATCACTACCAGTCCTCGAATTACCCCACCCTAACCCTCCCCGATGCATTGGGGAGGGAACTGGAGAAAGTTTTCCCCCCTTACCAAGGGGGGATTAAGGGGGGTAAAACCCAGATCTAGAGAGAAAATCCGATTTGTGTATACACCGTAGCTCAAGGCAGGAGAGGGGTAGGGGGAGAGGTTATTCCAGGATTACTGAATTGGTGTTCTAGACTTTTCGCAATAATTCTCGAATAGTTATTGCACAGTCACCAAAAGCTAAAGGCGAAATTGTCACATCCTCTGCAAGTATGCTCTCACTGTGATAACCATCTGGACTAGGGAGACGATACATATACAACTTGCGTCCATTGACATCTAAAATCCAGTACTCAATAATACCTGACTTAGAATATGCGTTCGCTTTTACTTCTCGGTCATACTTGAGACTGGAATCAGCTATTTCAATCAGTAAAAACACTTCGGAAGCATCAGGATGGTGATCGTCATAATCTAATGGATTCAGCTTCACCACTGAAATATCTGGTTCTGGTTCCGAGTAATCGTCCAGTTGCACTGGTGACTGAATTCTTAATAAAACTTTGTTACCCAAGCGTTGACGTAATAACCTTTCTGTGCGGGTAATTGCTGATTCGTGAGCAGTTCCTTTTGCTGACATTCTGATGATTTGTCCCGCTATTAATTCTAAGCGTTCCTCAGGATGAAAAATCCCCGTTTCCGCCATTTGGTGATATTCTTTCACACTAATTAGGCGAATATTGGTGAGCATAAGATTCACGTTAACGTCCTAACATTTTATCCCGCATATGCTTTCTGGCGATCGCCTTTTACAGAAAACTTTCCGGTTGTACTTGAATAGAATTATCGCTGGGTTCGGGTTCAAACTGCACTTGGCGGTACAAATCAGCAATCGGAATTTCTACATCCACCGATTCCAGCCGCAATTTCTCATCCAAATTATACTCTGACAGCACCCATTTCCCCTGTTCGTTGCGCCGAAACACTTCCACACCCAGTTGCGCTACTTGTACTAAGACATATTCTTGCAGGGTGGGAGATTGGCGATATTTGGCAAACTTTTTCCCCCGATCAACTGCTTCTGTTGAAGGTGATAGCACTTCGATAATTAAGCAGGGAAATTGTATCAATTGTGGATCGCGATCGCGCTCGTCGCAAGTCACCACTACATCCGGATAAAAATACTTTTGCCCTGATTCAATCTGCACCTTCACATCTACAATGTATACTTCACAAGAGCGATCGCCTAGGGCATCATCTAAGAGCCTAAAGAAATTTGCAGAAACCCGATTATGGTTGCGTGTAGCACCACTCATCATCACAACTTCCCCATCCCAATACTCGTAGCGTTCCTCTTGGGTGGGTTCCCAAACTAGATATTCGTCTGCACTCATCAAAATGCGATCAGGTAAAGCAACCATCGTTAGTTCAGGGAATGATTCACTTTGTCTAGGATAGCGAAAAAAGAGCGTTCTCTTTATTGCTACCCTAACTAAGCACTAACGTCCTAACATTTTATCCCGCAGGTGCTTAATGCGATCGCGCAATTTTCCCGCCTCTTCAAATTCAAGTTTCTTCGCTGCTTCTTTCATCTGCGCTTCTAACAAAGTAATCAATCCTGGAATCTCTTCTAACGGTAATTCATCTATATGTTCATCTACTACTTTTAAATCTGTTGCATTTAACCGTCGAGAAACGTCTAAAAAAGACAAAATCGCGTTACTTGATTTTTTCACAATTGGTTGAGGTGTAATTCCGTGCATTTTGTTATGCGCCATTTGAATTCCTCGCCTTCTGTCTGTTTCATCGATGGCTTTAATCATGCTATCCGTGAGGTTATCAGCATACATGATTGCCTGTCCCTTGATATGACGTGCGGCTCTCCCAATAGTTTGAATTAAGGAACGTTCAGCTCGCAAGAACCCTTCTTTATCTGCATCCATAATCGCCACTAGGGAAACTTCTGGTAAATCCAAACCTTCCCGTAATAAGTTGACTCCAACTAATACATCAAACTTACCTGAGCGCAAATCCTGTAAAATTTCAATGCGTTCAATCGAATTAATTTCTGAATGCAAATACCGTACCCGAATACCGTTATCTTCGAGATATTCTGTTAAATCTTCCGCCATCCGCTTAGTTAGCGTAGTAATCAAAACTCTTTCCTGGCGGTCAACTCTGTCTTTAATTTCTCCTAATAAATCATCAATTTGTCCTTCTGTGGGACGTACAGAAATCTCTGGATCAATTACGCCAGTTGGTCGAATTACTTGCTCAACTATATGAGGAGCAGAAACTTCTAATTCCCAATTTCCTGGGGTGGCGGAAACGAAAATACATTGATTCACCTTTTCCCAAAATTCTTCGGCTTTCAAAGGACGGTTGTCAGCAGCACTGGGAAGTCGAAATCCATGTTCAATTAACACTTTCTTCCTCGCTTGGTCGCCGTTATACATCCCGCGAATTTGCGGTACGGTAACGTGAGATTCATCAATCACTAACAACCAATCTTTAGGAAAATAATCAATTAAACACTCTGGTGGTGCGCCTGCTAGTCTTCCTGCTAGGTGACGCGAATAGTTTTCTACACCGTTACAGTAACCGACCTCGCGTAACATTTCTAAGTCATAACGTGTTCGCTGATCTATGCGTTGCGCTTCTAATAATTTCCCTGCTTCCTCTAATTCTGCTTTGCGTTGTTTTAATTCGGCTGCAATATCATCACAAGCTACTTCTAAACGGTCTTCTGGGGTGACAAAGTGACGTGCTGGGTAGATATTTACAGCTTGCAAACTGTTGATAATTTCACCTGTCACTGGATCAATATAGCGAATCGCGTCGATTTCATCACCAAAAAATTCTACCCGAATAATCCGGTCTTCGTAGGCTGGGCCAATTTCTAAAACATCACCCCGGACGCGAAATTTTCCGCGACCCATTTCGATGTCGTTGCGGCTATACTGCACAGATGCCAAATCTCGCAAAATTTGGCGTTGATTTACTTCCATACCTATCTTTAGGTGGATGGCAGCTTTAAAATATTCTGCTGGCATACCCAAACCGTAGATGCAGCTGATGGAAGCAACGACAATCACATCACGACGTTCAAAGAGCGATCGCGTTGCTGAGTGCCGCAACATATCTATTTCATCATTAATCGCAGCTGTTTTCTCAATATAAGTATCGGTAACGGGAATGTACGCTTCCGGCTGATAATAGTCGTAGTAACTTACGAAATACTCGACGGCGTTTTTAGGAAAGAACTCCCGCAACTCATTACAAAGCTGTGCAGCCAGGGTTTTGTTATGCGCTAGCACCAAGGTAGGCCTACCAACTTTCTCAATGACTGCTGCTACTGAAAATGTCTTACCGGTTCCCGTAGCACCCAGTAAAGTTTGGTAACGATTACCAGCTTGGACACTGGTTACTAGTTGCGCGATCGCGTGTGGTTGATCGCCTGTTGGACTAAAGGGAGCTTGAAGACCAAATTCTGTCATACAGTTGTGTCAGAAATACCCTCTCCCATAGTAACGAGCTGACTATCCACTCGTGGCACTAGATGAATCAAATGAATAAATAGCAATCTTTATTTATAAAATTTTACTTATTGCATTTACTTATGTGTACATCTTGAAGATAATTATATCTATATAAGGTTTTTTAAGGTTAAACTCTCATATATAGATAAAAATTCACGTCAGTTTAATTATTGTAAAAAACCCGTTAACAAATTGCAGGAGTTAAGTTATGACCATCAGCAGCGCTGGCAAAGCAGTCAGTCCTAGACAAAGGGGAACCAAGCTAAAAGGAGAAAGTACAGTGGAAGTAGAAAATAATCAGGGTAATAGCTTGAATACAGATAAAGATAAAGATCAGCCAGTGCAGGTAGAATCTGCAAATAAACTCGAGACAGCAGCAACACTTGCGATCTCTGGAATACGTCCCATTGGCAGCAGCGATTTACAAATTGCTGAAACAGTTTCCGATGCTGGGTTACGTCCCATTAGCGTAGGTGGTTTAGAAGTTGTGGAGACATTTAACGTCATGGGAATTCGTCCCATTGGTGCTAATACATTCCACGAAGTTGACACTATTAACCTCTCTGGTGTTCGTCCCATTGGCTCCAGTTCACTGGTCGTAGCTGAAAACTATTCGATTTTCGGTAATCGTCCAGTGGCATCTAATACTATTGACGATTCTGAATCTCTAATGGGTTTTATCGATTAAACAAAAAATCATCTACATACATTTATCAACCCGGCTTCTATACAGAAGGCGGGTTATTTATATCAAGTATATAGCAAAAAAATAGCGAAATAGCTAATAAATTACTCTTTATATTTTGAGCTAATGTGCGCCCAGATTAAATCTTCTCGCTTGTGCGCTTGCTCGTCTTGACAACGACAATTTAAATGCGTAATAGCTTAGCGGAGAGTCATCTTATCTTGCAAATACAAATATATTAATCAAACTTTTCTATTATATAGAATCCGAGTTTAGTCCTGAATTTATTTGCGTGAGCAAGAAACAGGGAACAGGTAAGAAAGGATAAATGTGTACTGAGTCTTGTTCAAAAATCAAATAGAAGACCTCTATACCAATTTGACATTCCTTGAAAGATTTCCTACTACCCATATAAGCTACCAACCCATAAGAAAAAATAATTCATGCCATTTATTATCTCTCTTTTAGCATAGATAACTAATATATCTTGTGGTGGAAGGCTTGGGAGAAAACTTTAAGCTACTGTGTAAAAGTCAGCAAAAAAAGTTCAGAGTTACAACACAACTTTGCAACCAATTCTCTATTAAATAAAGGAGTACAAAATGAGTATAGAAGATCGCGCAAAAGCCACAGCTAAAAATGTTGAAGGTAAAGCTCAAGAAGCTTTAGGTAACGTTACTGGCGACCCAGAAGATAAGGCTGAAGGAAAAGCAAAACAAGCTGAAAGCGAAGTCCGTCACGGCATTGAAGATGTGAAAGACAACGTGAAGAAAAAGCTTGACTAGAGCCATTAGCTTTTGCAGAAATCATATCAATATGACTAGGTTGCATACCATTTTTGCAAAAATAACGGCTAAATTTCAATCACTTTATATACCTACTATTCTCAACCAAAATGAGGATAGTAGGTTATTATAGCCTGTCTTTATTGAGATATTTGTCAACTAAATAAAAATATTTTTAAAGATAGGATTACAGAAATTTTAATTTCAACATGAGCTTTTGAGCTATTTGAACTAATCTTCAATATTTTTCAGGAGGTAAAACAATGATTCTGCTCCAGCAGAGTCGGAAAATCTTGATGGCTGGCATCTTGATTTTGGTTCTGACAATTACCACTGCCTGTGGTGGTAGTAACGTTGCCCAACTTGACCGCACAACCAGCACCCCTGCAATAGGTCGAGATGTAGCTTACGCACAATTAGAGCGAGGTAATACTTCTTCAGGACAAAGTTTTGGTAACTGGGTTGTGCAAACATCCCAGGGATTAATTAAAGATGCCTATGTACGTGACAACAACAAACTAGGCGTTGTCATTTCGCAACAAGTGCGTCCTAATGAAGTGCAATCCTTAGCAAAATCTTTAGTACAAGGCTTTCGCAAGAATTTTCCCAATCAAGACTTAACAGTGTTGATTTATGCTCCCGATAAGAAACTGATTGTAACTGCTAAGTACGACACTCAAAGTAGCCAAATTCAGTACACCTAATTGCTGAATTAGCAATAACAGCCGAAAGCAAGCTTAATCCCTGTGAAAAATCGAAATTTCTTAGAATCTCAGGTGATTAAACAATTGACCGGAAAAAGGAGAAAACTAAAGTGACAAGCAGCGAACAGTACAGGCGTGAAATCATGAAAGATTTGGCAAAGGGAAATGTCGAATCTTTAGATGATGTCAAAACAGATTCAACGACCGAGTACGAAAACTTTGACGATTTTGCTCAACGCACCACCACAGATCAGCGTCGTCAGTTATTTGGTCGGTCTTTACATCCAGAGAAGATTCCTACCAGCCAAATGGAGCCGGAATTACAACAGGCGATCGCACAAATTAAGCCCAACGAACGGGATGATGTAGCGCGGGCCTTTTTCAAACACTTGAAGGAAAGAGGGCTAGATGAACGTCATCTAGAGCAACAGCTGGGTCTTTCTACTCATCACGCCAGCCGTATGAGTGCTGATGATGTCAGCAAACTTGCATCCTTTGTCTACCACAACCACCCCGATATTTTCCGTGAAGTGTTAGCAGAGCAACCAGGAATTATTAAGTTTCTCAGTAATCCTGTGGTTGCAGGCATTATTGGCGTTGCCGCAGCCAAGTGGCTAGGTAGACATAAGTAAGTACTGAGTTAATCAATTACATTATCGATACATATATAGAACTAGGTGGGTATGACCCACCTTTTTTTGCTATTTTATGATGTGATCGGTGGATTATCTTAAGCTATCAGTACTTATCTTCATAGAAAACTTATACTTTATTTTGGCTATTAATATCGACAGATACCTTTTGAAATATAGCCTTTAAAAGGCTGTTAGATGTGTAAGTATATAAACTCTCTATTATAAATTTTTTATGAAGTTGCGGATTATATGCAAAAAAAACTAATCTTTATACGTAATATTAATTACAGCCTTTGTCCTGCATATTTACCTGAAAGATTGTTATTGGCTCAAAGAAAAAAGTAAGTTTAAAGACTAAAGGCAAGTTTTTACTCACTACTTCCGTTGTAACAGGCTTACTAATAGCCCGTTACAAAAGGTTTGTGTGCAGTTGGTGATGGGGTGCTAGCGAATACCGCTAAAAACATCTACCTAACATTAACCTTAATAATTGGAGTTATCTCTATGAAGTTTTTGCGAAAAACCGTAAAAGCCGTAGCAACAATGTTTGCTACGACTACTGTTCTTGGTATGGCAGGAACATCAGTAATGGCGTTTAGTGTAACTCAAAACAACGACACTAATACATTGCTGAACAGTTTATTAGGTGATACTACTGGACTAAGCAATTTCACTGTTAACACGACTGGCAATGCTCAAGCCTTTGGTCTTTTTAAAGATGATCCTTTTGGCTTAAAACAAGGCGTAGTTTTGAGTACAGGTAAGGTTGTAGATGTGGTTGGCCCTAATAATACTTCAGGTCAAACTACTAATTTTGGAACTCCAGGCGATACTGCTGGATCTTATGATTTAGCTAAAATAGATATCTCCTTTACAGCTGATAATACAGTAGACAAGCTGTTCTTTAATTACGTATTCGGCTCGGAAGAATTTCTAGAGTACGCAGGTAGCCAATTCAATGACTCTTTTGAGCTTTTGTTAAACGGAACCAACTTGGCATTGCTAGGTAATGGCAACCCAGTCACTATCAACAACCTAGCCAATAGTTCTAGTGGTCCATTTGATCCTGCATTCGTTAACAATATTGGTAATGACACACAATTAGATGGTTATACCAAGATTCTAACTTTTGCTGGTGCGTTGGATAAGAATGCTACCAATACCCTCAGCATCAAGATTAAAGATGTGGCTGATGGTCGCTTAGATTCTGCTGTGTTTATTCAAGGTAATTCTGTAGGAACAACATTACCTCCTTCTAACGATGTCCCAGAACCTCTAACTATTTTGGGTACATTGACAGCTGCTGGTTTTGGTGTGACTTTGCGCCGCAAACAAAAGCAGCAACAAAAAGTTACATCCCAAGCATAAGCTAGGGACTGCAATTAATACATAGTTGATGCTGTTGGCGAAATATAAGTTAATGGGTTAAGCCTCGAAAAAACCTAATTTTTTCTTAGGTTAGTTTGGTGAACAGAAAACCAACATCTTTGGAAACAACGGGTTTATCGTTAATTACAGTGTTAAGAAATAATTCGCCAACAGTCGTCATCAACTGCGTACAAATCAAAGTATGTGCTGTGTGTTGGGTGCTTAATAATTGAGTAGTAAAATTGATAACTTAATACTTTAAATCCACGCCCATGCACTCCTTACTGATAGATAAGATTGTCTTTACAACTTATAGAAATCGAGATTTATCTGATTAATTGTGTAGATTAATACCTCGGGGTGTGGCTGGAAGCATCAATTTACACAAACTTCATACGAAAAAAGAGTCTACTTTTATTTGATAATCCTGATACCATCTGGGTTTTGGTATAAAATCCGCTAAATTTATAAAATATAGTCAACTTAAAGATTTGATTAAAATCTACTAAAATTCTTGATTATAAATACTTAGCACGTAATGATAATTACGGCTTTTTCAGGATAATTACGGAATCATACTACAGTAAAAACAAAACCGAGATGAGCTACCTCACTTGTTGTTATCGATTGCTGCATAGGAAGTTAACCAAATACTATTTATCAGGGCTTGAACAAAGTTATAACTACCATTAGCTTTTATACTTTTCCAGTAGTGGCGATCGCAGTGCTGGTTTTGGAGTCATTTTACCTTTTAGAGCGTCTACAGTAGGAATTAGCAAATTTAGAATGTTGCGGAGTTTTCAAGTTAATGGCTCTGTGGAAACAACTGCGGATTATGTTTTTGGCTCTCATCCTGGGTGGAGTCCTGTTAGTTTTAGTGAAGGTATTGCTGACTACAACTATAGAAAAGCCAAAATCAGAACAATCTCAGGGTGAATCTCAAACCGTTGCATTGTTTGAAGACTACATCTGCATAGTCTCACGCTTACAAGCAGACTATCAAGTTCTCCTTCTGAGGAGGAAATAAGGGTGAGAACTACATTAAGGTTTTATGTTAAAGGATATATTTGCTAAATTCTATAACTAGAATGTTTTAAAAACCGTCTGGTTTTATTTGAAATAGTAACGGCAAAACCTTTATCACAAACTGGGGATTCTCCTCATTTCAAATCTTTCTTTTTTATTGTGCTAGGAACATGACTAAATCAAGTAGCGATAAATTCATTCCCGCTTTAGTGCAAGAACTACAGGAGTTTGCTTTTAGCCAGACAGGCTCAACGAAGATTTTACGAATGCTTGGCTATGGACTGCTGCTATTAGCATTGTTCGATGTTGTTGAGATGTTTGTCCCACCAAATTTTATGAATCCTGGTTGGGAATTTCAAACCTTCGGAGCGCTTGTTGAAAGAGTACCTGTACCTTTAATTGGTTTAGGGCTGATATTTTACGGAGAACTGCATTCTCGCAGCAAATGGGAATTTCTGAGTTTGAAGTTGATATCTTGGTTAACTTTATTGTTAGCAGTAGTATTTTTGCTATTAATTCCTTTGGGAATTGGTAATACTGTTCGTCTTAGTAAGCAAAGCGCTGCTCAGATTAGCAATGTATCTAAACAACAGGTATCCCAAGCAGAACAAGTAGAACAACGATTAAACCAAGCTACACCAGAACAAATAGGTAATGTCTTAAAGCAACAAGGCCGCTCATTAGATGGTAAAAGTCCTCAGGAAGTAAAAACTCAAATTTTGTCAGAAGTTACTAAAGTCAAATCACAAATTAAGACTCAAGCACAAGCTACTGAATCTTCTCAAAGACTCACCTTAGTCAAAAATTCTGTTAAATGGAATCTAGGAGCTTTGGTTTCTGCGGCTTTATTTTTTAGTTTTTGGAAAGCAACCCAATGGGCAAGAATTAGTAGATGATTATCCGATTAAAAATTTGTCAGCGCCTTAAGCTATAAAAGAGGGTGGGCATTGCCCACCCTTATTTTTGTTGATAAAGTATAGTTAATTTGTCAACAATTATACCTTAGCCAATTCCTGTGCAGGACGCTTGCTATTGCGAATTGCTGTAATCGCCTCAGCATAATCTGGAGTGTTAAATACGGCTGAACCAGCAACGATCGCATTAGCGCCTGCTTCTAAAACTTGCCAAGTATTATTGGCTTTGAGTCCCCCATCTACTTCAATCCAGGGGTCAAGACCGCGTTCATCACACATTTGACGCAGCTTGCGGATTTTGGGGACTACAGTCGGGATAAAGCTTTGACCGCCAAAACCAGGGTTGACGCTCATAATTAGGACTAAATCGCAAAGTTCCAGTGCGTACTCAATCAATTCCAAAGGTGTTGCAGGATTGAGTACGACTCCGGCTTTTTTACCGAGTTCTTTGATTTGTCCCAGAGTGCGGTGTAGGTGTGGTGAAGCATTGTGTTCAGCATGGACTGAAATAATATCAGCACCAGCTTTAGCAAACCCTTCCACATACTTTTCTGGTTCCACAATCATCAAGTGGACATCCAGTGGCTTTGTGGTCACCGGACGAATCGCCTCCACAACCAGAGGACCTATCGTAATATTAGGTACAAAACGACCGTCCATTACATCAACATGAATCCAATCAGCTCCAGCAGCATCTACAGCCCGAACTTCATCACCAAGACGGCTAAAATCGGCTGATAAGATAGATGGAGAAATAACAATGGGCTTTTGAGATCGGTTTTGGGTCATGGCTAGTGGGTTTTCAAGCATCCTCGTCTGTCAGCATTGTAACAAAATATTTAGCGATCGCTCATAAATTTGATCCCAGAGTGGGGACAAGGGGGATGAGGGGGATGAGGGAGAAATGACAAAGCGCAAAGTCGGGCCAGTCGTGTGGGCGGTGAGTGCAGCCACACGTGCGGCTATGCCGCCCTTGTGGACTGCCGTTAGCGAAGCGGTAGCGAGTCATCGAGCGTCCGTAGGAGCGTCACCCGTTCGCTCAAAGCGTTCCCGTTCGGCGAAGCCGTTCCCGCAGGGTAGGGTAGGGGTTTCCCGACTTGAACGAACTGGCGTTGATCGGAGGAATCCTCCGTAGACGCGGCGCGGCTTGCCGCAGGCATCAGAACTTTGTAAGAACACCAAACGCCAAACGCCAAACGCCAAATGCCAAATGACAAATGACAAATGACAAATGACAAACGCCAAATGACTAAAAAACTAACTTGGATAATTTGGGGATTAAGTGCTTCTTGTTTGAGTTTGCCGGTAATGGCTGCGGTTTATGAAACTTCTTTTGGCACTAATGGTATTGATGCTCTGAAATTACACCAACCTCCTTATAATTTAAGCGGTCGTAAGATTGCTATTGGTCAGGTGGAAATTGGTCGGCCAGGAATGTTTGGTTGGGATAAAGCAGTGTCTAAAAATCGTGCTATATCTCTAGTCGCAGTTTTCTTACGCAATGCCCCTGCTCAATCAAATAGTGGTGTTGACCCCCATGCTTATAATGTTGCTGGTGTGATGGTCAGTAAAGATAAAGCTTGGCCAGGAGTTGCGCCAGAAGCACGACTCTATTCTTCGGCTGTTGGCTCGACTAAAAACATGGGTCAACCGGAAGAATGTTTATCAGCACAACATATTGCCTTACAAAATGCTGGTGATATTCGTGCTATTAATTTTAGCTTTGGTGAACCACTCAACCGCGATCCGCGTCCAGACGCTATTTTAGATGGCAATGCTTTACTGACACTATGTATTGATTGGTCTAGTCGCGTTCATGATGTTGTGTATGCGATCGCAGGCAACCAAGGTAAAGGCGGGATTCCTATTCCAACAGATAATTTTAATGCCTTGAACGTGGCTTTTTCATCCCGCCGGGGAGGAATTTTTAATAAAGTTGACGTTTCTAATCTGGCTGGTGCTTCCCAAGGAACAAGCGGTAGGCTAGCGGGGAAGGAATTTAATATTGGCGGGCGGCGTGCTATTAGTATAGTTGCACCAGGCAGCAATATTGCTCTGCTCAATCCCGATGGCAAAGTGAATAAGGTGACAGGGACAAGCTTTGCAGCGCCTCACCTTACAGCTACCGTTGCTTTGTTGCAGGAATTTGGCGATCGCCAGTTGCGAAAACAACAACCCCATTGGAGCATCGATTCTCGCCGTCATCAGGTGATGAAAGCTGTATTGCTGAATTCCGCAGACAAAATTCAAGATAGCGGTGACGGTTTACGCTTGGGAATGAGTCGGACACTCATTGATAAACAAAATCAAGATTGGCTCGCTTCTGATGCTTATCAAGACCCCAAAATTCCCTTAGATTCCCAAATGGGAGCAGGTCATTTGAATGCATTTCGTGCTTATCAGCAATTTAGCGCAGGTCAATGGCAACCATCAACTGCTGCGCCTGCCATTGGTTGGGATTACCGGACAGTGGATGCAATTGCACCTATAGAATATGTGCTAGCAAAACCTTTAAAAAAAGGTAGTTTCGTTGCTATTACCTTGACTTGGGACAGATTGGTAGAGCTTAACGATCGCAATAAAAATCAGCTTTATGATGTGGGAGATAATTTCCGCGATCGCGGTTTAAATAACCTTGACCTTTATTTAGTCAAAGCTGATGCTCAAAATCAAGATGCGGCTACTGTTTGCTCATCTATTAGCCCAGTTGATAGTGTAGAACATATTTTCTGTCCTATTCCGGCTAATGGGAATTACAAAATCCGCGTCCAGATGCGCCAACAAGTCAACGAACCTACTCAACCTTACAGCTTAGCTTGGTGGACTGTACCTGTAAATTCCATCGGTGAAGTCAAAATTCCGAATTAGGCACCATACATAGGGCAATTTACAATTGCATAGGCTACACCCGAGGCACAACATTGTTGTGCCTCTACTATCAGTTAGTCTTCAAAGCCTATCTTCCATGCATTGGAAAACGCTAGATCTAACTTCACTTCTTGTTGTGATACCTTGTCTCATTATAAATGAGGGGTTTAACCATACATACTTTTATCTCGTATATATGATATCTAATAACTTGGCAAATGAGTGAGTACTTTTATCAATACTATAAACAAATTTATCTAGACAAATTTCTGAAAACCCAGAGTATTTATACTAGTTTTTTATTAAAATGTATCAGAGATTGCTGTTATGCAAAGTCCAACTTCCACCATAGAGCTTTGCATAAAATTCAAAAGCAACCGATGAGATTTATTGATAACCACAAACCCAAGAAACGGCGGACATTGGGTAGTTTTGTAGTCTAAAATACGTTTATGCAAAAAGCAGGAAATATTTGAGAATGATGCATCTGTTTAGCCGTCTCAATTAGCAATTAGTAGCTTACAGCAATAGAACTGCTTTCTCGCACATCATTTGCTGTTACCAAAACTGTAACAGACCAGGTTTTCTTCTCTTGTAAATGCCATAGTTAACACTTGACACATCATTAGCGTCAAATTTGAAAGACAGCTAAAAATTTATGGCGAACGAGGTGGCAGAATGAATCGGCAGAAATTAAGTGGTGTGAAAGACAATTTCCTGCAAAGACGTTACGGTGTAAGGCTAGGAAGACGTTACGTGCTGGCGGCTGCTAGTGTTGTACTGTTGGGTGTTCTAGGCTGTTCTCAGATCAATGGTGATACGAGTGCTATGGCCCAATCTCGTTTGCCGAATTCCGAGTCTCCTTTGCAAAAAAAAACAGTTAACTCAGATACAAAGCTAGTTAATGCTAACAATAAATTCGGCTTTAAACTATTTTCAGAAGTGCTGAAAAATGAAAGTAGTGAAAAGAACGTTTTTGTTTCTCCTTCGAGTGTCGCCATTGCCTTAGCGATGACCTACAACGGAGCCAGTGGCTCTACGCAAAAAGCTATGGCGAAAACTCTGGAATTACAGGGGATGAATTTGTCAGAAATTAACTCTTCTTACGCAGCATTAAAGAAGCTATTAGAAAATCCTGATGCTAATGTCCAACTGACTATTGCTAACTCGCTGTGGGCTAATCAAAACACCAACTTTCAGTCAGACTTCCTGAAGAAAAACCAGGACTTCTATAATGCTAAGGTCACAAATTTAAATTTTCAAGATGCCGAAGCACCCAATATCATCAATAACTGGGTCAAGGATAACACACAAGGTAAAATCAATAAGATAGTTGATCAAATTCAACCAGACCAAGTGCTATTTCTGATTAATGCTATATATTTTAAAGGAAAATGGAGCAATGAATTTGATAAGAGTCAAACTGCTATATTACCTTTTTACTTAGCATCTGGACAGCCAAAACAGCACCTGATGATGTCGCAAGATGGTGACTATAGATACCAAGAAAATGAACAATTTCAGGCAGTGAGTTTACCCTATGGCAAAGATGGGAAAGTCAGTCTCTATATCTTTCTGCCTAAACAAAACTCCAATATAAAAGCCTTCTATCAAAATTTGAATGCTGAGAACTGGGAAACATGGATGACTCAATTTAGGAAGCGCGAAGGGTCAATCCGGTTACCTCGGTTTAAGACAGACTACGATGTTACACTCAACGATGCACTCAAAGCTTTAGGTATGGGGGAGGCTTTTAGCCACCAAGCGAATTTCTCTGGGATCGGTAAGAACCTTGCCATCAGCCAGGTGAAGCATAAAACTTTTGTGGAAGTAAATGAAGAAGGTACTGAAGCAGCTGCGGCTACTTCAGCCACAATTATGCTCACCTCTGCTGCTCCACAAACAGAACCGTTTAAAATGATTGTTGACCGTCCCTTCTTCTGTGCTATTCGCGATAATCAGACAGGAAGTGTTTTGTTTATGGGTTCAATTATGGAGCCACAGTAAACAATCCTTTGAATTGTTAAAGTGTGTGATGCTCAACATAGGCGATCGCATATCGCAAAATCGATAAGGGAGATCCAAAAAATACCCTAACCCTTCTATTACCTTCAGCCTGATAGTGCAGTCGAATCATCAAACTGACTTAGAGCTTCAGCCGCCTTCTCAAGTACCTCGACCTGTTTTACCTGTAGTGAGCCAATTAGCGGTGCGATCGCTTGCTTATCTCCGGTAAACCCCAACCCTCGCACTGCTACTTATCGCAACTGAGGAACGGCATGGTATAGCATCCGCATTGTAGTGGCACTTCCACAGATCCTAATCTTATACCAATTCTCTAAAAAGAGGCTACAGATAGTGCCTCTAAAATATATTGCCT
>JAVRCF010000073.1:0-41704 GCA_034530935.1 Aulosira sp. DedQUE10 | reverse complement strand
AATATGTCCGTTTCATTGAGATGTGACAGTTTTGGGTGCGGAAGGTGGGTTATAAAGTGAGGCTATGTTGTGGGTGTTGAGATTATCACGAGATGTACTCACTTTTCGCGCCTAAGGATAATCTTCATCCAAAATGTCCTAGGTAACCATCCCCAACGATTTGCACCTTCTTGTTGTGCGTTACCGAAAACTAATTTGTTATTTGTCATTTATCAGTTGTTGAGAGTTTCCGGCACCAAAACTCGTCCGGTATAACCAGCTTGATTGTAAGCTTCTAGGACGTGATTTGCGTAAGACAAAGCCCTTTCTTTAGCCATCGCTTTGTCCTCTGCTGATACTAAAGCAACACAAGCACCACCAAAACCAGCACCTGTTAGCCTTGCACCCAAAACTTCTGGTGTATTCTGCAAAATCTCTACTAATGTATCTAGTGCGGGTACGGAAACTTCGTAATCATCCCGCAAGCTAGCGTGAGATGCGTTCATCAATTCACCAAAGCGCTGAGATGATACACCTTGCAACACTTCTAAAACGCGGTTATTTTCTGTAACTACATGGCGGGCACGACGTTTTAATGGTTCGGGTAGATCTTCCACAGCGCTAGCATCGGTAATATCTCGCAGGGCTTTTACTCCCAGCGATCGCGCCGCCTCCTCACATTTTGCACGTCTTTGGTTATATCTGCTACTTGCTAGACTACGAGGTACACCACTATCTATCACCAGAATCTCTGCCCCTGAAGGCAACGGTAGCACACGTTGTTCTAGAGTACGAGTATCTAAAAATAGCATATGCTCAGTATCAGCAAGACTGGAAGCCATCTGATCCATGATGCCGCATTGCACGCCTGCATAATGAATTTCTGCTTGCTGTGCGAGTTGGGCAATTTCTACATCATTGATTGGGAGGTTGAGGAGTTGGCGTACACCTCTTAGAGTACTAACTTCTAAAGCCGCGCTACTAGACAAACCCGAACCCATCGGCACCGATGATTTAACATACAAATTTAGTGGTGGGATTGTATATCCTTTTTGTTGTAAAACTTGGAGACAGCCAAAAATATAACTTGCAAATCCCGATGGCGTATGGTTGATTTCTAATATGCTGACTGTCTCATCTAAATTTTCCGAGTAAAAGCGATGCTTTCCATCATTACTAAAACCTAATTGTACCGTTGTTGTTTGCGGAATAGCTGTTGGCAAAACGAAGCCATCATTGTAATCTGTGTGTTCTCCTAAGAGGTTTACTCTTCCTGGAGCGCTGGCTTCGGTTTCAGGTGGTTGAGCAAATATTTTTTGAAAGTTCATAATTGTTTTGTGATAGCAAACTCAGTAAAGATTAAACATCTATCTATAGGTTTAATCTAAAAGATATATAGCAGCCTTAAATGATAAATGAGAATACATTAAGGCTGTAATGCTTGCAATATAACGATTTTTATCACGTCAGTTTCTCATAAATGATTATAGATTGCTATAGCAGTTTGTAATTAAATGAATTACAGTGCCTCCTAGGGGTACGAACTATGTTGTGCCCATATCCATGTAACTGATTCACCCAAAAATTGCTATATGTAGCAATTCTTCTATTTTAGTTTTGAATTTAACTGATAGATATAGATAAGTAGAAGAATAGAGAATTATATATAAAATTTTATGTTTTTTTAAATTAAAAACTCAAATTATTTAATACTATTTTTTAAATATATAGCGTTTCCTAGTCTAGTGAAGTACAAAATTATCGGCGTTTATCTGCGTTTATCCTCTTCCATCGGCGGTTAATTTTTTATTGGTGTACCTCACCAGTATGGGAAGCGCTATATTGCCACCGATTGATTTGCACAGACTGCACATATAAGGTGATAAATCTTACAAATCTAAGCGCGAATTTATCCATTTTTACGAAACCAAAAACTAACCATGAAACCCTTATTGGACATAAGTTTTAGTTTTTGGACTTTATCGAGAATCAGTGACATGGAAAAAGTATTTGCCAACAAGCTAGGGTTGGTGCCGAATAAAGAAAGCCGTAAGAGAGCGATACAGTCTCAGATTTTCCAGTTCTCTTTTTTTGCTAAAAATTAAGATCCCCCCAGCTACTCTTTATCATTGAGCTAGGGAGATCATAATATGTGGTAGTCTATAAGAAGTTCAGTATAGTTGGTTACGACACGATTGTAATCCCTATATTTTCTTTTGGGTAGTATAATCACCAGAATTTATATTAATTTTATAACTTCTTCATTGTCGCTTCATTAACTGTAATTTAGTGAAAAATTCGGATATCTTTGGTATGACAACAGCTATAGTTGTGATACTACCTCTGTCACCCTCGAATTGGCTGTAATCCCGCACTCCACCTTGCCTTCAAGGTTAGGGACGAATGTAAGAATTATGGTCTTTCAACGGTACAAGATATTACTTATCATCATTTAGCGAATATCCGTAAAAAATATGAAACTTAAGATTGTTGCTATCCTTAGCCTGTTAGCTTGTTTTGGGTTGGCAGAACAAGCCTTAGCCTTCAACCCGCAAGACGTGGAGCAATTAAAAGCTACAACTAGCTGTCCCCGGTGCGATTTAAGTGGCGCTGACCTCACGCAACTGAATTTATCTGGCGCAAACTTACGAGGGGCTAACCTGAAATCAGTTAATTTATCCCAGGTTAATCTAACAAATGCTGACCTCACTGGTGCAAATCTGGAAGCTGCGGTTCTGACTTCTGCGAATCTAACTGGTGCTTCTTTAACTGGTACCAATTTAAAATCAGCATCTTTAGAAAATACCAATCTTTCGTATGCAGGTTTCATCAGCGCCAATTTAGAAGCAGCTAACCTCAAGGGTGCTACATTGCTGTTCACTAATTTCCGGGCGGCAAATTTCCGGCTGACAACTATGGCTAATGGTGTGGTTACTTCTGACAAACCCTATGGCTGGTCTTTACAAGAAGGCCCAGAAGCACAAGCTAATCAGAAGAAATAGGGAATAGGTAATGGGTAATGGGTAATGGGTAATGGGTAATGGGTAATGGGTAATGGGTAATAGGGATTGGGTAATGGGTAATAGGGATTGGGGAAGGTGGGGCCCCCTCTGGGGATAAGGGGATAAGGGGCCAAGGGGTAATGGGGACTGGGTAATGGGGGAATAAAGAGGACAAGGAGAACAAGAAGGACAAATGATCAATGACTGTTGACTGTTGACCTTTGACCTTTGACCTTTGACCCTTGACTCTTGACCCTTTCTTTATCATGGGAACAAAGCGTGTCACTTGCGATCAATCAATGACTCTTACCCAGATTAAAGACTTAGCTAAAAAACTAGCACCCCGCCTGATTGAAATTCGCCGCCATATCCACTCTCACCCGGAACTCAGCGGTCAGGAATACCAAACATCTGCTTTTGTTGCAGGTGTACTTTCTTCTAGTGGCCTTCATGTGCAAGAGGGTGTTGGCAAAACCGGTGTGATTGGAGAACTACAAGGTAATGGTAGTGATGAGCGTTTATTGGCAATTCGTACCGATATGGACGCTTTGCCCATTCAAGAACGCACTGGTTTGGAATACGCTTCGCGCGCTGAAGGTGTGATGCACGCTTGTGGTCATGATGTCCACACTACGGTGGGATTAGGAACAGCAATGGTACTATCCCAAGTAGCAGAAGAATTAGGCGGTCAAGTCCGGTTCTTATTTCAACCAGCAGAGGAAATTGCCCAAGGGGCAAGCTGGATGGTACAAGATGGGGCAATGGAAAAAGTTTCAGCGATATTTGGGGTTCATGTTTTCCCTTCTATACCCGCAGGTTCCATTGGCGTGCGTTACGGTGCATTAACCGCAGCAGCTGATGATTTAGAGATTATCATTATAGGCGAGTCTGGACATGGGGCCCGTCCCCATGAGGCGATCGATGCAATTTGGATTGCAGCGCAAGTGGTTACCTCATTGCAACAGGCAATTAGCCGGACACAAAATCCCCTACGTCCTGTAGTATTGAGCATTGGGCAGATTACTGGTGGGAGAGCGCCAAATATAATTGCTGATAAAGTACGTTTGTTAGGAACTGTGCGATCGCTTCACCCGGAAACCCGTGCTAATCTCCCCAACTGGATTGAAAAAATTGTCGCTAATGTTTGCAATTCCTATGGGGCCAAGTATCAAGTAAATTATCACCAGGGTGTACCCAGTGTCCAAAATAATTATGGGCTGACACAATTATTGCAATCAGCAGCAGAAGAAGCTTGGAGTAGCGATCGCGTCCAAGTCTTACCCGAATCTTCCCTTGGTGCTGAAGATTTTTCTGTTTATTTAGAACACGCCCCTGGCTCAATGTTTCGCTTGGGCGTAGGCTACAGAGATAGAATTATTAATCACCCCTTACACCACCCAGAATTTGAGGTTGATGAATCTGCGATTATCACCGGGGTAGTGACTATGGCTTATGCGGCTTATAAGTTTTGGCAGTCTCCTCAAATTGCCTAAAATCTTTGTCATCCTGGGGCGATCGCTTTTCATCTCCCTTGTAGTTTGGTAAAGGGTGAATTCAAACCTTTACCCTTTGCCCTTTCCCCTATCCCTCTTCACCGAACTGTATTGGCTTGCCTTTTTTGTTCTATAAAATGTAAGTTTTGTACAATATTAGTAATTTGTACAAAATCGCCAAAACTATGGATATTGTCAGTGCAACCGAGGCTCGTGCTAATTTACCAGAGCTAATTAACCGCGCTGAGTACGGCAAAGAACGTATTTTAATTGAGCGTCACGGTAAAGCGGTTGTAGCGATTATTAATCTTGAGGATCTTAAGTTGCTGGAAGCCATTGAGGATGCGCTTGACTCGGCTACTCTCCGGGATGCTATAGAAGAGAATGAAGGATTTACCACTATAGAAGCAATCATTGCAAAGCTTGGTGATGAGTGAGCGTTATACATTAAGGATTGCAAAGACAGCAGAAAAAGACTTACTTGAGTTACAAGCTAAACATTTTAAGCAAGTTGTCTCAAAAATATTATCGCTCCAAGGTAATACTAGACCCCAAGACTGCAAATCACTCAAAGGTTATGAAGGTGGTTATCGTGTAGATTCTGGAGAATACAGGATTCTTTACACAATTGATGACGAGACTCAATTAGTTGATGTGTTTAGGGTCGGGAAGCGAAATGATGACGAAGTTTACAAAAATTTGTAAATAAAAACTCCCAACACCTAAGTGCTGGGAGTTGTTCTTTCTAACTAACCTTTATTAGCTTCTTTAGAAGCTTGAAGACATCTTAGACATTAGATTCGCTAACTACGCCAAGTTTTTCTTGAATTTTCTTCTTAGCAGCTTTGAATTCAGTAGCCATTTGTTCAGTTTGCTCACTGCTGAGGTTGTTACGAATAGCCGCAAACATTGTGCTTTCTTCTTGACGGATATGGTCGCCAATTGCATCCATCAACTGTTTGACTTTTTCTTTGAATTGAGGTGAAGAAGGGCTAAGAGCCTTAATTTCATCTAACTCCCGTTTTGCTTGGGCTTGTTCGTCATACAGTTCTTGGGTGTTAGCATCACCATAGAAAGCGCGTACTCTGGGGTATACTACTTCTTCTTCTGCTTCCGAGTGAGCGCTTAGATCCTTATAGATTTGACCAAAGTATTCTTGAATCTTCTGAGGATCGTTGCTTTGCAGTAGTTCGGTGAACAGGGTATTTACCTTGCTGTGATCTGCACGAATCACATCTTGGATATTCATATCCTTTTTGTCACTGCTTTGGGTAACAGCGCTACCAACTACGCCACTGACTGCGGCCATAGCATCTTGAACACGCGCCCAAATACCTTGATCAGCTTCTTGTCCTGTGAGTTCGCGAACACCTAAAATTTCTAGAACGCCTTTGAGTTGCTCTTGATGAGCGCGGTTCTCAAAGTTAACTGTGTTCAAAGGTGCGATCGCAACCATGACATCAGCACCAACTTTTTGAGCCGCCTTGTGAACTATCAAGCCACTCATTACAACTTGATGCTTCAGTAATTCATGCTGAGATACTTTTTCATACAAGCTGAGTTCGGAACCTTGGAACATTTTTTGAGCCTTCTCAACAAATTCTCGAACTGTTTGTCTAGCTTCAGCTTGGATACCATACTGACCAATTACAGTTTCTAAAACGCCTAGGTTTTTTTCATCATCTTTAATGAAATCCCTGATACGATCAGAGATTTCAGAATCAAGACCTTGTTTTAAAAGCTGTTGCTCATTTTGCAAAACCAATTGTTGAAGTGCTTTTAAATCTGCCAATTTGATGGCAATAGCATTCCGTTTGGTATCATCTAAAGTACTTACCATTTTTCGGTTCTCCTCAAAAGAATCTTCGTAGCTGTCACTACTATCAAGTTTGCATATGGCTAAGAATCCTTCCCTCTTTCTTTTGAGTGATTACTTTGGTAACTTCAGGTAGAAACCACTAAAAAAAGACTCATAAATTAATACTTCTACTTTTAGGTAGAGTGAGACTTAATATTTACTCTCTCGCCAGATAGATAAATTTTTGTTGGCGATTTTCTAGATTGACTCAAAGATAGTTAATTGAAGGATGTTCGCGTAGCGTCTCCGCAGGAGAAGGATAAAATTAAGGCATCTATCAAAAAATTGGGAATGAATGCCAGAAAAACATATCCTTACCACACAATTTGTGGGTAGAGTATCTACCTTTTTTAACATCTTTCATCCTTTACACATCATCGTTTTTGATCAAATAGGAGATAAAATTATAATGGCGGAAAGTCCTGGACTAGGAGAGCAAGCACTGAATAAAGCAGCAGAAGTCGGTTTATCTAGCCAGTTAGATGAAGTAGAAAATCTAGATGTAAATATTAAAACAGATCCGCTCAAATTGGTTCAGGGACAGGTAGAAGCAGTCTCCATTGAGGGAGAAGGTATGGTGATGCAAAAAGACCTCCGGGTGGAGGAAATGGATATGCAAATTAAAAGCGTCGCCATCAATCCTTTGAGTGTTGCCTTTGGCAAAATTGAACTCACCAAGCCTACTGTAGGAAGTGCGCGAGTCGTTTTAACTGAACCAGATATTAACCGCGCCTTTAATTCTGATTATGTTCGTTCTCAACTCCAAGAGCAGAAAATACAGATCAATGGAGAAGCGAGAACAATTAACCCGCAAAATGTAGATTTTCGCCTACCTGGAGAAGGAAAAGTTGCAGTAAATGCAAACATTCTCTTAATGGAAACTGGCGAAAAGCACAAAGTTGCTTTTGAAGCAGTTCCCCGTGTTAGCGCTAACGGAAAAACTGTTTCTTTAGAGAATGTCGAGTATGGGCAAAGTGAAGAAATATCGCCAGATCTGACAAAAGCTTTAGTAGATCAAACCAGTGAACTTTTGAACTTGAGCAACTTTGATTTGGAGGGCATGACCTTACAAGTTAACAGTTTAAAGGTAGAACCAGGTAAACTTATACTCCAAGCTCAAGCTTATGTTGAGCAAATTCCTGCCGCTGAAAATTAAGGTAATAAAATAATGGAAACTACAGAGAATACACAAACTAGCTCGACACCATTTCCCAATATTCCCCCAATTATTGAAAGTGATGACCGAGAATATCATGATAGCGGTGTACCCAGTACAGTTGCGATCGCAGGTCATCCTCTACACCCTCTCAGCGTTATCTTTCCTATAGCCTTTTTAGCCGCCGCTTTGGGAAGTGATATTGGTTACTGGTTAACCAATGATTTCTTCTGGGCTAGGGCTTCTATATGGTTAATTGGACTCGGCTTAGGGGGAGGTGTCTTAGCCGCAATCATCGGCCTCAGTGACTTTGTGAGAATAGAACGAGTCCGCAAGCGCCAAGCTGGCTGGGCACATTTGATACTTAACGTTTCTATCATCGTTTTGACACTTGTTAATTTCCTAATTCGTTTCGGTCATATTGAGTCACGCATATTACCTTGGGGATTGTTAATCTCGCTGATTGTGGGTACGCTGACTAGTCTTTCTGGTTGGTTCGGTGCAGAACTTTCCTATCGCCACAAAATCGGAGTAGTGGGCGCAGGTAGTAAAAAATATCCCTAGAAAAGGGCTAGGGGCTAGTAGGGGCTAAGAGGTTAGAGCGGTCATAGAGTTGGATTAAGGGGAAAGGGAAAGGGTGAATTCAAACCTTTTCCCTTTCCCTTTTCCCAAATCCCATATCGCTTCTATCTCTAACTCGAAGCACTAGTATAAAAACGCAACGCAAATTGCCAAAACCAAGTAGAAACAGAAAATAGCCCTAATGCCAATACTACTGCCCCTATTAACCAGGGAATTTGTCCCCGGCCTAGCATGGCTTCTGCTGGTATAGTAGTCAAAAAAGCTACAGGTACAACAAAGGTAAAGAAAAAGCGGTAAGCTGTAGGATATGCAGTCATTGGATATCTTCCAGCTTCTAATAAACCCCGTAGTACTTCAGTAACGTTATATACTTTGACAAACCAGATGCTGGTCGCTCCAAGGATAAACCACAAGCTGTAAAGAATCACCAAACCCAAAACTAAAGGTACTGCACTGACTAGATAGTTGTTGATAGTCAAGCCAAGGCGCATACCTGCATAGCCAATTATCGCTGTACCAAAAACTAGATCTGGCATACCCCAAGGAGAAATGGTGTGTGTAGAAAGCCAGAATTGACTGCGGATAGGTTTGAGTAGGACAAAATCTAATGTACCTTCCTGCACATGGCGAACAATGCGATTTAGGTTAGGAGCTAAAAAAGTAGAAGAAAAACCTTGTAAGAGCGTAAAAATACCGAGAACAACCAAAGCCGCTTCCCATGACCAGCCAGCGAAAGTATAGCCAGTACGGTAAAACAAGAACAGTCCAAATAGACTGCCTGCTAAATTACCCAAGCTGGTGATGGTCGCGACAATAAAGTTAACGCGATATTCCAACTCAGATGCGATCGCAGTACTCCAAAATAGCCTGAGTACTTTCAAGTATCTTCGCATTTTGCATTGTTAACCCAAAATGTACAGTTTTTTATGAATATTTTCTATAGTAAGCAATAAATTTACGTAAAATTAATATTATTTTGCCTTCCGAAAAATTGCTGAACGTTAAGATGTTGTATGTTTATGCTTAAAAGGTAAGATGTTCTATGCATTTCGATTTACCAGGACTGATTAAATCACTTGGGTATTTTGGTGTATGGGGAATTATATTTGCTGAATCTGGCTTGCTAATTGGTTTCTTTCTGCCTGGTGATAGTTTGCTGTTCACAGCTGGATTTGTCGCTTCTCAGCAATTACTGAATATTTGGATTCTGATTATTGGTGCTTTTATTTGTGCCGTTCTCGGTGATAATGTCGGCTACACTACTGGTTATAGATTTGGCCGCAAGTTATTTAGTAAAGAAGATTCATGGCTATTTCATAAAAAACATATTGTTAAAACCCAAAAATTTTATGAGAAACACGGTAAAAAAACAATTGTTTTAGCGCGTTTTGTACCGATAGTGCGAACTTTTGCGCCAATTGTTGCTGGTATTGGCGCGATGCATTATCGCACATTTATGTCTTATAACTTAATTGGTGGCTTTGTTTGGACATTTGGAATTACCTTTCTCGGATTCTTTTTAGGGAAATCTTTGCCACCTGAACAAGTAGATAAATATTTGTTACCAATTATTGGATTAATAATAGTTGTTTCCCTATTGCCATCAATTATTCATGTAATTCAAGAGAATAGAACTAATAAATAGGGTTCAATTGATGTGCGGTAGTTCGAGTCTTCTTGAGATGATCAAGACATAGCTGGGTCGTTGAGTAAATTTTAAGGTCTGTTTCATGAATTTTGATGAGTTCGGAGTTAATTAGCCTAGTATTTTCTACTTGACACTGAGCGACTAACAAAACTGCTAATATACGCTCAGTATATCTACCTGCGGTTTTTGACTATTTCCTCTAATTTCCTTCATCAAACTTTTATAAAAAGACCGTATTTCCCCGGAATACAAAAAGATTTTATCAATATTTCTGGTGTGATATCCGAAATAGTACGAGTTTAGTTTAGTAGTTGGATATATAACTCTAAACTTTAGACGTATTCAACTCCATGAAGCGATGTCTACAACAAACTAAGCCTACGCATTTTGTCAAAATCGCCATGATAGTTTTATTTTCCCTTGGCAGTCTTGGTGTTGTTGGGGGAAGTTTTTTTCTCAGAAAAGCTTTTAGCAGTTCGGGTGAACCTGAAATAGTAACTGATACATCACGCTATTCAGAATTACGTAAGCACTTAATATCTACTGACTACCAAGTAAAACATTTTCCTACTCAAATTCCGGCTGACGCTAAAGATGTACATATTGCTTACTCACCAGGAAATTTACAAGAGGGTAGTTTTTTTCAAGTTCGGCTCAAACAGTCACCGGAACAGATAAAAAAATTACTTTCGCAATATAAACCTGTTGCCAAACACGAGTATAGAGGTGGTAACACAAACGACCACACTAGCCTACCTAATGGAGTTCCAACTACGTTTTTTTACACGAGTGACGCATCAGAGGAATCCTTTCCGCCCAGCTATGAAATATTAGTCTTAGATGTAAAAGATAAAGGTACTCCTGGCTTTAAGTGGAATCATGGTGATAGCTATGGGGTAGCAATTGATAGTTCAGCCTCAGAAATTGTTTATTGGTCTGAGCAATGGTAGGTATTGGGGACAAACAATTCAAAATTAAGAAATTTATTGAACTCTTGAGTACAGACGCGATTAATCGCGTCTCTCCAACCCTTGACTCTTAAAAATTTACATTGCCATGAGAAAAATTATTGTGGGAGTGATGGGGCCGGGAGAAAAGGCGACAGCAAGTGATTTGCAAAATGCCTATGAATTAGGTAGTCTCATTGCCCAGCAAGGATGGATTTTACTCACTGGCGGGAGAAATACAGGAGTGATGGATGCAGCAAATAAGGGTGCTAAATCTGCCGATGGTTTAACGCTGGGGATTCTACCAAGGAATGATCAAGATAGCATTTCCGATGATGTGGATATTGCCATTTTCACAGACATGGGCAACGCTCGAAACAATATTAATGTCCTCTCCAGTAATGCGATCATCGCCTGTGGAATGGGTGCGGGAACTGCTTCTGAAATTGCCTTGGCTGTGAAAGGAAATAAGCCAGTAATTTTATTGACTGACGATGCAGAAAGCAAAGTTTTCTTCAAAAAGCTGTCGCCAGACAATGTTTATCTTGTTGAGAGTGTAGTAGATGCGATCGCCACAACCAAGGCAATTTTAAAGTAGCGGTCATTTGATGTTTGTGGTTTGTGGTTTGGGGTTTGGTGTTTGTTTAATCTCCCTCATCTCCCTCATCCCCCAGTCTCTAATCCCCAATCTCCATTTTCTCCCTCACAGCTAAATGCACACCCCCAGGCGGTGCAAATACTATGCCACGACGAACAGGTTGCAAGGGGACTTTATCCAGCAATTCTAGGGAGTACTGCGATAGGATATTTGCCAGTACTAGTTTCATTTCAAACATGGCGAAAGCTGCACCTAGACAGCGACGATTAGCACCGCCAAAGGGTATAAATTCGTAGGGTGAAAATTGCCGTTCTAAGAAACGTTCTGGTCTAAAACGCTTAGGCTCAGGATAGACATCAGGACGCTGGTGAGTCAAATAAATGCAGATTGACAAGTACATTCCTTTTGGTAAATCGTAGCCCATGAATTGCATATCAGTCCGCAAAATTCGCGGGAAACAAAAGAAAGCAACTGGGTAAATCCGCAGAGTTTCGCAACAGACAGCATTTAAATATGGTAATTGAGCGATCGCCATTGGATCTGCATTGGCGATATCAATAGAATTGAGTTCTTGCAGCAATTTTTCGCGGACTTCGGGGACATAGTGAATCCAATATAAAGCCCAAGCAAGAGCGATCGCTGTGGTTTCATGACCCGCAAATAGCATCGTCATCAACTCATCACGTAACTCTGTATCGGTCATCGGCTGGTCTGCTTCATCACGCGCAGACATTAATAAGCTGAGGATATCTTCACCGTCAGTTTTACCTTGCTCTCGACGCTCATTAATTTCTTGGTAAAGCAGTTGATCGAGTAGCTGTCTACGCCGCGCAAATTTTCCCCAAGGACTCCAAGCACCTAAATCCTTTTGTAGAAACTTGAAAAACAGTAAAGTTGCACTTAATGGAGAATTAAAAGTATTCAACATTTCAACTAAAATTTGGTTGATTTGTTGATAACGTTCTCCTTCCTCCAGCCCAAAAACAGACCGCAAAATCACTTGCAAGGAAATATCTTGCATACTGGAACGAGCTACAAAAGGTTTCCCAATAGCCCATTGGCTAGTTACTTGCTCTGTAATCTCACGGATGATCTGACCGTAAGCCCGCATCCGTTCACCGTGAAAGGGAGGCATTAAAAGCTTACGCTGTTGGACGTGGCGATCGCTATCTAATAAGATTAATGAGTTTGCCCCCACTAATGGTTGAATAATTTGGTTTCCTGAACCTGATTCAAATAGCTTAGAATCAGCCGTAAGAATTTCCTGAATAGCTTGGGGATCACTGATTACTAATTGCGGTGGAAAACTATTAAATTCACTATAAAAAATATCTCCATAGCGCTGTTGAAAACTTTCAAGAGTTTGTATTGGTTGTAATATTACTTTGATTGTCTCCAACCATTTGGGTTTTTGAGAGCCATTTGGCAGTTTAGCAACAGTCGATTGATAAGTCATTTCTTTAAGTTTAATCATCAGCTATTATCCTAATATTTATTAACAGGCTTTAGAGGATGTTTGAAAAGTCATGATCCATATATCAAATATTTTTTACCCCTCCCTAACCCTCCCCTTTACAAGGGGAGGGAACCAGATTTTTCTTGTTTCCCCCTTTGCAAGGGGGGATTAAGGGCAGGGCCGATTCATTCCCTAAAAGGCTTTAAAAATCAAGGGTTCAGGAGATGAAAAATAAGCAAGGTATTCAATTGGCATTCAATATTAGGCATCAAAATGGTCAACAATTCATGACTTTTGCCCGAATATTTATCGCCAACGGTATTGACAAAATATATACCTTGTCGAATGAATCAGCCCTGGGATTAAGGGGGGTAATAATGCGATTAAAATCACAGCCAACCACTTTTCAAACAACCTCTTAGCTTAAATTTGGACGTAATCTTGATGTTAAATGGGAGAAATTTGGGGTAGACTTAAGCTTTTTCTCACTTCGTTAATTGGTTCTTGCCAATGCTCTTCAAAGCGGTAGCCTAGGAGAAACTCAGCTTTGTTACCTAATTCATGTCCTTTTTGCAGGTTAGCAAAAATTGCTTTGACTTGTTGGGGAGCCAGAAGCGGATAGAGCAATTTGGCTAACAACAAACTAATTTTGAATGATTTGCTGTAATTTTGGGCATTAGCAACAGCCAGAACGCCGATTTCTCCAGCATAGCTAGTATCAAAGCCGAGCAAGACATGAAAAATATCGTGGGTGACGACATAGCGCAAAGCAAAAACATTGCGTTTAGCCACCTCATCAAGCTCAGGACTGACGTTTAATGGCTTGAGATGGTTAGCATTCATGTGATCAGCATATTCCCGCCCAAAGGAACCTTCGGGGTACTGGCTTAATTTTTCTAAATCGATTCGGGGATGATATCCTGCAAGCGATCGCAATTTGTCCGCTACTTCAGGAGCAACTTTTGCACCCAGTAAATCAGACTTGAGAATTGCAAAATCGCCTAAATTTCCAGACTTTTTGGCAGCAAAAATAGCTTTGAGTTGTTTTAACATAATAGATTACCCAGTTTTGGGTGATGCCTAGGCGCAGCCCGTCGTAGCGAAAAGTCGGATCGGCGGAAACCGCCGATGCCTGCGGCAACGCCAAAGGCGAACTGAACTTTTCAAGATAGACATCGCCCTTCGACCTTCAACGCAGAAACCCAGATTCTGCAGGTGCGATCCGCGCAGTTCCCAAAGGGCGATCGCAAATTTGATTACTCGTGATTTGTAGCTTGTGCGATTGTAAAACTTATCTCCTGACCATAAGAAACCTCAAGGGTATGACCATCAGGATCGCGAAGAAAAGCCCAGTAACCAACCGGCGCACCCCAGTCATGTGGCCCTTCTATTAGCACACCTTCTAACTGCGCCTGATTGCAGAGACGATCCACGTCCTCACGAGTTTTACAAGCCACCCCTAGATGGGATGCAGGTGCAAGCGCGCTTTTGATTTCAGCTACTTGGATCAACACAATGACGAATGGTCGAGTTAAATCGCTAACCCAAGCCACGTCTACGTGCTTCGTTTTATCAGTGCGACGATGCACTACTTGCATTCCAGCATACTTCGCATAAAACGAGATGCTTTGATCGATGTCGCTTACTGCAAGTGCGATATGAGTAAAACCAAGATCCGACATCAACGGTTTCCTTCTCGAAATGAACAATATATTTCAGGTTAAGATATTGTGGATCAGTAAAAGGCTCGTTCACTCTCACAATCACAAAACGAAGAATCGCCACCCTAGTGAATTAAGTCGATTGCAAAATGATAAGCTTTGATTTCTAAACGTTGCTTAAAGTAAAAACGGTGAGCTGCGAAGCGCTGAACGCCTGAATCGAGGTGTAGCTGTTCACAAGCATTAGCTTTGGCATAGTCTAAAAGCCAATGGAATAGAGTTGTACCGTAACCTAGAGAGCGATCGCTTTCTTGAGTTACTAAATCATCCACATAGAGAAACTTACCCCAAGATAGGCTTTCAGATATTCTAAATCCTGCTACTGCCCTGATCGTCCCTTCATCTTCAAGATAGGCAAGCCGATAACCTTGCTGTTCTTGTCTCCTGATGCGATTGACAAAATCGCTGGCGATGAGATGAGGACGAAGCGCTTGCATGATTGCAAAACAAAGCTCAATTTCTGCGTCCGACTTTGCTAGGGTGATATAAGTCATTTAGCTGGGCGAAGTTCAGAACTGTGATTTTCTGGCAGTGCTAAAGGTAATTCTAAACCAGGTGCCATAGTAATTTCTGGGGGTGGGACCTCCCGTGTTGAACTTCTGAGATATTGCCCATCATTCACGGGAGAGACAGCCTTCATCCGGTGAGTGATGCTGTAATAGCGATGAGTTTGTTCGTTTTGGTGGCGTTCTTGAATGCTTTCATTAGCAATTTTCTTTCGCAATTTGATAATTGCATCAATTACTGCTTCTGGCCTAGGTGGACAACCTGGGATATAAACATCAACTGGAATTAACTTATCCACACCGCGTACTGCACTAGGAGAATCGACACTAAACATTCCCCCTGTGATTGTGCAAGCTCCCATTGCAATGACATACTTAGGTTCTGGCATTTGCTCGTAAAGCCGCACCAAATTAGGAGCATACTTCATCGTAATTGTGCCGGCGGTGATTAATAAGTCTGCTTGTCGCGGAGTCGCACGGGGAATCATTCCATATCGTTCCAAGTCAAAGCGAGACGCATAAGCAGCCATGAATTCCATAAAGCAGCAGGCTGTACCAAACATCAACGGATACAGACTGGACATTTTGACCCAATTGTAAATATCGTCTACGGTTGTGAGAATAATGTTTTCCGATAGTTGTTGCGTAATTTCAGGACGCTCAATAGGATTGATAATTGAACTTGTCATAGGTTGAGTTCCCCAACAAATATATTTCTGAGATAATTGCAGCTTAGGTGCAGCAATCAATAACTACACAATTGCTAATTGAAGTTTCTGATCAATCTCGAAACTGTACTAGTAAAGATAAAGGTCTGAAGCTGCTAACTTAAGTTTTTCATTAACTTTGATGTCAAGGGTCAAGAGTCAAAGGTCAAAGTAGAAATGTGAGTTTCAAAGGTTCAACTTCCAAGCTCAAAGCTTCAACTTCCAGGCTCAAAGCTTCAACTTCCAGGCTCAAAGCTTCAACTTCCAGGCTCAAAGCTTCAACTTCCAGGCTCAAAGGCTCAACTTCCAGGCTCAAAGGCTCAACTTCCAGGCTCAAAGGCTCAACTTCCAAGCTCAAAGGCTCAACTTCCAAGCTCAAAGGCTCAACTTCCAAGCTCAAAGGCTCAACTTCCAAGCTCAAAGCTTCAAAAGATATCATAAGTTCACGATGCAATTTGTCCCCTTTGTCCCCAGTCCCAGAAATTAACAAGTTTTTACACATATATAAGTCTCTAGAACAAGTGATTTTTGTTTGTTTTAGGCAAACTACCTAAAATTGCCACCTAAAAGTTGTACAAAATTTGGCATAAAGCTAGATAACATTAGATTCGGCGCGTTTACTTTTCGGGATTCTCAAAATGTCAAAACAGCTGGGTCAAAAAATTGCACCGATACCGATGTCAGCAGATATTGGGGTGGTTGATTTGATTGATAATTACTTCACTGCTTACAACTCAGCGCGGTTGCGGGAAATTTGCCAACTGCTGAGTCGTGATGTGCTAACGGATGGTGTAACAGTGGGTGTTAGCCTTTCTGGTGCTATGACACCAGCCGGCTTCGGCGTTTCCATCCTTGCACCTTTGATTCGCAACGGCTTTATTGACTGGATGATTAGCACTGGTGCAAATCTTTACCACGATATGCACTATGGTTTGGGTTTTGAACTCTTCGCAGGTAATCCGTTTTTGGATGATGTGAAGCTACGTCAGGAAGGGACGATCCGAATTTATGACATTATTTTCGGCTACGATGTGCTGCTAGAAACCGATGCTTTTATCCGCAAGGTTCTGCAAGCTGAACCTTTCCAAAAGCGGATGGGAACTGCTGAGTTTCACCATTTGCTAGGAAAATATGTTTGGGAAATCGAAAAGCAATTGGGTGTGAAAAATTCCTGCTTGCTAGCAACAGCTTATGAATATGGCGTACCCATTTATACTTCTTCTCCTGGGGATAGTTCAATTGGGATGAACGTCGCAGCCTTGGCGTTAGAAGGTTCACAGTTAATATTAGATCCATCAATTGACGTGAACGAGACAGCTGCGATCGCCTACAATGCACGTGAAGCTGAAGGTAAAAGTGCGGCGGTAATTATTGGCGGCGGCAGTCCGAAAAACTTTTTGCTACAAACACAACCGCAAATTCACGAAGTATTGGGGCTAGAAGAACGGGGACATGACTACTTTGTCCAGTTTACCGATGCGCGTCCTGATACAGGTGGTTTATCTGGGGCGACACCTTCGGAAGCTGTGAGTTGGGGTAAAATTGACCCGGAAGAGTTACCCAGCACAATTGTTTGTTACACCGATAGCACGATCGCTTTACCACTAGTAACAGCATACGTCCTCAAGCAGTGTCAGCCTCGCCCATTGAAGCGACTGTATGACAGACGAGAAGCAATTGTAGAAACACTGCGAAAAGACTATCTAGCAGCTAAAGCACAACCATCAGATCAAATCCCTGCGGCTGTTGCAAAAGATGCATCTCAGCAAGCAGCAACTTATCCTTGCGGTAGATTGATTCCTAATACTCCTTAGAAATTACTGGGTGGGGTGCGTTCAGCACGTAACGCACTCTACTGGACTGACACAGCTAAATTTGTGCAATAGCAAAAATTAATTTCATCTGCGTTTATCGGCGTACATTCCTGCGGAACGCTACGCGAACGGCGGTTTATTTCATCAAATCTAATGCCTCATTTTAGTCGTGTCAGTCCACTACAATAATGCGATCGCATTTCTATGCTGGGATGAAACAAAAGTGAGTAGGCGTAGCTCGTCATAGACATCGCGTATTTTAAAAAATCGCCTTGAGGAATCAAGGATAGTGAACAATCTTAGAGGATGTTTTAAAAGTCCTCTCGTCGGTAGCAAAACGTTTTAGATCCCCCTAAATCCCCCTTGAAAAGGGGGACTTTAAGGAGTTTTCCCCCCTTTTTAAGGGGGGCTAGGGGGGATCAAATAGTGCTTAAAATCACAGTCAACCACTTTTCAAACACCCTCTTAGAGAGGTCTACATATGAACACAAAAATTCTCAGAGAAGAGTTAATTGAAGCTATTAATTTACTCCTAAATCAAGCTTATGATAGCACTTTAGAAGAAATTTTTGCCCTCTTAAAAAGAATCGATGATCAAGAAGATGAAGAAGACCTGAGAGACATTAAAGAAGCTAGGGAAGATATAAGGATTAATGGTACTGTAGCTTGGGAAGAAATTAAAAATGACATGAAAAAGGATGTCGCGTGACTTACAAAGTTGACTGTTATTTTTCATGACTAATTGCGATCGCCTACACTAAAACCTATACCCAAAATGAAAACCCTCACCTCCATCGAAAAAGATTGAAGGCAAGGGTTTTAAAATAAAATAAAGAGTCTTATACTCGTGCAGGTAAAGATAATCTTTCGGGTTTGTCTAACTTCCGACCTGGAGTATAATTAGGTTCTTCCGCAGCTAACAAATCGCGAATTAATTTAGCTACAGCTTTTTGTACCAAGCGATTAGTAATTTGCTGACCTAAACGCTGTACCCCTGGATTTACGAATAATTGGGAAAGTTGGGGAACAAGCTGTGTTGGGTCAAAGCCACGGGTTTCTCGGAGAATATTTAAAATGCGTTTAATATGCTCTAAGGTTTGTTGTTGCTCAGATGTCGCGGCTGGAGTTTCGGTAACTGCTGTCAAGCCGACTCTCTCCCGCAATAGGTAGGTGAGGTTGTGCAACACATTTTGACCTAATGCATTGATTCCGTTGAGAAATTCATCTACTAACTTGTCGCGAATAAAACTACCGCGTTCGGAAGCGAGAAAGTCTACGCCTTGAGTCACTACCAAATTTAAGTCGTACTCTTCATTGCTACGAGCATTACGTAATAAGTTCTCCAAGCGATTCCACCGGAATCTACCTTCTTTAAAAAGTAAATCTTGCAGTGATGCTCTGAGTGCTGGTGCGGGGTCGGTTAACAGGCGTTTTGCTACGTAAGGATAAGCTTCACTCAAAACTTTAAAATTGGGATCTATATATATAGCAATCCCTTCCAATGTCACCAGAGAGCGAATGATTAAAGCGTAATAGGGCGGTACGCGGAAGGGATACTCATACATCAAAGCCGATAATTCATCGGTAATGCTTTTAATGTTCAAATCTGCAACGCTTGCACCTTGAGCATCTGCAAAGACTCTGGCAAAAGCAGGAATAATTGGTGTTAAGTCGGTTTCTGGTGATAAGAAATCTAGCTTAACGTAGTCTTTGGCTAAACCTTCAAAGTCACGGTTAACAACGTGGACGATCGCCTCAATTAAACCATAACGCTGGGGTGGCTTAATTTCGCTCATCATCCCAAAGTCAAGATAAGCTAATTTACCATCCAGGGTGGCTAATAAATTACCTGGGTGGGGGTCAGCGTGAAAAAATCCATGTTCTAGCAACTGACGCAGAGAACACTGTACACCTACTTCGATTAAATAACGCGCATCTATGCCTCTGGCATTAATTTCTGGGGTTTGGGTTAATTTAATGCCGTTAATCCACTCCATCGTCAACACGCGACGATTGGTATATTCCCAGTAAATTTTCGGTACATATATGTCTTTCATGTGACCATATAACTGGAAAAAACGCTCGGCATTTTCTCCTTCGTGTATATAGTCCATCTCTTCAAAAATGCGATCGCCTAATTCATCAAGAATACCGACTAAATCGCTCCGCACTCGTTTAAAGCTTTTCTTTGCCCAACCAGCTAGGCGACGTAAAATATATAAGTCAATGGTAATTCGTTCTTTTAAGTCAGGACGCTGGACTTTGATGGCTACTTCTTCACCAGTTTTCAGCTTACCTTTGTAAACTTGCCCCAAAGAAGCAGCTGCGATGGGTTCTGCTGACAATTCACTATAAATTTCGGCTGGCGGTGCGCCGAGTTCTTCTTCAATAAACTGGTAAGCAATTTCGTTGGGGAAAGGCGGTAATTGGTCTTGTAGCTTGGTGAGTTCTTCCAAGAATGCGGGGGGAACTAAATCTGGCCTTGTAGATAAAGCCTGTCCAATTTTAATATACGCAGGCCCCAGCCGCGTTAATAATTCTCTCAGTTGAGCAGCGCGACGGCGGTCATTTTTCACCACAATTCCCCGTTTGCTGTCCCACCACAACCCGAAAGCAAAAGAGAGTGTTGGTGCTAAAACTGACAGAATCCGCCCGAAAACTTGTAGGGGTCTTCGTTGATAATGCGCCGCAATCTCCACAGGATCGTAAAGCGTCATCTCAGTTTCAACTTTTGTCGTCAAGGCTCTCTGTTGTTGGGCTGCTATCAGTCTTGGCGATTTGACGACCAAGCCTTGTGTATCATTTTCTGACACAACTTCAGCAACATATACCTCGTCACGGCGGTTGTTGCTACCGCCATTGTCCTCCTCGATCGGTCGGGAAGTTGGGGGAAGTGTTTTCACAATCATGAAGAATGCCACCGGTCGAATTGATCCTGTTAAGTATTGTAACAATATGTTTTGCTTCCAGCACCCCGATTTAGTTAGATGAAGTGGTTTTCTCGGAAGATTATCAGGATTTTCCTGTTCCAGTTTCCTGCCACTTCAGAAATTGGATTGTGATAATAGCAAACCACGATAGTTGCCAACATCTCTACATAGTAAACTACTCCCACCTGCCTAAAGGCTGAGGTGGGAGCTTTTAGAAGCCCTGGAAATATCAAATAAGTTTAGTTGCACGTATTCAATTTTCCGCACTTCTAATTTACAAGATAGTCCCGAACCACGAGGCTGGTTTACAACAGCCCCAATTGCAGAAATATTCTTTGCGCCATTCAAATCAGCGTCACCAGCCGATCGTGCTGAGGCAGTTTTACGTCTTCTTGCCCTCAAAGTCAGTGGTGATTGGAATGACTATTTGTGGTTTCATCTACACCAAGAACTTCAACCTCATCATATACCTCTCTATCAAGGTGGTATTCCTTTCCTCAAATCCGTCTCTGTTGCTCGTTGTTCTACTCCTCCACCAATAGCATTGGTTGTTTGATTTTATCTTCCTAAAAGAGCCGCACCCATTTCTATTTTAAAGCTATTTCTAGCTTAAGTAATCGGCGGTGCGTTAGGCGGAACGCCATAACGCACCCTACCAAGAATTAAACCTCATCCCCCCTGTCTCCCTTGTCCCTAATCCCTAGCCCCTAGTCCCTATTTTCATGCTTGCAATCAAAACATGGTGATCTAATATTGTTGGGTATTCTATAAAATTGCGATCGCCATAACTAATGATTGAAGTTGAGCATCTAAGTAAAATATACGGTTCCACCCCAGCGATTTCTGATGTGACTTTTAGCGTCGAACCTGGGGAGATTTTAGGGTTTTTGGGCCCCAATGGCGCTGGTAAAACTACTACTATGCGGATTTTAGCTGGTTATTTACCTGCAACCAAGGGCACGGCGAAGATTGCAGGCTTTGATGTCCATGAAAATTCTTTATCTGTGCGCCAACGGATTGGTTATTTACCAGAAACACCGCCGTTATATCCAGATATGACGGTGGAGGGGTTTTTGCATTTTGTTGCCAGAATTAAAGGAATACCAGCAGGCGATCGCAATCATAAGGTGACAGATGCGATCGCCCGGTGTAATTTAGAAGATAAGCGAAAAGTGATTATTCGCAAGCTTTCTAAAGGATATCGTCAAAGAGTTGGCATTGCTCAGGCGATCGTTCACGATCCACCAGCAATTATTTTAGATGAACCAACAGTAGGACTCGACCCCCGGCAGATCATCGAGGTGCGGAATTTAATTAAAAGCCTAGCCGGAAGCCATACCATCATTCTTTCTACCCACATTCTCCCAGAAGTCAGCATGACCTGTAGCCGTGTTGCTATTATCAATCGCGGTAAAGTTGTCGCCACCAATACACCAGAAAACCTTATGACACAGTTGACAGGTGGCTCTGGGTATGAAATAGAAATTGAAGGCGAAGCTGGACTGGCAAAACAGGTATTGCAAAACATATCCGGTGTGAGTCTGGTAGAATCAATTCCTACGGCTCTTATTCATCACCCAGCGTCAACAAACCGCGCCTATCTGCGGGTAATATCGCAACCGGGAACCGAACCAGGGAAAGATATTGTCTCAACATTGGTGCGTGCGGGATTCGCTTTACATGAAATGCGGCGTGTCAGCGCTACCCTAGAAGATGTGTTTTTGCAACTAACAACAGAAGAAAAGAATTTAGAATCTATCCAAGACTCAGCCGCCAACGAAGGAGAAGCAGCGTAGATGGGTATAGTACTGAGTAATATTATTGCCATTTATCGCCGAGAATTGCAGAGTTATTTTGTATCACCTTTGGCTTATCTCATTGCTGGCATATTTTGGTTTATCTCTGGCTTGTTCTTAGTGATAATTTTGCTGGGGCCAGGAGGGATTTTGCCCACAATCACCGCCATAGATTTACAAGGACAACAAATGGGCGTACCAGTACCGCCAATTGATGTCCCTTATGAATTTGTGCGGGCATTTTTAGACCGCATGGGCTGGCTATTATTATTTGTGCTGCCAATTCTCTCGATGGGACTTTATGCGGAAGAACGTAAGCGCGGCACTTTAGAACTGTTAGCAACGTCACCAATCACAAACTGGGCGGTAGCTGTTGGGAAGTTATTAGGCGTGCTAACTTTTTTCATCACAATGGTTGTGCCCTTGCTAGTTATTGAGGCGTTTGTTATTAAAGAATCAAATCCCCCAATGCCACCCACAATCCTCTTGTTTGGTCATTTGGGATTAATTTTACTAGCAGCCGCAATTTTATCTTTGGGAATGTTTATTTCATCGTTAACAGACAGTACAATTCTCTCTGCTGTGTTCACTTTTGCAGTGATTTTATTGCTGTTATTCGTTGATTTAATTGCTAAAACCGTCCCTGGTCCAATTGGAGAAGCTTTGAGTTATATCTCCTTACTCAAACATTTCAATACTTTCATTGAAGGCATTTTTGATACCAGCGACCTGCTATTATTTGCCAGTTACATTTTTCTGGGTGTCTTTCTCACATCTCAATCAATTGATGCATTGCGCTTTCAGCGTCAATAGTTATTTGTCATTGGTCATTGGTCATTTGTCATTTGTTATGAAGTATATAGCGGTTCCCACATTGGTAAGGTACAGCAAGAAAGAATTAACCGCCGATAGAAGAGGATGGACGCAGCGAAAAGTTGAGCCAGTGCGTTGTCCGGGTTTCCCGGCTTAAAGGAGGCAGTGCGCCCTTGCGGGCAATGCCCAACTTGAACGCGAACAGCGTCTCCCCTTCTCCCAAAGGGAGAGGCTGCGCCAAGGGAGAAGCAACTGCCGTCAACTGGTGAACCAGCGCTGCAAGAAGGTTTCCTTCTGTAGGCGACTGGTGAACCCGAAGGGCGTTGCGCGTCCGGGTAACAGGGGCGCAAAACTTTTCAAGACAGATGGACGCAGATAAATTTGTACCTCCGCAGACGAGGAAAGGCTATATAGGAATCCGATTTGATTTTTGAACAAATCACCTACTTATATTTCAAAAATCAAGTAAGAGTCTTCTAAGGACTGACGGCGATGAGACAAATGCCAAACACCAAATGCCAAAGCGCAAAGTCTGAGCGGAGGTTTCCTCCGCTCAGAACTTTGTAAGAATGACAAACACCAAATGACAAACACTAAATCACATGAAAATAGTTGCTAAAAAGAAACTTTGGAAATATCTGTTTTGGCTTGGCCCGTTCCTATTAGTTGCAGGTCTAACTTCTGGGTTAGTTTTTTCATACTGGGGGCCAATTTCATTAGCATTTCTGATTACCGGAATTGTAGTCATCGGTTTGTGGATAATCTTACAAAGCCAAGAAAGCCAATGGTGGTCAAGTCGTTCTACCCAAGCTAGTACTAATGCTTTAGTTGCAACCATAGCAGTATTGGCAATTTTGGGATTGATTAACTTTTTGGGTATTCGCTACCACTACCGTGCAGATTTAACAGAAACGCAGTTATTTACCCTTGCGCCCCAATCGCAGGAATTAGTGCGTAATCTTGCACAGCCAGTTAAAGTCTGGATTTTTGATGTCACTCAAAATCCCCAAGACCGAGATTTGCTAGAAAATTATCGTAGGCAAAACTCAAAGTTTCAATTTGAGTATGTCGATCCTGATGCTAGACCAGGACTAACAACAAAGTTTGGCTTCAAAGATTATGGAGAGGTTTATTTAGAATCTCAAGATAAAAGACAGTTAGTGCAGGTGGTGAATGAAAATGAACGACTCTCAGAAGTGAGGTTAACTAATCGCCTGCAACAAATCACAACCACTAACGCAGCGAAAGTTTACTTCCTCCAAGGTCATGGTGAACACCCACTGACAGCCGCTGAGAGTGCAATGTCCCAAGCAGTTCAAGCACTAACTGATAAAAATTTCACTACCTCACCATTGAATTTAGCCCAAATGTCAAAAGTGCCTGAAGATGCTGCGGCTGTGGTAGTAGCAGGGCCGAAACAAGGACTATTTGAAGGTGAAGTTCAAGCTTTAGAACAATACCTGAATCGTGGCGGTAACTTACTGCTAATGGTTGACCCTGGTACAGACCCCAAACTAGAAAACTTGCTCAAACAATGGGGTGTTAGCCTTGATAATCGTTTAGCTGTCGATGTTTCTGGGCAAGGTGCAAAACAAGGGCCCGCTGCTCCTTTAATTACAGACTACGGTCAACATCCAATTACCAAAGATTTTGGCAATAACATTTCTTTTTATCGGTTAGCAAGACCGTTGCAAATTAATCCCGTGGCGGGTATTCAGTCCACGCCTCTGCTACGAACCAAACCTTATCCTAACAGCTGGGCAGAAAGCGACCTGCAAAGCGAAAAATTGGAGTTTAACGCCGACAAAGACCTGAAAGGGCCTTTAACTTTGGGCGTAGCTTTGGAAAGAAAACTAGCAGCCCCATCGACAACACAACCTAGCCCCACACCGTCACCATTACCATCACCCACAACCCAAGGACAAGCTACACCAAAGACTAATGCTTCGCCTACACCTTCACCAGTAGCTAGAGGACAAGCGAAACCTAATACTAGCCCTTCACCAACTCCTACAACCAATAACCAAGCCACTCCGACTGCTACACCTTTACCGACTCCCAGTACTGCTGCACCTTTAACCGATAAGCAAACTGAAAAAACACCTACTGAATCAAGGTTAGTAGTCATAGGAAATTCTGATTTTGCTACCGATGGTGTATTTCAACAGCAATTAAATGGTGATGTATTTCTCAACTCAGTTACTTGGTTGAGTAAACAGGAGGATCAGCAACCTTTATCGATTCGTCCCAAAGAAGCAAAAAACCGCCGCCTCAACATCACGGCCGCCCAAGCCAATCTTTTAACATTGTCATCTCTATTAGTTCTACCCTTAATTGGGTTAGTAGCCGCTTCTGCTATCTGGTGGCGACGAAGATGAGGGGATTGGAAAAGGGAAGGGCGACAAATGACTTTTGACTCTTGACCTTTGACTTTTGACTAAAACATGAAATTTTCGCGAACAACTTTAATCTTGATATTGCTAGCCCTGGGTTTGGGTGGTTTTGTTTACTTCTATGAAATTCGTGGGGCGACTCAGCGAGAGAACGTGAAGGAGCAAAAGCAGCAAATTTTCTCTTTTGCGGCAGATGATGTGCAGTCTTTGGCAATTACGACTGCAAAGATTTCTCTGTCTTTGGAACGTAACCCGCAAGCCAGCCAGCCTAAGTGGTTGCTGAAATCACCTGTGTCAGAGCCAGCAAATGATGCTATTGTTTCTTATTTAATGGATTTGTTGGTTAAGGGAAAGAGCGAGCGCACTTTATCTATCCCAGCTAATCAAAAAGGCGATTTCGGCTTAGACCAACCCCAGGCGACGATTAATATCAGCTTGAAAAATCAGAAAAACCATCAATTGCTGCTGGGTAAGACTAACTTTAACCGTCGTTTCTTGTACGCTCAAGCTGACCCATCCGTAAAACCCGATGGTAATATAGATGTTCTGTTGGTATCTACAGATTTTGAAAACGCAGTGAATCGCGAAATCTCCGAGTGGAAACAACCAGGAAATAATAGCGCTACACCAATTCCTAGTCAACCAACTCCAAGTAGCAAATAAGGGGGAAAGGGGACTGGGGACTGGGTAATGGGGACAAGAAATGACAAATGACAAATGACAAACGCCAAATGACAAATGACAAACCCAACAGCAACATTGCTTATTTCCTGTCCCGATCAACGGGGTTTAGTGGCGAAAATTGCTAACTTTATCTACTCCAATGGCGGCAATATTATCCATGCCGATCAGCATACAGATTTTGCTGCTGGGTTGTTTCTGACTCGGATTGAATGGCAATTACAGGGGTTTAATTTACCACGCGATTTAATTGGGCCTGCATTTAATGCCATTGCTCAACCTTTAGGTGCTAATTGGGAACTACACTTTTCTGATACTATCCCCCGTATTGCTATTTGGGTGAGCAAGCAAGACCATTGTCTATTTGACTTGATTTGGCGACATCGCGCTCAAGAGTTTGCTGCTGAAATTCCTCTAATTATCAGTAATCATCCTAATTTAAAGGCAGTAGCCGAGCAATTTGGTGTTGACTATCACCATATTCCCATCAACAAAGATAACAAAGCCGAGCAGGAAATTAAACAACTAGAATTACTGCACCAGTACAAAATTGATTTAGTTGTATTGGCAAAATATATGCAGATTGTCAGTGCAGACTTTATTACTAAATTTCCACAAGTTATTAATATTCATCATTCATTTCTACCTGCTTTTGTTGGAGCAAATCCCTACCATCGGGCTTTTGAACGGGGTGTTAAAATTATTGGTGCAACGGCACATTATGCCACTCCTGATTTAGATGCTGGCCCGATTATTGAACAGGATGTAGTGCGAGTCAGTCACCGCGATGAAGTTGAAGATTTAATTAGAAAAGGTAAGGATTTAGAGCGGGTTGTTTTAGCCAGAGCAGTACGTTTACATTTGCAAAATCGTGTGTTGGTATATGCAAATAGAACTGTAGTCTTTGAATAATACCCGTTCCCTTTCATGACTCAGATAGGGTAAATGGCAATGTGACGGTAAATGTTGTGCAGATTTGATTGCTTGTAAGTTCAATAGTTCCTTGAAGATGTTGCACTAGCTTTTTCACTAATGTTAACCCTAATCCTGCGCCGCTTTCTTGCAAAGGATTCCTGGGATTAATCTGGTAATCTGTATCAAATATAGTTGTTTTTTGTTTAGTTATATTTTTGAGAATACGGTAAAAAGGCTCAAATATTAAAGCTTGTTCTTCTTGCATAATTTCAACGCCATAATTGCTAATCTTGATTTGCAACATATGAGATTGCGAATTATCTAATATATCAGATTTTCCATCCTCATTGATGGGACTATCTACAGGGGATATGCGTTCGACATTTACCGTAATGCGTTCACGTAAGGGTGTATATTTGCAAGCATTATTGAGCAGTTCTGTCACAATCCGAGTCAAGAGATCTATATCGGCAACAAAAAGTGGTAAATCTGAGGCAATGCTAATTTCTAAAATCTGTTGTTGAGCTTGAGCTAATTCCTGAAAACTCTCGGTAATTTGAAGCAATAATTTTTGCAGATTAATTGAAGTTAATTGCAATGGATAGACATCTGCATCAATCATCCGCATTTCTAACAAATTATCTATTAAATTTAGCTCTCGTTCGCATTGGTTACGCAAGATACTTAGGTATTTGGCTACAGATTCAGATGCCGACAATTCTTCATAATTCAAAATTCCCAGATGATTTAGCACATTTTCGAGTTGGGAAATTGCCATTTTTATATTTGACAAAGGCATCCGCATTTCATGGGAAGTAGTTGCCAAAAAATCCTCTTTCAACTGGTTTAGGCGTTGGAGTTCTGCTATTTGAATTTCTATTTGTCTGGCTCGTTCAGATGCGAGGCTACGTTCTTCAGTGAGCCTACGTTGTGTGTCATCGCGAAAAACCATGACAGCGCCTGTGATGGCCCCACTTTTATCTCTTACAGGAGTAGCACTATCAGCAACAGGAATTTTTGAGCCGTTTTTGGTAACTAGTAAAATGCGATTTCTGAGATAGATAGTGGTTTGGGTTTGCAGTGCTACCACAATCGGATTTTCTGCAGGATGCTGAGTTTGTTCTTCAATGAGCTGAAAGACTTCGGTTAACAGCTGATTTTTTGCTTCCTCCAATCGCCACCCGGTTAAGGTTTCAGCTACTTGATTGAGATACTTTACTTGTAACTGAGAATCAGCTACAATTACGCCTTCACCCATTCCCCGTAGCACTGTACTTAAAAATTGCTCACGTTCATAGCGTTCAAGTGCCGTTTGAATGGCAACATAAAGTTCTTGCTCTCTGACAGGTTTAAGAATATATCCAAAGGGGGATGTGAGGGTTGCCCGCTCTACAGTACTTTTATCAGAGTGCCCTGTTAAGTAAATTATTGGGATTTGCAGGTTTCTCCAAATCTGCTCTGCTGCTTGGATACCATCCATCTCTCCCCGCAAGCGGATATCCATTAGAATCAAGTTTGGACGTAGTTCATTAGCTTTCTCAATTGCGTCTATTGCAGAATCTACAATATCTACAACTGTGTAGCCCAGAGCCTCTAAACATTCTTGGAGGTTGATAGCAAGAATATACTCATCTTCAACAACAAGCACTTGAACCATATTTGGTGTTTCTACTTCTGATGAGATACTCATTACTTTTCTGCCTTGCTTTTTGAAAAAATAATTTTAAACTCTGTTCCCTGCTGGCTGTGAATTTGAATTGTTCCCCTCAGTTGCTTGACTAATCCACGAAGAAGGGTCATGCCTAGTGTTTTGGATTTCTTACTTTCAAAATCCGCAGGTAGTCCAACACCATTATCCCGAATAATCAGTATTAAATCGTGTTGATGCAGAATCTTTGAAGAAGATTCACATTTTTGATAGCATTTGACCTGGATTTCGCCTTCATGCTGAACGGGAAAGGCATATTTTAAGGCATTGGAAACTAGTTCATTAATAATTAACCCGCAAGGAATCGCAGTTTCAATATCTAGCTTCACAGGATCAACTTGAATATTGAGTTGGATATTGCTGGAACTAAAATTATAGGATTTAAATAAATGAGTAGTTAAATCAAGAATATACTGAGCGAAATCAATATCGCTGAGATTATCAGAGCCATATAATTTTTCATGCACTAAGGCAATGGAAGCAATGCGGTTTTGGCTATCGTGTAAGATTGAAGTTGCTTGAGAGTCTTGTATACGTCTACACTGCATTTGTAGCAAACTGCTGACAATTCCTAAGTTGTTTTTAACACGATGGTGCATTTCCTTAAGTAATACTTCTTTTTCTTTTAGGGATGCTTTAAGTTTGTCTTCGGCTTTTTTTTGTTCTGTGATGTCTTGTTGAACAGCGACAAAAACAGTTCCATATTCAGGATGATCAAATACGGATGCGGTTGCACAACACCAGAAAGAAGTACCATCTTTTTTGAGATTTTGAATTTCATAGCTGGTTTCACCATGTTCTAGCAAAGCCGCCCTAATAGCTTGATTAACAGCTTCCGGCGTAGTGTGTGCATCTGCATAGTTAACAATCGACACGTGGTGACCGATTAACTCACCAGGATCATAGCCAAACATCTGCTCAAATTTAGGGTTGGTATAGACAAAAACATCATCTCTAGCTCGCACTAAACAGATTCCCTCAGCCATGTTGCGAGTGATCACTGATTGAAGTTCTAATATTTGTTCAGCGTGTTTGCGATCGCTAATATTGAGACTATTCCCAATGATGCGGTAAATAAGGGAATTCTCGTTTTTTAAAGGAGTTAGGCTGGTAATCCACCAGGTGTCCTTCCCTTGAAAAGGTAAGCATTCTTCATAGGTAATAGTTTCTCCTGCCATGACGCAATCTTGATAATGCTGTCGGATCGCTGCCGCAGCCTTGGCAGGAAAGACTTGCTCAGGGGTTTTCCCGCTCACCTCATCGGTGCTAAAACCCGTAAGAGACTCGTGAGCAGGATTCAAACCAACAAAGCGAAAATCATCATCGACAACATCGACCACAAAAATCGACAGTCCTACCCCAGAGTAGATACTGCGTAAAAAGGCTTCATTCTCTTGCAGCGCTTGCTCTGCTAGTCTGCGTTCGTTTAGCGCCTCTTGTCTAGCGGTGACATCTTGAGCAGTTCCATAGAGGCGAATCACTTTGCCATCAGCGTTGAATTGTGCGTGTCCAATCACCTCTAAATAGAGATAAGAACCATCAGCTTGGGGTACACGCAGAATCAGTTGGTAGGATTTACCAGTGGCGATCGCTTCCTGAATTGCTTGGTGCAATTTTGCCTCGTCTTCTGGGTGCCATAAGCCCAGTACTTCCTCATAGTTCGGTTCTAATTCGATTGGATCGAGATTTAAAAGGTGGAAAAGCTCTTTTGACCAAGTAGGTTTACCCGTAGCAATCTCACATTCCCAGTTACCAAGACGAGCAACTCGCTGGGATTCTGCCAACAAAGCTTCGCGCTTGCGTAGCGTTTCTTCAGTTTGTTTGAGGTCAGTTACATCCACCACCAGTCCATCCCAAACTACGCAACCATCAGGTAATCGGCGTGGCGTGGAACAAAAATCTAACCATTTAAGTTGACCGCTGGGGGTTCGGATTCGCAGTTGAATGTCAAATACAGACATATTCCGCATAGACTGATCAACAGCTTGTTGTAAGCGGGATAAGTCCTCTGTTATAAACTGGCAATACAGCAAACTAGAATCTCGCAGCGCCGCGTCTGCGCTGACCTCCATCAGTCTTTCAATCCCCGCACTCAGGTAGGAAAAGCGATCGCTCCCATCTCGTTCGCGGATAACCTGATAAAGTGCGCCATTAGGCAGGTTATCTCCAATTCCCCGCAACATCGCTTCTCGCTCATACAAAGTGAGTTCTGCTTGTTTGCGCTCACTAATATCTCGATTAATTTCCAATACAGATATAGGTGTACCATCAGCTTCTTTAAACAATGCCCAGCGACTTTCTACCACAATTTTCTGACTATCCCGCCGAAAATGGACTAATTCGCCTTCCCAGTATCCTTCACCAATCAGGCAGGCATTGACTGACTCCAAAGGGATGGGAAATTCCGTCCCTAGAAGAGTGTGACTATTCTTTGGCATTGCTTCTTTTGCTGTCCAGCCGTAAATCCGCTCTGCCCCCTGGTTCCAAAATGTAATCTGGTTATCGAGATTGCGAATTATGATAGCATCATGAGCCAGTTCTAGTAGTTTGGCTTGCTCTAATAAAGTTATTTGTGCAAGTTTACGCTCACTGATATCGCTACTAATACCCGTGACAATCCAACAGTTAGCTATTGCATCATAACGGGAGGTATAAGTTGCACAAATCCAGCGCAATGAACCATCTTTGTGATCAAACCTGTACTCTACCGTTAAAGTCCTACCAGCAAGAATATCTTCAAACAAAGGCTCGATTACGGTTTCTCTATCATGTGGATGCACTCGCGACATCCACAAGTTTTGCTGAGTGAGAATTTCTTGTGGTGTATAACCAAATAGCGCTTCACAACCTGGTGATTGATAGTCACACTGCCAGTTACGATTGGGAAATATGCGAAAACTCACAATCGAGGTAGCGATCGCACTATCTAGAATATTTTGGATGATGGCTTGTGATGCTTGATAGCAGTCTTCCTTGTCTGTCAACAATTTACTCGTTTGCTTTCGTTGCGCTATTTCTCTTTCCAACTCTGCTGTTTTGGTATCAAGAGTTTTACAGAGTCTCTCAATCACTTCATCTTGGGTGATAATACTTAATAGTTGTCCGTGACTATCCAGTACGGGTAAGTGGCGAATACCATACTGCCCAAATCGTTGCACAACTGTGGGCAAATCCTTTGCATCCGTCTGGCTCAAGGTAATCACAGGTTGACTCATGAGTTGAGCAACAGTCATACAGCAGATTGCAGGTTGATTACTAGTTACACGTACTACGTCTTTTTCCGTGAAAATACCAACTAATTTTTGTTGGTTTAAAACCAGCGCATAGCTTGTCTGAGCTTGATTCATCAGACGAATAACGTCAAGCACTGGCATATTTTTTGTAACTGTCAGCAATAGTTTCGGAATATGCATCTGAGTGATTTCTTCTTAAACAGAAAAGGCTGAAATCAAGATTTAACAGGACTATTCAATGTCATCAGTATGTTGATGAATATGCTAGTTCTGACAAATATTGTGCCAAAAATATTGCTTCCTCAGAATTTCCTCAGAATTTTTAACTAGTGTTTCTCTCTAGAGTTAGATACCTGGTTGGTATTCAACTCCCAAAGTTCTGCCATGAGGAGTGGATAATTTCTTTCACTGTTTTGTTAGTCAAGCAGAAAAGCAATTAAATTCACAAAAACAATAGGTAATATATCAAATTCTGTCGCCAGGTAGATCTAAATTTATGCCAGTTGAGTTGGAGATGCAAAAGGTTGCTAGTAGCTTGATCGTGTCTTATCAAAATGCGGGTTTCCAAAAGCAAAAGCAGACAAGTTTTGCAAAACAGATAATACAGTGTCCTTTATGTAATCATCCTCACACTCGCAAACACGGCAGGACAAGTAAAGGCAGCCAACGCTACTTTTGCCTAAGTTGTCGGCAAACTTTCAGTGAAACTTTTAATACATTTTACTACCGTCGGCAAGTTAATCAGGAAGACGTGCAGATTGTGCTACAATCCTATGCAGAAGGTGTTAGTTTAAGAGGTATAAGTCGTATTAGTGGATTAGCCTACAACACCGTAGTAAAAATTGTTCAGACTGCTAACCAAAAAGAAGATGTGATGAAGTTAGATCAGGAGCAATTCTAATTTTCTGAACAATCAACTAAGATTGATCAAAATATCAAAATTGTGTAATTATGTCTCAATACCTCCCAGGAAAAGTAGTGGTGTTGTTTGGGACTTGTCCCTGCACCATTCAGCTACCTGCTGCACCACGGAATGAGCAATTAGGTTTTTTGCGTGAACGGATTATTTTTCTGTCCAATAAGTTGGTTGAAGAGGGATTATGGGAAGAACATCTGAGTGAGGCTGAACTGGATGAAGTCATGTCAGATGTTGAGATTGAGCCGATATTTTTGCCAAATTTTTTGAATGCTGCGTCTTTGTGGAGAGTATTAGACGGTGTTGTACAAAAAATCTATGGCAATTTAAAAATTAACGTACGTAATGCGTGGAAAAATTAATAACATTCGCAGATCGGCTCATAATAAAGAAAGATTAAGCTGCATTTTATAGATTTTAGTATGAGCCAGACTGCCCTGAATTTAATTGCAATATCTATCTTTTTAATGACTTTATCGGTGTTGTTGGGGCCGTTATTGAATTTTTCGCCGACAATCCCAGCACTAGCAACCTTCACTATTTTAGGGATAGCTACTTTAGACAGTTTCAGTTTACAGGGAAAAGGCGGTACTATTCTTTTAGATTGGATTGCTGGTTTTAAGCGCGAACATCGCGATCGCATTCTTCACCACGAAGCGGGGCATTTTCTCGTTGCACACCTATTGGATATTCCTGTTACCGCTTATACCCTCAGTGCTTGGGAAGCTTGGAAACAGGGGCAGCCAGGGCAAGGTGGTGTTACCTTTAATGATGCTGAATTAGCATCTCAACTTGATGTTGGCAAAATTAGCGCGCACATATTAGATCGCTACTGCACTGTTTGGATGGCTGGTATTGCTGCTGAAACCTTGGTTTTCCAAAATGCTCAAGGTGGTGCCGACGATCGCAGCAAGCTAGCAGGTGTATTGAAAAATATAGGCTTTTCTGGTGATAACTCTCAACAGAAACAACGCTTTCATACTCTCCAAGCCAAAACCCTACTACAAGAAAATTGGTCTAGTTACAAAGCCTTAGTGGAAGCCATGCGGCAAAATTCCACAGTTGCGGCGTGTCAAATTGCCATTGAGAATGCTCCGCTTGGAGTTCATGAGTTACCCAGTGCCGTAGAATAGGGAAAACAATTCAAAATTCAAAATCGCGAAGCGACGCAATCTGAAATCTACTTTAGTCTTAATAAAACATTTTCATCCCCAAGTGGAGTAGAATTATATCTTGTTTCTAAGAAAAAGCAGCTTGTAAAGATGGGGCACGGGAGAAATTTTCCCAACTAATCACCTTATTCCGTCCACTAGCTTTAGCTTCTAAGAGGCACTGATCGGCACGATGTAACAGGCTCATCCCTTGCTCGTCATCATCCCTTTCTAGAGAAGCAGTACCCAAACTAATAGTGATATTAATACTAAGTTGACTGTTAATCGCAAATGGTTGCTCATTAACTATGCGATTAAGACGACGCGCCACAATTGCTGCTTCTTCACCAGTGGTATTAGCTAAAAGAATGACGAATTCTTCGCCACCATAGCGGAAGGGAGTATCTTGAAAACGCAAATTATGTTGCACACGAGAAGACAGTAATTGCAATAAGCGATCGCCGACTAAATGTCCATGAGTATCATTGACTTTCTTGAAATAATCCACATCAAAAATAATTAGACTCAAAGAAAGTTTCTGATCGCGGGCTTTTTGAATTTGTCTGGGTAAATCCCATTCCAAGGCACGACGGTTATTGAGTTCTGTTAATGAATCTGCTAGGGCAATTGATGACAATAAATCATTTTTCCGAATCAAATCACGATACTTTTCCGCCTTCCGCAATCCAACTGACAATTGAGCTAATATGAGCCGATGGTTAGCGGTTATCTCTGGCGAAGTATAATCTGTTTTTTCTTCAGTAACTTGCCAAATATAAGCATCAGCTCCTTGTTTTAACGCAGATGAAGTCATCTCTAACTCCCACTCCCAACCATAATTAGCTCTTTGCGTTATTTGCTGAGAACGATCTTCCAGAAGAATGCAATAGATCCAGGATAGCTTTGCTTGGTCTTTTAACCAGGTACATAGTTTCATACTGCCATCAGCACTAGCCTGCACAATTATGATATCTGGCGGTGTGGTTTGAATATGCGAAACTACCTGATCGAAATTGCCAATAACTTCTACGTTAAAAGCTGTTGCATAACGGATCTGATCTGGAAGTGTGGTTATAAATTTATGGCTCCCAAAGACCAGAATTGAAATCTTCATTGCTTTGTTGTTTACCTTATTTTAATTTCAAAAGTATGACTTGTTAAAACTTACGGTGTTTACTTAACTAAATACTGAGTATGTCAGTGTTTTTATTTAGGGAGATTTACCCTATAGTTGTTTGCTTTATTACTAAATTTAAACGTTTTTTAAATTTTAATCTCATTTTAAGGATTTACCTCTAATAGAGCTAAAAATCAATAAACTGATGAACATACTTTCTACTTTTCCCCAATTCTTTTAAAACAGTATAATTACTGAATCTTCTTTCGGGAGACAAAAGTTGTTATGTGTTTTCCATGTATTAAGCATTTGGGTAAAATTCTTAGATCTAATAATCTATAAAAACCAGCATATTCTAAATATAAAAATTTACTGAAGTTGAATATTTAAAAATTTATAAAATTTTTTATTTCCTAGTAAAAACCGATATAGCGGCTAATTTTATAAAATCCTATCTCCATTAAAATACTGAATTATCTTGGCTAGAAGTAAAGTTGTTTTATTCCATCGTCAGACGACGAAAAGCCTTATCTATTCAGTATTGAGTAACATTGTTTCTATATGGAAGCCATAGGTATTGCGTATATAGGTGGTTAGTTACATCTTCATGAAATATTTGCAGAACCTTTCGGTAATTTTACATAAATGCCAAAAAAACCGTGACTCTACTCAAATTTATCATGACTTACGTAACAAGTATATATACAATATGCTATGAGGGTAAACCTTCAAGAGTCAAGGCTTAATGGTCAAGAGTCAAGGCTTAATGGTCACTTTTAGGAATTTTGACTCATAACAGATATTGCTTAAAAATATTTAGACTACGTACTTTCTAGTTAGATTGACCTCAATACAAGATTGTCCGCTCTAGATAAGAGGCGGACAATGACAAAAACAAATTATTTGAATTTCAAAAGTTCTGAGATGCAACTTTGTCAAAAGGTTAGAATATTATTGATAACCTTCAATTTGATAACCAGCAGCAACAATTATTTGTTTGATTGACTCCTCAGATGCTGCGGATTCTACGGTAACAGTTTTAGCTTTGACATCTACATCCACCTTTGCATCAGGTTCCATGACATGAATGGATTTGCTGATTTTAGCTGCACAGTCTTCACAGGAAATGTTCGGTACATTCAGTTTTAATGCCATTACTTAACCTCAAAAACAATTCTTAATCTATTCTTAAGGTTAAATTTTATCGTCTCTGCTGAAATTGCTCATCCCACCAGAGTTAGGTGATTTTGCTAGTACAGAATCGCAGTGCATAGCTGTTTTTACAATTAAGGTTGCCTGGCTGACAATAAGCGCTAGGGAATAGAGACTAGAGAAGAGGAATTTTCCTGTAATTGCCAAAATTCTATGAAATGCCACAATACATAAGCATAAAGGTATATATGCAGATATTTTTATACGTGACTATTAGATTCTTGCCCCAATCGGCAAAAGCGTAAAGCCTTCTCTTTCTCCTTTGTCTCGCAAGGATGGGATATTTTTTTATTGCAAGTCCCTTATTTCTGTGACATTCCACCCTACGGTTATTGAGAATAATGCTAGATATGAGGAAGTGACAAACTTGTAGCACAGATGTCCTGGATTGCGGCATACTTTGTCTGTAAAAGCGAAGAAAGATCCTCTGTCGGCCTTCCCAAGTTTATTGAAACTCACTTTGTAAAAACCCATGTCTTCCAATCCCCAGAAAATCAGCGGTAACGAAATTCGCAACCTATTCCTTAACTTCTTTGCTCAACGAGGACACCAGATTCTCCCAAGTGCTTCTCTTGTGCCTGAAGACCCGACCGTGCTGCTGACGATCGCGGGGATGCTACCATTTAAACCGATATTCTTGGGACAACGCACGCCGGAATTTAATCGTGCTACGACATCCCAGAAATGCATCCGCACCAACGACATTGAAAACGTCGGACGCACCAAACGCCATCACACGTTCTTTGAGATGCTGGGTAACTTCAGCTTTGGAGATTATTTTAAAGAACAAGCGATCGCTTGGGGATGGGAAATCTCCACCCAAGTCTTTGGTTTCTCCCCCAACAACCTTGTTGTCAGCGTCTTTGAAGAAGACGACGAAGCCTTTGGCATTTGGCGCGATCAAATCGGTGTAAAACCAGCAAGAATCAAGCGCATGGGTGCAGATGATAACTTTTGGGTATCCGGCCCTACAGGCCCATGCGGCCCTTGTTCTGAGATATACTACGACTTCCACCCCGAACGCGGCGATGACAACATTGATTTAGAAGACGATTCGCGGTTTATCGAGTTTTATAACCTCGTCTTCATGCAATATAACCGGGATGCAGAAGGGAATTTGACACCACTGCAAAACAAAAACATCGATACTGGCATGGGTTTGGAGCGAATGGCGCAAATCCTGCAAAAAGTACCGAATAACTACGAAACTGATTTGATTTTGCCGATTATTCAAACAGCAGCGCAAATTGCGGGGATTGACTATCACAGTAGCGACGAGAAAACCAAAGTCTCTCTGAAAGTGATTGGCGATCATGTGCGTGCTGTCGTTCACATGATTGCCGATGAAATCCGCGCCTCTAACGTTGGACGGGGTTATATATTGCGGCGATTAATTCGGCGGGTAGTGCGTCATGGGCGATTAATTGGCATTTCTGGGGAATTTACTACCCAAGTTGCTGAAAGTGCGATCGCGCTTTCGGAATCAGCTTACCCCAATGTGCGGCAACGGGAAACAGCAATTAAAGCAGAACTGCAACGGGAAGAATCCAATTTCCTGCGAACTCTCGACAGAGGTGAAAAACTCCTAGAAGAGATCATCCAACAGGTAAAACAGCAAGCAAAAACCTCAATTAGCGGTGAAAGTGCCTTTACCTTGTATGACACCTACGGATTCCCCTTGGAACTCACCCAAGAAATCGCAGAGGAAAATCACCTCACCGTTGATGAAGTTGGATTCAATGCCGAAATGCAAAAACAGGTGGAACGTGCCAAAGCCGCACACGAAACCATCGATTTAACTGTGCAAGGTTCCCTGGATAAACTCGCAGAACATATCCACGCTACCGAGTTTTTAGGCTATACCCAACCTGCGGCTACAGCAAAAATTGAAGCATTGTTGGTAGATGGTGTTGCCCAAGAAGCAGCAGAAGCTGGGACTCAAGTGCAACTCGTTTTGGATCAGACCCCATTTTATGCCGAATCTGGGGGACAAATAGGCGATCGCGGTTATATCTCCGGCGATGGTGTTGTCGTTCGCGTCGATGACGTGAAAAAAGAATCAGATTTCTTTATCCACTTTGGACGCATCGAACGCGGTACAATCCGAGTAGGAGATACTGTAACTGCTCAAATAGACCATGCTTGTCGTCGTCGTTTGCAAGCTAACCATACAGCAACTCACCTGCTACAAGCGGCGTTGAAAAAAATTGTCGATGAAGGTATATCCCAAGCAGGTTCCTTAGTTTCCTTTGACAGATTGCGCTTTGACTTCAACTGTCCCCGTGCTTTGACAGCAGAGGAAGTCCAGCAAATTGAGGAACAGGTAAACACTTGGATTGCGGAGGCACACTCTGCAAAAGTAGAAATATTACCTTTAGCAGAAGCCAAAGCTAGAGGTGCTGTTGCCATGTTCGGAGAAAAATATGGTGATGAAGTCCGCGTGATTGACTTCCCTAGCGTGTCAATGGAACTCTGCGGTGGCACCCATGTCAGTAATACTGCGGAGATTGGCGTTTTCAAGATTATTTCTGAGGCTGGTGTGGCTTCGGGAGTGCGGCGGATTGAAGCTGTTTCCGGCCCAGCGGTGCTAGATTATCTTAACCTACGGGATAAAGTCGTCAAAGATTTGAGCGATCGCTTTAAAGTAAAACCCGAAGAACTCCCAGAGAGAATCACAACTCTGCAAAACGAACTGAGAACCAGCCAAAAACAACTGGATGTACTGAAAGGACAATTGGCGATCGCCAAATCTGACAGCTTGCTGCAAACAGCGGAATCTGTAGGCAATTATAAGATTCTCGTTGCCCAATTGGATGATGTCGATCCAGAGTCTTTGAAAACCGCAGCCGAACGCTTATTACAAAAATTAGGTAACGGTGCGGTGGTGCTGGGTTCAGTTCCCGAACCTGATAAAATCAGCTTAGTTGCAGCCTTTAGTGCAGATGTGAATAAGAAAGGCTTGCAAGCTGGTAAATTTATCGGTGCGATCGCCAAAATTTGCGGTGGTGGCGGCGGTGGAAGACCAAATTTAGCCCAAGCCGGTGGGCGTGATGCGAGTAAGTTACCAGAGGCTTTGACACAAGCGCTGAGTGATTTAAAATCCGCGTTGGGTTAATTGTCTTTTCTTGTGGGGCAGGCAAGATGCCTGCCCTACTATAAATCACTTAAGCGTAGATACTTTTTTAGTATGCTCTTTTTTTAACATCCTTTCAAGTGGATTGAGACAACATCTAACCCAATAGTCTATGAGTATTAACGCTTTTGTTGATAATGGGTATGCCCCAGGTAGAGAGTTTTGTGAGAAATTTCTCTCTAGTAGTGAGTTTACTGTTGAAACTCTCAGACTTATTTTATCAGGGTCAGGTCGGGTAAAAAAAGCTGAATTAGCATTACATATAGCCGATACACTCGAAAAAGGTCAGCTTACTTCAGATGAAATATTAATTGCATATGTGAAACAACCAACAACATGGTTGAGTTTAAAACTAGGTACTTACGCTCGTACACCAAAACTAAATTCTTCTGCATCCTTGTTAAAAGAATTTGGTCAGGATGGTTGGTACGGACCAATTCAGGAATCTAATCACCCCAACAAGAAATGGTATATCCGTACTTATAAAATTGTTGATTATGTTCGTCGAGGAACTGGAACTGCTAGTCAATTAGATGAACGCTACATTCGCTGGTCTGTGATTGCTGAAGTGGACAAAAAGTACTTAGCTTTATCCTGGGATGGATTTACCTATAGTTCAACAACTGATGAAAGCATAGAACAACGCACTCAATTCCCTTTCTGGAACCATATTCCTGTATTTTTTGATGAATTAGCTAATCATTGTGAAGCAGACTGGAAACATCCTAATCTCCATAAGCTTGTTCTGCATGACATGTGGGATAAATATCTCAATAAATCAATAAATGGTGTTGCCTATAAATGGAAACACTTAAGGATTCGAGCAGAAGCTTCAGGACTTGCTATAAATGCTCATAGTTCTGGAGTTCAAGAAATTGACGTTAGAGGATTACAAGCTCTGTCGCAACAAATAGCTCATTCTGTTTTGAATGGACTTGGTTTGATCGGTGATCCAGAAAAGATAAGGAATGCTGAAGATGCAATTTTGTTGACTCTGATCAAAGGGTGGGGTACTAAATCTTATGAATTTGAACTCGACAGGGAATTAATGGCGAATGAAATAGAAACAGATTTATTAAAAAAAGTTAAATTAAAGCATCTCATCAAAGCACATTGCTATTTTGGACTCAAACCTAACTCTACAACGCAAGATTCTCTTCAACACCTCAAGTGCTTTTCAGGGTACTATGGTGGTAGTACGGGTGTTCTTGAGTTTCTGCTAAAAGAACTTAGACTTCAAGGCTAAGGTCATGACTAGCTTCATCCACAAGGGTCATTTGGACTTCTTATCTGACAATCAGAAGGCTGAACTGAGCAAGCATTTTATGACGGCATCGACCACAGCCATGCCGCATCAACTTGCTGTACTGTTGGGTATAGAATACTCTCATGCTCTGGCAGTCTTAGCAGAGCTTGAAGCAGAAGGAGTCTGTGAAATGAAGCTTCTCATATATCATAATTGTGAGCCAGATGTCCCTGTGGGTGCAATTCCATACGGTATAGGGTTTCCTGATTTACCTTGGATTTGTCCGCATTGTGAAAGTATTGTAGAAAATTATGATGAGCTATCGTTTGATCTTATGGCGACATCGAAGCAATCAATTGAATTTGTTTGATTAAATCATGCCAACTCAAGACGAACTTGTAGAATCTATAATTAATGCTATGGATTCCCTGGAAGCCGGAAATCCAGCATTAAACAAGTTAGCTTCTTATTTGTATAAAGCAGATGTGAAACTTTCTGAATATTTGGATGCACTGAAGATATTTACACAATTAAATAAACCCACACTCAAAGAAACACAAGAAGCTGGTAAGCTGCTAGAACAGATTGTACTTCTAGCGTTTAAAGGACTAAAAGGGGTTCAGAGCATCAAAAGTTTTCAGTCAGCAGGTCCTCAATATGATTTGTTAGTTAGCGGCGATGATCTTCCTTGGCAAAATGTCTGTAAAACTTTATATCTTGACTGGAACCAGAGAGATATAGTTATTGAAGCAAAAGCAACAAAAGAAGCTTTGCCAGATAAACAGTTTGCTCGACTGTGCAGCATTATGGATTTGAATTTGAAAGGTGCAGGTCTTGGTATTTTTATTACGCTCAATGGAGCAACAGGTTTTCCTAAATTAGGCAGTTCTAGACAAAGAGCAGTTAGTGATTGCAGACTTCGCCAGATAATCTTTCACGCTAATATCGATTTACATTGAGCTTGCATATAATAGAGAGTCGAGGGTAAATCGG
>JAVRCF010000072.1:0-41879 GCA_034530935.1 Aulosira sp. DedQUE10 | reverse complement strand
ATAGTACCCAAGTACTATTTATTAGCGATCGCCTGTGCCAGTTGCGTAAGTCCTGGTGTCAACTTAACGTGAAACCCTTATCAAAACGTGATGCAAGCGTTTTTTTGCTTCCCATCAAGATCCGCGTTACCCCACCCCAGTTTTGTCTAAAGCCAAAACGTCCCCTCCCCGCCTGCGGGGAGGGGATTGAGGGGTGGGGTAAAACGCTTGTGGGATAAGAGTTTGAGCTTAAGTTGACACCAATGGGCGTAGATAAGATATCTGTTTCGCCGAAAGTCTTTGGGTGCCGTGCCCTTTCTTGCGGTTGTTTTTATTTTTTGGAAGTTTCTTAGGCGATGCCTGCGGCGGGCTTTGCCTACGCGTTTTTTAAAGGCAGTTTCGATTTATTTCAACCACATCTGTGTCAACTTCGATAGTTGATCTAGCATAGGGAAAAGCCTATTAAAATGGCATATTTGCCCATGTTATATTTGGGTAGATTTTTCAGAACACCCACTGATAAATCACTTTAGCAATCACTTCGCCAATGGTTTAGCAGCCGATGTCGCCTAATCAAGTTCCCAATCAATCAGAACAACCTGCAAAAATGTATTTACCTCGTAGCAGCGAATCGGAAAATTTAAAAAAAATTCGCCACACTGCTTCCCACGTGATGGCTATGGCTGTACAAAAGCTGTTTCCCAAGGCGCAAGTCACAATTGGCCCCTGGATAGACAACGGTTTTTACTATGATTTTGACAATCCAGAACCGTTTAGCGATAAGGATTTAAAAGCCATCACCAAAGAGATGGTAAAAATTATCAATCGCAAACTACCAGTAGTTCGGGAAGAAGTCAGCCGGGAAGAAGCTGAACGCCGAATTCAGGAAATTAAAGAACCTTACAAGCTAGAAATTCTGGCAGATATTAAAGAGGAACCAATCACGATTTACCACTTGGGGAATGAATGGTGGGATTTGTGTGCGGGGCCGCATTTAGAAAATACCAATGAAATTAACCCCAAAGCCATTGAATTAGAAAGCGTTGCTGGTGCTTATTGGCGGGGTGATGAAACCAAAGCCCAATTGCAACGGATTTACGCCACCGCGTGGGAAACTCCCGAACAATTGGCTGAATATAAGCGGCGCAAAGAAGAAGCACAGCGCCGAGATCACCGCAAACTAGGTAAGGAACTGGGATTATTCATATTTTCTGACCTTGTGGGGCCGGGTTTACCTTTGTGGACTCCCAAAGGTACTTTGTTGCGGAGTCTGTTAGAAAACTTTTTGCAACAGGAACAGCTAAAACGGGGTTATTTACCTGTAGTCACGCCTCATATCGCCAAAGTGGATTTATTTAAAATCTCTGGACATTGGCAGAAGTATAAAGAAGATATGTTCCCCTTAATGGCGGAGGATGAAGCAGCTGCGGCTAATGAAAATGGCTTTGTGATGAAGCCGATGAATTGTCCTTTCCATATCCAATTATATAAAAGTGAATTGCGTTCCTACCGGGAACTACCAATGCGTTTAGCAGAATTTGGTACCGTTTACCGCTATGAACAATCAGGGGAATTGGGCGGTTTAACCAGAGTACGCGGTTTTACTGTCGATGATTCCCACTTGTTTGTCACCCCAGAACAGCTAGACAGCGAATTCCTCAGCGTTGTCGATTTGATTTTGTCGGTGTTCAATAAACTGCAACTGAAGAACTTTAAAGCCAGACTCAGTTTCCGAGATCCAACTAGTGATAAGTACATCGGTAATGATGAAGCTTGGGAAAAATCTCAAGGTGCAATTCGCCGTGCTGTTGAAAAGTTGGGAATGGAACATTTTGAAGGAATTGGGGAAGCAGCGTTTTATGGGCCTAAACTTGACTTTATCTTTAGTGATGCTTTGGAAAGAGAATGGCAATTAGGAACTGTGCAAGTAGATTACAACTTACCAGAACGGTTTGAGTTGGAGTACGTTGCTGAAGATGGTTCCCGCAAACGTCCGGTGATGATTCACCGTGCGCCTTTTGGTTCTTTAGAACGGCTAATTGGGATTTTGATTGAAGAGTATGCGGGAGATTTTCCCTTGTGGTTAGCGCCAATACAAGTCAGATTGCTACCGGTTGGTGAAGCACAAATTGATTTTACAAAAGATGTGGTAGCGAAGATGCAAGCTTTGGGCATCCGTGCCGAAGTGGATCTGAGTGGCGATCGCTTGGGTAAATTGATCCGTAATGCTGAGAAAGATAAAATACCCGTTATGGCGGTTGTAGGAGCCAAGGAAGTTGAAACCAACAGCCTGAGTATTCGTACCCGCGCCTCTGGGGAATTGGGTGTTGTGACAGTGGATGAGGTTGTGGATAAATTGAAAACTGCGATCGCCAATTTCGAGAACTTCTAGCAACAACTTGGCTGGCTAATCACCAGCCAACAAACATCTAAAATAAATATGATGCAATCGTGTAGAGATTTTAGGCACGGGCGATCAAATCGGAATTGTCACCATGACGGCTGATTTAAAAGCGGTTCGAGCCGCCAGCGCCCAAGGAGTTAATTTCAACGTCTATCTTCACCCTCCTTATCCATTAACAAGTAGCTGAATCATGGAAAAAACAATTCCAGCCTATCTCGTCAGTACTTATCAGTTGCTTGAATGTGCTTTCGCGCACGGAATCTCAGAGCAGGAATATCTTCCCCTGTTGTTGATTCTCTATGAGCAGATGTCCGATCGCAGTTTAGCTCAAGTGATTGCTGAGTTTACTGGGAAAGACTATCATGCTGTCCTCAACGATGTATATCGAGTTGGAGCCGTAAAGATATTTCCATCTGAGTCCGAAGAAATTCTAAATACCGTTAAACAAAAATTGATTGACTGTGATTACGATAAATGGTTGATTGAAGGTTAGTCGCGTTGCTAAAGAGTATAAGGCAATTGAGAAATACAGCAATATCTACCAATTAATTCATGACAGAGGAACGCGAAATATCTGACCAAGATAGCCCTTGGAAAGAAATTTTAGAAGCTTACTTTCCACAAGCAATGCAATTTTTCTTCCCGCAAACAGCTGCATTAATCAACTGGCAACTTCCCCACGAATTTCTGGATAAAGAATTCCAACAAATAGCCCGCGATGCTGAACAAGGAAGAAGATATGCAGATAAATTAGTCAAAGTTTGGCAACTCCAAGGAGAAGAAATTTGGCTATTGATACATATAGAAATTCAGGCAAAACCAGAAGCAAATTTTGCAGAAAGGATGTTTTCATAAAGTCTGCGGATTTTTGACCGATTCGGCAAACCAGCAATTAGTTTGGCAATTTTGTGTGATTCAGACCCGACATGGCGACCAAATCAATATAGTTATAATTACCCAGATACTAGGTTAAACTTTGAATTTGGAACGGTTAAGCTTTGGGATTACCAAACTCATTGGATGGAATTAGAAGCTAGCGGTAATCCTTTTGCAACGGTGGTAATGGCACATTTAAAAACACAACAAACAACTAAAAAACCACAAGAACGCAAAACTTGGAAATTTAGCTTAATTCGACGATTGTATGAACAAGGTTGGCAAGAAAAAGATATTCGTAACCTTTATCGCTTTATTGACTGGGTTATGATTCTACCAAAAGCATTAGAAGTGGAATTTTGGCAAGAGTTTAAACAATTTGAACAGGAGCGAACTATGAGCTACATTACCACAGGTGAGCGTATTGGCTACGAACGAGGAAGAGAAGAAGGCAAACAAGAAGGCAGACAAGAAGGCAGACAAGAAGGTGAGCAAACTCTGGTTCTCCGACTACTACAAAAACGCTTTGGAGATTTACCAGAACAAGTTCGGGGACGTATCCAAATTCTTTCTCTCAATCAGTTGGAAGAACTGGGCGAGGCATTGTCAGATTTTACGGCTATTGAGGATTTGTTTAACTGGTTAGACACTAATCAACCACAGTAGGAAGTTTATCTTTCATCAGATCAATAAGCGATCGCTCTATGAGTTGGCTGACTAATTGATTACCTTGTAAATTCAGGTGAATGTGGTCTTGATACAATGCTTTAACATTAGCAGTTGAGTTGAATCTCGGCAATACGTCTATATATGTAATCTGCTGTGCTTTAGTAAAGTCAGTTAAACGCTGACGCGCTTGAATTTCGTAATCGCGGGAGCCAGGATCACCAATTTCTCGCAATAAGGGAGTCATCACTAACAAAAATTGACTGTGGCTTTCACGAGTTAGCGCCTGGATTTTAGCGATCGCATCTAGATTAATGCCAACGCGATCGCCTGGTTCATTTTGCAAGGCTGTAATTTCAGGTATTGGCTGTTGCTTACTCAAATAGCGTTGCCAAACTTCCACTACAGCCAGGGGCGGTTTACGAGCTGGATAGTTGCGATCGCGTCCCACTGGTAAGGATGTGGGAGCCGTGGCAAATAAATCATCGGTATTAATTAATAACACTACTGCCTGAGCTTTAAAATTCCCAAATTTTTGTAGATAAGCTAATTCATTTCTTGGACCCCAAGAGTTGGCTGACGCATTTAACACTTCGACTTTTGCGTACTTATGTGTATGTGCTGAAGCTAAAGAGCGCATCATTAACTGAGAAATTGTATTATCTTGATCCGTCCACCAGCCACCATTAGCGATTGAGTCTCCCAGAAGTAGCACTCGCAGAGTTGCAGGCGCAGGCGTTGGTGACATCGGGGCGCTACGCATGGAATAATCGTTAATCTCAATGCGGTTTCCAAAGCGACGGGTGCGCTGGTTAGGCGCTAACAAATAGCCGATATGTTGCTCGCCAATGTAAATTAGGGGATTCCCAAAACCAAACAGCGATCGCAATCCCATCTCGATCGCTAGCAATAATCCAATCACCACTGCCAAAATAACCATCAGTGCTAACTTCACCAGCAAAAACTCTCCAAATTGACCTAAAACTGCGTGTGAGCTAATACACTCAGAACTTACGCATTTTTTCTTTCAGCTTGTCAACAGTCCAGAGTAACTTTGACCACTTCATAGAAAATCTTTTTTTATTTAGTAATAAATTATACTATAATTATGTCTGCCTTTGGACTGATTTATTTTCAGATTGCTGAGAAGGAACTTAAGTATATCTTTGTAAAAATTAATATTTTTTAGTATATTATAATACTTCTATGGCATGATCTTTCATGATAACGAAGGCTGAGAAGCAATACATGAAAACATATTGTAATCTTAAGTTTTGTATAAAAATAATGCTAATTCCGTAGGAGGAGATAAAGTTTGCGTGGTCATCGTTGCAAAGCTTAAACAAAATAATAATGATGATTTGGCACTATCTTTAAACATAAGGACTACAATCAAAACGGACAAATTAGCACTGTAACCAAGGAGGCATACAAAGCTATGTCCGACTTAAATCGTGGAATTATGAAATTTGAGGGCGCTGACTCTCCAAAAGTGGTCACTATCTCTACCGTGCTGCTATTGGGGTCGATTGCGGCTCTAATTATTTGGGCCTTACAAGCTGCCTATGCGCTAAACTAAGTAATTAGCAGCTTAGTATTTGGTAAGCTTAGCAGGACACTGGTAAAAGCTTCTGCCTGAGCCAAGTGTCCACCTGCCAAGCTCATAAAAGCGCCCTTAAAAGCATCAATAAAATTTCCCCCTGATTTTAGATTTGAGATTTGAGATGCAACATGCAAAATGCAAGATAAATCTAAAATCCAAAATCCAAGATGTTTGAACTTTGGGGTGCCTTAACTATTTTAATTGTCTGCCCCCTACTGGGTGCGATACCGCTCATTGCCTGGATTACCTACGCCCTTACGGGTAGAAAACTGGCAAAACTCGGTACAGGAAATATCAGTGTGTCAGCCGCTTTTTACCACGGTGGCAAACTGGTAGGGATTCTAGCAGTATTATCCGAAGCTTTTAAAGGCATAGCCGCAGTTCTCATTGCCCGTGCTTTTTTTGGTGAGGGATCAACATGGGAATTGATTGCCATGATTGCCCTGGTATTAGGTAGATACTTGCTGGGTAAAGGGGCTGGTACAACCAACGTCGTCTGGGGATTTTTGGTACACGATCCACTCGTGGCAGGTTTTATAGGTTTTTTAGCAGCGATCAGCTTTACAGTTTTACAATCAAAAAAGTTAGTAAAGTTTGGAGTTTTGTTGCTGTTGCCTATATTTGAGACAGTGTTGCACGCTGAAGATTTCCCCAGAGTTATTGCAGCTATGAGTCTGGCTGGCTTACTAGGCTGGATTTATACAAAAATTCCTGATGATTTGAACCTTCCAGTCCAAGGGGCGAAGGGGGAATCAAAGCCCATGCTAGAATTTTTGGGCGGCGAAATTAAGCTTTTGTCTCTCAACGAAGACTTAGACGAGTCAATAGTAGGGCACAAAGCCGCAACATTATCTCAAATCAAACGCTGGGGGTATCCAGTTCCCAAGGGATGGCTACTCACACCAAATGACGATGCAAACGCGGTAATCGAATTTTTCCAACCATCAGAATTATCGCCTTTAGTCGTGCGTTCCTCGGCAATTGGCGAAGACTCAGAACACGCCTCTGCGGCTGGACAATATGAAACGGTGTTAAACGTTACCAGCGAACAGAAGCTAAAAGCAGCGATCGCCCAAGTCAGGGCTTCCTATAATAATTCATCTGCTATACAATATCGACGCGATCGCGGTTTACCTGACCAATCGATGTCAGTGTTGATTCAGCAACAAGTCCAGAGTGTCTATTCTGGCGTGGCTTTCAGTCGCGATCCCATTACTCAGCAAGGCGATGCCATTGTTATTGAAGCTTTACCAGGTAGTGCCAGTCAAGTTGTTTCTGGCAGAATCACACCAGAACAATATCGAGCTTTTGTGGTTGAGACCGAAAATTTTTCCTCTGTGCAATTAGAGGGAACAGGTAGAGTACAACAAGCCATCATCAAACAAGTCGCATTTTTAGCCCGCCGCCTGGAAAAACGTTACTACGGCGTTCCCCAAGATATCGAGTGGAGTTACGATGGTCAAACCCTGTGGGTATTACAAGCTAGGCCCATCACTACCTTATTACCCATTTGGACAAGGAAAATAGCCGCAGAAGTCATCCCCGGTGTAATTCACCCCTTAACTTGGTCAGTGAATTGTCCCTTAACTTGCGGCGTGTGGGGAGAAATTTTTACTATAGGTTTAGGCGATCGCGTTTTGGGGTTAGATTTTGCCGAAACCGCCACATTGCACTATTCAAGAGCTTATTTTAATGCATCCCTCCTAGGAGAGATTTTTCTCCGCATGGGTTTACCGCCCGAAAGTTTAGAATTTTTAACCAGAGGCGATAAATTAAGTAAACCACCCTTGCTAGCTACTTTGCGGAGTATCCCCGGACTGCTACGGTTAGTGCGGCGAGAAATGGATTTAGAGCAAGACTTTAAACGAGATTACCGCGAACGCTTTGTTCCTGTATTGTCGCAGTTGGCTCATGAATCGATCAGCGATTTAGAACCATCGCTGTTATGGCGGAGAATTGAATTAATTTTAGATGTGTTACGCCTAGGGACTTACTACAGTATTTTCGCTCCTGTAAGTGCTGCCATCAGACAAGGAATTTTTCGCGTCAAAGAAGGGCAAATTGATCATAGCGTTGCGCCAGAGGTAGCAGTGCTACGCGCATTAAGTACTTTAGCGCAAAATGCCAAACAGATATTACCCGAATTTGAGCCAGAGAAAGTGTTTGAGCAGTTGGATCAAACTCCCGAAGGCAAGAATATTTTGTATGATTTTAACGAACTGCTTCAAGATTACGGCTATTTAAGTGAAGTCGGCACAGATATTTCTGTGGTCACATGGAAAGAACACCCGCAGTATGTGCAACAGTTATTTGTGCAGTTAATGCAGGGAAATGACCCCCAGCCTGGCGGAGTAGACGCAATAAATCAGGTGTTTTCTGGAAAGCGGAAACGGGGAAGTCTACAACGACGAGTAGATCTCAAAGGTCGAGTTACCGAAGTTTATTCGCGACTATTAGCGGAATTACGTTGGAGTTTTGTTGCCTTAGAGGAGATTTGGTTAAAATCAGGTTGGCTAAGTGAACCAGGCGATATCTTCTTTCTCGAGTTTGATGAAGTCGGCAGTTTAATTGCCAATCCAGATTTAGAATTTGGCAGTCAGTTGCAGAAGTTAGTGCAGAAAAGGCGATCGCAATTTGTCCAAGACAGTGAAATCAATCAAGTCCCCCTACTAGTTTACGGCCATACACCGCCCCATCCCCTCACTCCTTCTCCCCTCTACTCCGACCAAGTTTTACATGGCATTCCCGCCAGTCACGGACAGGCTGAAGGGAAAGTCAAGGTGTTGCGAAATTTACAGACAATTCCAGAAATTGATAGAGAGACGATTCTCGTTGTACCTTACACAGACTCCGCCTGGGCACCCTTCTTAGTAAGGGCTGGAGGCTTAATTGCCGAAGCTGGAGGCAGACTCTCTCACGGTGCGATCGTTGCCCGTGAATACCGTATTCCTGCTATCATGGATGTGCGTGGTGCTACATGGCTGCTGCAAGATGGGCAGCGAGTACGCATAGATGGCTCTAGGGGTATTGTGGAATTATCGAATGATTTGAGACCCGAATGATTACCAATTCCTTGAACGATTTACCAGAAGAATCCGTTTCTCACAACCCCGAAATCAAGAAAACAGTCATGCTACGTTTTGGGGATTTACCCCACCTGAGTGAACTACCTACAGCGACTCGTAGAGCGCTGTAGGCTTCTGGCACATTTTTAATGTTTCCAGAACTTACTTCGAGGTACTATTAGTGGTAGATTCGGTTACTACTAGATTCCCTCTACGGCGTTTTATTGTTGGGAACAGTCCCAGCCCAACACGCTTTATGTTGGCCGAGGCATTAACATCCCGGTCAACCCAAAGCAATTCTTTCTCATCCCAGTACCATCGCATATCACGTTCAACAAAGATGAACTCATCCCGATACGCAAGCAGTTGAGATGTATATGCAGGTTGTACTGCCATAGTCCTAGCCCGAGCTTTTCCAGCTATGTATTCTAGGATTTTGAAAAAATTACCAAAAGCTGCATCTAGCCAAGATTTGTTAAGTCCTGACTTTTGGCTTTGTTTGTTTGGAAGATATCTACCCTCCTCATCCTGTTTTGCTTTGTTGCGTTTCGACAAAGCTTTGAGATTTAAGTCTTCATGTACAAAAACTTTTTTACCAGTCCTGACTAGTGCGTGGGCGATTTTAAAAGCATGGTCAGTTCTAGATCTAGCAATGCGTTGATGCTCCCGTGCTTCACGTTTTGCAAGTTTACGTCTTGCTCTACTGCCTTTTTTCTTTCCAGACTTGCGAGTTGATACCGTTGCTAATCGTTTTTCTGATTTCCTGAAAGATTTCAATGCAAGTAACTTAGTATTTTCGCTCGTCGCCAGATAGTCATCTTCATAAAGCACTGCATCCAGACCGATTGTGTTTTCCCAGGTTGGGATTATTTCATCAGGAGTGAATTCTGGTACATTTGGGTCTTCCAAGCAGAGGGTTAAATACCATCCGTCAGATTTTAAGGTAGAGAGAGCATTCTTGAGCTTAAATCCTTCAGGTAAAGGTCGATGCAGTCGCACTTTCACCCACCCTTTAAGCTTAGAGAAAGATACAAATAACCAATTTTTCTCCACTCGTTCCAGAGTTATAGCCTGCCCTTCTATCCTCATAGTGCGATAGCGAGTAGCGTTTTTAAATCTTGGCTTCCCGCTACGGTTCCCATTACTATCGCCCTTGATAAAACGCCCAAAAGCAAATTCTACTCGCTTGGAAACGTCTTGCAATGTTTGAGATGGTACGCGAGAAAAATCTAGTAATTCACCAGAATGAGAAACTTTTACCAAGTCTTCCTTGAGATTTGGAAGTTGCTTTTTCTGAGAGTAAAAATTAGGGTTATCTCGCAGTTGAGGTAATGGACATATTAACGGACAAGCGTTAATGCTATTGCGGTTATTTTCCCACCAATCAAACCTATCTCCTAGTTGCTTGTTGTACCAGTACTGACATACTCGTAACCAATAATTAAGCTCTAGCTTTTGATTGGTGTTGGGATAAGCTCGGTATTGATAGTTAAGCAACAAGGAAAATCACCCCCTTAATTTAAATCACTGTTTACTTTATAGGCTACAGTGATTTTAACAGAGTTCTTTAAAAATTCAAAATTCAAAAATAAATTGTTGTGAAAAATGATTTTGTTTCAAAGGGAAGGTCACTCAGTGATCTTAAAGCTCATCTCGTATTGACAACAAAGTATAGACGCAAAGCCATTACTGGTGAGATGCTGCAACGACTGCACATCATTCTTGAAGAGTTGTTGATTAAATGGGACTGCAAGCTTGTAGAGTGTAACGGTGAATCTGACCATGTACATTTATTGTTTCAGTATCACCCCGACCTGCAATTAAGTACACTGGTTGGAAACGTTAAATCAACCACTTCCCGTAGGCTCAGGCAGGAATTCTCAGAACATTTAAGCCGTTTCTATACAAAAGATGTTTTTTGGAATGGATCGTACTTTATTGCCAGTTGCGGAGGAGTAACTATCTCGACCTTAAAGCAATATATTGAGTCTAAAGACAGACCTGAAAATGGCGATTCCGACGCTCGTTCCTCGTTGCAATAGAACTGGGAGAAGTTCACGAAGTTGTTAACAGTGGTATAGATGAACTAGTTCTTACCTACTTTGGTTTGCGCGTCGAAAAGCCAGCCTCATCATGAGTTATAGCAATTCGTAATTACGAAACTCCTACAGAATCCAAGCCTCAGAACACTGATTCATTAATAAAGCAAAAGCATTTTTTTAGAGTGGGCACTACAGGATGTTTCGTTCTATCCCTGAGAATAACTAGTGCCCACCCTTATATGTATTACAGGTTACGTCAAAACCCTGCCCATAGTGGGCGGCATAGTTTTAAGAGTTCCCTGTCCGCTGTTTACAAACTCAGCACTCTTCATTGGAGTTTCAAAAACTTATCCAAAGCCGCTACCATGCTAGGAGGCCAACGGCGAATACTTGTTACCCAGTTGATATCTTTGTAGCGGGTATCAAGTCCCACTGCTGCTACCCAGTTACTTTCGGCTTCGCCTTGTTGTCCAGTCACCCAATAGGCTGCTGTTAGAGCTGCGCGCATATCAGCAAATTTTGGATATTTACGGACTATATTCCGCATTTCACGAATAGCTGGCTTTATTTGCCCGGTTTCATAAAGCGCCAGAGCATAGTTAGCACGAGCAAAGACGAAATTAGGAGCAATCTCAAATGATTTTTGATAGTCTGCGATCGCTTCCTCCCATTTTTCCAATCCGGCTTTAGCATTACCACGATTGTTATATGCCATTGCATCTTTGGGATCTAATTCTAGGACATGATTATAATCTGCGATCGCTTCCTCCCATTTTCCCAAACCTTCCAATGCTGTGCCGCGATTTAAATAAGGGTCGGTAACTTGTGGAGCCAGTTCTATGGCTTTGTTGTAATCTGTAAGTGCTGCTTGTAAATTATTCTGGCTTACCCTAGAATTGCCGCGATTACTCCATGCGCCAGCATTGGTAGGAAATTGCTCAATTATCTGTGTCCAGTAGCTTTCAGCCGTGGCAAAATCTCCTTGATTAGTAGCCGCAAAGGCTTTATTCGCCAACTCATCCCCTTGTTGTACCTGCTCTTGAGTAACATTAGGAGGTTGGGATAGTGCCATGACTGGTGTACCCCAGCCAAACACAAGCAACAGACTGAGAAAAATACCAATCAACTTAATCATCTGACTTTACCTGTGTCCATCTGCGGTGTGACCACAATTGATCATGGACAAAGCTTACCCAATCAGCAAGTCTTAATCAAGGATAAATCTTTAAGTCGTTCCCGCAGGGTAGACGCAAAGGTGAGTCAGTGCGTTGCTTCTTTCTGAAAGTTGTAGGTGGAATGCCTTTTTGCTCTTGGGGCAACCTACGCCACTTAACACTACTGTAGTGGCTCCTCAACCAACAAAAGTCAAAAGTTAAAAACTTTGAAAGGATTTTACAATTATTAGGATTAAGCTCATGAAAGATGTGTTCACCGAAAGTTTTGTTCATTTCCGAAACTACAAAATTTGGTACGGTCGTTTTGACCCAACAGCTAATATTAGTGATTATCAAATTCCTATTCTTTGTTTACATGGTGGCCCCGGTGTTCCTCATGATTATCTTGAATCTTTGTCAGATTTCACTGCTACAGGACATCCCGTAATTTTTTACGATCAACTAGGTTGCGGTAATTCGGAACAAGCCACTGATTCCTCTATCTATTCCATTGCTTATTTTCAAGAAGAACTGGCTCATGTCAGAACAGCTTTGGGTTTAGAAAGAATTCATTTGTTAGGCCAATCTTGGGGAGGGTGTTTGGCATTAGAACATACTTTAGCAGGAGCATCAGGAATCGAAAGTTTAATTTTGGCAAATACTCCCAGTAATGTTCAACAATTTGTCAATGAAGCTTATCGCCTCATGTCAGAATTACCTGCTGATGTGTATCAGGTGATTCAAGAAAGTGAAGCTGAGGGAAAAACTGATTCTCCAGACTATCAAGCCGCGATGGAAGTTTTTAAACAACGGCATTTTTGTCTTTTAAACCCCTTACCAGATTCTGTGCAACGAGCCTATCAAAAAGTTGGTCGAGACTTTCGAGGTGCTGGTAAGATTATCGATTGGGATGTCACCTCAAAACTTGCAACAATTCAAATACCGACGCTGTTAATTAGTGGTCGTTACGACCAAGTGACTCCAGCTTGTGTGGAGCCACTTTACCAGAAAATTGCTGGCTCCAAATGGCTCATATTTGAAGAGAGTTCACATTTGCCTCATTTAGAGGAGCATGAAAAGTTTATCAAGGCTGTTTCCGAGTTTCTAGCAGCGGTCGAGGAGAACAACTAAATTTAGCTAAGGGACTTCCAACTAAAAAAATATCCTATCGCTGTGTAGGCAGGGGGCAGGGAGCAGGGCTAGAAAGAAAATATTATCTGAGTAGATTGGATAATTGATTTTCTGGAAGTCCCTAAGTAGCCGTCATCAACTGCGTACACCCCTTCGGGGTACGGCAGCCGCTCATGGGGAGCCACTACGTTGGTGTTAGCGTAGCGGTAGCGACGTAGGAGCGTCGGCAGTCCGATCTTCTCCCAAAGGGAGACGCTAAGAGCGATGGGAGTTTCCCCCAGGAGGAACTGCCGTTAGCGTAGCGTTAGCGAGTCCTCGAGCGTCAAGGGTTTCCCGGCTTCCCGTAAGGTAGAGTCGCGTGGAAGATCGCGCTGCCTCTTCTAACGGAGACGCTACGCGAACACCAGAATGAATGAAAACCATTTTTCTGTTTGTCTGAGGGACACTTTGCTCAACTTTGGCAACCAAAGCACGTAAGTGTCCTCCTTAGTGTCTGGGTGTTTCAAGATTTTTTACCACGTAAACGCACAGCGGCTACTCTAACGAGTTCTCCGCAGGAGTACCCCCAGGGGCATTGGTGTCAATTTAACGTGAAACCCTTATCAAGACCTGATGCAAGCGTTTTCTCGCTTCCCATCAAGATCCGCGTCACCCCACAAGAGTTTTGTCTAAAGCCAAAACGTCCCCTCCCCGCCTGCTGAGAGAAGTTGCGTGCGGAGAGAAGTTTGTGGGGAAGGTTTGGGTCCACAAAACTTCGGGGGGTTCCAAGAGTTGAGCAAACTTCGGGGGAGGGGATTAAGGGGAGCCAGCCGCGTGGGCGGGTTTCCCGACTTGAGCGGACTGGCGTTTGGGCTAAAAGGCTTGTGGGATAAGCGTTTGAGCTTAAGTTGACAGGTATGCCCCAGGGGGCACTAAGACACAAAGAAAACTTCGGGGTTTTACCTGTGTAGATGTGGTTTGTAAACGCCCATTTCGCTACAGCAAAGACAATTGTTCATTAGGTGGCTTAAAGCCTAAATGCTTATATGCTGCGGTTGTGGCTGTTCTACCACGGGGAGTCCGGCTTAAATAGCCAATCTGCATCAAATAGGGTTCATAAACTTCTTCAATGGTTTGGGTATCTTCACCCGTGGCGGCGGCTATTGTTTCTAATCCCACTGGCCCACCATTAAATTGTTCAATGATTACACTCAACATCTTGCGATCTGTCCAATCTAAACCGCATGGATCTACTTGGAATAATTTCAATGCCTCGCCTGCAACACTTTCGTTAATTTCTCCTGAAATTTTTACTTCCGCATAATCACGTACTCGTTTTAGTAGCCTATTTGCTATCCGTGGCGTTCCTCGCGATCGCCTAGCAATTTCTGTGGCACCATCTTCTGTAATCGGGGTTTGAAGTAGTTGGGCAGTTCGCAGTACAATTTTGCTGAGTTCATCGACTTCATAAAATCGCAGTTTTTGGACTAAGCCAAAGCGATCGCGAAGTGGAGAAGTTAAAGCACCTACACGGGTTGTGGCTCCCACTAGGGTAAATTTTGACAGAGGTAAGCTCCGAATGCGGGCGCTGGAGCCTTTACCAATGGTAATATCGAGGCGATAATCTTCCATTGCGGGATAGAGAATTTCTTCGGTCATTCGCGACAGCCGATGAATTTCATCCACAAATAGAATATCTCCTGGCTTTAAGTTCACCAGTAGCCCTACAATATCCCGTGGACGTTCTAGTGCTGGCGCACTTGTAATTTTGTAGTTTACCCCCATTTCCGATGCCAAAATCATTGCCATTGTGGTTTTACCTAATCCCGGCGGCCCGTATAGTAGCAAATGATCCAGCACTTCACTTCTTGATTTGGCAGCTTTGATGGCAATATCTAGCACATCTTTTAAATCTTTTTGCCCAATGTAATCGGCAAATCGCTGCGGGCGAATACTTTCTTCTTGCTTACCTTGTTCATCTATCGCAGCTTCGGCTTGCAAAAGTTCTTGATTGACAGAAGCTTTCGCTGAGTCTTGATGCTGCGGTGGTTGTCCATTGGGATCTTGAGGCTGTTTTTTCGAGGAGATAATCGCCATAATTTCAGCTATCAACTTTGAAGGAAGGACTGTGTAAGCGCCATGTTGGCTACAAAACAACGCATACAAAGATTTTCGCAATGAGAACACGCACGCCAATTTAAAATTTAAATTCCGGACAATTACCCAGGAGTACAAAATTATTATGTTATCTAAAAGAATTTTACCGTGCTTAGATGTGAAGGCGGGACGGGTTGTCAAAGGAGTTAACTTTGTTAACCTGCAAGATGCAGGCGATCCGGTAGAACTGGCAAAGGTTTACAACGAAGCCGGTGCTGATGAGTTAGTATTTCTGGATATTACGGCCACTCATGAAGATCGCGATACAATTATTGATGTAGTGTACCGCACGGCGGAGCAAGTCTTTATTCCCTTGACCGTTGGTGGTGGCATCCAATCCTTAGAAAATGTTAAAGGTTTGTTACGAGCCGGGGCAGACAAGGTTAGTATTAATTCTGCGGCCGTACGTGAACCAGACTTGATTAATCGGGCAAGCGATCGCTTTGGTAATCAGTGCATAGTTATTGCTATTGATGCTAGACGCAGAATTGACCCAGAAAATCCAGGTTGGGATGTGTATGTGCGAGGTGGCAGAGAAAATACAGGTAAAGATGCCTTACTTTGGGCACAAGAAGTAGAAAAGCGCGGCGCTGGAGAACTATTGGTAACAAGTATGGATGCTGATGGAACTCAAGCTGGTTATGATTTGGAGTTGACAAAATCTATCGCTAATGTTGTACAAATTCCCGTGATTGCTTCGGGTGGCGCAGGCAATTGCGAACATATTCACGCCGCACTGACTGAGGGGAGAGCCGAAGCGGCATTATTAGCATCACTTTTACATTATGGGCATTTGAGCGTAGCACAGATAAAAAATTATTTGCGCGATCGCTCTGTTCCAGTAAGAATGCTTACCTAGATTCAAATTTAGCCCTTATGCACATCTATCCCAGGTCTGAGACGCTTTCACAAAACAGTGTTAATATAAATTAACAAGTATGAATAAATATTAATAAATATGTTGATCCCTATTTTGTTATTTGATGTGGCGCTGGTGGCTTGGTCACTGCACTTAATGGAAAAAGCCTTTGAACACAAGGAATTTTCTTTGATGTTGGCTGGAACCTTAGTTGCCCTAGCTGCTGCAGCTATGTTAGTAGTTTACTTTTTAATGGGACACTGTATGAGCTATTTGCTGCAAGTATCTTAGTTAAGTGCCAAGAGTTGAGATTATCATCTATTTATCTTGACACAGGTAATATTTTAAGCTATTATCAATAACGCATATTCCGGGGTTATAGCTCAGTTGGTAGAGCGCTGCAATGGCATTGCAGAGGTCAGCGGTTCGAACCCGCTTAGCTCCATTAATCTTAGGTTATCTCTTGCTATTGGCATATGTCATTGGAAGCATAACTTTGCCGCTATAGAAGGCTTATGCTTCCAATGAGATTTGGCAGAGTTATGCTTCCAATCTTAGCGACTCTTGTGAGGAGAAAAAAAGGGGCAGAAGCAAGAAATAAAAGATTCCATCAAAACGGAATTTACATCACCTAACCTCTACCCCTTCTTTTTACAAACCAAGTTCCCGCCGTGCTTCACTCAAGGAAGCACGGACTTTTTTATATCGGAAGTATCCTGGTTTAGACATTAATTCTGAAATACGGTTCTCAGTCGGATATTCGCCGTCATTGTAAAGTTTGAACGCAATTTGCTGTACTTCCTTACAGGATTCTTCTATAGTGTTCAATTTACTAGTCTTTTTATAAGTGATGTATTTAGCAGAAATAGCACTACACAAGTCAGGAAAATGCTTGTAAATTGTCCTCCTATTGCATTTAAAACGTCTAGCAACCTCTTCCATTGATGGTGGTGGAGACTCATTACTTGCAACTACTGCTTCCAGATCTTGTCGCACTTTATTAGTATCAAAGGGCTGACTGCTTACTCTTAATTTAGATTGAAGTTGACCTGGTAGTAGCTTTATTGTTTGATTATACTCTAGAGACTCTACTCTTTGTGTCAATAAATCTACTAGTGAAATTCTCAAGCAGTAGCATATTTTTACAAGTGCTTCTATTGAGGGCAAGTTCTTACCTTGGCACCAAAGCCATACTGTATTTCTAGGCATTTGAAGCAGACGGGCAAACGCAGCGATATTCCCCTGAGTTAATTCCTGTGCATAAGCATAGAGAGCTTTAGCGATGGTCTCTTTTGATGGGAGAAATGTCAAGCATGGAGTTTTTACAAATAATTCACCAACAGCATTTGCAATCCAAATTTTAAATTCTAGCTCTGGTGCTGAGTCTTGGCTATCGCATAGCTTGTTGCTTAGTGGCAAACCTAGCCACTCAAAGCATTTAGAGCAGTATCCTGGTTGCGATCGCCAAGCTAATGGATAATTGCTCTGTCCACAATGAGAGCATATTTGATGTAAGGGTTGCTGATGCTTTGGACAGATTTTTACCACGTCTAACGTCCAAAGTAAAGGTTCATATATGATCTGTTTACTTAGATGCCACTCCTGATAGCAAAATGGGCACCAACTCCGAACTGAGCGAAGCAAATTCCTAGATGGGAATAGCTCAGACCAACTTAGCATTGTCAGATATTTAAGGTCATCGCGTAAAGTTAAGGCTTGTAGAGCCTCAACTAAGTCCATCGCCATGACCCCAGTACCATTTAATGCTCCTGTATACTGATATATTCTGTGTAAATTAGCACCTCCATAGTTTTTTTGAATAAGTGAAGTGAGTTTTCTTTCCATTAAAATGCCTGGAGGTAAGCAATGTACCTCAGCTAATCGAGAAAGATAGCCTGTTAAGCTTTCGACTAATAGTGTCCCTATACCAATGGGTTTTATTTGATAAAGATGGCTACGTGTAGGAATTATGGGAAGCTTCAAATTCCATGAATTGTATGTAGTTAGCACATTAGCTCCTAAGCTGTATCTGCACGCACAGTGAATCAATTTCACATCAGCTATAGCGCCGTAACTTGTATGAAAATGTCTCGCTGTTCTAAAATCCAATTGCTCTTGGTAGCTTGAGTTGGTGTGTATTGCTTCATTTCTCCCAGCCAAGTTCACAGCGTACCTTATTTACTGCTGCCATAACTTCTTCTTCTAAAATCACTCGTGGTTTTTGCAGATATTCTGAGATGCGGCTAGCTGTAGGTTCTATACCTTGAGTATGTAATTTAAGTGCTATTTGGTAAACTTCAAAGGTAATTTTTTCTATCCTTTTTATACGACGCTCTTGGCGATAACACTTATTTCGTGCTGCAATAGCATCACATAGTTCAGGGCAACTCCTTCTCAAAGCAGGTACACTCCAGCCTATTCGTTTAGCAACTTCATACAGAGGAGGTGGTGGAGACTCTTGACTTTCTATCTCTGCCTGCAATGCACGTTGAATATTTTCTAATTTTTTAGCCTTTTGATAATCAGCATAACGTGCTGAAATTTGAGTGCATAAATCTGAAGAATAGTAAATGAGAGTGGAGCAACTTCTATATCCAAGACTATGAGCAATCTCTGTAACCGTTCTCGGTGGAGACTCATCAAGTGCTGCTTGCAGTACGTGCAACACTTGCTCCGATTCGCATATTTTTCCCACCCCAGTTTTTCTCTTACTTTTTAAGTTGCTATCAGGCTTTATATTGAGATCGCTCAAATTTCCCGTAATGCTTTCTTCTGTTAAAAAATCTAGTAATGAAGTTTTGAGAATATTACAGATTTGCAACAGTGCTTCAAGTTCTGGTAGATTTTCACCTCTGCACCATCTAGTTACTGTAACATTGCCCATACCAAGTAAGCGAGCAAATGCTGTTATATTTCCGTTAGTCAAACTATTAAGGTAAGTAGAAAATTTGTTTGCAATCTTGTCCTTAGAAAGAGTAGATGGCAAATGAGGTGTAGCAGAAATTAAATCTTCAACATTTCTTGTAACCCATATTTGCCACTTTAGTTCGTTTTCGGTTAGTGTTTGATTGGTTGCTAATTCATCTTCTAAAAGACAACCAAGCCATTCTCCACATCTCGAACAGTATCCAGGTCTAGAAGTCCAAGCCAGTACTTTATTTGTTTTGTGGCAATGAGGGCAGGAAGTAGTTAAGAGTTGATGATGATAGGAACAAATCGTAACTGGATTAAGTGACCAAATAAGTGGTTCACGCAATATCTGTTTAGTCCTATGCCAGTCATTATAGCAAAATGGGCACCAAGCACGTATAGGTCGCAGCAATCCTTTTTGAGGAATTAGTTCTGTCCAGCCTAGCATTGTCAAGAAGCTTAGCTCATTCTGCAAAGTTAATGATTCTACAGCATTAATCAGTTTTTTAGTCCATATACCCATTCCATTGATTGATTGTGTTTGGTTAGTAAAGATTTTTTCTAATCCTCCAGCTGTACTACCTTTGAAGGCATATCCTGCTTTTATAAGCGGCGCAAGTTCACTTAAAACTAATAATCCTGTTGGTATACAATGAGCTTCAGCTAACCTGGCAACATAGGATGTTAAAGACTCTACATAAGAAGTTCTCAAACCCATTGGTTCCAAGCAATATAGACGGCTAAGACATGGAATATTAGGCTTTTCAATATTCCACGATTCATAGGACATTAGCTTGTTAGTTGGCATTATAATTTATACCTCCAACTTGATCTCGTTTGGGATTACGCTTACCTACAGATTGCTTTCGTTTAGATGGGTTTGGAATTTCTTCTTTAGGCTGATTTGGTTTATCTGAAAAACAATAATTAGAGTGGATTGGTGATTCTCCTTCAAATCCAAGAGCATTGTATAGTTGCTTATAATTTTCTGCACTCTCTTTAAGCTGTTTTTCACCTTCTTGAATTTCTTTTAACATTGTTTGTAGTTGAGCTACTGACATATTTCTTTGTTCTAGATGTTTGAGACTTAAAGTATTTCCTCCTTCTGCTAATACATCTTTAAAGCTACGTAAAAGCCAATTTTTAAGAATACCTACGCACCCAAGACTACCTACATAGCAGTATTCCCAATTTGTTAGTAGGTCTGGTTCTTCATGCAGTGGTATATGTTGTTGAAAACTCCATAAAATACTTTTAAATATATCTATATCCTCACTAACATTAGTTTGATATCGTGGAAAATGAATATCTACTGTACGTCGGCTCAACTGAGCACTTAAATTACGAAATGTCAACAACTCATAGGTTCCAAATAAAACATGGATAACACCTGTTAAATTTGCAAGCGACTTTAGACAATCCATATTATCTTGTAGTCTGCGTCCACTAGCCATTTTTTGCATATGCTGTGCTTCATCTATCAAAAAAGCTTTTGGGCGGCGGTATTTTAAAGCATTTTCTAAGGCTCTACGTAGTTCTGGCGCAGCTACTTTTGGCTCAATAATAAGATGTCCTTCAATATTGCGATGAATGCCTTTTGCCCCATAGTTAACCTTGTGCTCAATCAGGGGTTCTTCCATAGTAATTAAAGACCTTGTGAAATAATCTTTCCAGTTGAAATTAGCAGATTCTGTCCCAATAGCCTCAATGCTAGCTACTGGAATACAACCTCGATCAGTTTCTAGGGTAGGTAATGCTTGGCTAATCAATGTCTGCTTAACTTTTTGCAGCATTGTTGTTTTACCTATCCCACTAGGTCCATAAACAAAAATGAAAGATGCTCCAGCGGGTTCATCGATAGTACGTAGAACCATATCAGTTGCCTCAATAAGGCGTGGATGTGCAACTGTGTAGGACAAGAAATAGCCAAGTCTATTTTCCTGTGGTTGTAATAGAAGCGATCGCGGGAAGGAATTGGAAGTTGACATAATTAATATTCCGAATAAATTTGCAGTTTGCTCACGTTAGAGCTAGTGTTGTCTAATGATTGAGGCTTCGAGTCCCTAGAATCTTGGCTATTATCATTAGCAATTTCCTGGACTTGACCATAAGGGCTACGATTTGGTAAACCGCCTTCAATTAGCCTAAATACCTCTTTACCTTGGGCATCGCGTAAGCGTTGTTCTAAAAGCACTTCTTCCGCTTCAGCAGTTGAAATAAATGCCGCTAGCTGTTTGGCTCGGACTTTGAAATTCTGTGCGTGCTTTTGATGACGTTTGCGTAATTCACAAGTAGCTATATCTATCTCTTTTTCCGATTTCCCTTGGAATGTCGAATAGTGTTCACTAATGCATTCAACCCATTGACCATCGACATAGACATAGGCAATTGCAGCATTGAATGGGTCATATCTCACATGGACGAATGTCTTTTGAATTGTTGGGTTACGGAAAGCATTAGACCAATAATGAATATAATTAATTTGTACGCCTTGATTGGGATCTACTTTGGCTTTTCCTTTATCTGTGGTTGGTAGTGTCAAAAGCTTAAAGTTCTCATCATAGGAGATCATGCGATGAGAGCGACTTCCAAACTTTGCTATTCCATCTGTATATGCTTCCCGTGGACTTTGCCCTAATGCCGGGTGTTCTCTAGTATCGTAGACTTCATAAGCCCATTCGCTTAAGTAATAGTAAAAAAGGTCAAGTGTCCAAAGAGCTAAATTCTTGGGATTAACGGATTTAGTCATCAGTCTGACTTTCTTTGTGATTTGTGTGTTACCTGCAAGGTTATAAACTAACTGTGTCATTGCAGTACCAAACAGACGCTCACCAACTGCATTAAACCGAGCTTTTGATGGGGGACGATACTTTACAGTACGGTGAAATAGCGCTATTAAACTTTGATAGTAAGTGCTGTGAAACTCTGGCCCGTTATCAGTAACAATAATTTGGGGTAGCCGTCCATGACGTTTCACGCAAATTCTTAGAACCATCATGCAAGAGCGATAAGAAGGTGGGTCAAAAGTTATGTAAACTGCCAGAATTCTTCTGGTGTATGCATCTATTAGAAAAGTTACCCAAGCTTTGCCAAGTACCTTACCTGTGCGGGAACACCTTAGCTCAATATCAACTGGTGTATGGTCAATGTGACCAATTTCAAAGGGACGATCCCCGTGACGAGGTGTTGTAAGTTTTAATTCCCAAAAGAAGGGTTCCTGAGAATATGCTGCTCGATGACCTTCACGATTTAAGGTTTGTTCATAACCTGAACGCCGTTTAATTTCTTTGATAAATGTTTTGTAACTAGGAATTAGATGATCAGGAATGCCATCAGCGGAAAGAGCATTAACAAAAGCTCCATAAACTGCTGATTTTCGCTTTTGTTTATAGTTTTCGTACTCTTCGTCAATAAACTTTTCTATCAGCTTTATCGTGTGTTCAGGCAGTTTACGATTTCGGTTACCCTTTACATTATCAGAAGATAAAAGCCCAATATAACCATAACCATATTTTTGCTGAGCTTGTACGTATTTGGATCTCCAATGTTGGAGGGTTCGTTGACTTACAGGGGAGTCTGTAATTGCTTGCCCCCTAAGCCACGGCTCAATAATACTGTAGCGTCGGTTAGCATCCTTTAAATCTTTCTTACTCGCTTTCAGTAATATATCCCTGATCTCATCATTTAAACTATCTTTTATGTCTGTTGAGCCATTTTTTAAACCTATGATATTACCTTCTGTAACTAAGTTATGGAAGGCGGTCATTGGTAGTTCGATAAGCTGCTTTTCTTCTGTATGAAGTAAAATAGATGTTTCACCGATGAAACTGATTGTCAAGATTTTACCGTCATAAATAACTGATGTCCCAGAAACCAGATTAATCAGGGAACAATTTATATTATTAGTGGTTGTCTGTGACAAAACTATCGACTTATAGGCAACAGCTGTTTGTTGATCGCGAAAAATAAAGCATACTTCTGGCTCAACTAAGGGTGCAGCAGTTAAATCAAAATAAATCTGCTGTGTTGCAATTAAGAAGTAGATATCATCTGGACAAGTTTCTTCTGCGTCCTGAAGTAATTGAGCTAAGGTTATTCCTGGCTGAGCAGATACAAGTGAAATAACAATTCCTTTAGCTGACTCTAAAACTGAAACATCATTGTGATAATAATAATCTTCTAAAAAATTAAAGTTACGCTGTAGTACCCAATTTACTTGGCTATCAGACCAAATATGGAAGAATAATCCAAATTGTTCGGCGTATTTTTCTCCAGGCGGATATAACCAGCGATTATCCTCTCCTAAAAAGTAACGATTGGGATTCTTTTCACTGAGTTTTTGCAAGTTATTTTCGGTTTTACATTCTACCCATCCAGCTGAATTACTTCTAATAACGAAAAAATCTGGTGTGGAAAAGAAACTGATATTTCTCCCGGTTTCTGCTTGATAACTAATTTTGATTGGAGGAGGTTGGTCGTAAAACTCTAAAACATCATTGTCATACTCCATCTGGTAGATAAAGGGAAGCTCGACTTTGTGTGACTCGAACTGTATGGTTACTCCCATTTTGTGGCTGGGATAACGACCAGTAACATTCTTTCTACCCCCACCTACAAGACGTGATGGTTGAGATGAGCGTATTTGTTCTATTACCTTTCGAGCTTGATCTGAAAGGTTAATACTTTGACACCAAATTTCAAACTCATCGTGGTTGAGCATCATATATAGCCTGATTATTTTTACTAACAAGCACAGCTTTTTATAATGCTAAGCTGCTATAAATTCTGTTTATGCCAGAGTTATATAGAAAATATATATTAACTAAGAGATAATTGCCTAAAAAATTATTTATAGCTGTAAGTTTATGTATAAAAGAATAACTTATCAATGGTTTAATTCCTTCTTGTATAAGCTTTTAGTCAATATATATGACATAGAAAATTTCATAGATATTTAGAGCACAAGCCTTGTAATATAATAATTTTAGAATATATATATTTACTCGTTCACAACGAGGTGCATGGATTCATGAATAAAAAACATAAGCGACAAAAGGGAGTTCCAGAAATATATGATGAACTCAAACAACAAGTTAATATGTCCCTCACTCCTAGTGCTGTAGAAAAATTGGATGCTATCGCAACAGAGAAAGGAATTTCCAGTAGATCAGAACTTATAGAGCAGATAGCTCGTGGTATAATTCCAATTAGCGATAATACAAATTCCACAAATTATCAAAATTGTGTACTGCATAGCTATCCCGATGAAGCAATTCAGGATCAAGCTTGGATAGAATTTACTCCTGGACAAAATATTATCCGTTTGAGCGAATGGAAAAAGCTGCCAAGTAACCCAGGAGTTTTTGCTTTATATATTGATATGAAAGATTCTAATGTTTATCTCAACGTTAGTATCAATATGAAGCAAGCTTTTATGGATTACATGAAAATTAAACACAACATTGAAGATTTAATATCTTCTGATGGTGATGCTTATTTAATATGGAGCCAATGTAACGATCGGCAATTTATCAATAAAATTAAAGAAGATTTTCGTAATTTGTGTATACAAATTAGAAATGACAACCTTTTTAAATGCCAGACTCTGCCTACTAAAAAAAGTAATGTAATTTACCTAAATTCAAAATATCTATTTTCTCAAATAGAATTTGAGCCTCCTGTAAAAGAAGAAAAAATAGAATAGTAGATGGTTGGGGTATGTGCTAATGCAATGATATATACTTCTTTGACCTAACTGTAGTTCCTATAAGGTAGTAAAGCGATCGCATTCTCTAACAACAGAACAGGAAACTCAGATCTAGTGCGATCGCAATTAAGGAAGAATAAGCATTTCTGAACTCGTCTTGGTCAAACATTGGTTCTCGCTTTGGACAACTGATGGTTGTTGTAGCATTATGCTGCTTAACTTTAAATCGAATGAGTGCGATCATGACCATTTACCTTTGCAAACAAAATGTAGTAACAGCAATATATCTTCCTCAATCCCCGCAGATTGGCAGGCAAAGTCAATAAAAAAGAGACGGGAATCAACCACGTCTCTAGGCGATGGGAAATTTATATATCAATGCTTTTACGCTGCATCTGCCACCAGCAAGCCATTAACAGCTATGATCAGCAACTGCGCTTGCAAAGGAGTATCGCAACAAGGTCTTTCATCGCTATTACAAGGCTGCACGATCCATTTGTCTTCAAGGTTTTGATAAAAAGTGCCTAGCAGTTGCCAACCATTCCAGACTCGATAAAGTTCTCCAAAATCATCCGTAACAGAGTCAATTTCTATTTCTGGTGGTGCTGGGTCAGTTAGCTCGTCAATGTAGTTCTCAAACTCTGATTGCCTCAAAGTTTGGTTGTCAAATACCTCTTGTGTAATCATGTGAATAACCTCACTCATGGGGTTTTACCAAAAGCGATCGCATTACTCTTGGCGGAGGGCGATCGCCTTTGTTTTGTTACTATATTGTAGTTACATGTTGTTACTAAAACAAGAGCGTTACTACAAAATTTTCCAAACCCTGCAAATTTAAGGTAAATAGAGTTATTACAGATTTAGGGTTTAAAGCGATAACGAACATGGCAAAGCGTCTGACAACAAAGCTGAATAATCAAATCATCGTCAGAATGGACGATGAGACAAAGGAAGCTTTTATGAATAAAGTTCAGTCTGAAGGGAAAACAGCTTCAGAATTAATTATGGGATGGATTCGTTCTTACCTTGCAGAAGAACGCCATGAAGCGCCCGAGTTAACCCAAATCCATACAGACTTGGAGACTCTCAAGCAGCAAGTTGCCTTAATTCAAAATGAACTCCTGGGAAAAACCGCAGCCTGAGAGATGAAAATGATTCTCTCAGGCGATGGATAGATGAAATAATTAATTCTGCGCCCAAAATTCCAAAAGACCCGTCAGATACATAACGGGTTTAACTTTAATTAAGAATAAAATGTTATTACAAGTATATATAAGTAGTAACATACTGTTATGACATTATGACTGCTATCGCATTCTCTGGTTCTGAATCTAGCCACCAACTGAAACGTAGAAATGGCAATGATTACAGACAAAATTTTTGTTCAACTATCTGGAGTCAATGAGAATGGATGACTCAATCATTAGACTTTGGCACAATCACTGAAGCGAGCGCATTCTCTAACAACAGAACAGCCAAAGTCGGATCAGCAACCTGATTAATTGCAGCTATATAGAAGTTCCTGCCTTAAATAACTTTGAAAAGTCATATGGATACAAATTTGCTGGATTAATCTGGTGTTATCGCAATATTTCATGTAGTGTAGTCACTGAAGTTTTACACAGGTCAAACTCCTTGCCCTAGACAGCAGATACTTAAATACTCATCTTTAGTTTAATTTTCATACTCAAGAGAATCGCTAATAGCAAACAGTTTTGATTTTAGTTTCTACTTCAGTTTGTTCTTTAGGAATATGTTTTTATTAGACAAATGTAGTTTTATTATTTAAGTCAATTCACTTAAACTTGGAACGCGAACTAGTATGGTATTTAATTTATTGATGTATCAACAAAATTAGGATAAGATAAACCAAAAAAGGTAGCATAAATAGGATATATTCAAAATATTTTTAAGACTTTTATGCCTAATCGGTACGGCAAAAATAACTAACATTTTGGTAATTTTTGGGGCAGGAATTATACAATAGTATTGATAATTTAACATCTATTTTTTTACACAAAAAATAAAATATAGATATTTAATTGGTTGCTATTGACTTAAAATACCTGAGCAAAGATAATAATAGTTCTATTATACATAACCTTTGTCCATATCATATTGTTTAAATTATGGTGGAAAAAAAATCAAGGAATATTAATACATTAAAGCCTACTGTACTCGACTTATTTTGTGGTGCAGGTGGTATGAGTTTAGGATTTCAAAATGCTGGATGTAATATCCTTGCAGGAATTGATAAAAATCCATATGCCATTAAAACTCATCATAGAAACTTTCCCAAGTGTAATTTTAAATTAAATGCTATGGAGATAGAATCTATTACTGATATCAGCCAACTAAAAATTGAGCCAGGGGAAGTGGATATTTTAATTGGTGGTCCACCATGCCAGGTATTTTCAGTAGTTGGTATTGGAAAAATGAAGTCTTTAAAAAAAGATATTGGCACAGATCCAAGAAACTTTATGTACAAACACTTTATTAAGTATATTAATTACTATCGTCCTTTAGTATTTGTATTGGAAAACGTAGATAATCTGCAAAATAAACCTATATTCAAACAAATTATTAAAGAACTAGAATTAGGTCTGCCTGAGCATGAAAATACCTATCCAGGTTATAAGACTTACCCTGATGTTTTAACCGCATCTGATTATGGTGTCCCTCAGCATAGGAAACGTCTTTTTATAGTAGGCATCCGTCAAGATATCGATATAAAATTTGACTTTTCAATGGTTAAAAAGTCCAAGTCTGTGACAGTGGGTGAAGCTATTAGCGACCTGATCACACTCTACCCTTTATCTAGGTATACACCCCTCATATCTCTATACATGCGATACTTATCTATGGGAGGAAAAATGGTTGGTCTTGCAGGTCACAAGCAAAAAGATGCTAGAAAACCTTACTTATGTCCCTCTGAGTCAGATTATCAAAAAAAGATGAGGAAAGCTCTAACTGAGGAAGAAGAGTTAAAAGGAGTGTGGAATCATATCTGCCGTTCTCATAACCCAGTAGATATAGTTTCCTTTGCTATGATTCCGCCTGGAGGTAAATATACAGATTTACCTGAATCTTTAAGACGTTATCGTTGGGATATTTTTGATGATAAATACAAGCGTTTACCTTGGGATAAACCTTCCTGGACATTAACGGCTCATATGCAAAAAGACTGCCTTGCTTACATTCATCCTAAACAACATCGTACAATCTCTGTGAGAGAAGCGGCAAGATTACAAAGTTTCCCCGATAACTTTGTTTTTGATGCACCTATGACCAAAATGTTTGAGTTAGTTGGCAATTCTGTGCCACCTCTTTTAGCAGAAGCGATCGCTAAACCAATTGTTAAACAAGTACAAAATTACTATAATTCTCACCCTCAAGCGAAGTAACTTAGCTTGCTTCCATGACTTACGAACTTTGCCATGAGGTGTTGCTCTTAGGTAATTTAAATATTTTAATTACAAAACTATAATCTTCTTCCAATCAGTGGGAATCATGTAAATATAGCAACTAAGGCTAATTACTGAAGCGGGAGTTACAACCACATGGTTCGTAAGCAGTTAAACGACGAATATGATTTGGTTGAACCCCGTGCGCCTGCAATGCTGGAATCATTACGGGCGTTTGGATACAACATTCAAACCGCTATTGCTGATCTGATTGACAATAGTATATCAGCCGATGCAAAAAATGTATGGCTGCTATTTTACTGGGATGGTTCTGAGTCCTACGTATCTATATTGGATGACGGCAAAGGCATGACGAAAGAGCAACTTATGAATGCTATGCGATTAGGAAGCTGTAATCCTTTAGACGAAAGAGATTCAAATGACTTAGGAAGATTTGGTTTGGGACTCAAAACGGCTTCTTTTTCTCAGTCTAGGCGACTCACAGTTTGCTCGAAGGTAGTTCATCAAAATCCTGTAACTCGTCGTTGGGATTTAGATTATGTGAGCCAAACAGGAGAGTGGAGATTACTCTGTTCCGCAGCATCAGGTTCAGAAAACAGATTATCCAACTTAGAAAAAATAGAAAGTGGTACGGTTGTGTTGTGGGAGTTCATGGATCGGGTCGTAGCCGAAACAAAAACTGACGATCCGAAGGCACATAAACATTTTTTGGAAATGATTGAAGAAGTTGAAAAGCATCTTGCGATGATATTTCATCGGTTTTTAGAGCGCAAAAATAAGTTACAAATTTGGATAAATGAACGTTTGATAGAGCCTTGGAACCCATTTCTGCCAAACGAAAAAGCGACTCAGTGGTTGCCAGAAGAAAACCTATATCTTAGAGAAGATAAGGTAGTTGTTCAACCATATGTGCTGCCTCATCACTCAAAAGTAGATCTGCAAACCTACGAACAAGCTGCGGGTCCAAATGGCTGGAATGCTCAACAAGGTTTCTATATTTACCGCAATCAGAGAATGCTGGTTGCAGGTGATTGGCTTGGTTTGGGTTTGCAAAGGGATGAACATTGTAAGCTAGCACGTATCCAAGTAGATTTACCAAATTCAATGGATAGTGACTGGAGTATCGATGTTAAAAAGTCTAAAGCACGTCCACCAGTTTCTTTAAGAGAAGACCTTAAGCGCATCGCAAAACTAACGCGAGGAAGAGCGACAGATATATATAGATATCGTGGAAAAGTTATTGCTAGGAGAAATTCAGAAAATTATGTCTTTACTTGGCTGAAAAAGCTTAAACATGGTAAAGTTTTTTATTCAATTAATCCAGAACATCCATTAGTTAAAGAAGCACTAAATATCCCCACAGAATATCGTCAGATTATCAAGGCGTTACTCCGACTGGTTGAAGAGACGGTTCCTGTCCAACAAATTTGGCTAGACAGTGCCGACAATTCCGACAAACAAAGTCAACCATTTGAGGGAGTACCTTCGAGAGAAGTAATAGAAGTAATGAGTCAAATTTATAAAGCTCTAATTAAAAGTGGATTATCTGCGACTGAAGCTAAAAGACGTTTAACTACTATGGAGCCATTTCAGCATTTTGAAGAATTTGTAGATACTTTGAGCGAATAAACAAGCATTAATATTAGGAGAACTGAAATGAGTGATTATGATAAAGCTCGCCAATTAGCGCAAATAATGTTGAAGGGTGAACAGATACCTACTAAAGAGATTATTCAGGAAAAAGTTAGACTTGTTTTGTCTATGCTTCGCAGTTCAGAGAGTCATGCTATCGAAGTTGATCAAGATAAACTTGTACGAGAATTAGAAGCGCTATTTAATATTTGGATCGGTACTGCTACCATACTCGATAATCAAGAAGATCACATTCCTTGGTTACCTGACCGTAGAAGCGAGATTAGTTGGGATTTCTGGAATCGCTACAGACGTTACTTGGAGGAAGAAAAAGGATGGGCTCCAGCCACTATTAATAGCGTTGAACAGTTAACAGACCAGATTCTTGAACGTATAGAAGATCCCAAACGTCTAGGAGTTTGGGATCGTAGAGGAATGGTGGTTGGACAAGTTCAGTCAGGTAAAACTGCTAATTACACTGGTTTGCTTTGTAAAGCTGTTGATGCAGGGTACAAATTGATTATTGTCTTAGCTGGTATGCAAAACAGCTTGCGGAGCCAGACACAGATACGTTTGGATGAAGGTTTTCTAGGTTTTGATTCTCAGGTCAATAGAGCTTTTGATCGAGGAAATCCTTTATTAGGTGTAGGTAAAATACCAATAGGAAAGTGGCTGGTTGTCAATTCAGCAACTAGTAGTGCTAATAATGGTGATTTCAATCGAACTGTAGCAAAGCAATACGGGGTTATTCCTGGAGGTCAAGATCCATTACTTCTTGTTGTCAAGAAAAATAAATCAATTTTGACTAATCTCTTTAAATGGGCGTTGAGTGTTAGAGGGCTTGTCCATGAAGAATCAGGAAGAAAAATTGTTAGAGATGTACCATTGCTAATTATTGATGATGAAGCTGACAACGCATCTATTAATACAAATCCTCTTTCTTTTGATGAGAATGGTAAGGTTTTAGAAGACCATGATGTTTCAGCTATTAATAAAATAATTAGACAATTACTTTATAGCTTTGAAAAAAGTAGCTATGTAGGGTATACTGCTACACCATTTGCTAATATTTTCATACACCCAGATGGTATAAAATCTGAATGTGGAGAAGACCTGTTTCCACGTAGCTTCATCATTAATATACCTACACCATCAAACTATATAGGTCCTGTTCAAGTCTTTGGTTTAGATACTGATTCAACATCTGGTTTAGAAGAATTTGAAGGCTTACCAATTATTAGATACCTTGATGACCATGAAGAATGGATACCAACACAACACAAAAAAGAGCATATACCTGAATATCTTCCTCCATCACTTCAAGAGGCGATTAAAGCTTTTATTCTAGCTTGTGCAATTAGAATGGCACGAGGTCAGGAAAATGAACACAATTCAATGTTAGTTCATGTTACTCGTTATACTAATGTGCAATCAGAAGTTACAGACCAAGTCCGAGAAGAATTAAATTCAGTTAAACGAAGATTACGTTATGGTGATGGTAATGCATCAAAGCAAATTTTTATAGACTTTGAGAAGTTATATAAAAGAGATTTTATTCCCACTACTAAAGCAGTATTTGAAGCTAGATCTTATGAGCATTTCCAAGATGTATATTGGGACGAAGTTAAAGCTTTACTTTTCAAAGTAGCAGAAAAAGTTCAAATAAAAAAAATTAACGGTACAGCCAAAGATGTCTTGGAATACTGGGAATATAAAAATGGTTTGAGTGTGATTGCTATTGGTGGAGATAAGTTATCTCGTGGTTTAACTTTGGAAGGATTAACTGTCAGTTACTATCTCCGTGCTTCCAAAATGTACGACACACTCATGCAAATGGGACGCTGGTTTGGTTATAGACCTAGATATCTTGATGTTTGCCGATTATATACGACAGATGAGCTAGTTGAATGGTACAAGCATATTACAGTTGCTAGTGAGGAACTCCGGCAAGAATTTGACTATATGGTTGATAGTGGTGCAACGCCTGAAGATTTTGGTTTGAAAGTCCGAACACACCCACAGGGACTAATGATCACAGGCGCTAACAAAATGAAATCAGGCACGAGGATGAAACTCTCTTTTGCTGGAAGTATTAGTGAAACAACAGTTTTCTATAAAGATGATCATATTAATCAAAGAAATTTTGAAGTTACAGAAGAACTAGTGAGAAGTTTAGGTGCTTATATTAATATAAAAAATAATAACTATATTTGGAATAATGTTTCCGCTAATAAAATTATAGATTTCCTCACAGGCTATGAATCACATTCTAAATGCAGAGTAGCCAAGACATCATTACTCATTGAATATATCAAAGCTCAACTTCCTGAGAATGAGTTAATTTTATGGACAGTTGGTCTAATATCTAATAATCGACCTAAAAATAATAGTAGTATTGCTGGTCATAGTCTTGGATTAATTCAACGTAACCCTACAGATTCTTCTAATTTTTCACAAGAGTACCGACTGAGAAAATCTCGCTTGTTGAGTCCAACAGATGAATGGCTTGATTTATCTGACTCAACGAGAAATTTAATTCTTGATGAAACTCAACGTTTAAGAGAAGAAGCAGGAAAGCCACCAAGTTCTAGCAAAACCCCTAATGGCAAAGTTATACGTTCAAACCGTTCTCCCAAGAATGGCTTATTGTTACTCTACCCACTAGACCCAACCGTAGCGGAGATTGACTTTCATATGCCGATTATCGGTTTTGCAATAAGTTTTCCCGAAAGCCCTACGGCTAGAAAAGTTGAATATCAAGTGAATAACGTTTATTGGCAACAAGAATTCGGTCAAATATGATAGTGCATGATACCTGGAAGCTGTTAGAAGAAAATACGGGGGCATTAACTTCAGGTTATTTGAGTCGTCGTCTTTTGCCAGAGCTAGAATATGACATTTTTTTGGCAATTGAAAAGCCTGCTAATACACGCCTTTTAATGCTTCGAGTTAAAAATTCATCAATTGGAAAAGGCACTGTTTTTCCAAAATCAAGTAGCTTTGAGGTTAGGCGTGTTGCTCTACCTGATGATAGTGAAACTTATGTCACCATTCAACTATTACTGACAAATCTTCGATACAAAGATATCTTCACCACACTGGTGCAAGACATTGTGAATTACCTGACCCACGTTGCTAATGAAAAAGATGCTATAGCTGAATTTATTACGCGATTGCGACGATGGCAAGCCTTTTTAGAAAAACATAACCCTGAAGGACTCAACCAAAACCAACAGCAAGGATTATATGGTGAATTCTGGTTTCTGCATCAGGTAATAATTCCCCAACTAGGTTCTCGTCAAGGTGTTCAATACTGGACTGGTCCCAAAGGAACGCAACAGGATTTTCAATTTCCAAACTGTGCAGTTGAGGTTAAGACAACTGTTGAAAAGCAACACCAAAAGTTGAGTATTGCTAGTGAACGGCAGTTAGACAGTACTGGTACAGGTACGCTAATTCTTGTTCATTTATCTCTTGATGTTAGACAAGGGCGAGGAAAAACTTTACCAGAAATTGTTAACAACGTAAGAAGATTAGTTGAAAAAGATCCAATAGCGAAGGAAGAATTAGAAACACTCCTATTAGAAGTTGGTTATTTGGATATACATACCTCTCGCTACGAAGAAATTGGCTACACTCAAAGAGAAGTTAACTATTTCAAAATCGAAAATGATTTTCCCCGAATTGTAGAAGCTGATTTGAGAAATGGTGTTGGAGATGTTCGCTACACCATCAGCGTTGCTGAATGTAAGCGTTTCTCAATCACAGAATTAGATGTTATTTCTGTCATTGGGTAAAAATATGAGTGAGCAAATCAAATTAATTCAGTTTGCAGAAGACTTGAGGCAAGAGGTAATTAATAATTCTGAAGCTGGACAAGATAGTGATAATACTGAGGGAGATTCTTTCCGAGAAGATGAATTTACCCGCTTGATGATTGAATACCTCACTGATGCAGGTGAACTAGATGATGGGGAAGTTTGCTATCATCGCAATCGTGGTCTTAAGGTTAATGGTTACAGCTTTAGTCAAGAGTTTGAATGCCTGAATTTATTTATTTCTATTTTTACTCAAAGTGTCCCACCTAATACCGTCCCTAAACAAGATGTAGAACAAGCATTTCGTAGGCTTATCAATTTTTTTAAAAAAGCGCTTAACGGTTATCATCAATCTATTGAAGAAGCATTAACTGTCTTTGATATGGCGCTGCAAATTAATGATTTAAGAACGCAACTGAGCCAAGTTAGACTGTACTTGTTTACAGATGGTCGTACAAATATTGCTCTCAAAAAACATGAAAATATTGAAAATATAACCTGCTCTTTTCATGTATGGGATATTCAAAGAACTTACCGATGTGTTACTTCAGGTAAGCGACGAGAAACTATAGAAATAGACTTTGAATCTCAATATGGACAAGCAATTCCCTGTTTGCAAATGCCAGAGTCTAATTCAGACTATGCTGCTTATATGGCAATATTCCCTGGAACTATTATTTACAATATATATTCTGAGTATGGACCTCGTTTGTTAGAACGTAATGTTCGTTCATTTCTGCAGGTAAGAGGAAAGGTGAATAAGGGAATTAGACAAACTATAAAAGAAGAACCTCATCGTTTTTTAGCTTATAACAATGGTATTTCTGCTACTGCTGATGCTGTAGAGATAGTTGACTTAGCAGGAGGTAGTAAGGGTATAAAATATGTACGGGATCTACAAATTGTTAATGGAGGTCAAACTACTGCATCGATTTATCAAGCAGTAAAAAAAGATAAATTAGAAGTATCAGAGATTTATGTACAAGCAAAACTGTCAGTTGTAGCACCAGAAAAATTAGATGAAATTGTCCCACTTATCTCTCGTTACGCGAACAACCAAAATAAAGTTAGTGAAGCAGATTTTTCAGCTAACGATCCCTTTCATATAAAAATAGAAGAATTATCTCGCACTATCTGGGCACCAGCAGTTGATGGAACTCAAAGGCAGACTCGCTGGTTTTATGAACGAGCAAGGGGACAGTACCTTGATGCAAAAGGACGTGAGGGAACAGCAGCAAAACAAAAAGCTTTTGTCGCAATGCATCCTATGTCACAGAAGTTTACTAAGACAGATTTAGCTAAATTTGAGAATACTTGGAATCAGTTACCCCATTTGGTTAGTCTAGGTGCTGAAAAAAACTTTCGTGAATTTACAATTCAATTAGCTAAACGAGGCAAATTTCAACCTGATGAAGATTATTTTAAGCGATTAGTTTCTAAAGCCCTTCTCTTTAGGCGAACAGAAAAAATTGTGCAACACCAACAATTTGGTGGCTACCGTGCTAATATTGTTGCCTATACATTGGCTTATCTGAGTTACAAAACAGGTCAGCGGATTGACTTAGATCGCATTTGGAAAGAACAAAGACTTTCACCAGCATTGCAGGAAGCCATTAAATTTATTTCGTATCAAGTTTACCAATTTATTATTAATCCTCCTGGCGGTCGTAATGTAACTGAATGGTGTAAGAAAGAAGAGTGTTGGAAAAATATTCAAAATATTGAGATTGAATTATCAACTGAATTATTAAAAGAATTGATTGCAGGTAATAAAGCAAAGCCAAATCAAATTGATAAAGGAATAGAAAGCCCTGATACAGAAGATTTAAAACTTATCATACAAATCAGCGAAGTACCTGCTGATACTTGGTTTCAGATCGCTCGCTGGGCAAAAGAAACTCATAACTTACAGCCTTGGGAGCGCAGTCTGGCATTTAGTTTAGGAAAACTGGCTGCTCAAAATATTAGCCCTTCTAGAAAACAGGCAAATCATGGAAGTAAGATTCTGCAAGAAGCACAGGAACTTGGGTTTAAATATACTAATCAAAGTAAGGCAAAATCATAGATTTGTAGTTTACGACTTGTGGTCAACTATTGCCTAGTATTTCTACTTGTGGTCAATTAATGCTTCTCGATAGATTTTTCAGTTGCGATCGCCCTAACGAAAAAATCAGGTTTTGAGAGTATATCTTGGTCAACTATTGGTTGTCACTTTGGACAAATTATGCTTTTAATTCTTTGTGGACAACATATGCTGGTCAATTGTTGCACATAGACCAGAGATAGAAAGAAGTTGAGAGAGTGTTGGAAAAGTTGTCAGAGGTCAAATTTTATGCCAATCGCCTCACTATGATCCGGAGCATGGCAATGTAGATTAACCTGTCTGAGAGTTTCCGGCAATAACTCATAGTCTTTAAGCAATCGTCGGCACCCCATCAGCTTTATGATAAGTGCGCTCCACCACCCAACATTGAGCAACACGAAGCCCTTGATTTGCTTTGGTGGCAGCACCACTTGCACAATCCAAAGATCAATGTGCATCACCCAATGCATGAACGGCTCACCTTCAAAGCCCCCAACAACTCAGAAAGTTTTCAAAAGGGGCAACTGCTTGGCGATTTTTTACTTCAAATTTAGAATTTACTACCAGATTTTCTAGATTGTTCTCAGCGTCGGCTTTGGCACTATGCCACCAGATAATAACGCCGAATGTCTGGTGCCGCAGCCACCAAAACTTCTAGTTTTACTACTGCTTGTTGCAGATGCTGTGAGTCTAGATGAGTGTTTAAAGCTTCGTTAGAAGCCCATTCCTCTACAAAAGTGAAATCTGTCGGATCGTTCTGGTTTTGCAAAAGTTCATACTTGATAGCACCTGCTTCTTGTCGAGTTGGTTCAATTAATTCCAACAGAACTGCTTTAATTTCTTCTACTTTTTCAGGTAAGGCGGTGATATGAGCAACAACGCGAATAGTTTGGTTAGTCATTTGTTATTTGTTATTGGGCATGGGGCTTCATTTGTCTGCTTTATCTTCCCCTGCTCCTCCGCTCTTTATAATACGCTCAGTAACCATATAACGGAAGATGTATTCTAATATCTCAATATAATTACGGGCTGCTGTCGGGTAAGATGCCCAAACTGTGACACCATGATCTCGAATCAGCAGGGCTGGTATTTGCACAGAATTAGCCGTGAAGCGCTGTTGAATTTCCGATGCAATGTGTGCAACTTGTAAATGGTTGGTAAAGATAGGCAACAGACAACAGGGGTTTTCTTCGTAAATTCCTAACCCTTTGAGCATTTCTAATGGTGGTAAGAGGAGGTTATCTTCTAACACAAAGCGAGAAACTAAATTAGACTCAACTGAGTGGATGTGATAACAGGCTTGTGCTTCTGGGAAGAGAGTATAAAGTATTTGGTGAATAGCAGTTTCAGCCGAAGGCCGTAAATCAGTTGATGATGGTTCTAAGCTACCATCTGCATAAACACGCACAAAATCACTGGGTAATAATTCTCCTTTAGACTTACCACTAGCTGTAATCCAGAAGCTACCATCGGGAAGGCGAATCGAAAGATTACCTGCTGTGCCTACCATCCAACCTTGCTGGTAAAAGCTGCGGGCGGTATTGATGAGTTCCAAACGGGCATCGGCTAGGATTTGACTAGTCATAGGATGGACTTACTTCCATAATTTCACTAGATAATCGCTGACTTGTGAGAAGTCATTCCAAGGAATGTAAGGTTTTCTTTGTTCATCCAGATATTCCGCTAAGCGATCGCGCGCAAAGACTAGATTAGCTTGAAGTGCCATATTTAGATCAGTCAGCGAGTCACCAATCGCAATCTTCTGATATGCCGGATATTTTGCCATGACTTGCACTTTGGCAATTAGTTCTGTGCCTGCTTCATATTTAGAATTGACTTTTAAATGCGAATCACTAGTATCTACATCCACAGCATGAATCGCATGAACACGCTGCACGAGGGTATCTAAAACAGTTTCCACCATTCCCCGCAATCCCCCCGAAACTATAACCAAGGGAACTCCTTGAAACTCTAGAAAATCTAAAAGTTCTACAAATCCTGTGCGGATTGGCTGGGTTTGAGTAAATTCTAAAATTTCCCTGTAGCGTGAAGAAGGAATTGATTCCAGGATTCTCCGGACTCCTTCTCGCAGCGTCACCCGTCTTGCATACATTTCGGGAAGTAATTTTCCAGACAGTTTTGGTGCAAACTTTTGGAGAACTGCAACAAAGGTTTCTTCAGTTGTAATCGTTCCATCAAAGTCGCAAAAGACAACTCGCCTCACATCCTCTCCTCTGAAGTCTAGATTTTTAAGTATTTTTCAGGCTACAGCCTGAGGAATGCGAATTTCTCTAGCTGTGTACTCAGGAATCCAGCCTTCAGTACTAATAAAATAGCGTACTGCTTTGACTCGCCTTTGTGGAGTCAGATGAAACCAGTGTTCGGTTTTAGCTGGTACGTTGATATATTCTTCTGGCTGCACTGTCAGTTCTACCTGGCTACCATCAGGACGTACAAAGCCAAAAATCGCTTCTCCATCAATGATGTAGCGAACTTCATCATCTGCATGGGTGTGGATAGTGGCAAACTTTGCCAGCAACTCATCAAGGTTGGCAATTCCTGGATGTAGGACAATCAGATCGCGGGACTGATAGCTTGCTGTTTGTTGCAGCTGCTCAAAATAGCTATCTAAAGCTTGAAGTACTTGTGATTTCTCATCTTCGTTGAGGCTATCTTGTGCTAACAACTGATGTAACTCAGAATTTTCTCCTACAGTCCAGTGATTGAGTTGAATATTCAGTGATGCCAATTCTCGTGTAATATCTGCTATATCCTTGTATTGTGTGCCGTTTTCTAATCTTAAAATTGCCATAAATACTCCTACAAGACAATTACATAGTATTTGTACTTATTGGTTTTCGTTGGAACTATAATTATCTAATTTTTAGTTCTTTTTTGATACGTTTCAATTGTTTCCAGAGCAGATGAATTTGATTATAAGCTTCTTCTGGAGAAAGTTTACCACCTGTTTGCAGGTCACAAATATAACTAACACGTTGAGAAAATTCTTGAAGATTAGCGTTAAAAATTAAATATTCGGGCTGAAACTTACCGTAATAAGAATTACGCGGATATAAAAAATCGCATAGTTCGGAGAGAAAGTCAGATTCTTCTGGCATATAAGTTTACCTTGATTATTCTTGGTTGCTGCCATGATTGCAAAAAATCGAAAAAAAGTAGTAGGTAGGTAAAAAATACCCATCTACTACAGGCAGAGGTTAGGAGAAAGCTTTCATTTTTATGATAGGATGAGGCATTTTTTTCTAGTCATAATTTCATTTAATTAAAAATTTGATTATCTGAGTTAATAATTCATAAGTACATAATTGTTAACCTCGATTTTTGAGGAAGGTAGCAGATGAATAATAATACCCATCTGCTATGTAGAAACGGAGGTATAAACTTACATTAATTTGTATTTGCTAATTCTGAATCTTCAGATTTATATAGCAATCAGTGTAGGGGTTGTGAAATTACTCTTTGAGGTAGGAACAGGAAAAAAGGAGTTACAAATATACCTTGTTGTTTAACCAATCAAATACGACTGCTATATCAATGGCTGACTGGAAAAAATATCTATATAAGTTAACACCAACAAGGATTTTTTCTTAGGTATAATATTTGAGCAGATGATATTACCGTCTTTGCATCACTGCTCTTTTGCCCATAGCTATTCCGACGTAGCGTCCGTTGTGGTGGGTTGGAATTAAGCATAATAGCTGCATAAGTCATTCAATTATGAACTACGGTATGTTTATCGTCTTTGCGTAGTTAGCTGTTAGTCATAAAATTATTGCATATTATAGTAAATCAAGCAAGAGGTTTTGCAAACCAAACTATATTTCTCAAACTACATGATGTCTATGTAATTCCGTAAAAGCCTCTGGACTTGCTGAGGTAGTAGTATATTTACTGATGGTTGAGGATATTTACTAATGCTATATCACTTAGATTTTCATGTAGAGTACCCTGATGAAATGTCTCAGACAGAACTTTTTACTATCTGGACTGAGGAAGCCGATGCAGCCCTAAAAGCAAAGCAGGCGGGGGTAGTTGTAGATTTATGGAAGTGTGTTGGCGTTCGGCGTGTAATTGTGATAATTGATGTTCCTACTCCTGATTTGCTCGATCAAATTCTTTTGGATTTACCGATCATGCAGAAACTTGGCCAGCACGTGCAAGTGCAGGTGACTCCTCTACGGAAGTATGAGGACTTTGCTGCCGATCTCAAAACTCGCCTTGAAAGAAAGTAACAATAATTTTATTTGCTTTATCTGCTAGCGATATTCTCTGGTGTCCAAGTAGGGCCTTCACAACGTGGCCCATCGGGTGTCCAGATGAGTTTATCTAAACACATTTGCCGCGCTGTCATATTCTTTGCCCTCACACAACTTGAGTGGCTTGAAGCTGCTTGGTGAAAGCAATGAATATAGTTGTTTATCGATTTCCTCTATTGGCGGTGCTGGTACATGCTTTTGCTGCTGCAGATCCGGGTTTCCTGTTCGCGCTGGACGTTTTTTACTCATGATGTATCACTAAGAACATCAATCAAGATGTTCTTAGTGATACATCTAATTGTTCCTTCAAGCTTAAGTTGACACCAATGAGCATTGCTGTGCCCCTACGAATGGTTTGTATTCTATGCAATTGAGAACCGCTATATATTAAAAAGGGGTAAAGGTTTTTTCCTTTGCCCTTTTACCTTTCCCCTTTCCCCCGTGTCCTTTTTTAATCTCCCAAATAAATACCCAACCCACGAGCAGTTTTCACTAAAGTATCCTCTGGGTTGACGGCTCTATATTGAGCGATCGCCTCAGCAATTGGTATAGTGAAAACCTGGCGATTTTGCCATGCAACCATGTAGTCATATTTACCTTCGTCTATGAGATTTACCGCAGCTACACCAAAGGCAGCTGCCACTAGCCGATCTAGTGGTGAAGCGGTTCCACCTCGTTGAATATGTCCTAATACTGTGACTCGTGTTTCTGCACCGATGCGATCGCTAATTTGATCGGCTAAGTATTGACCAACACCACCATATCGAGATTCACCGAAACGATTTGTCATTCTGATAGATTCACCCTCTTGAGTCCGAACTGCCTCGGAAACAATAATTAAACAGTAGTTTTTGCCTTTGTCTTGGCGCTGTTTAATTTGGGAGCAAATGTGATCCATATTGTAGAGAATTTCTGGAATTAAAATTACATCTGCTCCTCCAGCAATTCCCGCAGCAATGGCAATGTGTCCGGCATCACGACCCATCACTTCTAAAATCATGACTCGACTGTGAGAAGCGGCGGTAAAATGTAAGCGATCGAGTGCTTCTGTGGCAATGTTAACTGCTGTATCAAAACCAATGGCGTGTTCGGTAATGCCAATATCATTATCAATGGTTTTGGGAATCCCGACTAAATTAATACCGCCTTGTTGTGCCAAGCGCCGCAGAATAGCCAAGCTACCATCGCCACCAATGCCAATCAAAGCATCTAAACCGAGTTGATGGTAACCTGCAATAATTTCTTCGGAGCGATCGCATAAACTACCGTCAGGCATCGGAAATGCAAATGGATCGCCTTTGTTGGTGGTTCCTAACATTGTGCCACCAGCAGTTAACAGTGGGTCAACTTGGTCAATTTCCAGTTTTGTGCATTCTGGTGGACGCGCCATTAATCCCACAGTTGCTTGCCTAATTCCCAGTACTTCCCAACCTTTTCCAGAAGCACAATGAACTACAGATCTGATCACTGCATTCAAACCAGAGCAATCTCCTCCACTAGTAAGAATGCCAATCCGCTTAGATTTCCCCATATTTTTTTAACATTGCAAACATGAAATCAGTAAGCTGGCAAGAATATTTCAACGTTAAGAAAATTAAAATGTAGCAATTCCAGGTGCCTTCGCCTGCGGCATAATACACCTACTTCTACTCCTACAATTTTTCTCATCAACTTACTGGTATTTAGTAGATTAAACTATCTGTGAACACAAAAACTCAGATAACTTTTCCCATTGATTGCGGAGGAGTTGCAAGAGGTCTAATCGTTCTTGGGTAATTTCTCCAAACTTTCACCACCGTGACAGGGTAAAACAGATATTTTTGCAATTAGAGGAATGGGAGTTGGCGCTAGTTCTGGTATGTTTCATCGGATCGACATCCAACAGCAACGCATCTGGACAGCTTTCTGGTTTGGCTTCCACATAGAAAACCTGTGCCTCTCCAAAGGCCAGGAAAAAAGACAAAGGTCTGGGTGTTGATGCAGTAAGTAACCTAACTACGTTGCTGGGGAATGTGTCGTTGCGATCGTTAGCTGCATTAACTTTTGCAAAGCTTTAGTCTAATCCCTCTTTTGTTACTCTGGGAAAAGAAAAATAAGAGCCAAATTTTTAAC
>JAVRCF010000071.1:0-42049 GCA_034530935.1 Aulosira sp. DedQUE10 | reverse complement strand
TTAAAAGTATTTATATTTTAATCTAGTGTACCTCATAATAGACGCAAGTGCTGTAGTATCAATCAACTAGTTTGGTTTTACAGTCGCCAACAGTCGGTATTCTTCTATCCTACTGACAAAATATTCCGCGACTTGCAAGCAACAAGAGAAGAATTTAAGAAAATGATTCTTGATAACTATCACACAAATAGGCTAGCAGAACAAAACAAGTGTTTATATCTTCCCCAGTAAGGATAACAATATGATTCAAGACTTTCAATTCAATCCTAGCTTCAATATCCACTTCGATGGTATGAAGTATCACGCCAAGACTAACTTTGATGATTCTTTTGAAACTGAAGCAGAAGAAATTCCAGCAAGTGATATTAGCACTCTTGCTACAAAAGTATCTAACCGTTGGCGGCAGTATCTTCTGCATATTGCAAATAAATACAGACAGTAATCTACTAGTTAGCCCTTTCCAACCAGAGGGTTAACTTAAAAAATTAAAATCAAGTTTTGCTCGTTTAAATACTATGAAATTAGGTTTCTATCCAGTATTGGGTAAGAGCGATTTTGTTAGAAGCAAGGGTAAAAAAATCCCAATCTGGCAGTGGCTTGAGTATCAGCCGGTGGGCTGGCTATACTCACTCGCAATCAAGGCAGAAATTGTTCCAGATAGTCCTATTATTCATGACTGTGGGGCATTTAACTACCGTGACCAAGATATCCCCATTCTAAACGGTAAATATGTTGATGCTTACTGGTCTATTCATAGATATCGAGAACGCTCAAAGGTCGGCGATATTATTGTTTGTCCCGACCATTTACTTGTTGGAGAAAATATCAGGGAACGGCAAGAATACAACCTTAAACAAGCAGAAACATTTATCCAGCTTGCTAAAAGTTATCTTCCCAATAGGATACCCCTAGCAGTCATCCACGGGCAGTCTCTCAGTGAACGCCTCGAAGTAGCAAAATATTTTCTGGGACTGGGATACTACCATCTCGGCATCGGTGGGCTTGTTTCCCAGGCGAGAGAGTATTCAACTAACTTACACATTATCAAAACAATTACTCAAGTTGTGCGATCGCTAATTGACTCGGAACGAGTATTGCCGAAAGCGGATGCAATGCCTGCGGCGGGCGTAGCCATCGCACCATTGAACAGCAACTCCACAGGAGCATTGAACGAGCCAAATGCTCACCTGCACGTTTTTGGATTATGCTCGCCCCGGTATGCCAAAGCTTTTACTCAGATGGGACTATCCTTTGATGGTTCAACTTTTATCCGGGAAGGACTAGGCGGTGGGATGTTCGTCAGCCACGAGGAAAAATTAATTCGGATACCAACCTACTGCGTGCCAAAGTGCAACTGTCATGTTTGCAGGGTTCTCAACCGACATAGGATTGACCCTCGGCTGACAAACAAAGGACGGACGCATACTATGGGAAGAATCGCCCACAACCTCAATCTGGTGATCAGCACCTACAGAAAGTTCACTCCCAAGGAAAAAATCTACCTGGTTGCTGGATGTGGCAAGCAGCTTACCTACCCTGCTGCCGCCAAAGACTTATATTATTCCCAGCACTTTCAAGCGTGCCGTCGCTACGTAGAAGAAGAAGAATCAAGATGGTATATCTTGTCACCCTTACATCAAGTTCTTAACCCGGAAGCAATCATCAAGCCCTACGACAAATCCCCCTATTCCTTATCTCATCAAGAACGTATACTATGGGCGCAACAAGTAGCAGAAAGCCTCATACAAGTTGCGTCCCCGGAAATGGAGTTTGTATTCTTGACGGGCAAGCTTTACAGACAGGAGGTAACGCCCATTTTACAAGCAAAGGGATACGCGACAAAAGTACCAATGCAGCACCTAGCCATTGGACAGCAACTTGCCTGGATAAAGAAGGAACTGGAGCAAGAAAAACAGCTTGTTTTAGATATATAACCCAGCAGTAATGGCACCAAAATGATTTATGGAGACTACAAAACGAGTAATTAATATAAGTGAAAAATTCGGTAGCTGGATTGTACTAAATAAACAAGGAAAGCAAGTATTATGCCAGTGTGATTGTGGAACCCAAAAACTTGTCTACAGTCACACCCTTACCAATGGTCGGTCAACTAATTGCGGTTGTAAAAAAAGAAAAGAATCCATCCCAGTTGGGGCAAACTTTGGGAGACTAAAAGTTATATCAGATGTAGAAGTTAAGGGGAAAAGGGGTGAATTACTACTCCTTACCCTATGCAGCTGCGGAACCCAAAAGTATATCAGTAAAAATAGCCTAAAAAGAGGGCTTACACAAAGCTGCGGATGCTTACAGCGCGAAACCCTCAAGAGCGATAAAACTGTCCACGGCCACTGCAAAAGCCACGAGTATAACTCCTGGTTACACATCAAGCGCATCTGCTATAACAAGAACCACCATCAGTACAAGTATCATGGCGGGTGCGGAATTGAAGTTGATGCATCCTGGCGCGATAACTTTACTCAGTTCTTAAAAGATATGGGAGTAGCACCCGAAGGAACAGTTATATCACGTATTGACCAGGAGAGTGACTTTGCCCCCGGAAATTGTCTATGGATGCCCAGAAAAGAGCATTACCGTCAAATACATTTCTTAAGAAGAAAAGAATTCTTCATTTCTCAAACTTTACCTAAACCAGTTGTTACAAATTGTGAGATTAATGTTTCACCAAACATTATTCGCGCAATTGTCAAAGCTCATGCAAATGGTGAAGCCAATATGAATAAACTTGCTACACGATATCAAATTAGCACTCAAGACGCAATAAATATTATCCTTCACCACGCTTAATCATAATTTTTTTTTTAATAAAAGTGCGTCATCGATTATAATGGCGCACTTTTTATTTTCAATAAATCATTGAATATTTTAAATAAAAATTAATCTGTTCATAGATTAATCACCACAGTTATTACACACCTTGTAAAGGTAGTTATTAGGAGTAATTCAGCAATCAATAAAATCCAAAGTATTTTACCTGAGCATGAAGTTGACTGCACATGGCTAATAATGGCGAGTTTTAACTAAGTGTTCATACAAATACGAAATTATTCTCTAGCTAGAAAAATTAGCTAGATTTTCTCCCATAGACGAAATTATCAACTAGCTAGGCAAGCAAAACCTCAAGTCAAAATCATAAAAATTGTACATGATAATACACAACGGCTCTTACATCTGGTTTCACGCAGGACAAACTGCAAGATGGGGAACTATAAATTCGATTAAACCATTGCCATACCTAATGATTGCATACCAAATCGACGGACAATGGTACAGTAACCCCGATTTTTCACCACCCAAAAATATAGAAACAAAACCAACAATTCCTATAAGTTCAGCAATTATTCACATACCAAAAACAACAGTTGAGCTACAACCAATTGTTCAATTATGTGCAGGATTTAGGAACAAAAAAATTCACAGTCTTTGGGTGGTTAATGCTCCAGAGCAGGTATTGAGACATATCTTAGAGTGCAAGCAATGGGACAGTATATCACCCAAGCAACTATTAGAAACTCTGTATGAATTAATTCTTTATGGCTACGAAATCAAAATACTTCCCGCTAAAAAGGAAACCATATCCCCAATCGAATGGATGGAATAGTAATGACTAATAGCAACCAAAAACTCACACTTTACTATCCTTGTGTAGTCCAAATTATAGATCAGTTTGTACAGACAATATCAGTTGAATTTTGGATACACAATCCAATAAATGAAAAATGGAATTTGGTAGCATTGAAAGACGGTGATAGCAGCAGCATATCGGGTTATACATCTGCGACAGCACTACGTAGAATGGCATATCTCAATGAACAATATCTATCAATAGAAGCCTTTTTGCAAGCCAAAAAAGAAGAAGGTGTAGACTATCCCATTCGACATAAAAGAACTTATCTGACAGTTAAGGGTGCTGCATCTCACAAACTATTCTGGACATGGACAAATCCTCAGACCAATAAAATTGAACGCATCCATTGGCATCCTTTAGCTGTGAAAGTAAAAGCAAGTGAAGATGACCAAACTGACTACTCAAATATAACTCCAGTCAAGATTGTAAATGGAAAATTAATTACACTTGAAAAGGAGAATTTACCATCAAATAGAGCAGCTTTTTCGGAGTTTCTTGCAGACAGGGAAGAAAACCTCCGCCTTGCACTTGAAGCCCTAAAATCACCCAATCCTGATGCCGCCCTTGAACTGTTAGCCATCATGGAAGAAATATCCTCATACTGCTTCTACGCCAGTTGGATTATGGGCAATGGATACAATTTAGAATCAATTCTTAAATCATGGGATGGCACTAGCAACGTCAGCTACGGCGGTGGAGAAATCACACAGCAACAATTAGCACTAATGCGCGTTCTTTCTGAACTATCCCAAGGTTGGTGGTTTTGGGATGAAGATCAGGACACTGGGGTAATTTTCCAAAGTTAAACTTACAGGGGAATCGCCTGATTATTTGGGCTGGGAGTATTGCGATCGCTGTACATGATCGGGAATGCGCTTACGATTAACAGTAGCGCATTTTTTATACTCAATATACAGAAGGTTAATTTTGAGTATGGGAAAGATGGCGATGTTTGAGGGGTGCGAGTAGCAACGTTGCTACTCGCGCGCCTTTGAGGAAAGCCTCTGAGACACTTACTTCGAGTTAAGAGTAAGTGTCTACCCCTGTGTAGCAACTGGTTAATTTCTATTTTCAGTCGTTTTAGAGAATAACAATCTCATACCCACTACAGATGATTATTTAGTAGTAATTTATACTTGCAACTCCATATCGCAATTCCGAGTTGGAGAAAATTGATATTGCCTTTGTCTTGCAGCCGCTATTTCAAAAGAGGTATCAAATTCCGTAACCTTTGTTCCAAGTTTTAATTCCTCGTATAAAGGCACACCATCGCCGTCATTATCACTAAAAAGAATCTTGGTCATGATATGAGCAGGGGCAACTTGCGCGAGGCGATTTACTACATTAGCAACAAACTCGTTAGATGCTTCGCAGCCATTAATGTATCTAATCAAAGCATCAGCAGTAGCCTCAGTCATCTTAGCTGGGTTTTTTACCCCCGCTTCCAGAATAAAGTCATCGTAAATAGCTTTCTCGCTATCAGTAAAATTTTCCTTGCAAGCTTGTTGGATAATTAATTCAGCCTGCTGTTGTTGATTTAAAATTGTCATAGTGGTTTTTAAATATTGTTAAAGGAGTAACAGATATGACACATTATGTTTGCGATTTGTATGGCAATACAAACTGGAAGATTCCAGTAGAAGAAGTCGCCGCTAGAACATTCAATACAGAACAAGAAGCACAACAATGGTTCCAAGAGAAGTGTTCTGATAATAGTATTGAATTTAGTGGCTTCCATGACACTGAACGCTATGTCACTAACTGGGTTTCCTGCAACGGTCAAGAAGTTGGTGAAATCACCAAACGCCCTACATAATTGCAACAAATCCTAGTAGAAATTCAGAAACTTGTTTGTACCAGACAATTTTCTTCATCAAATTTAACGCCATATTAAATGACGCTCATAGACGGACAGTTAATACGAGAACACATAAAGCAAGAATGTCAAAAATACAAATCCATATTTCAAGCATCTCAAAAAGAAGTAGCAATCATTAGATTTGAGGCTTCAGAAAATGCCAGCAATGAATTAAGAGCTAGATATGAAGCAGCCAGAATCTCAGCAGAACAAAAAGTAGCTATTTTCAACGCTATTGGCATTACTCCCAATTATATTGTGCTGTCACCCAATATCGCAGTAGAGCAATTTGACGGCATTATCCAATCCATTAATGAAGACGGCAAGGTGACTGCTGCTATTGTTCAATATCCAATTCCAGCTAAGTTTACAAGCTCAATTGGGCTATTAGAGCCACAAAAAGATATAGATATCGTCCGCAGGCAAAGCAACAATTTCTTTGAAAGTTGTGCTACTGCTGAAGGAATCGCCAGAATTGTTGAATCCTATGCACAAAGGGATTCCAATGTTGCAGTTGTCGGCGGAGGTGGCTTTGTGGGCAATGGTGTCATCAAATATTTAGAAGCAAGCAGAATCAGTTGTTTCTGTTTGGAAGACGGCGATGACCTGACTAGAACTCAAGAAGCTGACATTGTAGTATCAGTCACCGGAAGACGAGGAATTTTCACGGACTATGTACTCCCCTCCCATCGCTTGGTTGTCGATGGTGGCTTTACACCTACTGCTTCTGGTGCTGCTGGCGATGTAGACCGCAGTGCTTACAGCATCCCCCAGAACATTACACCCGTCCCTGGAGGTGTTGGGCCTATAGAAATGGCAATACTAGTAGAACGTTTGGTAAAAATGGATTTGGGCATAGAACTTGGGAAATGGAACTATCAGCAATTACAACAAGAACAGATGCAACGCGCTGCTACAATTGCACCCATAGCTAGACTGCTTTTTGGGCAGCAAGCAACTGCCTATCCCCAATCCATTCGCACAGAAAAAGAAAACCTATTTGTCTTGGAAGGTAGTAACTACCAGATCAGCTTCAATAGCACCACGCAAAGTTTAACTCTTGCCAGAACCAATGAAAAGCTAACGCTGATTCGGCTAACTCTTGCAAGTAATCAAATAGAAACCGCCAGGGGTATAACAAACGAGGATATAGCAAGATGGCAGCAAATTCAAACTGCGATCGATTCAACAATAACGCAATCAACTGATAGAGGTATAGAGCTTTGAAACTATCAATTATCACTGCAACCTACAATAGACCTATGCAGCTTGCATCTACTGCACTGCCAAGCATTCAAAGTCAAACTGACCGCAATTTCGAGTGGATCGTCATCAATGATGGTGCTAATCCTGATACCAGAGATATTATCTCTAGCATTAGGGCAAAAGCTGATTTCCCCATCACTTACATTGAAATGGAACACCCATTACCGAGCAGTGGCTTTGGCTTGTGCTACGCTCGTAACCTAGGACTAGATGCAGCTGGTGGTGACATTGTTTCATACCTGGACGATGACAATAGCATTGCTCCTGAATTTGTTGCCTCAATGCGGCAGTACTTTGAACAACATCCCAATGTCCGATACAGCATGGCAAGACAGCAGCGCCGCCGCGATGTCATCCGCAATGGTATTGTTGTTCGCCAAGGGAAGCCGTTTGTTTCGCCTAGCAATTGCTGCTCCTTACAGCAGCTTCTATGGCAACAAGAGATATTCGACAGCAATGGTTTCGTCCACTACCGAAGCAATGCTCCTAGATGGAACCCCCAGTTTCAAGTATTCGCAGACTATGAGTATTTGCTGCAATGTGCTTGCATCTGGGGTGAAGGTGGCTTTGGTCTCAATAACAGCATTCTTGTTAACTATATTCAGTCTTCTATCGGTATTATTGGTAGTTCCAACTATGAGCAATGGGCAACTGAGTTATCGCTGATTGTCAGTAACCAAGCAAACTATTTCATCCTTCAGGACAATGCTGTTGAACCCTTAGAGCAGCTTGTAAACACTTATAGTACTAAAGGAAAAATCTCATTGATGCCAAAAGCATTTGCACTCTAACAATCTTACGCTCGCTTCGTTACCGTAGAAGTTGTACTCCTTTGCAGATTATCAGGTTCTTCAATATCTGTGAAAAGTTCTGCTCAAAATCATCACCATGCGTAAAAACTCCCCACCTTATGCGTATAAGAATTTGAAGTATCTGGGAGCAAAATCATCATGTCCTTCAGAAGAATCAAAAGTCAGATTTGACTGCTTGTGTAATAAAATACCAATAATCTCTGCGTTTCTTTTCAACCCATTAATCTAAAAAAGTCAATCTGTTTGCATCGACTATGAAAAAGTTAGTTATCCTTCAATTTGATGGTGAGTTTTCTAAAGGATATAAAGTAACTTTAGAAGTGGGCGAAGAGGGAAAACGTCCTGACTTGAGAATCAGGGGAGAACTACCTCAAGCTCTTGAGATTATTCAATGTTTTCAAAATTGGCGTGATATTTACCGCAGTTTGGATGGACAAACTCGGATTAAAAAACTTGGCGCTAGGAATGTAAATATTGATGATTTGAAACAAAAATGCGATGAGCGATCGCAAAGCTTACTTAATTCTTTTAATTCATGGTTACAATCACAATCTTTTAATCCTATCAAAAATTGCCTATATCAACAAGATTGGCATAGGGAAGATGAAATTAGGGTAATTCTTAGTACAGATTGCCAAGAACTACGTAAACTACCTTGGCATTTGTGGAATGGATTTTATGCTATACCTCATTTCCGTATTACACCTTTTGAAGTCGCTTTAAGTGCGCCGGATGGTGAACGCAGAGAACGACCATTTAGAGAAAAGATTAGAATTTTAATTATTCTGGGTGATAGTACGGAAATAAATGTTAAAGCGGATGAACAACTACTACAAAAATATTGTGGTGATGCGGAAATAGTCACTCTTGTAGAACCATTGCGGCAGGAATTAAATAATTATTTACAAGATGAAATTGGTTGGGATATGTTGTTTTTCTCTGGGCATTCTCAAACCCAGGGGACACAGGGGCGCATATTTCTCAATCATGATGATAGTTTAACGATGGCAGAATTGAGAGATACTTTGCTTCCAGCGATCGCCAAAAGATTGCAATTAGCAATTTTTAATTCTTGTGATGGTTTGGGAATTGCCTCAGAGTTAGAAAGTTTGCAGATTCCGCAAGTAATTGTCATGCGCGAACCTGTTCCCGATAAAGTTGCACAGGAGTTTTTAAAGCATTTTTTAAAATCATTTACAGGCGGCAGTTCCTTGTGTATTTCTGTGGGATATGCAAGACAACAATTACAGAGGCTTGAGTCGCAATTTCCCTGTGCCAGTTGGTTACCTGTAATTGTTCAAAATCAGTTAGAAGTGCCGCCAACATGGCAAAGTTTGGGCATTACTCGCAGTCCATATCGGGGTTTGATGGCGTTTCGGGAAGAAGATGCGGAAAATTTCTTTGGACGAGAAGCGTTTGTTGAGCAATTGGTAATTGATGTTACCCGTAAACCTTTGGTTGCAGTAATTGGTGCTTCTGGTAGTGGGAAATCTTCGGTGGTGTTTGCTGGGTTAATTCCCCAACTGCGGCAGAATAATATTGTAGGGGATAATGGTGGTTCGGACTGCGATCGCCCTATGGGCAGCTCCCTCCAGGAGCATCGCCAATGGCAAATTATTTCTTTTCGTCCGGGTAAGAACCCTTTTGAGTCTTTGGCTATAGCCTTGGAAGAATTCAGGGGAATAGCGGCGGAATTTCTCCCCTCATCAGATGCTCAAATTTTACAACGTAGACAGGAATTAGAGCTAGAAATTGACTTAAAACGCGATATCTCTGGTCTACAAAAAATTATTGCAGATATTCTTCACACTCTATCCCCTACTCATCTTCTGCTAGTTATTGACCAATTTGAGGAAGTTTACACCCTTTGCCCAAATGCTCAAGAGCGTCAAATTTTTATTGATAGCTTGTTGAATGCTGTTAATCATACCCCTTGGTTTACTTTGCTGATTACCTTAAGGGCTGATTTTTTAGGTAAAGCCATGTCTTACCAACCTTTGGGTAAGGCTTTACAAGATTATCCTCCTTCCTTGCTAGTACCGATGAATCGTGACGAATTAGAAAGGGCAATTATTCAACCTGCGACAAGGTTTTCTGTGGAGTTGGAGGAGGGTTTGGTTAATAAGTTGATTGATGATGTGGGTGCGGGGGAGGGTAGTTTACCTTTACAGCAGTTTGCTTTGACGCAATTGTGGGGAAAACAACGTCCGGGATTGTTGACGCATCAAGCTTATACAGAAATTGGTGGAGTAACGCAGGCTTTAAAAAATCATGCAGATGTTGTTTATGCTGGGTTGAGTGAGACGCAACAAAAAAGAGCGCAACGGCTGTTTATTCAGTTGGTGCAACCGGGGGAAGGTACTGAGGATACCCGCAGGTTGGCGACTCGTGATCAGGTGGGGGATTATTGGGATTTGGTGACGTTGTTGGCTAATGAGCGTTTGTTGGTGACGAACCGTAGTGAGTTGGTTGAGGATACGGTGGAGGTTGTGCATGAGGCTTTGATTCGGAATTGGGGACGGTTGCGGGGGTGGATGGATGATAATCGGGAGTTTCGTGTTTGGCAAGAACGGTTGAAGGTGGCTTTGCAGCAATGGGTGGATAGTAATAAAGATGATGGGGGTTTGTTGCGGGGTGCGACTTTGGCTGTGGCTGAGGATTGGTTACAGAAGCGGGGGGAGGAAGTTAGTAAACCGCAGCGATGGTTTATTGAGAAGAGTGTGGAGTTGCGGGAGAGGGAGAGGAAGCAGAAGGAAAGGTTGCGGAGGAGTGTGATTGCTGGGTTGGTTTGTGGTTTGTTGGTGATTTCGGGATTTGCTGCGGTGAGTGAAATTCGTAGAACTGATGCCGAAATTAGGAAATTGAGTGGTAGTGCGGAAAAATATTTTGGAGTAAATGACCAGGAAGCAGCGTTAGCAGAAGCAATCAAGGCTGGAAAAATCCTAAGAGGAAGCATTTGGAAACCTTGGATAGCAGGAGAAACCCAGATGCAGGCTATATCGACATTGCGAGAGTTTGTAGATGAGTTTCAAGTTAAAACCTTTAAAGGACATACATTTGTTGTTACTAGCGTCAGCTTTAGCCCCGATGGCAAAACCCTTGTTTCTGCATCATCTGATGGTACTGTGAAACTTTGGGATGTGGACAGTGGTAGGTTAATTAAAACCCTTAAAGGACATACACTATCCGTAGAAAGCGTCAGCTTTAGTCCTAATGGCAAAGCCCTTGCTTCCGTATCAATGGACAAAACGGTGAAATTGTGGGACGTAAACAGTGGTAGAGAGATAAAAACACTTATTGGGCATACAGACCAAGTTTCTAGCGTCAGTTTTAACCCAGATGGTAAAACCCTTGCTTCTGCATCACAGGACAAAACAGTAAAACTTTGGGATGTAGACAGTGCTAGGGTAATTAAAACCCTAAAAGGGCATACAGAAACTGTACAAAGCGTCAGCTTTAGTCCCGATGGCAAAACCCTTGCTTCCGCATCTTGGGACAAAACCGTAAAATTTTGGGATGTGGATAGTGGTAGGGTAATTAAAACTCTTAAAGGGCATACAGAAGCTTTAGAAAGCGTCAGTTTTAGTGCCGATGGCAAAACCCTTGCTTCCGCATCTGATGACGATACGGTGAAACTTTGGGATGTAAACAGTGGTAGGGAAATTCAAACCCTTAAAGGTCATACAAGTTTTGTTAAAAGCGTCAGTTTTAATGCCGATGGCAAAACCCTTGCTTCCGCATCTGATGACGATACGGTGAAACTTTGGGATGTAAACAGTGGTAGGGAAATTCAAACCCTTAAGGGTCATACATCCCGTGTTGAAAGTGTCAGCTTTAGTCCTGATGGCAAAACTCTTGCTTCCGCATCATTTGACAATACAGTGAAACTTTGGGATGTAGACAGTGGGAGGAAAATTGAACTCGAAGAAGTTGATAAAAACACCGTGTTTAACACCCAAACCAAAACTTTGACTTCGGTATTAAAATTTCTTGCTTCCGCATCTTGGGACAAGACGGCAAAGCTTTGGGATATAAACATTTTTAGTAAGATTAAAACACTTAAAGGGCATACAGAAGCTGTAGAAAGCATCAACTTTAGTCCCGATGGTAAAACCCTTGCTTCTACATCACAGGACAAAACAGTAAAACTTTGGGATGTAGACAGTGCTAGGGTAATTAAAACCCTAAAAGGGCATACAGAAACTGTACAAAGCGTCAGCTTTAGTCCCGATGGCAAAACCCTTGCTTCTGCGTCACAGGACAAAACAGTAAAACTTTGGGATGTAGACAGTGCTAGGGTAATTAAAACCCTAAAAGGGCATACAGAAACTGTAGAAAGCATCAACTTTAGTCCCGATGGTAAAACCCTTGCTTCTGCATCACAGGACAAAACAGTAAAACTTTGGGATGTAGACAGTGCTAGGGTAATTAAAACCCTAAAAGGGCATACAGAAACTGTACAAAGCGTCAGCTTTAGTCCCGATGGCAAAACCCTTGCTTCCGCATCTGATGATGATACGGTGAAACTATGGGATACAGACAGTGGTAGGGAAATTAAAACACTTAAAGGGCATAGAGACGTTAATAGCGTCAGCTTTAGTCCCGATGGCAAAACCCTCGCTTCCGCATCTAATGACAACACAGTGAAACTGTGGGATGTAACAAAAAATGGTAGGGAAATTACAATCCTTAAGGGGCATAGAGACTCTGTTAATCGTGTCAACTTTAGCCCTAATAGCAAGACCCTTGCTTCCGCATCTGATGATGATACGGTGAAACTATGGGATACAGACAGTGGTAGGGAAATTAAAACACTTAAAGGGCATACAGCCAATATTAATACCATCAGTTTTAGTCCCAATGGCAAAATCCTTGCTTCTGCATCAAAAGATAAAACTATAATTTTGTGGAATTTTGATTTAGATAATTTGCTGGTGCGAGGTTGTGGCTTAATACGGGGCTACCTGCAAAATAACCCCGATGTCAGCGCAGAAGATAGACGTTTGTGTGACGACATCAAGCTTTGAGTTGTTATTATTAGACTTGTGAATATTGATTGAAAAAAAAGTGCGATTTGCAAAGTTTTGTGAGATGCGATCGCTTGGCTAGTTAGGGTAGAAGCCAACTGAGGAGATAGTAAAATGGATAAGTTAGAAAAATATAGGGAATACATTCAGCAACTTTTGACAAAATATGGTAGTTACAAACCTTCTTATGGTGATGTAGAAGTAGAACAAATATTTGATACTGTACGCGACCATTATCAACTTGTTAATGTAGGTTGGGAAAATAAACGTCGTGTGTATGGTTGTTCAATACACATCGATATCAAAAATGAAAAAATTTGGATTCAGTGGAATGGAACCGAGATAAATATTGCGGAAGAGCTAGTTTTAATGGGAGTTCCAAAACAAGACATTGTTATCGGATTTCATTCACCTTATAAAAGACAGTTTACAGATTTTGCTGTGGGTTAGGAAGTAATGAATAAAAAAGCTATGGGCAAAGTTTTGTGAGATGTGTTAGTGTTAGCTTCGCTATACTGCGTAAACGCGCAGCGTGTCGCTTTGCGACTCAGATCAACGAAGTTATCGCTTTACAGCACAGGTTAAATTATATAATTGTATTTTTCAACTTCCAAACTCAGTAAACTGACGTATATACGGTTCATGAAATGCCAAAATAATATCTTGCTTGGGTACTCCCATTTCCACTAATTGATTAGCAATTCCAATTTCAGTACCATCATGTTGAATCCAAATTTTCCCATCTTTAATATCAAGATGTAAAATGCAACCAAAATCCCGTTTATTTCCTCTCCAACCGACGTAAAGTAATTGATAATGGTCTTGTTGTTCGTCAAAAATTGTTTGCACCTCATACTCTTCATATTTTCGTGACATTGAAGCTCGCTTTTGTCGTTCGAAAAGAAGGTGTTTAATATATTGTCGATATTGTTCTACAGCCATTGACTAATAATCTCCTGCTCTACATCGTAAATCATCAATCGTAATTGATATTTTTCAACTGCCGATATAATAAATTTTCGTTGAAAAAAAGTTTCATAAACAGGCAATCTTACGGCTAAATAAAGTAGGCGATCGGGTTCAATTTTATCTAAAGCATCTCGATAATTTAAAAATTGTCCCAAGGCAGTATGAAATTCGGAAACATTCGATGGACTAATAAAACTTTTAATTTCTACCGCTATTTTTCGTCCTTCTCTCTCTGCTCCTAAAAGTTGCTCTGCGGCTAAATCAATCTCAAAATCCACATCATCGACATTAATTTCGTAGGGGTCAGCTGTAATATTCCAACCGTCTTTTTCTAAAGCGTTTCTGACAATATTATGAAATCTATCTTTTGCCATATAAGTTTACTATGTGAGCATTTAGGCTATTTCAAGGTAGATAATACACAATATTTGCTCTGCTTCCTATTTTAACTTAATGGTTAGCTTGACAGTGGGGACTGGAAGTATGTCAGCGATACCTACGGCACACTTCGCGATCGCTCTTGCTTCTGTAACCTCGTACTACAAAAATAATTTTCAAATATTTTCCCAAAAACTGCGTAAAAGCTTCCCATCCCCTTCGTAGAAGGGTTTAAAGAGGTTGGGGAGGAATTACCATGCATCGATAAAAGTCGAATATATTGCCGCGAAAAGCTCGCTACCTGGGATATTTTACCGCGTGGCGTTGCGTTGCTCCCGTTGAAGGTGCAAATTTCCCAAAGCTCAAACAACTATTTACCCTACAGTATTTTATGTATCTATGATGACAACAAAATACCAAGCATTCGAGGTGCAACAGGAGATTTCGATGGATGATGATTTAGATTTACAGTTGCGTCAGCTAGTCTACGCAGCACAAAACTATCCCCAAAAAAGTGCAGAACGAAGGAAAATTCTCAATAAATTGATTGCTAAAATTCAAAGTTCGGGGAAGTTAACAAAGTTTCTAAAATATCGGTATCTTCCTGATTTTCCAGATATTTATAGCGAAGCAGAAGCAAATACCTATTTGGAAATTTGCAAAAAAATTGAAGATTATCGTCCAGAGTATCCCGTGATGGCTTGGGTAAATAAAAGATTTAATTCTCGATTTCTAGATGTTTTAAGGAAATACGAAAATCAGCAAAAAAAAATATTATCGATGGTTCAAAATGAAATTAACGATAGATTGAGATCGGAGACTGAGGATGAGTTTGAAATATCAACAACCAAAAATTTCATCGAAAATGACCCAGAAGGACTTTTACAAAATACTTATATTGGTGAAGATAAAAATGCCAATTTACAGAAAGTTATATTAATGAGATTAGATCATGAAAAATGGGAAGATATATCTCAAAAATTAGGTCATCCGATATCAAGGCTATCTGAGCTATATCAACGCAACATTAAAAAGCGTAAAATCATCGATTATTTTCGTAAATATTTACAATAAGACAGTAGACCGAACATTAATTCTCAATCATTCACTCTTGCACAAACATATTCAGGACAATTATGAACACTAACCACGAACAAATATCTTTCACTATTCCTCTAAGTATAGAAGCTCATGAAAGAGCTAATCAACGCAAACAAGGAATATCAAATACTGAGGATGGTAAAAAAATCTATCTCAATACTTTAGCTGTGTATGCGGTCAATTATTATCTTGATTGTATGGGGTTTGAAACTAAGGGTTCAAATGCAGATAATAGTAATCCGTGGATGCTAAGTTTAATTGATTTGGCTGATTTAGAAGTAAAAAATATTGGTAAAATCGAATGTCGTCCGGTATTACCAGATGCGGAATATTTGGAAATTCCCACTGAGGTAAGGTCAGATAGAATTGCTTATGTTGCGGTACAGTTTAACCAATCTTTAAAAGAAGCAAAAATTTTAGGTTTTACAACTCAAACATTAGCGAAAGTTCCTTTAACTCAGTTGCAATCTGTAGATAATTTACTGGATTATTTAACAGCGAAAGAACAAGCTGTAAAAGTCAATATTCGACAATGGTTAGAGGGAGTAATTACAGAAGGTTGGTTAAACGTGGAAGAAATATTTAATTTACGAGAACTGAGTTTTAGATTTGCGAGAAATTTTAGCGTGACGAAGTGCAAAAAAGTTGATGTGGGTTTGCGATTGAATGGTACATCTGTAGTTTTGATTATCAAGTTAAATCCTAAAGATAAAGAGATAACTGATGTAAAAAATCAAAATCAGGGCGAAATAGATATTATTGTACAAGTTCATCCTGACCGAGAAAAAAGTGTTTCTTTACCTCCAGGATTAAAATTGGTTGTTACTGATGAAAATGGTCAAGAAGTAGATGCTGTTACTTCTCGACAGAATGATGATTGGGTGGAGATTGCATTAAGTGCAGAATTAAATGAGGAATTTTGTGTTGAGATAATTTTAGGTGAGTCGAAAGTGACTCAGGATTTTGTTGTATGATTTTGTATGGTGCGTTACTAACGCACCTAAATATGTCTTTTTGGTGCGTTACGGACATTCATCATAGCACACCCTACATATATTTTTAAGAATTCAATAAATTAGATTGTATCACCTATGAAAAAGCTGGTTATTCTCAAATTTTATGGCAATTTTGAATCAGGTTTTCAAGTCAATTTAGAAATAGCAAATGAAGGACAACCTGCTTATCGAACCACCACAGCTAAGTTACCGGAAAATATTAATATTCCGCAATTATTAAATAACTGGCACGAAATATATTGCAGTCAATATAGTCAATTTAGGGTTAAATCTGGGGGAAGTCGTCGGGTTAATCTGGAATCTTTAAAACAAGAATGTACGAGAGAATCTATCAACTTACTTGCTAGTTTTAATAAATGGCTGATTGTACCATCTTTTACCTCTATTGTCAATTTTTTACAAGAACTAAATCCCAAAGATGAAATCAGAATCATAATTACGACTTCTTGCCATGAATTACGTCAGCTACCTTGGCATTTGTGGGATGTTTTGATTAATTTTCCACTGGTAGAGGTGGCTTTAAGTTCGCCAAATGCAGAACAGGGAGAACGAGCATATCGAGAAAAAATTAGAATTTTAATTATTTTGGGGGATAGCTCAAAGATTGATATTGAAACTGATAAAAAGCTGCTACATAATTTCTGTGGTGATGATGCGGAAATTGTCTTATTACAACAACCATTACGGGCGGACTTAAATCATTATCTGCAAGATGATTTGGGTTGGGATATTTTGTTTTTCTCTGGACATTCTCAAACGGAGAAAACCCAGGGGACGATTTATATAAATCATCACGACAGTTTGACGATCGCAGAATTGCGGGATGCTTTGCAAGTTGCAATTCAAAGACGTTTGCAAATTGCATTTTTTAATTCTTGCGATGGTTTGGGGATTGCTTATGAGTTGGAACAATTGCATATCCCCCAAGTAATTGTGATGCGTCAACCTGTACCAGATAAAGTCGCACAGGAGTTTTTGAAGTATTTTCTGCAAGAGTTTACTGGTGGAAAGTCTCTATATATATCCGTGAGAAATGCACGGTTTGAATTACAACAACTAGAGTCAGAATTTCCCTGTGCTAGTTGGCTTCCGATAATCATTCAAAATCAGACGGAAACTCCACCAACTTGGCAAAGTTTGGGGATAATTTCTTTTTGTCCCTATCAAGGTTTGAGTGCGTTTAAGGAAGAAAATGCCAAGTATTTATTTGGGAGAAATAAAGCAACGGCGAGTTTAGTTACTGCTGTTAATAGTAAACCTTTGGTGGCTGTAATTGGTGCTTCGGGTAGTGGGAAATCTTCGCTGGTGTTTGCTGGGTTAATTCCGCAATTGCGTGGGGATACTATTAATAATTGGTTGATTTTATCGTTTCGTCCCGGTAAAAATCCCTTTGCTGCTTTGGCTGTAGCGTTAGTTTCGGCGTTAAATTTACCAGACAATGAGCGACGTTTGGCTGAGTTGGAATTGGATGTGAATTTACAGCGCGATTCGACAAGTTTAGAAAGGTTTATTACCTCACCCCTAACCCATCTCCTCGGAGGAGAGGGGAAGCGGATTTTGTTGATTGCTGACCAATTTGAGGAAATTTATACTCTGTGTACGGATGCAGAAGAACGCAAAATTTTCTTGGATGGTTTGCTACAAGCGGTTAATAATGCACCGTTTTTTACCTTATTACTGACCTTACGGGCGGATTTTTTATCTAGGGCGTTGGATGATTATGAGCCTTTTGCTCAGGCTCTACAACAGTATCAACTAGAGCCTGTGGTGCGGATGAATCGGGAGGAGTTGGAAGCAGCGATCGCACTCCCCGCGAGACAATTGGGTTTTGAGTTTGAGAAGGGTCTGTGTAATACCATAATTGATGATATCGAAGATGGGGATGGGCGTTTGCCGTTGTTGGAATTTACCCTGACTCAGTTGTGGAAGCAGCAATATGCAGGAAAGTTGACCCATCAAGCATATAAGAAAATTGGCGGGGTGGAGCAAGCCCTGGCGAATTATGCAGATATGGTTTATGCAGACTTGAGTGAGGGGGAAAGGAAAACAGCGCAACGGGTGTTTATTCAGTTAGTGCAACCGGGGGAAGGTACGGAAGATACCCGGAAGTTGGCGACGAGTGAGGAAGTGGGGGATTATTGGGATTTGGTGACGCGGTTGGCTGATAAGCGGTTGGTGGTGACGAACTGGGATGAATTGAGGAATGAGGAAACAGTGGAAGTCGTCCACGAGGCTTTGATTCGCCATTGGGGACGGTTGCGGGGATGGATGCAGGAGAACCGCAAGTTTCGGATTTGGCAACAAGGGTTGATAGTTGCGTTGCAGCAATGGGTGGAGAGTGGTAAGGATGAGGGGGCTTTGTTGCGGGGTGCGACTTTGGCTGTGGCTGAGGATTGGTTGCAGCAACGGGGTGGGGAGGTGAGTAAAGCGCAGCGACGGTTTATTGAGAAGGGTGTGGAGTTGCGGGAGAGGGAGAGGCTGGAACGTTTACAGAGAAGGCAACGCACTATTTTAGTACTTGTAGTGTTCTTGGTGATTGCCTTGATTTTAGCTGGGGTCGCTGGATTGGGATGGTGGTCAGCACAACTCAAGCAAATTGATGTTATCAGTAAATCTTCAGAATCTTTATTAATTGGAAACCAAAAGTTAGAGGCTCTGCTAGAAAGTTTAAAAGCGCAAAAAAAATTACAAACAACATTTCTAGTAAATCAGGATATCCAAACTAAAGTTACAATCGCTATGCTTCAAGCTGTCTATGGAGTAGAAGAATTTAACCGTGTGGAAGGACATAGTGATGGTATTATTAGTGTAAGTTTTAGTCCAGATGGAAAAATTATCGCTTCAGCCAGCCTTGACAAAACAATAAAACTTTGGAACACCAATGGTAGTTTGATAAGGACTTTTAAGGGACATAAAGACTTTGTAATAGATGTAGCTTTTAGTCCTGATGGACAGACTATTGCTTCAGCTAGTTTCGATAAAACTATCAAAATTTGGAGATTAGATGGAACTTTAATTAAAACATTTAAATATGACAGCCAGGTTTATAGAGTAAACTTCAGCCCTGATGGCAAAATACTAGCTGCTGCTCTTGATGATGGAACTGCACAATTGTGGCATATAAACGATGAGCGTTTGATTACTACCTTGAAAAAACATGGTGATACTGACGCACCAAGTAAGTTTGTCACTAGAGTCAGTTTCAGTCCAGATGGTCAAACTTTAGCATCTGCAAGTGCTGACAATACGGTGAAAATATGGCGTTTAGATGGAAAATTAATTTCCTCATTCAAGGGACATAATAATTGGGTTATGGATGTTAGTTTTAGCCCTGATGGGAAAATTGTTGCCTCAAGCAGTACTGACGGCACTATTAAACTTTGGAATCTAAAAGGAGCTTTACTTGATACCCTAGAAGGGCATTCTGGTGGTGTTTACAGAGTGATTTTTAGCTCTGATGGTGAGAGAATAGCCTCAGCAAGCCATGATGGTACTTTAATACTTTGGAAAGTTTCTATTTTTCGACCAAGTGATATTTTCTCAGATGGTAGTTCAGAACTAGTAGCAAGGGGAAGACCATTTAAAATTTATAAAGGGCATAAACAACCAGTGAGCAGTGTAAGTTTCAGCCCTGATGGCAAAACTATCGCCTCAGCAAGTCTTGATCAGACTATCAGATTATGGTCATTAAATAGTACTACTGACGCTATAGAACCTACTAAAGATATATTATCTATTGATAACAGAACAATAATCACGGTAAGTGAGGATGGAATTTATTTTCTCTTAAATTGGAATGGGGAGTTGGTAAAAAAACTTCAATGTCATAGTCAAGAAAAAGAACATAATTATATTCAATTGGAGTCTACAGAGTTAATTTACTGCCCACAAACTAAAGTTAATAATCTCCCTATCGATAAAGCTATCAATGTTCAATTAAAAGATTATGATATAACTGTTAAAGTTTGGAGTACAGACAATAAGTTACTTCATTCTTTTAAAATTAAAAAATCTGATTATATAGAATTAAGTTATGACAACAATATGGTTGCTTCATATTCATATGAAAATTCGACTATTAAAATTAGTAGTATTGAAGGTAAATTAATTAGCATATTCCAACATAATTTTAAAGATAAAATCGAAAAAGGAAGCGAGATTTATTCTCCTTATATTACAAATATAAATTTTAGCCCTGATAACAAAATTATTATATCTAGCGGTAATGATGGAAGCATAAACTTATGGCATATTAACAGCATAAAACCAATTTCTTTAGAGGGGCATAATAGAAGTGTTAATAATGTAAGTTTCAGCCCTGATAGTCAAATTATTGCTTCATCAAGTGATGATAATACAGTAAAACTCTGGAAACGAGATGGAACATGGATAAAAACTCTGTATCATGAAAAAGGAGTGAAGTATGTTAAGTTTAGCCCTGACGGAAAGATGATAGCCTCAGCTACTGGTACTGATGAAGACCTAACTATCAAACTTTGGAATAGAGAAGGTAACTTACTGACAACCCTCATTCCAAATGAGATGTATCCAGAAAGCGTTAGTTTCAGTTCTGATGGACAAATGCTTGCTGCACATAGTGGAGCAAAAGTGATCCTGTGGGAACTTAATCTAAACAAACTAATGAAACGCGGTTGCAATTGGCTACACGACTACCTGCAAAATAACCCCAATGTCAGCCCAGAAGATAAACATTTGTGTGACAACATCAAACGTTGAGGGTTCTAAGGGATGAGATTTTTCGCGAGCGTTAAAATTCTGGGTATCTTTGACAATTTGCTGCGCTGCGATCGGTTTAGTGAGATTGGTGAGCGATTCCTACGGAAAGCTGGCGCTAACGCGCTTCTGTTACCTTGTTTTGAGGAATTGGTATAACAAATGCGATCGCCAGGTTGGTGCAAGGGATGGGATTTTCTAAACTGGTAAATGGAATTGCGATGGCGGCAGCCACTCCCTTCGGGAGTATCGCTAACGATTTGGTTCTTGTAACTAACAATCGGAAAGATTTCGAGAAAATCGAAGGTTTAGAGATTGAAGACTGGATTCAGACGTAAAAGCGTTTAATTTTGCATTGCTCACAAAACTTGCGATCGCCGCAACTAATCATCTTTTTTCGGTGCGTTGCACTAACGCGACTACCCAACCACAAAAAAATTTTACCAACTGCGTAATTACATTGAAAGAAATTCGTAATCTCTTGTGAAAGGGTTCATAAGTAGAAGTCATCGCCAAATAAATAGATAAAGTATTTGCGATTGCTCTACCTTTTGGAGAAAAAGAGGATTTCTGAAATGCAAATTAATTATACACCTGCGAGTTTAAGCAAGCGATTTTTTGCCCATTTATTTGACATAATAATTCTATATATAATTACCATTGTAACCGCATTCATTTTTGCTATAATTTACAGCTTATTTATCACAACTGACGAGATTCCTGAATATCTCGCGTATGGGTTGTTCTTTACAATTTCTTGGCTTTACTATACGCTGATAGAAATTTCCCCTAAACAGGCAACTATTGGTAAACAATCAATGGGGATTTTTGTTACAGACCTAAATGGCGATCGACTCTCGTTTACAAAAGCAAGTTTGAGAATTTGTTGCAAAATTATCTTAAGTTTTGTTTTGGGAGTTAGCTTTATCACAATGTTTTTCACTACAAAAAAACAAGCCATGCATGACATAGTGTCTAGAACATTGGTTGTACAAAAAGTTAAAAATGAGAATTGAAGAATATTATCTGTTAGTAGTAAATTTATCTGTATAAAAATATACTAATATAGCAACAGTAGATTTTATCGGTGCGGTGCGATCGCATGATATCAACGAATCTGCTGTTTTTATCTGTTGGTGCTGGTGTGCGATCGCAATTTATTCCGTCACACTTGTTTATTTTAGCCGTCATACATTCTCAAAAAGCATCACATTATTCTTCGGTAGAATCAAAACAAATCTTTTATAACCTGCGTAATTGCACGTAAATAAATTCGTATTTTTCTATGAAGGGATTTAAACAAAGCAAATAGGCGTTTACGATTATGACATCCTCATACATTCGCAACATCGTTTTCACCACATTAGGTATTGGTAGCAGCTTTTTACTAAACTTAAATACACCAAGTTTCGCGCAAGCAGTAAGTCCATTACCATCACTGTCAACTACTATAAATCCTTCTACCTCTCTCCCACGAGTACAACCTAAAAAGACTAATTTACAATGGGTTTACAGCGTAGCAGAAAGAGTAATTCGTGCTAATGGACTTGATGACCATCCCTGGCGCTTACAAATCACTGATGAATATAATATCAATGCCTACGCTGGTGAGTTAAATAAAATTGTAATTTACAAAGGCTTACTAGACCAAATACATGGTGATGATGCAGCCTTAGCTTTTATTATCAGTCATGAATTAGCCCACCATACACAACGCCATTCTGCACAGCAAGAAGAAGCCGAAGCTAGTTTAAAAGAAAGATTACTCAAAGAAGCAGAAGCAGAATATAACAATTGGATTGCACAAGAACGGATAAAATCGAAAACTCCCATATCACCTGCTACAAAAGATGTCATAAAACAACGAATTATTATCCAGAAAAAACAAGGATTTGATAGAACCATGCAAGCATTAAGTCGCCAGCATGAATTTCAAGCCGATGAAATTGGTTACACGTATATGATTAAGGCTGGTTATGATATAAATGGAGGTTTGCGAGTCTTAAACCTGTTTTTGCGTTTACCTTCAGACTACACAGAAATTAGCAGCCATCCACCGACACAACAAAGAATTAATACTTTAAAGCAGGTAATGAATAAATATTTTTTGTTTCTTTTATGGATAGATGGCAATGAGCGATTAAAAAATAATCCCCAACCATTAAAATTAGATTTATCAGAAGATGGAGTATCTTTACGAATCAACTCCAGATTTGTTTCACGATAAATATAATGGGTGCGAACAAGGCAATATCCTCGAATTTTCCTATAAATCGGGGATATGAACCTCGTTTTTTCCTACTCTCAAGGGCATTTGAGAAAAACATCTCAAAAATTGCGTATTCTTACACAGATGAATTCGTATATGTAATTGAAGCGGTTCAGAATTCTATCTGCGTCGAACAAATTATGTTCACATCATACACCAGTTGGTTTGGTAGATAAATTTATCAACCACAAAACAATCAAATTCAATAAACATCTCGTGTTGCAAATATGCCAAGCATTTAAAACATGAGAATTCCCAAATAAATACTACCTTGTGGAAATGCAAACATTGGCATTTCTACAACACCACTGTGCTTGAGCAACGACGCAGACTTGACCGTAAAGCACTCAACAATCATACGCAAAACAACCAGAAGGAAAGCTGAAATTATGAAACTCAAAACAAAATTCTTTGGTACTATAGCTGCTATTTCTAGTATCTTCTGTTCGCTTTTGATGACACCTACTCTAGTTCGTGCCAATGACGACGAATATGTAAATGAAGTTGGTATCCAATTAATGAAAGCTATGGTTGATGCTGGTTTTGGTGGCTATAGTCCAACTCATGAACCTCATATTGATACGCTGTATCATGACAGTTCCGATTATATCACCATCAATCTTCGCGCAGGTAAGTCATACGGCATTGTGGGAGTATGCGATCGCGATTGCCAAGACTTGGATATTGCATTGTATGATGATCGGGGAAATCTGATTGCTTCAGACTTGGAAGATGATGATATTCCCGCCATTGGTGTAACTCCCTACCGCAACGGTACATATCGAGTGCGAATTGATATGGCAAATTGCGATTCCAAACTATGCTATTACGGCCTTGGCGTATTTGGCCAGTAAGAGCCGCACCTTTTTGCACATAAAAGGCGTAAAGTGACACTAGTAAGGTTCGTTTATTTGCGCCTTTTTCTCTAATCTAATAGTTATCACTATACTTAGCAATATTCAAGCTTGATTCAATAGCTAATATGGCAATAACAAAAACCACTACTTTTGACTAACGCCTACCTGCTAAAACAGCAAGTGGGTAACTTTTTATGACCCAGCTTGAATGGTTACAAGCAAATAAACAGGTTTATTCTAAAGAACATGGTGTTATCCATATCGCCGCCATCATCGAGAAAAATCTTTACTTCAAAAAGGGAAGTGTAAATCAAATTATTTTTGACTGGGAGCAGGAGGTAAATAGCGGTAATTTATTACCTCTTAACCAAGCACCAACAGGTAAAAGTATTCTCTACCAAGAGATAGCAGCTATTCTTGATGGCTCAGGAAAACTACAAAGTTGCGATATAATTCCTGCTCAAGAAGCTAAACTTTGTCCCATACCAGATGATATTCACCCTCTAGTTAAATATGCCCTGAGTCAGTCAGGAATTACCCAACTATATTCTCATCAAGTCGAGGCATGGGAAGCTTACAAAAAAGGGGAAGATATCATTCTCCAAACTCCAACCAGCAGTGGTAAAAGTATCTCCTTTTTAATTCCAATCATTCACGAGTGCCTAAAAGGTAAATCAGCTTTAGTATTCTTTAACTTGAAAGCACTTGCATTTGACCAGGTAGAGAAAATCCGCTCGTTTGTTAGCCACCTAGATGAAGAAATTCGCCCCCAAGTTCTCAATATTAATGGTGATATTCCTCCTCAGGAGCGCAAACAACTTTACAGCCATCAACCCTCGATTTTATGCGTGACACCCGATGTATGGAACCACGAACTGAACAACTATCAGTTTGACTCAAACTGGGGATTTAGAGAAACAATCAGAAAAATTTCAATCATCGTCTGTGATGAAGCGCATTTCTATCAAGGCATATTCGGCTCACACTTTGCCCTACTTAATCGGCGAACTCAATTAATGATAGAATCTGCTGGCAATAATATTTCTAAATTACAGTACATATTCGCTTCTGCAACAATTAGTAACAGCAGCGAAATTGCCCAGAAGATATCCAATCGAGTAGAACAAAGCAACCTTGCTATTATCGACCAAAGTGGGGCAAAACGCTCGGAGATTACTTTCCTTAGCCTCAAAGCACGAAACAATACTCTTTACCAAACTGCCCAAGTTGCAGCTATGCTTGTAAGTAAAGGAATAGTCGGGATTTGTTTCTGCGATAGTAGAGAACTGGTAAAGGTTTTAACTAATGCCATTCGTAAAGCTTTAGTGGAGATGCAACTGCCCCACATGGGAGAAACCATCTCAGCATTTTATGGCAGCATGAAGGCAAATCAGCGTAACAAAATTATTGCAGATATACAGGGCGGAAAGGTCAAGTTCATTATATCCACGAGTGCTTTAGAAGCGGGTCTGGATATCGGGTCTATTGATGCAACTATCGTACATAGTTACCCCGGCTCAATTCTTGCCTTTCGCCAAAGGGCGGGACGTGCAGGCAGGCAGGAAGCAGGGCTATTGGTGTTTATTCCGTCGAAAAGGTCGATTATGGATTCTTACTACGCCAATCACCCGGAACGTCTCCTATCTGATCCTCCAGAAATTATCAACTTTAACCACAATTATGAAACAACTTTGGAGCAGCACATTCTCGCCTGTTGCAAAGAAAGTAAACCGACACAAGCTCAAATTGCTCGACATTTTGGTAGTTCTGGAGATGCGATCGCCCGACAGCTAATCGGTAATAATCAACTAATTTTCAGTTATAACCAAAAACTGACAACTAATCGAAACCTTGGTTATGTCCACTCAAAAATTAAATTCAGAGGTAACACTGACCAAAACATCAGTTATATCAATCAAGATAGCGCGGAAGAGTTTGAGGAAAGTTCGGCATCATCTGCGCTACGAGAAGTTTACCCTGGTGCTATATATCTTGCTCAAGACTTTGATGGCAACCCCGTACAGTATAAATCACAAGAGCTAAATTTAACCGAAGGGAAAGCAATTCTCAAGCCAATTGAGGCAACCAACCTATTTAGTCGTCCCGAAGGAAGCCTAAATTTCGAGGAAATCAAAATTGTAGGGGAAGCCAAAATTATCAATCTTTCCCAAGGGGCAGCTAGATTTACACCTGTTTCAGCCAAAATCAAAGAAGAAATTTACGGGTACAACTTGTACAGGCTGGAACAAAAATGGACTTGCACTAATAACAGATGTCGCAACTTCAATTTAAATTTACCGGGACACATACAAACTTGTCCTGCTTGCAATACCCAACTTCTTGAACGAGAATTTGTCGAACTATTGGAGGAAAATAAATATAAGGAAGCATTTGCTCTTAACTACAATACATTCTGCGTTAGGGTTGAAATTAACACTGATGCAAGAAAATATTTTTCAGCTATCATCAAAAATCTCCGAAAAGAGATACTCAACAAACAGAAATATATTTCCAATGAAGATAAACAGCTATTTGAAAGCAATGAAACTCAGATTTGCGTTCATACTCTCGCGCACCAACTCATGCTCAGTTTACCACTTGTCGAACATGGAGCAAACAATCGAGATATCGATTTCATGTTAATCGAAGTACCATCAAATCATAACATAGTAGGCTATTTCTTCGATACATGCGAACACGGTACAGGTATGTGCGATACTCTCATCAAGTATTTAGAAACTGCTTTTATTAAGGCAAAGTTTCTAGTAGATAATTGCTATTGCAAATACGGCTGCTCATCTTGTACAACAATTCAACGCTGCCCTGATGATAACAAAGCACTGTTTAAATCAGTTGGGCTATCTCTACTGGAGGAAATAATCAATCCGACACAAACAAGAACCATTAATCAATAATTAAGATAGTCCTACCCATCTTGGGTAGGATTACTTTTTCAGTAATGAAACCACATACATCGCTTACGCACAAGATTTATGAAAATTTGTGAGAATAAGCAATGTATATTGAACTATTAGCCGATTCAAGTCAAAATCCTAAACGGTTTCAAATTCTCCATGCACCAACATATCTCCTCCTAGAAACAGATTTTAAGTTAGGAGATTTTGTTGAGTCTAATAGCATCGATTTTATTATCAATCATGCTGTCAATCTAGGATACGAAGTAAAAATATACCATCCCAAAGAGCAAGAAAATGATAAATATCCTCTTCCCAAAATCAGTGATGAACTTACTGACTTGATGATTAATTATCCATCAGACTTAAAACTGCGAACCAACGGGATGGTTTTTGAACAAAGGGCATACTTAATGTCTAAAGTTTACGATGAAGTATGCCAAAATCTCGAATCAAAAGCTCTCTTAAAAGAAGCCGAGTATTGGCTAATAAATTACGCACGAGAGGTAATTGCCAAACAATGCCATTACTTACCAGATATTCTAATGAAATTAGATAACCCAGTTGTTAGAGCAATGGCAATAGATACACTCATGCTCTGGCAGCCAGATTGGAAAAAAGCTATCTCCCAATATGCAGGAAGCAGATTTGAAGCTGATAACAATGAGTTTGAGGTTATCAGCTACTATCACAATCAAAAAAAGAAGAGTAAGGACGGGATAATGGTACTGTGCAAGGTAACAAAAACTATGAATAATTATCTGGATTTTCCTACCTTTCCTTGCAATGCAAACTGTACTCTTGGGACTTATCAAGTCGAAAATGCCCTGAACAAAAGGTTGGCTTAAAACAGAAATCAGAAGCTGAAATATCACTCATGAGCGACCAACAAATCAATTATTTAATAACAGGCATTTGCACGTTTCATTGGAATGCTGACTTTCATAAATTCTGTAAAGTCTGCAACTTTGATCCCAATCATGCTTACTCAAAGGAGAAATGGCAGCAGTGGCAACAATTTGTATCTGGCATAAAGGCGTTTGACCAAAATACCCTTGCCAAGCTAGTTGAGGCAGGCCATCAGTTAGCACCGTAATCATAATATCAAACCACCACAGTCACTAACGCAGCTGTGCATGAATTATCGAAATAATTAGCCACATGAATTCATGCACGCCCAAATCCGTCATTTGGTATCTTCGCTTGACAACTTACCCGAAGAATGGCGAATCGTCCCTACCTTTGGTAAACGTCCTCTAGGGAAAGAATGGGAAAAAAATACCTACTCTCCCAGAGAACTACAAGCCGAACTCGTCCGCCGCCGCCTAAAAGTTTGGACAAATAACAGATTGATCACCCCCACTGGTGTAGCCTTGGTATGCGGTTCTAATCATCCCCAAGGATATTTAGTAGCTATTGACTGCGACGGGGAAACCTCCTGGCGACAAATTATCCAAATTAACGAACATACAGAACCAGAAGAACTCAACCAGATAATACCCGCCGAAGCAACCGATGTTCCTACGGAGTCGTTGTGCGATACTTCTATGGAGTCGTTACACGATCGCGCTCAAAAATACCTTCCTCCCACAATTGCATTTACCTCTGGAAGGAAATATCGGAGCCAGCGCTTATACCTTATCCCAAATTCAAAAGCTTGGGAGGTAAAATCTCGCAAAATCAAAACTGGGAAGGATGAACACCTGGAGTTTCGAGGCAAAAATCTAGCCTCAATTCTTCCCCCCTCCTTTCACCCAGAAGGCAGAAATTACAAATGGCTTCCTGGCTGTAGTCCATCTGAGCGCCAAATAGAAATAGCCCCCAACTGGGTAATTGCTCAGATGCTTGCCAAACAGGAGAAAGCAAGAAAGTTTAACCTACCCCAAGAAAAATATAACCGCAGATATGGGGTAGACAGATACGCTCATTTAATTCCCTCAATCGAGACAAATATCCAGACTGCACTTGTACTACTTGAAGTCATACACCCTCGATTTGCAGATGATTACCACTCGTGGATTCAAGTCGGGATGGCACTTCATAGTGTCAGTCCCATTTTATTTAAAGCATGGGACACCTGGAGCCAACTTTCTCCTAAGTACAAATCAGGCGAATGCGCCTACAAATGGCAGTCTTTTAACAAGACAGGTATTACTATCCGCACCTTATTTAGATTAGCCAATCTCTCTTAATCATGAGCAGTCAAATATCACCTGACGAGAATGTAACTAACCTTGAGGACAGTTATAGCAGTAAAGATTTTAATCCTGATATTCAGGAGAATAGCGATTTAGAAGAAACATTAGATGAATTAGCAAACACTGAAGTTATAAACCAAGATTCATCTACCGAGATAAATTTAGGCAACTATGACACAAAAACCACCTTAATAACCATTCAACTAATACCAAATTCTGAAACAGTAATTGTCTCAATCGGAATCAAAGGCGCACTTCCAATTATTAAGATAATTAACGTTGTTGAGATAACATCTCATCCTGTCATCAATAACTTGCTACAGGATTTAGAAAAATCTCTCCCAGAGATGTTAAATATCTGCAAGGAAAGAATGGAAAAGCAGACTATACATCAGAATACACAGGAACAATCAAGACAAGTACAAAAGCGTAACCTGTCTGAAGATAAAAACAAAACACCCGCGCCTAACAACCAACTGTCACTATTTTAATTACCATGAAGTACATTGCGATTATCGAAGGACAAGAAATTCTTCTTGATGAGGCGATCGCCCAAGATGACAATACCCTCAAAACAGCCATTAGCGTCTACTTTCCAGAATATGCTAATGCCGAAATTGAGCGGCAAACAACCGATGATACGGTTTCAATTCGTTTGGTGAAAAAAGCAGGTACTAAGGGAAGTCAATTCAGAGAATTGAAAAATAGTTCTGAAGAAATAAATCCTGCACTAAAGTTAGGGTGGCAGATAAAGCTTCTGGAGATAAAAAATCAAATTAGTCTCGAAAATTTAATTACCCTACAACCTGAGATAGAAAAAGCTATCAAGCTCGGTCAAAATTGGGAAACCTACATCGAAAAAGTTACTCGAAGCCTTAAGCATCAACCTGCTGCCACGAGTAAATATCCCGTACTGTAATAACAAATTTATAGCCGCTATGAGTTATGGCGGCTGATTAATTATGCTTGTAAACATACAATCATTCAAAATACCCATTACTTGTTTAACAGCAGTTATCTACCTAGAAAATCTCTCCGAACGAGTAAATGTCTTAAGCCTGTATCAAAAAATATTCCCAGAACAATGGCTAGACTCAACCATTCGTATTGATAAACAATCACATCCAGCAAGCGCCTATATGGATAGAGAAATTGAATTTATTCAACTGGTAAATGATCATCTCTTCCCAATAGAATATATTGATGAGATTGAGTTTAGTCCCGAACATAATAGTATTCCTGTATCACCACAAAAAGTTGAATGGTGGTATGAAGATTTCGAGGAACTAGAATACTCAGAAAAGTTCCTACTGTCGTTGATGGGGCAAGGGTACAATATAAGCCAATGGGAACTAAATTTTGGTTTTACTCCTGATTACATTGCTCTAGCAGAAGAAATTTACTTCGACACACTTGTCAAGCTATGCCGTCGTTACAAAAGTCCTCTTCAATATTTAGATGCAGCCATACGAATTATAGATTACTCGACTGAAAATATCTGGCTAGATGTTACGTGTGAAACAAGCGATTGGCTAGAATGGACTTATGAAAATATCATATTTCTCGGTCAAAAGTGGAAAGAAGCCGTCTTAATGATGGAAAAATCAAATAAGCTTACGCACTTGCTAGAAACATCTCTTCCTGCCCGAAAAGCAGCAGTCAAAATTTGGAATCAAGCATCAAAGTTATGAATGTAGATACAAACATATTACCAATAATTAACTTAGAAAATATCTCCCAAATCCTGCTTGCAAATATTCCCCAAGATGATTTACTAGCACAGTTAGTTATCCTCAAAGGACAGTTTATCTTAGTCGAACACGAAGGGAAAAAATCTAAGTACAAATTTCTTTCCCCCGAAGCAGTAGAGAAAGCCTTCACAAGTAAAACTGCTACATCTGGATGGCTTTCTAGTAACACGATTTGGTGGGGTAAAAATCCAGAGGGAGAGGCAATTATTCAGTTTTACTCTCCCCAAAAATATCAAATTCAAATTATGGGGCAGGAAACTAAAGTAATTGCTATTCCCATGCCTGCATTCCTCTTTGCTGGATGCGGTAGTAGATATTACCTGTGGGCAGTTAAAGGAAGGGTATTTAAACCAGACGCGCAACTGTACAAGCCACCTCTACCTAACGTCTGGGACGACTCTGGTATTTGTTTTGGGGGAAATTCTCCCGGTACGTGCAGTGCTGCAACTATAAGCCAAACTTGGGAGTTGTTCTGGAAATCACCCTTTAATAAGGACTTATCTCAAGGCAAGTCAAAAACTCATCCCGACAATATCTGCAACCAGCTAATCAAATTGCACGAGTCTAAACCCAAATCCTACCCTTTAAGTGACCTTGTTTCCGTTCATAGCTGGAAAGTCACAACTCCAGAAAACATTATTAACCACCTGTTCAGTTAGCCATGAATGCCTTTATCGGTTATCACCTCGCTACAAGTAATAATTTTCCTCCCTACAGCCAAAAACTTCAAGAATACTGGCTGGCAGCAAATGGACTTTTCTTGCGATCGCACCGCCACGAGTTAGAGGTTTGCTTGCAAGTGACTCAAACTCAAGTTGCTGGACTCCAACCCCTTGAACCCTACTTTCACCTGAAAGTCCCAAAAGTCCCAAGCCTTGTAATCACCGATATTATCAATGCTGCTAGTATAAACCCCCAACAGGAAATCCTATTCTACTTGGGAGTGACAAACTACCAATGGTGGTGTCACACGCCACTGCAAACTGCGTCTTCTACTCACGTCCTATCTTTAGAAAGCGCACTCCATAAAAGCTATACGGATGGGTTAGTGGAAATACATAGTCATGGAACTCTAGCTGCTTACCCTTCAAGTGCGGACAATCAGGAAGAAAAAGGCAAATTTCGAGTGTTCGCGATCGTCGGCACACTGAATAGCGTTCCCACAATATACACCCGCATCGGGATATACAATCACTTTTTCGACATCAACCCTAATCAAATATTTGAACTTCCGCCACAGGTAAAATGCTCGAATTAACTGCTTACCAACAAGCTTTACCCGTCTTACCTCGCAATCATACCCGTATCAACTTCGTCTTAGTGGGAGCAGGAGGAACAGGGGGGTTTCTTGCAGAAGACTTATGTCGAATTATCCTGCAACTTCAGCGCACGGGGAAAGAAATCAATTTTACGATCGTCGATGGCGATACTGTCGAACTTAAGAATATCACCCGCCAAAATTATCAACAAGCTGAAATTGGACTACCAAAGGCAGAAACACTAGTTGCAAGATGCAGCGCCAAGTATGGAATTGAGATTACAGCCATTTGCGACTGGTTTGAAGAAGACATGATTCGCACCACCAATTCATGGAACACCCTAACGGTAATTATTGGCTGTGTCGATAACAGCGCCGCCAGGAGCAAAATTCACTCAGTTCTCAAACTGAACAGTGCAAATGAGCCAGCATCGCTATTTTGGCTGGATTGTGGAAACAGCAACCACTCCGGCCAAGTAGTAGTTGGAACGCACTCTAATTTTGATATAGTCCAAGCTGCCAATAACCCAGACAAACCTAAATTCTGGTTGCATCTTCCCTCTCCGGCGCTGGTTCACCCGGAACTGTTAGTTCCTCAACTGGAAGAACTCACTGACAACAACCTCTCATGTGCAGAAATTCAAGCACGAAATTATCAGTCGCTATTTGTCAATAAAATGACGAGTGCGATCGCAGCCCAGTACTTACTAGAATTAACCCTTACGGGGGGGTTGAAAAAGTTCGCCAGTTATTTTGACCTCAAAGCAATGTCAACCCGAAGTTTATACGCAAGTATCGACAATCTGAAAAAATACTATATACCGTAGAAAAATCACCACAAGTAGCTCACGCATATTTATCCCAAAAAAAAATTTGGGATAGATTTTTATGAATCGATTCAATCACAAAACACTTGAGTTAGCCGAACATCATCCAGAGTGTTTATCGACGAAAAATTATTCTAATCTCACTGTAAAAAGTGAATCCGAAGTTGCTGGAGGTCAGTTTCATCTCGTCATGCAACAAATTGGTTTAGGGCTACCAGTCGAACCTTTATTAAAGCAATACCCTCAAATTAATAACTGGGTTGATAAGGTAAAACCTTTTCTAAATATTTCTGGAAGCAAACAATGGAGCGCCCAACTTCAATATTTATATCACGATATCCTTCTCTATAGCGAGTGCGACCTCATTATCTATAGTGAAAATCAAGTAGTTGGGTTTGACTGGACAATTCAAAAACCTCCTAAATTTGAAATTCTTGAGAGCAAATGGCAAACCCAATTGAGATTATTTCTCCTTCACGAACGAACTGGAATGCCATTAGAACAAATTAGCCTAGTCTACTTGTTTATAAATACTGATAGTATCTACCAGTTTACTTACTCTGAAAAGAAACATTTGGCTTTCAAAGAACGGCTAGAACAAACACTCGCTCCTTTTCTCGGAGACGACAATGAAAAGAAATATTTAGCCGATAAAATAACTCCTCAAGAAGCACATGGTAAATGGCTAGCAAGAGAAATATCAACTACGGAATATTTAGCAGCAATTCCTGAAGTGGAATTATGAATCCAACAGAATTAAATATCACCAAAATCGAACTCACTTCTAACAGTGGTTGGACGCTCAATATTCTCTCACCTCGGGTAGCAACTATTACTGATCCCTTGGGAAACCGGAAAACTAGCTATTTCGGGTTCGATACTAAAGAACAAGCCGAAAAATTTAGAGATTGGCTTGTAAGAAAAAACAAATGTACTAGTACAGTTATCCGTCACTCAGAACGATTAGCTACTGAATGGGAGGTAAAAACTTGGAATGTACCAACCTCCCTAATTCTTAAATGCGCCGTTAAAGATTTAAAGGAATCTAGCAATGCAACTATCTCTACTGAATCTGTCCTACAACGAGGATAACTCATCACTAGATATTTTCAATATTCCTAACTTAGAAAAAGCAGAAGCTCTCCGCAAGCTAGCTGCCTCAATGCAGTCAAGAATTGACCAAAAGAAAAATCCTGCTATTGGGAATCAAAGGGCAACCAAGCGCCGTAAAACCATAGCTCAAGGGATAATCCAAGAAGGAATTGAACTTGAGATTATCCAGTCTTGGCTATTTGCGATCGCACAAATGTGGGAAGTAGGAAATATCCCACCAATACTACGTGGTATATCTCGCAAATCACAGGTAGAAGTGCTATTTAGGATTTCTCAAAGTGGAGAACCTAGCCAGAAAGTTCAAGAAATACTAGAAGGTGAATATTACCAAGACTGGGTAAAATCTCTCAGTCGCGCGGGGTTACATACATCAGGCGAAATCATATCAGCAATAACAGAAATTCAACAGGTAGTAAAACCTGAAGCAATTGATACTACCAAGCAACAACTTAATAAGCTTGAGTTAGAAATCATTGGAATGAAAGATAAAGATTTCTTCCCTACTCCTAAACCAGTCTGTCAACGGCTTGCTCAACTGGCAGATATTGAACCAAATTGGCGAATTTTAGAGCCTAGCGCTGGTAGCGGAAATATTGCTGAATATATCACTAAAACCTACTCCAATGTCCAACTAGAGGTAGTTGAAGTGAATTACAATCTAAGACAAATTCTAGAACTCAAAGGATTTAATCTCGTAGGGAAAAACTTTCTGGAGTTTAACCCCAGTCATTTATACAATGCCTGTATCATGAATCCTCCATTTTGCGAACTTGTCGAGCATATCTATCAAGCTTGGAAGTTAATTATATCAAGTGGTGTATTAGTTTCAGTCGTACCTGAATCGGTTTTCTTCAACCGGAAGTATCAAAGTTTCAAAGAGTGGCTACAGAGTAATAATAGCTATGTCGAATTGGTAGATAAAGATGCTTTTTTAAGTTCAAATAACCCTACAAATGTAGCTACTAAGATCATCAAAATAATTAAACCATAGTGTACTACAAGCGCATGGCTTACTGCCAAATTGATGAAACTAAGTATGTCACGTACATCTTCCCTAAATGGGGAAAGTATACGAGATACAAAACCCTTACACAGCAAGAATTAGAACTAGCAGTGAGTAAGTGCAAGCTTGCTGGTTGGAAAGTCAGTAATGTCACCAAACTTACTAATAAAATGCTTGAAATTAAACCCCAACGAACAAGGAGATAAATATGGCAATTGAAACTATTGCTTCCTACAGATTTATTCCTGGTAAAGATAGTCACATAACAACTTATGGCGCACCGGAAGAACAAACAGTTGCAATTCACAATTCAAGCACAACATCTGTGTCACTGACTTTCACAACTGAAAATACATCTGTTCTTAGACAAATCATCATCAATCTTCAGCAAATATATCAGACACTTTTAAACACCAAAACTGGAATTATTCAGGAAGACACTTACATGAACAACTTTACCGAATTTAGGAAAGAGTGCATTGAGAACAGCACTGCGAGAGGGTTTACCTCCACAAGCAATTGCGAGGTTTTCTCGATTAAAAATTTTAAAGTTTAAATGATGAAAACTGTATCTAAATAGCGAAAAATTAATAAATCTTTCAAGTCGTCTTTATAACAGACGACTTTTATTTTTTACAACGGCTTTTTGCTTGACGCATTAAAGATTGATTTCAATTAATTAAAATTATGGCAAGAAATCAAACAAAGCCTACTACTGAAGAAAGCACAGTCTCAGAGTCGGAACCCCCTCAACAAACCGTTCAGAATGGGGCAAACATACAAAAGCGTAAATCAGCTATTTCTAAATTTGCAAATCCTGAGTACAATGCGCCGATTAGCAATATCTGCATCTGCCAAGTCATCAACCACATGGAAGCAGAAAAAGTTGGGTTGTTTATAAAAGATAAGTATTTAGCAGCAATTAACTGGCAAGGACAAGAACCTACACACAAGCACACCTTCTCCAGTGGTACGCCAGAAATGGGAGTGTTGTTGCAATCGCCCAGAATGCACATTCTTGATGTTTCTCCCAGATATATTGAACAGCGCGATGATGGCAAAATTGTGGGGGTGTACGAATCACCTGATGGGTACGAAATGTACCAAGCACTCGGCAAAGATGCCGCAGTATTGAGACGATTCTACTTGTTGCAACTTGTCGATGAAAATAATAACAACCTGCACTCAGTACCAATTGTCTTATCAATCAAAGGCGTTGCATCATCAAAATTTGGCGAGGCTTACAAGCAATTCCAACGCGAACTAGAGGTTGCATTTGCCCGATTTACTGATACAACTGTCGCTGAAAAACGTGCAGAGTTTCATCGCCTTGGTGCATTTCAACCCACCTTCACACCATCCCTTGAACCGAAAGAAGCAGTTAACCAAAGAGATAAATCCTGGGTAGCAGTTGTCACTTCCTACAAATCACCAAACCCGGATGGAAGCGATTTTCTCGAATTCTTCTCAGAGGCCAAAGAAATCGATATCCAAACAACGATGCAGGCAAATCCCGAATTCTCTCACCGCATCGGTAAAACATCAACCGTTGTAGCAGAACATAACCGCCTCATAGGTGCAACCGATATGCCAATAGCAGCACTTCCTCCTAGTACAGGAGGTCATGACTATACAACATACAGTACTGAGATGGAACAACTGCCTTACTAAAACAAACTACCTCATCTAAGCAAAAAGGGTGCTAGAAATAGCGCCCGTTAAGAAATCATCCACTAAAAACCAAGTAACAAATGAAACTAACCATTGAACAATCTAAACTCGCAGAAATTCTAGAAACTGCTTACCTTGCAATCAGTCCTAAACCCACTGACTCAATTTTAGGAAATATCTTACTGATTGCAGACGAAGACGGGATAGTATCAGCAACAGGTACAAACCTTAACCTCACAATTCACACTACAACCACCGCTAATGTCGAAATTTCAGGTCAGGTAGCACTCCCTGCCAAACTACTAACTGATACTGTTAGTAATGTCAGAGGCGAAATTACCCTAGAAGTAGAAAATCAAGCCTGCATAATTACTCACAATAGCGGTAAGTGCCGACTAATTGGCGGAAAATCTGACGAGTTCCCAACACTTCCAAAGGCAGAAAATCCAACGGAGATAAATTTAAGTGCCAAGAAACTCCAAGCCGCACTTGAAGGGACACTCTATTGCGCCAGCAGCGACGAAACAAAGTTGGTTTTAACTGGTGTCAACTTCAAAATTGATACCAACAAGTGGCAAGCTGCCAGTACAAATAGTCACAAATTAGCGCTAGTAACAGGAACACTTGATAGCGAATATTCTAACCCAATCAACTTCACTGTTCCAGGTAAGTCACTTGGCGAGTTAAACAAAATTCTCTCTCAAAGCGCCGATACGAGCGTGTGCAATATTCTTCTATCAGATAGAACTATCGAGTTTAGCCTTCCTAATACAAAGCTCATTTCCCGGCTTCTGGAGGGAGAATATCCCAAAATCAATAGCTTGATTCCCCGGTCGTTTGAGTATGAATTTACATTAGAGCGCAAGGGATTTGAGAGCGCGCTGAAGCGGGTAAGTTATCTAGCCGAACGCAAGCAAAAGGTTGTCAAAATCCTCTGGGAATTGGAAGCTACACAGGCAACACTATACACCGAAGCTACTGATATCGGGGATGCGGTTGACTCGGTACTGATAAAATCAGTAACTAGTAATTCAGAAAACATCAGTATTGGATTAAACATCGACTACCTGATCGAAGGATTAAAGCATATCAGTACCGATGAAATCGTGGTGCGGTGCAACAAACCCACGCAACCAGTCATTGTCTGCCCGATGGGAGGGCTGCTCAATCAGTTGTATCTAGTAATGCCTGTAGAAATCAAGCAGGGGTTTGAAAAGGTAAATAGCCAAAGTACAAAGGCAAAAGTTAGCACTCAAACTGAGCCTGGTACTGAAGAAGTAACAGAAGTTAGCACTCAAACTGAGTCTGGCACTGAAGAAGTAACCAATGTGGCACAGGCAACAGACGATAGTGAAACTCCTCAAATAGAAACGCCATCTGTAGTAGCAAAAGATACCACTAAAGGTAAGTCAACCTCACGATCGCCACGAACGAAAAAAGAAGCGGCGACTGCCTAAAAAATCAAACTTCCTACCAACCATACTGGTAGGGAGTAAATAAAACACCCGTTTATCATCGAAATTATGTACCAACCACTACATCTCAAGTACCGTCCCCAGACCCTTAATGAAGTTATCGGGCAGGAACATATTGTCCGTACCCTCATAAATGCGATACTCCCAGGAGGAAGTCACTCCGCGATCGCGCAACGCCCGCCTTCTCCTACAGGAGACGCGCAAGGGACGGCGATCGCACTCCAGAAGATTGCACCCGCCTACCTATTTAACGGCCCCAAAGGCACGGGCAAGACCAGCACCGCCCGCATCATGGCTAAATCCCTCAACTGTCAGTCAACCCAAGAGCCGACAACCAAGCCCTGCGGAGAATGCAATTCATGCAAGGGAATTACAGCCTCTTCTTCCCTGGATGTAACTGAGTTAGATGCTGCCAGCAATAGCGGGGTAGAAACAATCCGCGAGTTAATTTCCACTACCCAGTTTGCACCAGTTGAGGGAAGGTACAAAATTTTCATTATTGATGAATGTCATGCCCTAAGCAGTCAATCGTGGCAGGCGCTTCTCAAGACAATTGAAAATCCAACCCGTCATGTAGTTTTCATCTTCTGCACAACTGAAATACACAAGGTTCCTGAAACTATCATCTCGCGCTGTCAAAAGTTTGATTTTAGGAGAGTAGGACTAGAAACACTTGTTCAGTATTTATCAAAAGTTGCCCAGAATGAAAACATCAACATTAACCCACCTGGTATTTGGGCGATCGTCAAATCTTGTGGAGGTTTTATTCGCAACTGTCTTGTATTGCTCGATCAATTGAGCAACCTGGGAGTAGATGAAATCACACCAAACTGGGTTTGGGAATTATCAGGTGTCGTTCCCGAACACGACCTACTTACCCTAACGGAAAATCTTGCTAAAGGGGAGGTAACAGCTAACTTACAAATCCTCCAAGACTTAATCGAGTATGGCAAAAACCCATTCGTCATATACTCAAGTTTAACTGGGTTTCTCAAAGACCTGTTAGTGGCTAAAACTGCTCCTGATAATAGACAAATTACTCAACTGGAGGAAGACACTTGGGAGGAACTCATTACTATTTCTCAGATGTGGGAACTAACCCAGATTCAGGCAAGTATTGCCCTGTTAATGTCAAGACAACAGTTAATGCGTGACTCCGAGGCAGCTAAACTTTGGTTGGAAGCGACACTCATTGAGTTAAGCAATATCAAAGAAGAAAAACAACCTTGGACTAATTGGAAAACAATCCAAGATGCTATCAATTGGGGTAAGGAACAACTCCCACATTTATCTCAATCTGAACTCGAAAGGCATTGGAACAATCTTACTCCCATTAAAGGTAAAAAAGCACCTGCATGGGTACAACTGGTACAAGAGCTTCAGATTAAGTATCAATTACAAACTGCCTAATTCAAATGTTCTTCACTTTGTAAAAACACTTACTTTCCCCAATAAAAACTTTGGGGAAAGATTTTTTCAGACTTATTCAAAAATTACATTAAATATAATACACTTGCGTCTACAGCAATATCTACCTTGTGCAGTAAGCCTCAATATTAATAAAGACTGCCCTGACTGGGAAGCAAAAAATTAAGATATCAAGTAATACCACAACAAAATTTAACAACTGGCATTCTGGAAGTATCTGATTAAAATTATGCCAGTTGCAGCAATTAGCCTTCGTACAGGACTTGAATTACCAGCAGCGAGCAGACATTTGTGCAATTCTCTTAACCTCTCACGGGTGCTTTGCGGGCAACATGAACAGCAGAAAGAAACGAGAGTTGTACGCTATCTCCAAATTTTTCTAGCTTCTGGCGCAATCCTGCAAATAGTAACTCTTTCGCTTGTGGCTCTACTCTCCGTAAGGTACTCAAAAGCTTGAGGTAGTCATCAATGCTATAGGTGACTTCACACGCAGTTTGCTCGACAACCAACTCTTGAAAACAATTGGAGTCTAAAATCTCTTGTCCAAACCCCCTCAAAATCTCCGCTTGAACTTCCGCACCTTCATATCGAACAAAGGAGGGCGCATAAGCTTGATACACTTCCTCTAGAACTTGGTAAACTTCGTATTTCGGTTCTGGGGTCAGATTCCATAGCAAAATAAGAAAACCATTATCGCACATTGCCGATGCTGTCTTGGTATATCTAATCTCTGGCGGTATCCAATGAAAGGCATTAGCAGATAGAACGGCATTGAACTGTTTTGCTTCTAGTTCCCACTCCTCAAATGAAGTATTGCAAATTGTAACTTTTGGATATCGATCGCAGTTGTGTTGTGCCAAATGATAAAAATCCTGGTTTGGCTCAATACACGTCATTGAAAAACCAAATTGAGCAAAAGCCACCGTCGCATTTCCTGGACCACAACCAACCTCAAGAATCGATGCATCTGAGTCAAGTTGGGCTAAAGCCACAGACCGATCAATTAGTTCCTTTGGATAGTGCGGTCTTGCATTGTAATAAACATCCGCAACGGGAGAATACCAAGTCCTTCGCTGTTCCAAATCCATAGAAGCTCTGGCATTTATTTCTTGTCTAAAGTCTTGCATAAGCTAGGGCGTGTCAGCTTTGATCGTCCAATTTAATTTTAGAACCAGCAAGGGATCTGTCAAAATTTTTATTAATAACCACATACGCAGCCGCTTTCAATATTCGCACTTCCTAATAATCTAGACATGATTTTTGAGGTATTTTTATTGCCCAAAAAACCACCAACTAAACCACAAGGATTCATGCCAAAAAAGAGTAATTAATTTTGGATATTATGAATTATAACCACCGACATTTTATTACCAAATCTGGTAATAAGATTATCGTTGACGAGGAAAGACTCGACATATTCTGGTCAGATACTACCCCAATACCTGAGTGGCATCCCACAGTAAATATTCCGACCTACGGAGCGATCAAAACTCTGGTAGTCGATATTGAGACAGCAGGGATAAACCCAAGAGAAAATCGGATCTATGCAATTGGCTGTATGAGCGAGATAGGGGAGATTGCCATCTTTATGGATCAAGCCGAAAGCAAAATCCTCCTGAAGTTTTTCAAACACCTAGAAGCAAGCAAACCAGAAGTAATTTACACCTACAATGGAACAGAATTTGACCTACCGTTTCTCATCACCCGCTGCGAGTTACACGGCATTTCTCATCCATTTAGAATTGCATCTAAGAAGCGCACTATCCGAACTGCCCAAGTACGCGGCGAACCACTGGAAATTCGGGAGGTATTCATCCGCAACTGCCTGCACGTAGATATCTTTATCTGCGTTCTCAGGTGGGATTTTGTCGCCAAGGAACTTACTAACGGGCGATCGCTTAAACAGGTGGTACTGGAAATGGGATTACGTAAGCAGGCGCGACTGGTTCTGCCCTATGAAGAAATTCTCGCCTGCTGGAAAGCCGGTTCTGGTAGTAGGGGATGGCAGAAAATCAAGGATTACCTTATTTACGACTTGGAAGATACGCAACTCATAGCTAACAGACTTGTACCCTCATACCACTATGAAGCACTGGTTGTACCGGGAATGAACCTCCAGCAATTAGCCCTCGCTGGTAACGGCACCAAGTGGAAGCAAATATTCTCGTATCACTACCCAGAATACAAACCTAAACCCGACCGTAAGTATAAATTCCAAGGGGGGATAGCCTACTCTATTCCAGGACTATATAAAAAGGTTGGATACATCGATATCAGTTCTATGTACCCCAAAACCATATTGTCGAAAGGAATTGTCTCTCATAAAGATACAAAGCGAATCGGCTTGAGCATCTTGCAATATTTGGTAAATGAGAAATTAAGGTTGGAACAAGTTGCCAGCACCGGAGACATTGTTGCCAAGGAAAAAAAACTAGAACCGCAAAGTTTGCTAGAGAAGTAACTTCTCAAGAGTATCC
>JAVRCF010000070.1:0-43526 GCA_034530935.1 Aulosira sp. DedQUE10 | reverse complement strand
TGGGGTAAAACGCCTGTGGGATAAGCGTTTGAGCTTAAGTTGACACCAATGAGCATTGCTGTGCCCATTGTGTATTGCTTCCATTCGAGAACCGCTATAATTTTAAGACTTTCTAAGTATTCATAAAGCTTTTATATATCAAAGATTTTTATTTACCTTGCCTTTACAAAAAATAGAAAAAATATAGTTAGATTGTTTACGGAGAAAAATAAATGGTAAATAGATTTTTCTCGGTTCCAGGTGCAATCGCTTCATTAACCAAGAAAAAGTTAAATAAATATTAAACTACCTGCAAATCGTTGAGGGAATTGCATGAAAGCAGTGATTTTGGCTGGTGGTCTGGGTACACGCTTAAGTGAAGAAACAAGTATCAGACCTAAGCCGATGGTAGAAATTGGTGGTAAGCCAATTTTGTGGCACATCATGAAGATTTACTCTGCCCACGGCATTAATGACTTTATTATCTGTTGCGGATATAAAGGCTACATCATTAAGGAGTACTTTGCTAATTACTTCTTGCATATGTCAGATGTTACCTTTGATATGCGTTTTAACCAGATGAATGTGCATTCTGGATATGCCGAACCTTGGCGTGTGACCTTAGTCAATACAGGTGATAACACTATGACAGGTGGACGCTTAAAGCAAGTCAGAGAACATCTTGGCAACGATACGTTTTGTTTTACCTATGGTGATGGTGTAAGTGATGTAAATATTACAGAACTAATTAAACTGCATAAAGAACAAAATAGCTTAGCTACACTCACCGCAGTACAACCTGCGGGTCGCTTTGGGGCGATTTCTTTGGGACAAGAACAAACTAAAATTAGTAGTTTTCGCGAAAAGCCTGAAGGTGATGGTGCGTGGATTAATGGCGGTTATTTTGTTTTAGAACCAGAAGTCATTAATTTTATTGCTGATGAGACTACGGTTTGGGAGAAAGAACCATTAGAAAAGTTAGCTGATATGGAACAGTTATCAGCTTATAAACATAATGGTTTTTGGCAACCGATGGATACATTACGTGATAAGAATTATCTAGAGGATCTCTGGAAAAGTAGTCAAGCTCCTTGGAAAGTATGGTAGTAGAATATTTATGAGTTACGACGTTAATTGAATTCTTAACTCTTAAATTGTTTGTTTTTAAAGGTGCAACAAATGTACGATTTTGCAATTATTGGTGGAGGAATTGTTGGACTTTCTACGGGGATGGCTTTAGGCAAACGCTATCCCAATGCCCGCATTTTATTATTAGAAAAAGAAAGCAACTGGGCATTTCACCAAACAGGCAATAATAGTGGCGTAATTCACTCAGGAATTTACTACAAGCCTGGGAGTTATAAAGCTAAATTTTGCCGTGACGGTGCTAATTCTATGGTAGAATTCTGCCAGGAATATGGCATTGATCATGAGATTTGCGGTAAAGTAATTGTGGCAACTTCAGCAGCAGAACTACCACGCCTAGAAAATCTCTACAAACGCGGCTTAGATAATGGCATAAAAGTTAAGAGAATCAGTTCTGAAGAAGTCAGAGAAATTGAACCCCATGTCAGTTGTGTCGCTGGCATCAAAGTATTCTCTACAGGAATTGTTAATTATAAGCAAGTTAGCGAGAAATACGCTGAGTTAATTCAAAAACAAGGCGGAGATTTACGCCTCAACACCAAAGTAGAGAAAATTAGGCCCAGTGGGAAAAATCAAGTCCTAGAAACCAACAACGGCAGCTTTGAAACACGCTTTGTAATTAATTGTGCCGGATTGCATAGCGATCGCATTGCTAAATTAGGTAAAGTTGAACCACAGGCGAAAATTGTACCCTTCCGGGGAGAATACTACGAACTCACCCCCGAAAAACGCTATCTGGTAAAAACCCTTATCTACCCAGTTCCCAATCCAGATTTTCCCTTCCTTGGTGTCCACTTTACCCGGATGATTGATGGTAGCGTTCATGCAGGCCCCAATGCAGTATTGAGCCTGAAACGCGAAGGTTATAAAAAAACTGACTTCGACCTGCGGGATTTTGCTGAAGTAATGACTTACCCCGGTTTCTGGAAATTAGCAGCCAAACACGCTGATGAAGGAATTCAAGAAATTATACGTTCTTTTAGCAAAGCCGCCTTTGTCAAAAGTTTGCAAAAACTCATTCCTGAAGTGCAAGCCCAAGACTTAGTTCCTACCCATGCAGGAGTCCGCGCTCAAGCTTTGATGAATGACGGTAAGCTAGTGGATGACTTTTTGATCATCCCCGGTCAGAACTCTGTCCATGTTTGCAATGCGCCTTCACCAGCCGCCACTTCTTCTTTAGAAATTGGCAAAGCAATTGTGGCACAACTCCCCGAACCATCACATTTAGCAGCGTCTGTTATTTAATTGCAGATAACTGAAATTTCCCAACATCCTCACATCAAATTGCCTGTATGGGGTTCATTTAAAATCTTAGTTCAGTTAGGCTGGAATCAATTGCATTGTAGGGGCATGGCTTTAGTAAGATTGTCTGCAGATGGAAACGATTTTGGATACCTTGTCCCTATATTTTTCTTAACTGAACCATTGAACTAAAATCTCAAGATTTTTTGTAGAGTTATCGTCTGGTGTACGCAGTTAATGATCAGTGACGTGAAAATACTTGTTGTTTGAGCGCTTTGTTGTGCAGAAAAAGAACCACTAAGGCACTCCGACAGAAAGAAAAAAGGGTTTTTAGCCGTCCTGCTGTACGCAATTCATCATACCTATTTAGTTCTTTCAGGCATTAGAAATTAACTAATCAATCAAGACAAAGGCTTTGACAACAATGAAAATATTGGTAACTGGAACAGAAGGTTATCTTGGTTCGTTATTACCTTCTTTGTTAATCGAACGGGGACACGAAGTTCTGGGCGTAGATACTGGCTTCTATAAAGTTGGTTGGCTGTATAACGGTACTGATGTCACAGCCAAAACCTTAAACAAAGATATCCGCAACATTACCCCTAAAGACTTACAAGGTATTGAAGCGATAGTTCACATGGCAGAACTATCCAACGACCCCACCGGACAACTATCACCCACTATCACCTACGAAATCAACCATCAAGGTTCAGTGCGACTAGCAAAGCTGGCTAAAGAAGCAGGTATACGTCGCTTTGTATATATGTCTTCTTGCAGTGTCTACGGCGTAGCTACCGAGGGTGATGTCACAGAAGAATCGCCTGTGAATCCGCAAACAGCCTATGCAGAATGTAAAACTTTGGTAGAACGAGATGTGATGCAACTAGCTGATGACGATTTCTCTCCTACCTTTATGCGAAATGCTACTGCTTTTGGTGCTTCTCCTAGAATGCGGTTTGATATTGTTTTAAACAACTTAGCTGGTTTGGCATGGACTAGCAAAGAAATCAAAATGACTAGTGATGGTACTCCTTGGCGGCCATTAGTTCACGCACTAGATATCTGCAAAGCAATTGTCTGCACCATTGAAGCGCCCCGTGATATTGTACACAAGCAAATCTTTAACGTTGGGGATACGGCAAACAACTATCGAGTTAAAGAAATCGCCCAAATTATTGCAGCGATATTCACAGGTTGTCAATTGTCCTTTGGAGATAACGGTGCAGATAACCGCAGCTATCGGGTATCTTTTGAGAAAATCAACACCACGCTACCTGGATTTAAGTGTGATTGGAATGCTCAATTAGGTGCCCAGCAGCTATTTAATTTGTTCAGTCAAATTGATATGACTGAAGATACTTTCTTGTTCAGAGGATTTACGCGGTTAAAGCAGTTAGAGTATCTAATTCGCACACAGCAAATTGACAAAGACTTTTTTTGGCAGAAAAGTTTATAGTCAGCACTTAAGTGCTTAAATATTCCAGAATAAATTCCTCAAACTTATTTATGATATCCCCGACTTATTGAAAAAGTCGGGGATCTGAGCAACACATCCAAAATCAAAAACCTTTAATACTGGGTTTTTGAGTTGCTATAGCATGGTATTAAAAAAAACGATTTAAAAATAACTGAAATATGGTCAAAAAATAGAATTTTTCCGGAACAATCGTTTCAATTGAGAATTATCTCTTACAAGAATTTATTTTTTTATTAGTTAATCAGATCGCAATAGATCCAATGAATAAATTACTGACAATTGCTATTCCTACTTATAATCGGGCTGAGTTGCTAGATAAACAGTTAGCTTGGTTAGCTCAAGCTATTAAAGGTTTTGAATCTGAGTGTGAAATTTTAGTTTCGGATAATTGTTCCACAGACAAAACTCAAGATGTCATCAAAAAGTGGCAATTCATACTCAGTAACATTACATTTAAATCAAATCAAAATCATGAAAATTTAGGCGTAATGAAAAATATTCTTTATTGCCTCAATTCAGCTACAACTAAATATGTTTGGACAATTGGTGATGACGATCCTATTCAAGATAGAGCCATTGCTTATGTAATCAACAAACTTCAGCAACATGAAGATTTATCATTATTATTTCTCAACTTTTCTGGACGAAATAAAATTACTGGTGAACCAGTTCACCCACCAACAATAGTCGGTAATCGTTGGTTTGATGCTGATAGAGAAGATGGTTGTGGAGACGGTAAGGCTATATTTGAACATTGTTTCTCTAAAAGCATTGGTGCAGTTATCTTTCTCACGGCTACAATATATCGCACTGATTTAGTAAAACAAGCGCTCCAACGCTGGCCAAATGCTGCCAGTAATTGGATATCCTTAGCATATTTAGCAGGTTATTGTGCTGCTAATGGCAGCGTTATTGTCACGAAAGAGGTTTTTTTGGAATGTATTGTTGGTGTGAGTTATTGGCAGAAAGAGCCAAGATCTGCACTGTTAATGCAATACAAACATATACCTGAAGTGATTTTAAAGCTGGAAGAAAGTGGATATTCTAAACAATTTTGTAGAAGAATGCTTTTGCATAATGGTAAAGAAGCCAATGTGAGAGTTTTTCTAGGGGCTTTAAGAAGATGGCCAATGTCAGCGATTAAAACATTAATTCCCTTTTTGACTTTAATCGGTTTATCTGCTTTTGATGTCATAGCTTGTAAAGAGTTTAAACTTTCGGAAATTAACGATAAATCTCATCAAGAATGGCAATCTAATAATAAACGGTCGCTGGATAAATCAATAATAAAAATTAAGTAGCTATCATGCTTAACCGTATAAAAAAAAGTGTTCTAGCGTTGAAATATGAGTTAAGCTATAGAGTAAAAAAATGGCGGTATTTGCACAATTTACCTGCAATAAAAGAACAAGATCGCATAATTGTTGAATCGCTTCAACGTGACGGTATTTATATTACAAGTCTTGCAGAATTAGGCTTGACTTCTACCACACAAATGCTGAATGCTGCTTATAGTTTATTACCAAGCATTGGAACACCTAACTATAGCGATTCCAGCCACAATCCCCCGGCAATTTACATAGTTACAGATTTACCAGAAATTTTTGACTGGGGCGGAGAACAAAGGCTGCAAAACATCATCGAAAATTACATTGGTCTTCCCATTGCCTATCATGGTGTACATTTACGCAAAGATTTTGCAAATAAGGGTCAGTTTGAGACTCTACTATGGCATAGAGATATAGAAGATCGCCGAGTTCTAAAAATCATCGTCTACTTAAATGATGTAGAAGAAAAGCACGGGCCTTTTGAATACGTGCCCCTATCTTTAACATCCATGTATCGCCTGAATTTTTATCGAATTAAATCCAAGATTAAGAATTCAGGAATCAACGACGAAACGCTAAATCAAATTATCCCAAAATCAGCTTGGAAGTCTTGTAAAGGAGCAGCAGGCATAGTAATTTTTGCTGATACCAGAAGACTTTTACATCATGGTAGTTTCCGCACTGAAGAACGGTCAACACTCTTTTTTGTCTACACTGCTAACCCCCCTAAACAACCACAACTTTGTACTCACTACTGGGATAATACCTATCCTCGACCAAAATCATCTAAAGCATCTGGCGAAATTGAAGTCAGCACATCGCCCACATTAATAAAATGAGGTAATCATGCCATGCTCAAGACACTTAAAAGTAAAATATCGGCATTAGCTTCGGACTTAGGTCATAAATTATCACTTTTAAAGTACAGGAAAAATTTACCTGCTTTAGAAAAACGCGATCGCATAATTCTTAATGCTCTCAAAAAAGATGGCGTTTATGTGACAACACTGACAGATTTAGGATTAAGCTCTAGCTCAGAGTTGCTCAAGGCTGCTTACGATCAATTATCTCAGATGGAAAAAGCCCATAACGACCATCTAGATGAAAAGTGGCCGCAGATTTATACGGTTACAGACATACCAGAAATCTTTGCTTGGGCAACAGAAACAAGGCTGCTCAATATCATTGAAAATTACATTGGACTACCGATAACTTTTCATGGTGTACATTTACGCAAAGATTTTCCTAGTGACCATCAGTTTGGCACATTGCTTTGGCACAGTGATGCTGAAGACCGCCGGATTATCAAAATATTTCTTTCATTGAAAGATGTAGAAGAGAAAACTGGGCCTTTTGAATATATTCCACGTTCTTTAACCTCTTTATTGAGGTGGCAATACTATTGGCTTTACTACAAACTTTGGCAGTCAAGCTATATGGGTATTGATGATGAAATAGTAAAAGTAGTCATTCCCAAATCGGCTTGGAAATCATGTACAGGTCCAGCAGGGACAGTAATTTTTGCAGATACGAAAAATGCCTTACATCACGGAACCGTACGCACAGAAGAACGGGTAAGTTTATTTTTTTGTTACACCGCTAATCCCCCCGAAAGACCAGAACTTTGTACTCAATATTGGGATGATACTTATCCCAGATTAGAGTTAAATTCCTCACCAGAACCCGTTCAAGTACCTAGCTAATTTTAATAAATTAGCAAATTTCTGTTGTCCTTCATAAAAATTAATTCTGAGGTTATTTATGATTTTCATCAAAACCGCACTGAAAGACGCATTTATTGTTGAATTAGAAAAAAAGCAAGATGACCGTGGTTTTTTTGCTCGTTCTTTTTGCGCTCAAGAGTTTGTGACACATGGCTTAAAGTCCATAGTCGCCCAATGTAATCTATCCTTTAACTACAAAAAAGGTACATTGAGAGGAATGCATTATCAACTAGCGCCAGCAGCAGAAACCAAATTAATTCGCTGTACCAAAGGTGCTATCTATGACGTAATTATTGATATGCGTCCTGACTCTCCCACTTTTTTATCACATATTGGTGTGGAACTCACCGCAGATAACCACCGCGCTTTGTATGTACCAGAACTGTTTGCTCACGGCTATCAAGCGCTTACAGATGATGCTGAGGTGGTTTATCAAGTTGGTGAATTTTACACACCAGGTTATGAGCGTGGTCTACGTTATGATGATCCTTTTTTTAACATTGAATGGCCCTTAGAAGTCACAGAAATTTCTGATAAAGATTTAAATTGGCCCTTATTGAGCATGATGCCTGTTGGTGCAGAAATAGGGGCTAGGGGCTAGGGGAGAGGGATTTTTATCAATTTGTTGTCTATGAAGGAATTAAAAAAATGATTATTATAGATCGCGCCTTAGAAGCCCGTGCAGCCTTGGGTAAACCCGTAAAAGTCGGGATGATTGGTGCAGGCTTTATGGGTCGAGGAATTGCCAATCAAATTATTAATTCTGTACCGGGAATGGAGTTAGTTGCTATCTCTAACCGCCAAATTGATGCAGCCAAGCAAGCTTATAGCGAAGCCGGAATTGAAGATATACAGGTGGTTGCAAACATCACCGACATGGAAGATGCGATCGCACAGGGTAAATATGCGGTCACTGAAGATGCAGAATTACTCTGTCGTGCTGAGGGCATCGAGGCCTTAATCGAAGTCACCGGTGCAGTGGAATTTGGCGCTCATATAGTCATGAGTGCGATCGCACATCAAAAGCACGTAATTATGATGAATGCCGAACTCGACGGCACTATTGGCCCGATCCTCAAGGTATATGCAGACAAAGCAGGCGTGATTCTTAGCGCTTGCGACGGCGATCAGCCAGGGGTAGAAATGAACCTCTACCGTTTTGTCAAAAGCATTGGTCTAACTCCGTTATTGTGCGGTAACATTAAAGGACTTCAAGACCCTTATCGCAATCCCACCACTCAAGAAGCATTTGCCAAGCGTTGGGGTCAGAAAGCCCACATGGTAACTAGCTTTGCCGATGGCAGTAAAATTTCCTTTGAACAGGCGATCGTCGCCAACGCCACAGGGATGAAGGTTGCCAAACGGGGAATGTTGGGATATGACTTCACTGGTCATGTTGATGAAATGACTAATATGTATGACGTGGAACAGCTTAAGGAACTGGGCGGTATCGTCGATTATGTCGTTGGTGCAAAACCAGGGCCAGGCGTATTTGTGTTTGCGACACACGAAGACTCCAAACAATGTCACTATCTCAACTTGTACAAACTCGGTGAAGGCCCTCTTTACAGCTTCTATACTCCTTATCACCTCTGCCATTTTGAAGTTCCCCTATCTGTAGCCCGTGCTGTTCTTTTCCAAGATGCGGTGATGTCTCCCCTCGCTGGCCCCGTAGTAGATGTAGTCACCACCACTAAAATTGACTTGCAAGCCGGGGAAACCTTAGATGGTATCGGCTGCTACATGACCTACGGACAATGCGAAAATTCTGCGATCACACAACAACAAAACCTCCTACCAATGGGATTAGCTGAAGGATGTCGCCTCAAACGCGATATTCCCAAGGATCAAGTGCTAACTTACGATGATGTAGAATTACCCACAGGTAGGCTTTGCGATCAACTACGAGCCGAACAAATTGCTTATTTCGCCACAGAAAAAGCTCTAGTTGCTGTTAGTTAAATTAAGTTCGTAGTCAGGACTTTAGTCCTGGGTTCACTTCTAAAGCCCTGACTACTTAACAAAATTTTTTGGCTTTTATTCCTTAACATCATTAGCATCTTCTCTGCGAGAAGCTGTGATAATTTGGTTCGTTCCCAATCCATTTTTTTACACAATAAATAGTTAGGAAACTATAGGATTAATCTTTAATTTTAGAAATACAAGTAGGTGGGCATTGCTCACACTACTAAACTTAAGCTTCTTAATTACGAATTACTAATTGCGAATTAGTATTACTTGCTGGGAAGTATTCAAGCAAACTTTAGAGAAACTTGACATTGAACCTATGAAAATTGCTCTAGTCCATGATTACTTAACCCAGCGCGGTGGAGCAGAGCGCGTGTTTGAATTACTTTGTAAGCGCTACCCTGAAGCCGATATTTATACTTCTTTGTACAATCATCAAAAAACTATAGATTTAAGTGAGCGTGTAGTCAATACAACTTTTTTACAAAAAATTCCGGGTGCAGTCAAACATTTTCGCTTGATAGCTCCTTTATATTTTTCAGCTTTTCGTGCCTTAAATTTACAAGAATATGACCTAATTATCAGTAGTAGTACTAGCTTTGCCAAAGCAGTTAGAAAAAACCCCCAGGCGCTACATATTTGCTTTTGCCATAATGTCACCCGTTTTTTATGGGATACAGAAACTTATCTACGGGAATACGGTGATTACCGCTATTTTTCTCCGATAATAGAAAAAGTATTTCAATTCATGAGAAAGGTAGATTTAGAATATGCACAGGAACCCGACTTATATATTGCTAATTCTAGTATTGTAGCTCGCCGCATTCAAGATATTTATAAAAAGCCAGCTATTGTGATTAATTATCCTATTGATACCAGTAACTTTGTTTTTTCTGATAGCAAAGACGAATATTATTTGGCATCAGCGAGGATGATTAGTTATAAACGTTTGGATATAATAATTGAAGCTTTTAATTGGCTAGGGTGGCGTTTATTAATCTCAGGCGATGGGCCAGAACAAGAACGGTTAAAAGCCAAGGCTTTAGATAATATTGAGTTCTTAGGGCACGTCAGCGATGCAAAACGTAAAGACTTGTTTTCTAAAGCTAAATCTGTAATTGTCGCGGCTTTAGAAGATTATGGATTGGTTCCAGTGGAGGCTAATGCTAGCGGTACTCCAGTTATTGCTTATGGAGCAGGTGGTGTTTTAGATACTCAAGTTCCGAGAAAGACAGGAGTCTTTTTTAAAAGGCAAACACCAGAATCTTTACAAACTGCTCTACTAGAAGCTGGTGAAATAAATTGGAATTACCAAAACATCCGGAATCATGCAGTGACAAATTTTTCAGAAACGGCATTCTTTAGTAAAGTCGAACAAATTATTGACCAAGCTTTGAGAGTGCATCAATCAATCAAGTAATTTGTTAGGTTTTCGCGTAGCGTCTCGAAGAGAAGGATAATAAACGTGGTTCAAACTAGTCTTAATCCGAGTTTAAATTCCAGTCCAAATCTGCCTCCCGAAAATGAAGTGGGTTACGGACAAATGTTTGCCGTCATGGTACGCAGATTTCCCTGGTTTGTACTTGTGTTTTTCACTTCAATTACTTTTGCAGGTTTTATTACTACTAAGACAAAGCCTAGCTACAAAAGTTCTATGCAGTTATTGGTAGAACCAAATTATCAAGTTAAACCAGGAACGGCTACACCAGAAAATCAATTTACCGAACCTACTATTGAAATAGACACAGCAACCCAGATTAACTTGATGCAGAGTTCTGGACTTTTGCAAAAAGCAGTAGATAAAGTTCAGCAAGACTATCCAGACTTAACTGCGAGTGATATAAAAAGTGCTTTGGTTTTAAATCAAATTAAGACCAAAGAAGATAATGTCTTGACTAAAATTTTCCAGGTTGAATATACATCTAACGATGCAGACAAAACGCAAAAAGTTCTGAGCGCTATTCGCCAAGTCTATGTGGAATATAACAAGCAGCAGCAAGATACGCGTTTACAAAAAGGTCTGCAAGTTATTAGAGATCAATTAAAAAAAGCTAGTGAAGAAGTAAATGCTTCTGAAACGAATCTGCAAAGATTTCGCAGAAATCAGAATTTAATCGATCCTGAGTCACAAGCAAAAGCACTAGAAGAAGCTTTGAATAAACTGGAAGAAGAACGACGCACTACTCGTTCTCAGTACCAAGAAGCTTTGGCGCGTCAACAATCTTTGCAAGCACAACTTAATCGTTCGCCACAAAATGCTCTAGTTTCTTCTCGTTTGAGTCAATCTACTCGCTATCAAGGTTTACTCAACGAAATCCAAAAAACAGAGCTGGCATTATCACAAGAACGCTTGCGCTTCACAGATGAGACTCCTAGTGTGCAAAAATTGCAAGCACAACTGGAAGGACAGAAAGAGTTATTACAACAAGAGGTAAGCAGAACTTTAGGCGGATTACCTGCTAGTGCTGTTTCAGATGGCGGAAATCTCCTCGAACAAGGACAACTCGGACAAATTGACCTCAACCTTGCAGGTGAGCTAGTAGAAACACAGACAAATATAGTTTCTTTAGCGGCTCGCGATCAAACTTTGGCTCAGAAAGAGAACGATCTGCGTTTGCAACTCAAACGCTTCCCGCCTTTGTTGGCTTATTACAATCGCATATTACCGCAGTTACAATTTAGCCGTGAAAGGTTAGAGCAGTTGTTGAGAGCAGAACAGCAATTGCGCCAAGAGCTTTCTAAAGGTGGATTTAATTGGGAAGTTGTTGAAGAACCTCAAAAAGGTATGCTCATGGGCCCCAATCTTCAGCAGAACTTGTTGTTGGGTGCAGTGGTTGGTTTAATGTTGGGAGGTATTGCTACCTTTGTGCGGGAAGCCTCTGATGATGCTGTTCATACCACTGCTGAGTTAGAAAAGCACGCGGCTCTACCACTGTTGGGAATCACTCCTAAGTTACCGCCTGCCAAACCTAGAGAATCAATGATCAAGTTGCCTTTTGGTAAGCCAGAAGAGCTTGCACCTTGGACAGTTCAAGTATTGCAATCTCCACCAAGTTGGGAATCGCTGGATCTGATTTATAAAAATATTGAACTGCTCAATACTGTTGCGAATTTGAAATCTTTGATGATTACGTCGGCTTTACCCGATGAAGGTAAGTCAGCGTTGGCGTTAGGTTTAGCCATGAGTGCTGCTCGGTTACACAAAAAAGTACTATTGATTGATGCCAATTTACGTGAACCGAGTCTACACAACCAACTCAATCTTCCCAACGATCAGGGACTTTCTACTCTCCTCGCAAGTGAAGGCTCTTTACCTAACCAAATTAGTATTCAATACGCAGGCTCGTCCTACATCGATATTTTAACTGCTGGGCCAATACCTACCGATGCAGCTAATCTCTTGAGTTCGCCACGGATGACGCAATTGATGGCAACGTTTGAAGAGAACTATGATTTAATACTTGTAGATGCTTCTCCGGTTCTCGGCTTGGTGGATGCTATGCTGACAGCATCATCTTGTCGCAGTGTTGTGATGTTAGCAAGTATTGGTAGGGTAACTCGCAGCCAAATGGCCCAAGCTACAGCCATGTTGAGCAAGTTAAATCTAATTGGAGTGGTAGCGAATGGAGCCTCCAATGCTGACAGCACATATGTACCCTATACAAAGCCACAACGATTTGCATTGCAACAAGCTGTAGAAAAATATAGTACTTCTCGCTTGAGTGAAACACGCTCTGGTAGGGAAAGAGGCTAGTGTGGTGTGTTTCATTTACATGAAAACCGCTAGAGGCGTTCTTGATTAGCTGTAATCTCAGCAGGTTGTAGGGCACAACATTGTTGTGCCCTATTGCATGGGGAAATTTATGGTGAAGACTCCTCAAAATCAGGGCTGAATTCCTGTCTACGAGAGTTTTTGAGAGATTTAGTTCACAATAACTTAATAATTCTCTGGAAAAATCAAATACTTTATCAAGAATCAATAAAGAATTTCTCTGGCCAAGATTTATTCCTCAAGAGTCTTCTATCCTAGATATCAAAAGCCATTTCAAAATAGCTAAAGAATAAGCTGAGACTGATTTATCGCATCATGAAGCTGATGAGAGTGCAACCGATTTTTCTCACCTCTTTAATCAGATCAATTTCAGCAAATAATTTTGATCGGCGCTTTGATATCAGGTCAAGAATCTACTTCTCTACACATCTCATGACCTATGACTATCTCAATAATTCCATCTCTACAAAATCCCTACAAGCTAACTGAGCAACACCAAGCAGATCAAAGTTCCCCCTACTGTACACTGTTGTGGCGGCAAGGTCAGTTGTTGGTGAAGTCTCCTAAATATATTAAACAGCCATATCTGCCTTCTTTAGATGACAAACAATGGTTAGTAGAGTGCTTAAAACATTCCCCAGTCAGGTTGGTGAGCATAGATGCAACGCTGGGTGAGGATTTATTACGGTTTTGGGCTGAAGCTTGTGAAGCAGCTAATAAGCCAATCTTTCTCCGCCTACCCTCTGTTAATCAACGGCTGAAAAAAGGTAACTCTTTTGTCAGGCTGTGGAAGCGACTAGTTGATTGGGTAATTGCTTTTGTGTTGCTAGTCGTGCTAAGTCCAGTTATGCTGGGACTGGTTTTGCTAATGCAGGTTGATTCGCCTGGTTCGCTTTTCTCTTTTGAGTGGTTGGTAGGAGAGCGAGGTAAAGTCTTTCGAGCCATCAAGTTTCGCACAATTGAGGCACACAACGTTACACCGCTTCGGCGTAGCTTTAGTAAATCGGGTTTGCACAATTTCCCACAGTTATGGAATGTACTGCAAGGTGACAGGGGTTTAGTGCGATGTCTACCGACAAGCCGCTCCGCGTCTACGCATTGTTGGACTTTGGCAGATGCGGTGCAGTTAAGTTCCCCAACACAACAAAATCTAAATGCAGCATCAGAAATGATCGGTTCCTGGCAGGTAGAAGCTACATTTAAACCGGCTGAATCTTGAACGCCGATAACCGCAGATGAAAAGCGCTGTAATTTTGATTGTCGCTGCATTATAGCTTTTTGATTTTATGAATAAATAACCCTAAAGTTGCGATCAACTTTGGTGGTTAAACGGAAGAATTATCTATTGACTTTAACGAGGTGCAATATGCATACAGCTATCTGTACTGTTTTTGAAAAAGACTACCACTATGGTGTTGGAGCTTTAGCTAATTCCCTATATCATCACGGTTTCCGGGGTGTGATTTGGGCGGGGTATCGAGGAAATTTACCATCTTGGGCTAAGTTAATCAAAGATGGTGAGGGCTATCAAGAGTTTGCAATCGCAGAAGATTGTGCTATTCGGTTTGTGAAACTAGATACTCGAAAGCACTTTGGTTTTTATAAGCCTAACTTTATGACTTTATTATGGGAAAGTTACTGCCCAGATGTAGAGGCACTATTTTACTTTGATCCTGATATTGTCAATAAGTGTAGTTGGGATTTTTACGAAAAGTGGGTGAGTCGCGGAATTGCGCTGTGTGGGGACTCATGGTATCACGTACCAGCTAATCATCCGCGACGTTTGGCATGGAAGGAATTTGCCGAAAGTAAAGGCTTGGTTTGCGATCGCCAATTAGATTCTCACTTTAATAGTGGCTTTATTGGTGTGAATAAAAGTTGTAAATCTATTCTTGTACTTTGGCAGCAACTTGTAGAACTAGGTGAGATGGCAGGATACTCAGATTTACAAGATTTATATGGCAATAAATCTTTTACTCATTACCCCTATCTCTATGGCGATCAAACTTACATGAACTTAGCGCTGATGGTATCTAATCTGCCCATAAGTGCGGTAGGGCCTGACGGCATGGATTTTCTTCCTGGCGGTACTATCATGTCTCATGCCATAGCACCAAGTGTTAAACCTTGGCGTAAGAAATTGATTATCAGCGCTCTTCAAGGTAGCCGTCCTAGTATTACAGATAAATTGTTTTGGCGGCATAGTCAAACACCCATTCAAATGTATTCTTCAGCCAAATTTCTACAACAAAAATTTGCCATTCTTTTTGGCTCTGCTATTGGTCGCTTCATTTATCGCCATCCCATTTAATACCAATTCTCTGTGAGGTTGCACATTATTTTGACCTCTCCTAACCTCACGCCACTTTGCTTCCTTCGGGAAACCCGCCCACGCAAGTGGCTCCCCTTAATAACGTGGGCTTCTTTCTATGCGTCTTCATATGGAAATGGTATAAGACCTGAACATTATTTACAGCATCAAGTTGATGAGGTACAGGAATACCCCACCCTTGCGATAGCGCACCCTCCCCTTAGTAAGGCTACTGTGTACACATAAATCGGAGTTACTTTGAGATTCGGGTTTTACCCCCCTTAATCCCCCCTTATAAAGGGGGGAAACTGGAAAATCTAGTTCCCTCCCCTTGGAAAGGGGAGGGTTAGGGTGGGGTAATTCGAGGACTGGTAGTGATGCGATAACTTGTGTGTACACCTTAGCCTTACTAAGGGGAGGGGTGTACCTCATGTAGTTGCAAAACGCTGTAATTGGTTGGTGTGTTGTTTCATTAAAAGCTTTGTCAAGAATTTTATGTATTTTAATCTTCCTCAGTCAACTCGTAGATTCATTAAATCTAGTAGCTTTTGGCAAAATAATTACTTGATTTTACGAGAATTCAAAAAATTCCCTCGACTGGCAACTTTAGCGATAGTTTTATCGCTTTTTGCTGTCACATTTGAGGGTTTTGGACTGGGTTTTCTGTTAGCATTTTTGCAAAGCTTGACTACTCCCGATGCTGAACCTATTAAAACTGGAATTCAATGGTTTGATATCGTAATTTTAGATATTAATGGTTTTCCAAATGAGAGATTATACAGGGTATCTATTTTAATTGTAGTTATAACTTGTATCCGCGCCTCGTTTAATTACTTAGCACAGCTTTGCATTCAACTCAGTGAAGTCAATTTAGTAGATAATCTTCGGAAACGAATATTTGAGCAGTTGCAGTCACAAGAGCTAAAATATTTTGCCAAGAAAAGCTCTGGTGAATTGATTAATAGCTTAACTAATGAAATGGAGAGGATTCGGCAGATTTTTGGCGGTGTGGCTTTTGTGATTACTAGACTCTTAACTATCGCCGTCTATTCCCTCTCTTTATTTGTACTTTCTTGGCAGCTTTCTATAATCTCTGTTTTCCTGTTTAGTCTTTTAGCAGTAGGACTGACAACTCTCAACAAACACGTTCGTGAGCGGAGTTTTGGAGTTACGAAAGCCAACGATAAGTTTACTTCGAGGGCGCTAGAGTTTTTGGAAGGCATCCGTACTGTTCATGCATTTTCTACTATAAATTTTGAACGGCAACGGTATTACAAAGCCAGTCAAAATATAGTCAATACATGGAAATCAGTTTATTGGATTTCTTTAGTAGTCAGGCCGATTACCGAGAGCATATCAACAATAATTCTCGTGATGATGATTATTGTGGCGCTGACAACTGGATTAATGAAGGTTGCCTCTTTGTTGACATTCTTCTTTGTATTGTTTCGCTTGGTGCCGATGATTCAAGATTTGAATGGAGTTGTCGCTTTTTTAAGTACCCAAGCAGGCGCAGTAGACAATATTAAACAGTTGTTAAACTCTGAAGATAAAGATTATTTTCAAAATGGCAATATTCAATTTCCAGGATTAAAACAAGGAATTGATATAGTATCTGTAGATTTTGGTTATGAGCCTAATAATTTAGTGCTACATAATATTACCCTGAGTATTGAGCAAGGACAAATGGTTGCCTTAGTAGGGGAAACTGGCGGCGGTAAAAGCACACTTGCTGATTTAATGCCCAGATTTCAAGATCCTGTAGAAGGGCAAATTCTCATTGATGGAATTGACTCGCGGGATTTTGACATAGACTCGCTACGTCGCAAAATGGCTGTAGTCAGTCAGAAAACATTTATCTTCAACACTTCCATTCGCAACAATATTGCTTACGGTACTCCTGAAGCCACTGATGCAGAAATCCGCAACGCAGCTCGCTTGGCTAATGCACTAGAATTTATCGAAAAATTGCCTGGGGGTTTTAAGACAATTTTGGGTTCTGACGGGATTCAGCTATCTGGTGGACAACAACAACGGATTGCGATCGCTCGTGCTTTGGTACGCAAGCCAGAAATTCTGATTTTAGATGAAGCCACCAGCGCTTTAGATGCAATTACACAGCAAACAATTCAGGAGTTTTTAGAGAGTTATGCTGTGGGACGAACGGTGATTGTGATTGCTCACCGTCTTTCTACCATTGCTCAAGCTGATAAAGTCGTCGTCATTGAAAAGGGACGCATCGTAGAGCAGGGTAAGTATCAAGAATTACTCGCCCGTAAAGGCCAACTGTGGAAATATCACCAGACACATTACCAGCTTGATCAGACAGAGTAGGGGATTGGGGACTGGAGGCTAGGGGCTAGGGACTGGGGACTAGGGAAATAACGCTTGACCCTTGTCCCTTAACAAATAACATCTACCTTCTAGAGATTGCATTTTCTCATCATCAAAAATCAGCATGGATAATCAAATACCAAAAATTGTTGTTATTACACCTGTAAAAAATGAAGCTTGGATTTTAGAGCGGTTTTTAGCTGTCACTAGTCAATTTGCTGATCATATAATTATTGCAGATCAAAATTCTAACGATGACAGCATAACAATTTGCAAAAAATATCCTAAAGTAATATTAATTGAAAATAAATCGGAAAAGTTTAACGAAGCTGATCGACAGTTGTTGTTAATCCAAACAGCAAGAGACTTAATCCAAGAGCATAAAATTATTTTTGCTTTGGATGCTGATGAAATACTAGCTGCCAATGCTACGAAAACTCAAAGTTGGCAAACAATTCTCAACGCCAAGCCAGGAACAATAATTTTTTTTGAAAAGCCAGATTTATTCTTAACAACTGACAAATGTATTAGAACTGGTATTCTTACACCCCTGGGCTATGTTGATGATGGAGCCGAACATCAGCCACAACTAATTCATAGTGTGAGAATACCAATGCCTGAATATGCTAGAAGGTTACATATTCATGATATCAAGGTTCTGCACTATGCTTTAACTCGCTTGGATGCACAAACCTCGAAAGTTCGTCTTTATGGTGCAATAGAGAATGTATTAGGGGTGAGTAATGCTATTAGCAGGCGGGTTCGCTATACCTCAAAACAGAATTATTTGCGGCTTGGAAGAGTAGGAAATACTCCAACTGAGTGGTTTGCAGGCTGGGAAGAAAAGGGAATCGATATGCATACAATTAATAAACAAAAATATTACCACTACGATTTTGAAACACTGCGCTATTTTCACAAATATGGACTGCGCCGCTTTTGGATAGAAGATATTTGGAAATATGATTGGGAAGCTTGTCGTCAATACGCCAAGTCATTAGGAATGAGCAATATACCAGATTACAAAATTCCTAAACAAAATAAGCTTCTCGATTTATTTATGGACATAATCGCTAAATTATATAGTGATTTGGTCTGGTGGTTACGATACGTGAGTAATCTGCTGTAAAAACTTTGGCAGTACTCGCACAAAACTTTAAATATGCTAAGAATTAGTGTTTTGTGAAGAATTACTATGGATAAAAATTTTCATGAACCCTTGGTCAGTGTGATTATTCCTACATATAATCGACCAGAGTACTTGAAGCAAGCGATCGCAAGTGCAGTTAACCAGAGTTACCGCAATATTGAAATTATTGTTTCTGATAATTGTAGTCCTGAAAATCCCCAAGCTATTGTGGAATCTTTTGGTGATTCCCGCATCCGATTTTGGCGACAAACGCAAAATATCGGTATGTTTGCTAATCAGATGCATGGCTTTCAAATGGCACAGGGAAAATATGTTGCTAGCCTTCATGATGATGATGTTTGGCACGAAGATTTTTTAGCTAAACTGGTGCCGCCATTAGAAGCGAATTCCGACTTAATTATCGCTTTTTGTGATCAATATATTATAGATGCTCAGGGGAATATTAATTATTCTGGTACAGAAGCAAATACACGTGGTTTCAAGCGCCACATACTGCAACAAGGAGTATATAAATCTTTCTCTAAGATGGGATTACTTAATAAAAGTATACCTACTGCCGCAGCTTGTGTATTTCGAGCTAATCTAATTGATTGGAATAATATTCCATCAGAAGTTGGCGGTATGTGGGATGTATATTTAACTTATCTTTGCGCTACATCTGGTCATGCAGCTTACTATTCTCCAGAAAGATTGACGTACTATCGTGCCCATGAGCAAACTGATACTATGCTCAGTGGTCATCGAGATATCCAGGCAAAACTTCGCAAAGCTAAAAGTGAATTGTTTTGTTATCAAGTTTTCATGGAAGATGCTCGTCTGGCGGACTTTAAACCATACTTTCAAAAGAAATGGTTAGAAGCTAATACAACTTTGGGAATTGGCTTAATCCGTAATAAACAAAGGGATACAGCACGTTATTATCTTTGGCAAGCGTTGAAAAAACAAAAATTCAATTTGCGAACTTTAGCTGCACTAACTCTCAGTTTCATTATCTAAGTGTAGTCAGATACCCGACTTCTTTAAGAAGTCGGTGATCTCATAGCCCAAAATCCCGATAGAGCGAGCATTTGTCCTAATAAAAGTCAGTTGTATGAGAAAGAAATCTAGAAATAAACAAATTCAATCCATACATTTGAATATTTATTAGAAGCTTATTAATTAGCTAATTTATCAATGAGTGGTGTATGAAAATTTGTATTGTTACCCATAGTTTAAAAAAAGGTGATGGTCAAGGTCGAGTCAATTATGAAGTTGCTAAAGAAGCAATTCGTCGTGGTTATGAATTGACATTATTGGCTAGCGAAGTAGCACCAGAACTACAAGATAATAGCCAAGTTAATTGGGTTGAGATTCCAGTCCAAAGATTTCCGACTGAATTTATTCGGAATTTGGTATTCGCCAAAAAAAGTGCAGATTGGTTAAATAAATATCGCGCCGAGTTTGATTTAGTCAAAGTCAATGGTGCGATTACGATGACATCTGCGGATGTGAATGCTGTACATTTTGTCCACAGTTCTTGGTTGCGATGTCTGGCGACAAGCCGTTTTGCGTCTACGCCTGTACATATTTCTCGCACTCGCCGCGATGCCTATGGTTTATACCAGTGGCTTTATACTGCCTTAAATGCCCATTGGGAAAAACAAGCTTTCCAAAAAGCACAAGTCGTTGTGGCAGTATCTGAGAAGGTAGCGCAGGAATTAGTCAATATTGGCGTACCCCGTTCGCGGATTCAGGTAATTGTCAATGGTGTGGACTTAGCAGAGTTTACCCCTGGGGAAAGCAATCGCCAAAATTGGAAACTACCAGAAAATGTCCCTCTAGCACTGTTTGCTGGCGATATTCGCACCACCAGAAAGAATTTAGATACAGTGCTGTATGCCTTAGCAAAAGTTCCAGATTTACATCTGGCGGTTGTTGGCAACCCCGAAGGTAGCCCTTTTCCCCAGCTTGCAGCATCTTTAGGGTTAAGCGAACGAGTACATTTTTTAGGCTACCGACGTGATATCGCCGCCATTATGCGGGCTGTGGATTTATTTGTATTTCCTTCCCGTTATGAAGCTTGCACCCTCGTATTATTAGAAGCCCTCGCTTCTGGGCTACCAGTTATTACCGCCACCGCTACCGGGGGTGCAGAACTAGTGACACCAGAATGCGGAATGGTTTTGTCAAATTCCGATGACATTGAGGCTTTAGTAGCAGCGCTATCGTCTTTAGTGAGCGATCGCCTATTGATGCAGCAAATGGGTAAAGCAGCGCGTTCTATTGCTGAACAACATAGCTGGATGACAATGGCACAAACTTATGTGGATCTATTTGAGGAGTTAATTAAGAATGAAGAACACTGTTCTCATCCCCACCTATCGCCGTCCTCTAGATCTGTCTCGTTGCCTTTTAGCACTACAAGCGCAAACTAAATTAGTTGATCAAGTAATCGTAGTTGTTCGCGATACAGATACCGAAACTTCGCAATTCCTCGCCCAATTTCCAGCGCAGAAGCTGCCACTACATACCGTTACAGTCACCATACCTGGAGTAGTAGCAGCCCTGAACGCTGGATTAGCCGCAGTTGAGGGAGACATTGTTTCCATTACAGATGACGATGCAGCGCCTCACTCTGATTGGTTAGAGAAAATCAACGCTCATTTTCTCTCAGATAGCTCTATCGCTGGGGTTGGTGGGCGCGATTGGATCTACCAACGGAAAAAACTCGAAGATGAGTCTCGGCAGATAGTTGGGAAATTGCAGTGGTTTGGACGAGTGATTGGCAACCATCACCTAGGAGTTGGAGAACCGCGTGAAGTCGATGTTCTCAAAGGCGTGAACATGAGTTTTCGGCAAGAAGCGATCGCGCGATCGCTTTTTGATGAAAGAATGCGTGGTACAGGGGCGCAAGTACATTTTGAAATGGCATTTACCCTCGCATTAAAACGCGCTGGTTGGAAGCTAATTTACGATCCGCAAGTGGCAGTAGATCATTATCCAGCACAACGTTTTGATGAAGACCAACGTCATAATTTTAATGAAGTTGCCTTTATTAATTTAGTCCATAATGAAACTTTAGTTTTATTAGAACATTTGCCGCCTCTACACCGTGCGGTCTTTTTATTATGGGCAATATTAGTAGGCACAAGGGATAGTTTAGGTTTAGTGCAATGGCTGAGATTATTGCCTAGCCAAGGGCTATTAGCAGGTAAAAAGTTGCTGGCTTCTTGGCGTGGGCGTTGGTTGGGATGGCAAACACTTAACAATTCAAAATTCAAAATTCAAAATTCAAAATGAAAGACATTTTCCGTCGGAGAGCAGCGCCTTGCGGGGGTTCCCCCCGTTGTGGCGACTGCGGAGGATTTAAACACCCAATGAAAATCTGCTACGTGTAGACGGAGGGGTATTAAACCCACAACTGAAGTTTTTTTCTTTTCCTGTTCCCTGTTCCCTTTTTTTGTAACATGATTGAATCTTGAGTGGATGTATTTTTTTCCTTCGTGTTCTTTGTGTCCTTCTCTGCGAGACGCTACGCGAATGCGGTTCGTTTAAAAAATATGAATTTGCCTCACGCAAAGGCGCAAAGAATTAATTTGTATTTTTTGAACTCAACTAAATATCTAAAATCTAAAATCTAAAATTGAATGGCTTCTAAGCAGATACTTTACAATCCTGTTTTGCAAGAAAATTTCTCTCCCCAAGACCGAGCCGCACAAGCTTGGATGGTAATCTTGGGTTTCGTATTGCTAACAGTAGTTTGCTATTTTACGAGTGCGGCGGCGATGTTGCGGTTAGTTTTTCCCGCAACCGCTTTAGTAGTAGGGTTATTTTTATATTTCCGCCATCCAATTCTGTATATTGGGTTTACTTGGTGGATTTGGTTTCTCACACCTTTAGTTGCTCGCTTAGTAGATTATCGGGTGGGTTGGGACCCTACTCGTCAGATACTTATCGCACCTTATTTAGTGGTGTTTGTCACTATCGGAACCTTTATAAAATACCTGCCAAGCAGTTTACGTCAAGGAGGTTTACCTTTTCTTTTAGCTTTTATTGGGGTGTTTTATGGGTTTTTAGTTGGTCTGATTTATAACGCACCTGTCCCTGTAGCTCGTGGTCTTTTAGATTGGCTCAGTCCGATTATTTTCGCTTTTCATTTATTTATAAATTGGCGAGATTATCCGAGCTACCGTGAGCAAATGCAGCGCACATTTCTCTGGTGTGTGTTAATTACTGGTGCTTACGGTGTATATCAATTTGTTGTAGCTCCTGAGTGGGATAGATACTGGCTTTTACAGTCAAAAATGTTTAGTAGTTCTGGAAATCCTGAACCTTTTGGGATGCGTGTCTGGAGTACGTTGCACTCAGTTGGGCCATTTGGTTCTGTGATGCAGGCTGGTCTATTGTTATTATTTACAAGAACGGGATTTTTAATTTTTCCTGCCTCGGCTGTTGGTTATTTGTCGTTCTTATTAGCACAAGCACGTACTAATTGGGGCGGTTGGTTGTTAGGAGTAATTATAATTCTAGGTTCAGTTAAGGCGCGAATCCAAATGCGCTTAATCACGATTATTGTGGTAATGGCAATATGTGTTGTGCCATTAACAACTATTGAGCCAATTTCTGAGGTTGTGGCTAGTCGGTTTGAAACTTTTTCTAATTTAGAGAATGATACTAGTTTTAAGGATAGATCTGGGAGCTATGATCGAAATCTGAGTATTGCCCTTTCTAATGTATTGGGTAACGGTTTAGGTAATATCTGGAAAGTCAATGAAAAAACTGGACAAATTGAAGTGTTTGTCATTGATAGTGGCGTTTTAGATATGTTTTTTACCTTAGGTTGGTTTGGTGCAATACCATATTTAGGTGGACTAATTTTGATAATTATCAATGTTAGCAAGTATAATGAAGGTCGCTTTGATAGTTTTGTGAGTGCTGCCCGTGCAATTGGGATAAGTTCCTGTTTCCAATTAGTTATTGGTAGTGGGATGCTGAGTGTTGCTGGCATGATTCTTTGGGGATTTTTTGCTATGGCTATGGCTGCCCATAAATATTATGAGCATCAAGGCAATCTGCAATATCCTATTATCAAGCACCCCGGTTCTGCCTCTCCAGTTCAAAAATATAAATAAAGAGAGAAATAGCAATCATATCTAAATTTGCGAAAATTATATTTTTTAATGAACTTCTCCAGAGATATATAAAAGTCTGCTCGGAGGATATACATAAAAGAATAAAGAGAGTTTTCACGAGTGATTTAGGATTGCTATAGTGGAGGCAGGCAAGAGAAAATAAGCATTAAATAATAGATTTTTTTCACGAATAATTGAGAATTGCTATCGATTAACTTAGCTATCAGGTGATAGCAATTTAAAAATAATACGGACTATAAAATCTATTTGGCTAGCTCAAATATCAAGTAAAAACTAGTATTCGTGGATATAAATTATGAAAGTTATTGCTATTATGCCACTGGCCGAACAAAGAGGCGGCGGTGAAATGATGTTTTGGGATTTGATGCACCAAGGACGGCAAGCGGGTATTGAATGGTTAGCGGTATTTTTAGAAGATGGCCCAATGGTGGAACAGGTGAAGGCGCTGGGTATTGACACACGAGTGATTGAAGGTGGCCGTCTGCGCCAAATCCCTCGTTTGATCAGTGCGGTGTTTCGCATCGCTTGGCTTGCTAGACAAGAAGGTGCAGATGCGATCGCCAATTGGATGTGGATTACTCATATATATGGAGGACTGGCGGCGATGGTAGCTGGTCTACCTGCTGTGTGGTATCAACTGGAAGTACCCAATAGCAAATCTTGGTTGTTGCGGTTGGCGACGTTATTACCAGCCCGTGCGATTGTGACTCTCTCGAAAGATGGTAAGGAAGCACAGGCGCAGATTTGGCCTCATAGACCCACACACTTAGTCTATCCAGGTGTAGCCCTAGACAGATTTGAGCCGACTGTTCTCCCTTCGCCAATGGAAGCGCGGCTGAAGTTGGGTTTACCGTTACACGGGCCTTTGATTGGCATTGTGGGGCGTTTGCAACGATGGAAGGGTATGCATACTCTCGTAGATGCAATGCCACAAATTTTGCAGAGATACCCTGATGCTAACTGTGTAGTCGTTGGTGGTAAGCACGATTTAGAGGCTGATTATGAAAATTTCTTAAAAACACAAATAGCAGATTTAGGATTAAGCGATCGCGTGTTTATGGTGGGGCTACAGCGTAATGTTCCTGAGTGGATGCAGGCGATGGATATATTTATACACGCCTCCGATAACGAACCGTTTGGCATTGTGATTATTGAGGCGATGGTCTTGGGTAAACCAGTGATTGCAGGCGATGCTGGTGGCCCTAGAGAAATCATTACAGATGGGGTGAATGGCCTGTTGACACCATACAACGATGCAGATGCACTTGCGATCGCAATTCTCCGCTATCTTGACGATCAAGAATTCACCAATAGTATCGGAGTCGCAGCACGACAACGCGCCCTTGATTTTTCCACGCAACGTTACGCCCAAAATTTTATTAATGCAGTTCGTAATGCTGTTTCCAATGTGCCCAAAACAATCGCAACTGGTACGACAACTCCGTCAACTTTGAACTGAGAAATCATAACTGATACTATTAGTGTCAACCTCAGAAGAAAGTTAATTTTGTTACCATTTTACCGCTTTGCCTCTTATCCTCTAAATATTCGTTGTTTGACAAATAAGATTACAACGAATATTTAAAGGATGCAGAAAAGGAAACTTCTGTACTTTCACTTATACTGACTACTGACTGCTGATTCACCAGACTCAGCAGTCAGTACTCTTACTAGAAAACTGCATCGATAAATATGAAATTTTCAATAAGAGCATTATTTTTATATCCCTAAAGTAATAGCAGCGAATTAAGTACCTCGGCAAACTGATTTTGCGCTCACTCCTTGCAGAATAACGCTTAGAGGTAATTTTGCTATGTACATAATTTTGTTTACACATCTATGCTAAAAAAACTAGCTACTTAACAGTTTATTTATATACACCATTTAAAAAAGAGTCTATATTAAAGATATTACTTATATTTTTATATTTTCATTACATTGTGCTTTAATAACTAAAATAAGTATTTTCTGTTTGCTGGTTATGAATACAGCCCATCATCAAAGCCTTAGATGTATAAATTGTATTTAGGATATTTATGTTGAGAAAAGAATAAGTTTATTAATTATGTGCCCAAAAATTTTGGGTGATAAAGCACAATATTTTTGCAAGGATGATGTAGAAGTAGCAGGATATTAGTAAAGTGTTGTTATTAACATCCAACTAAGCGTATCTTTGGAAAAAATTGGGCGAATATAGCAGTCCTATTTTATTTGTGAAAAAACAAAGTACATTTATACATCCTTCTTTAATGTTCTCTGTTAAGAGCCTCAACTCCTACATTTCACAACTCCTAGATTGATTGCTATGTAATTGGCGTTTTATGAAAGTGTTTTCCTATGCACGGAATGGCGATAAATTAAGAGTTTTCAACACACGTATTAGCAGAACCTAAAGGGTAAGTGAGTTCAGCTTGTCCGCTATTATCAATTACAAATTACTTTAACACTGATTTAACTTAATAATCGTACTTATGGCTAATAAAAACTATAGCTCATCTCAGTCATCTAAAAGTTTTAAAAAGATTGATGTTTCACCAAAGGGTAAAAGAAAAGACAAGTGTGAACCAGTATTAGCTGATTTATTACTTAGTCAAACAATATCTGATAATTCTTTATTAGTAGGCGATGATGCTACCTTTACACTGACATTAAATAATAGCGGCCCAGCCAATGCAACAGGGGTAAAAATCAAAGATTTACTACCTGCTGGTTTTAGCTTTGTTAGTGCTGAACCTAGCATTGGGACTTATGACAGTAAAACTGGAATCTGGAAAGTTGATTGTATCGCATCAGGCTGTAATGTCACGCTAACCCTGAAGGGGACAGTTCTGAATGCAAAAGATGCAGCTGCTTATACTAATGTTGCAGAAATTATTGCCGCCGACCAAAAAGATCCAGATTCAGTTGTGAATAATGGTAAACCTGCTGAAGATGATTACAGCCGTATCGTCGCAACTGTAGTTAACCTGGCTGATTTATCACTTAGTCAAACGATATCTGAGACTTCCTTATTTGTAGGCGATGAGGCTACCTTTACACTGACATTAAATAATAGTGGCCCAGCCAATGCAACCGGGGTAAAAATCAAAGATTTACTACCTGCTGGTTTTAGCTTTGTTAGTGCTGAACCTAGCATTGGGACTTATGACAGTAAAACTGGAATCTGGAAAGTTGGCAGTATTGCATCAGGCTCTAATGTAGAGCTAATTCTTACGGGAAAAGTTCTAAATGCAGCCAGCGCTGCCGCTTATACTAATGTTGCAGAAATTATTGCCGCCGATCAAAAAGATCCAGATTCAGTTGTTAATAATCGTAAACCCAATGAAGATGATTACAGCCGTGTCGTTGCAACTGTAGTTAAACTGGCTGATTTATCACTTAGTCAAACGATATCTAATACTTCCTTATTTGTAGGCGATGAGGCTACCTTTACACTGACATTAAATAATAGTGGCCCAGCCAATGCAACCGGGGTAAAAATCAAAGATTTACTACCTGCTGGTTTTAGCTTTGTTAGTGCTGAACCTAGCATTGGGACTTATGACAGTAAAACTGGAATCTGGAAAGTTGGCAGTATTGCATCAAGCTCTAATGTAGAGCTAATTCTTAGGGGGACAGTTCTGAATGCAGCCAGCGCTGCTGCTTATACTAATGTTGCAGAAATTATTGCAGCTGATCAAAAAGATCCAGATTCAGTTGTTAATAATGCTAACCCCACCGAAGATGATTACAGCAGTGTCGTTGCACCTGTAATTAACCTGTCTTTAGAGAAAGAATTTACCCTTGTTAATCAACAAGCGTTTAGCAATCTGAAACAAACTGTTGATTACAACAAAGACGGTATAGCAGATCAGTTTATTGCGCTTCCTGGGGATGAGGTCACATTTACAATTACTGTCCAAAATAATGGTTTTGGTAATGCAACAGGCGTAAAGATTGTTGATGATCTCAGCCAAAAGCTGCCTATTGGTCTAGATTTTCTCAGCTTTTCTAATCTTGATGGTGGCACAAGCATTGACACAGATAATAACGTGCAAACAGTAGAGGTTTTGTTTAATAGCATTGCCCCTGGAGAAGCTAAAACGATTACTGTCAATGCTAAAGTTAGTAACGATTACATTACGCCTGTAAATTTAACAGGCAGATTAGGAACAATTAAACCTGACACAGGTGATATAAATACTGCTCTGCCTGAATATTATGAAACGCCTTTTAATGGGACATTTTTTCTCAATTACAATGTTCAAAAAGGCGAGAGTGAAGATAGGGTAGATTTTGGCTTTTTAAATATCCAAAATCTGGCCGAAGTAGCTGCTGTCAATGGAAACACCTTGAATTCTGGTACGATTGCTGCCAGTAGTAGGTTAGATGTCTCAACCTATAAACTTCAGGGAACGTTAAATAACGGACAGCCATTTAGAGTGTTTTCGGTGGAGAATTTCAATAACCCTGACAATTCTAACGCCTCATTTTTCTTTAATCCCGATCCTTTAAGTGGTTCTGTGAGTGTCGGCTATCCCTACTCAAATCAATCAGAGTTTTTACCACCGGGTCAGATTGGTATCGCTGGATTTCAAGGAGAATGGGCAAAAAGCACCGATCCTCAATATTTAGCTGATTTAGCAACTTGGAATAATCTAGGGACTGATGGCAATTTAGGCAACACTCAAGATGAACAAGCAGTAGTCAACGCCATAGCGGATTTTATTGCAAATGGTGTTTATAGTCGTGACCGTTTTACTAACGGGTCATTTACTTTCAATAACGGCACTCAGACAGAAAACCTAACCTTTCAAGCGGGTGAATATTCGCCAGCGATCAACAATTTTGTGAATCTGTTAGTCACAGATACAGGTGTTGTCTTCACTGATAGTAACCCTGTGATTAACAGCACACCTGAACCTTTATTAGTTTCTGACGTACAAGCTGATAGTAACCGCCAATCTCAAGGGTCATTATTTACTGACTTACAAGCTGTCTTTGATTCCTTTAATTTTACCGTCCCGACTGGAGTCAATATTACTATTCAAGATTCTAATGGAGATGGAATCATTAATACCCGCTTGCAAGAGTTAGGTGGTTATAAAAATAATTGGTTAGTTTCCAGCATTACGATTGATAGTAATGTGAATCACGTGACTTTTGCAGCTTGTGGAAGTGGGGCAAATTATGATTTTGCTTCTCAGAATTTAATTATTGCTAATCCAAATACTAGTTTTACTTTGCAAGGAAGTCAACATGACAGCAATAGTATTATTGGCACTCGTTTTGATGATGTAATTAAAGGCGGAAATTGTGCTGATACTTTGTCGGGTTTCGATGGCAATGATGTGATTTGTGGCGAGAAAGGTGATGATTTAATTACTGGTGGTAGAGGTGATGATTACTTAACTGGTGGTGAAGGGAAGGATCGGTTCATCTTTGGTGCTAACTTTGGTAACGATATTATTAGCGATTTTTGTCGATATCAAGATAAAATCGACATCAAACAACTGAATTTGACTAAGCGTACTTTGGATAGTAATAGAGATGGTGTAGTCAATGCCAAAGATAACCTCGCCTCCTTAATAGATTGCAATCTAAACCTAGATCTAACCTCTTTAAATGGTGGTACTATCACTTTCACAGGAGTTAATTCGGTCAGTGTCACCGATTTTATTCTTTGAAGTGATCATTTCCATGCGGATTTTTCAGGGTAAGGCAATTAACAGGCGGGTAGGGATGATGTGCCACAAACTGCTGGTAATTTTGGCCAGCAGTGGAGCGATCGCCTGTACGCTAGGCTTAACTACAGCTGTACTGGCACAGATTACCCCTGACAATAGTTTAGGAAGCGAACGTTCGGTTGTTACTCCCAATGTCCAAAAGCAAGGTGATGTAATAGAACGCATTGATGGCGGGGCGATTCGGGGTAGTAACCTATTTCACAGTTTCCAAGACTTTAATGTCGGTAATCAGCAACGAGTATATTTTGTCAATCCCTCTGGAATAGAGAATATCCTAGGAAGAGTCACGGGAAATCAAGCCTCGAACATTTTCGGGACATTGGGGGTGTTAGGTGGTGCTAACCTCTACTTGATTAATCCTAACGGCATTATTTTCGGTCAAAATGCCCGCCTGGATATCTCCGGTTCTTTTTTCGCCAGCACCAGCAACAGTCTGTTATTCGAGAACGGGGAAAAATTTAGTACCCAAAACCCACAATTACCTCCCCTGCTAACTATCAAGCAACCTCTGGGTTTAGATAGTTGGTTATCTCCCGAAAGTGCCATCGCTAATTCTGGTAACTTGTCTGTAGGGCAAGATTTGACTTTAGTTGGTAAAAATCTAGACTTACAAGGACAGTTGCAGGCTGGTAATAATTTAACTTTGCAAGCTAGCGATACTGTAAAAGTGCGGGATAGTGTCAATAACCCGTTCATCGCCTCAGCTGGGCAACAACTACTAGTCCAAGGCAATAAAATAGACATCTTTGCCTTAAATAATTCCACCAGTGGCTTTTTTGCTGGTGAAAATATGCTGTTGCGTTCAGCAAATGCGATTGGTGGGAACGCGCAATTTTTCAGTAATGGTAACTTTCGCCTAGAAACAATCAATGGAAATGGCGGAGATTTAGCCAGCACTGATGACCCAATTATTCGCGCTAGTGGAGATGTCAGTTTTAATAGTTATACAGGGGCTTCCATCCATATTTTTGCAGGTGGCAGTGTCACAATTGACAGTTTAAATATTACTAGTCCCGATACCACTAATTTTATTAACCAAACAGTTACCCTGGCGGATGGCGTAACCCAAGTTCCGATTAATGGCAGTGTAACACCCACCGTTGATATTAGAGCCGGAACCACGGCTTTTAACCCACCGGGAATTACAGGAGATTCATCTGTTTTTTCTCCAACTCCTAATACCAATAGCAATCCCAGCAGTGCCAATATCACCATTAATCAAATTGATAATCAGGGAGGGCTGGTTTTTTTAACCAATCAGTATCAACCCAATCCGGTTTTATCAGGTGATATTACTGTTACATCTCAGATACATACATTTGGTGGTAATTCCGGCGGTGGTGATCTAGTGATTGACTCCAGGGGAAAAATTATCACATCCAAAGATATTAATACTTCTGGATTTGATTTTGCGACTTTTGGGTTTACCAACCCCGGTGGAAATATCACACTGTTAGCTAAAGGTGATATTTTCATGCCATCTGGATCGCAAATTGTTTCCTACGGTTCATCTGGGGGAAATATTACCCTCAATAGTCAATCAGCAATTATTCAAGAACCAGCACCCCTAGGAACTTCCTATATCGAAAGTGCAGGCTTTGGTTCTGTTCCCGGCAGTGATGTCACACTCAACGCACCATTAATTTCCCTGAGTAACTATGTGCAAACTAATTTGTATCCAGGTGCAAAAGGCCCTGGTGGTAAGCTGATCATTACCGCTAATTCCTTAGAAGCAAACCAAGCGGAATTATCCAACATTACTTACGGTGGTAACGCTGGCAATGTGATTGTTAATGCTGACATTATTTCTTTAAATAACTCTAGGCTAGGAAGCCAGACTTTAAGCACAGATGGCGGGAATGCTGGCGATGTCGAAATCAATACGAAGACTTTTGTCGCAACAAATGGTGGTCAGGTATTTTCCCTAACCGATGGTGTAGGCAATGCTGGTAAGATTACAGTCAATGCTCAGGATGCGATCGCTCTCATCGGCACCTCTAATGGCGTTTTTAGTGGTTTTAGTAGCGTTGTCCTTCCTAATGCCCAAGGCAATGGTGGCATTATTAATCTTCAGACTAACTCTCTATCTCTGCAACAAGGAGCGCAAATTAGAGCCTCCACTCAAGGGCGTGGTAATGCAGGCAGAATTGAGGTAGAAGCAGCAAAATCCATTGACATCAATGGGGCAATTTTATTCCCGGATGCTAATTCTGTGCAAGCAGTGCTGATTCCTAGTGGTATTCTTAGTGAAGTTTTACTAGGTTCACAAGGACAAGGTAATATTATTGACATTAAAACAGGTCAACTTTCCGTCAGGAATGGGGCTGGTATCAGTACTAGTACTAATACTTTTGGGAATGCAGGTAGTATTTTTATTAATGCTACAGAATCAGTTACCTTCGATGGCAATCCTGGCGAACCTTTTAAACCTAGCGGTGCTTTTGTCGCCACATTGGAGGGTGCAACAGGAAAAGCCGGAACTTTGCAAATTACTACACCTGCTTTATCTGTCACCAATGGCGCACAGTTAGAAGCATTAACTGAAGGTGGAGGAGATGCAGGCAATATCATAGTTAAAGTTAAGGATAAAGTCTTACTTTCAGGCGCAAATACGGGGTTGTTTTCCAATACCGCTTCGGGTTCTACTGGTAATGGCGGCAATATTTTCATCGACCCTGAACTTGTTGAGATTAGGGATGGTGCAACCGTTTCCGTTAATAGCCAAGGCGCTGGGATTGGTGGCAATATCGAGATTCAAGCAAACAAATTAACCTTAAACAATCAAGCTGTAATTTCTGCGGAGACAGCCAGCACCAATGGCGGTAATATTACCTTGAAGTTACCAGACTTTTTATTGTTACGTCGTGGCAGTCGCGTTTCGACAACGGCGGGTAATGCAGGTGCAGGTGGCGATGGTGGGAACATTAAAATAGACACAAATTTTATTGTTACTGTGCCAGCAGAAAATAGCGATATTACCGCCAACGCTTTCTTCGGACGTGGTGGCAATGTCGATATTACTGCCACAGGCCTTTTTGGGACTGGGTTTCAACAGCAACTTACCCCTAGGAGTGACATTACTGCTAGTTCTGAGTTTGGTGTTTCGGGAACTGTATCGATTAACAATCCAGAAGGCGATCGCAGTTCTAGCTTGGTGGCGTTACCAGATACACCCAATGATCCGCAGAATCGGATCATTGCAAGTTGTGCCGCAACTGAGGGGAATTCCTTTACCATCACGGGAAGAGGTGGTTTACCAACAGATCCCACTGCAACCATTCGCGGTCAAACTTTGTTGTCTGATATGCGAGATTTTACAACTACCCAGAGCCGCAATCAAGCAAATAATTCTTTGCCGACAACCAGGCAATTAATTATTGCAGCAACAGGTTGGATAATTAATGCAAAGGGAGAAGTGGAATTAGTCGCATCTTTACCTCAAGAAATATTAAATAAATATCCTGACTGTAGCAATTTATCAAAGTTGAAAAACAATCCAAATAGCTTGGCTAATCCCCGGTAAAAACCCGATATGGTGGATAGTGCCACCGCAAGGCGGAAGTCGTCTTGGAAAGTTCTGTTCGGAGGAAACCTCCGCTCAGACTTTCCGCAAAAGTCAAAAGTCAAAAGAATTGCAGTCCGGGCTTTTGCTCCATCGTTAATGGTATGTTTATTTACGCCGTGCTGCACTAGGCTGTTGAGTAAAAGAGTTGGATAAATCTTTATGCTATTAGAGTTAAGACAATTGCGGATTCAACCGGGACAGCAACTGCTAATTGAGGACGTTAGCTGGCAGCAATTTGAAAATATTTTGGCGGAATTGGGAGAACATCGTGCTGCCAGAATTTCCTATAGTCATGGATTTTTAGAAATTATGGTTCCCTTGCCAGAACATGAAAAAGCCAAAGAAATTATTGGCGATCTGGTAAAAATTTTATTGAACAGACGAATTATCAATTACGATGCTTTAGGTTCAACAACCCTAAAAAGTGAAAAAATGACTCAGGTAGTAGAACCGGATGCCTGTTTTTACATTCAAAATCAAGCTGCAATTATCGGTAAAAATCGCATCAATTTAAGTGTAGATCCACCCCCAGATTTAGCCATAAAAATTGATTTGACTTCCCGGACGCAATTGGATAATTACCAAATTTTGGGAGTACCAGAACTTTGGCGATATGGAAAAAAAGGGTTACAAATTAACGTCTTGCAAGCTGGAAACTATGTAGAGTCAGATTTTAGTCCTACTTTTCCAGATATTCCGATAATTGAGCTAGTAAATCAATCCGTCCAGCAGAGTCAAGTTGTTGGTAGCAGCCAAGCCATGCAAGCTTTTAGAAATTGGGTGCAGGATAATATTTAATTTTAGCTTTTATTTGCAATAGGAGTCAGTTGAGCAGGCGACTAAAAGAACAACTGAGTCCGCACGACAAAGTACTTCCTACAGAAAGTTTAAATAATATGAAGAAAAAAACAATAATAAAATTAGCAAAAATTTTAATTTTTTGGCTAACATCAAGAAAAAAACTCCGAGTGTTATGGTTATTTTTAATTAGCATAATCTTGACTACGATATTAGTTAATCAAGGTATTTATGCATTTGCAAAACAATCAATATTACCAGAATTGCCGCCGATAAATCAACAGCCATATAATAATTCAGACTTATTACAGCAGGGAAAGAATTACTATCAAAAGGGGCAATATACGGAAGCTGCTAAGGTGTGGGAAAAGGCTCTAAATTCTTATCAAAATAACAAAGAAGTTGTGAGCCAAGTGCAAGTACTGAATTATTTGGCATTGGCATATAAAGACTTAGGCAAAACCCAACAAGCTCAAACTAGAATTGCCGAAAGTATTAATTTATTAAAAAGCTTGAAACAATCGGATGCTACGGGTAGCTTACTATTAGCTCAAGCATTAAATACCCAAGGTACAATCCAACTACTGCAAGGACAAACGGAAACTGCTATTGATACCTGGAAGCAAGCAGCAGCAATTTATGATCGCACTGGCGATAAAACAGGCAAACTCATTAGTCAAGTTAATCAAGCACAGGGTTTGCAAACCTTAGGGCAATATCGCCGCGCCAAAATGCTGTTAGAGGAATTGATAGCAGAACTACAAAATCAACCTGATACCTTGCTGAAAGCTCAAGGTTTAAGAAGTTTAGGTGTAGCATTGCAAACTATTGGCGATTTGCCGCAATCTAAGACAGCACTAGAGAAAAGTTTGGCAATTAGTAAACAATTAAATTCGCCATCTGATATCAGTGCAGTTGTGTTTAGTCTTGGCAATGTCGCCAAATATTTAGAAAAATATGACGTTGCGATCGCAGACTACCAAGAAGCAGTAAATTTATCTCCAGAAATACAAGAGAAATTATCAGCACAATTAAATCAGTTGAGCGTGTTAGTTAAACTGGAAAGATGGGAAGCAGTACAGGCGCTAATTCCCGAAATTGAAACTAACCTCGTTCTACTGTCTGCTAGTCGTCCTGCTATTTATGCCAAAATAAATTTTGCTGAAACTTTGATGGCAATAGAGCGAGAAATAGACAGTGGAAAAGCTAATTTAAACTCTAACATTCCCAAAATTGCCCAATTGTTAGCAACAGCTATCCAACAAGCTAGAGAAATTAAAGATTTTAGAGCTGAAGCCTATTCTCTACACCAGCTAGGTAAACTCTATCAACAAAACGGGCAGTTAGCAGATGCAAAAACCCTGACGCAACAGGCTCAAAATATCGCTCAAGAAATGAATGCTGCTGATTTGTTGGCTCTAACTGCGACACAATCAGGCGCAATTGCCAAATCACAAGGAGATATTGATAGTGCGATCGCATCTTATAAGATTGCCTTTAATAACTTACAATCTCTACGCGGTGATTTAGTCGCAATTAATCCCGATGTTCAATTTGATTTTAAAGAAAGCATTGAACCGATATATCGAGATTATGTAGGGCTGTTATTAGAAAAAGGTGATAATCCTCAAAACCTCAAACAAGCACGTCAGGTAATCGAAGCGCTACAAATAGCTGAATTGGATAACTATTTTAAAGACGCTTGTGTCGATACTTATCCTGTAAATATCGATCAAATCGACGTGCAAGCTGCTGTCATCTATCCGATTATTTTGAGCGATCGCCTGGAAGTGATTCTTTCAATTCCCCATCAACCCTTGCATCACTACAGCACAAAACTGCCGAAAAAGCAAGTTGAAAATACCCTGAAACATCTTTATTCTTATATGTCCCGTGGTTATATTCGGGAAGAGAGTTTCCGACTGTCTCAAAAAGTTTATCAATGGCTGATTGCACCTGCCGAAGCGAAGCTCAACAGTAGCAAGGTGACAACCTTAGTATTTGTGCTAGATGGTTTCTTACGCAACTTGCCAATGTCAGCACTTCACGATGGCGATCGCTACTTGGTAGAAAAATATAGTATTGCTCTCAGTCCAGGGTTACAGCTATTTCCCCAAGGACTGGAACGCAAAAAACTCGGCGTGTTAGCGGCGGGATTGGCAGAAGCGCGTCAAGGTTTCAGTTCTCTACCTGCTGTTACCGGAGAAATTAAAGAAGTAACAACAAAATTTCAGTCAAAAATCTTACTCAATAAACAATTTACTCGCGATAGCTTCAAAAAAGCCCTGGAGAGTCAACCATTCCCCATAGTCCACCTTGCTACACACGGTCAATTTAGTTCTGATCCCCAGGAAACTTTCTTGCTGACATGGAGCGATCGCATTTCTATTTTAGATTTCGATCGATTATTCCAAAAAAGAAGGCTGGGAATCCTAGAACCAATTGAACTATTAGTCATGAGTGCCTGTCAAACAGCCGCAGGTGATAATCGCGCTACTTTAGGGTTAGCTGGGTTGGCTTTGCGATCGGGAGCGAAAAGTACTATCGCTAGCCTGTGGTCAGTTAACGATGAATCAACCGCTAATTTAATGAAAGAATTTTATCAGCAGTTGAATAACTCTAAACTTAGCAAAGCTGAGACATTAAGACAGGCACAACTAAAAATTATGGCTAATCCCTTATACCAACATCCCTATTTTTGGGCTTCTTTCGTTCTCGTAGGTAATTGGTTATAAGCCAATACAGTTCAGTTAAGAAAATTAATCAACAACAAAGCCAAAAACTAGTTACTCAACAAAAAAACAGAACACTAATTTTGGAGGGGGTTTGGGGGACGCAACCGTCCCCCAATCGGGGTTTGGGGGAAAATCCCCCAAGATGCTGGCTTTTTCAACAAGTGACAATCAATTTCTAACCACCTTAACTGAACCGTATTGGGTTATAAGCACCAAGGAAGCAAGTAAAGCAAAATCATGAATACTGTCATTACACCAGAAAAAATCGAGCTGCCTCCGGGCGCTGTCCTCAAACTCCTGGGAAGCTGGCAAGACTACCAAAAGATGCTCTTGGTATTAGGCGATCGCACCTTCCCCCGCATTAAATACCGACCAGGAGAGATTTTACTGATGGCACCGCTACCAGAGCATGGAAGAGATGTTAGTTTGCTGGCATTGGTGGCAATAACTTTACTTGACCATTTCAACCGCACCTACGACTCATTTACACCAATTACCATGAGCTTACTGGAGGTTAGCGGCATTGAACCTGACTATTGTTTTTACATTGAAAATTGGCAGCAAGTCCAAGGTAAAAGCCGTATCGACTGGCAAAACGACCCTCCGCCAGATTTGGCAATTGAAGTAGATGTTACTAGTTATACCGATATTAATGATTACATACCATATAAAGTGCCAGAGGTTTGGCTGGTCAGAAATAAACATTTGTTGGTTTATAGGTTGCAGGATGAAGCTTATGTACTGGGAGAAAGCAGTTATTTTCCTAACGTTGCAGGAATCGTGCAGCAATGCTTCCAAATTGCCAGTGAACAAACAACAAGTGAGGCAATTAGGTGGCTGAGAAACTTTTTGACATCTACAAAATAAATGATTAACTAAGGTAGAACATAATTCTGATGTTGTGTGCAGTAGTGATCAACCGGAGGTTATTGAGACTAACGAGGTCGATTCTCTCGTCCATGATAGACGCGTAAAATCACAACATCATCCTCAAGAATAACGTAGTGAATTATAAAGCCGTATTGACCAAAAGAAACTAAAACTTTCCGCAAGCCTGCTATTTCATCTACAATCCTGCCTCGACAAGGATTCTGCTGTAAACTCTCGCCTGTATAGACAATTGCTTGGATTGCGCGTGCTGCTGCATCAGGATTATTAAGTTTTATAAAATCGTAATGACGATTTAAGTCGTCAATTGCAGTTTCTGTCCAAACTATCTGGGACATGGGCGTTCAGTATCAGTTCCTAAACTGTCTGCCCATTCGCGCACGCGGTCATGCGCCACTCCTGAACCTGTGCGCCGATAAGCTTCGAGAGCGGATTGGCTCTGCTGAACCATTTGCGCTTCAGTAAGAGGTTGAAAATTTAATGCTGCGTCTATCTCACCGTAATCAAACGATTCTTCTGTGGTTTGAGTAGGTTGATTTGTCAGTAACCGCTCAAAATCTTCTAAGTCTCCGGATGTACCACTTAACCATGTAAATAGGAGACTTTTGACCTGTTCTGGGGATAATGCCTCAAGATGTTCTAAAATTTGCTGCCTAATATTGCTTGCTGTCATAGGCTTTTAATTTTTAGTAGCTCTGCTATAGAAAATTTTTCACCAGCACTTTAATTTTAACTAAAACGCCAGTTACATTATCGCCGAGAGTACGGCACCATCCAAAGCTTCTGGTGCGTTACGGACTCCGTCATAAGGCACCCTACTAATGAATGGCACTTACTTCAGCAAAAGTTGTTGCCCAGATCCCCGACTTCTTGTAGACACCCGTAGGGTGGCTTCCCGGAGGGTAGAAGTCGGGGATCTAAATCCGCTTTAAGTAAGTGACATTTCACCCTACTAATACTCTTTCCTCTTTCCCCTATTCCCTGTTAAGAGTTCCCTGCTGTATGTGTCTTAACTAGCCCAAATATCCCGCCATTTAACAGTACCTTTCTCAGTTAAAATCCAGCGACGGCTAACGAGATTTTCGCGCAGTGGTGGTTGATTTTTTCGCCAGAGAGCATATTTATAGCATATTGCTTTGCCCGCGCTTTCATTAAAAGGAATTTCACCAAACCAAGTATTTTCATTGATATATTCCAAAGCGTAAGCTTTGCTAATATCCCAATTGCCTAACTCAGGACAATCACCAGTGACCACAACTGTATCACCAGGTTGTGTTTTTAAGCCATTTACCTGTGCCCTAACAATGGTTTTTCCCTTAACTCGCTCACCTAAATAGCTGAGAACAATTAGTTCTTTTGAATCCAATTTCAATCCTAAAATCTTGCCATTTTTTACTTCAATTTGACGCTTCGTGATAATACAGTTATATTCCCCATCTTCTAATTCTGTATTCTCCACATTAATCTTAGTGGCATCACCTTTATTCATTGCCACAAAACAGCGATAATCACGATAACTCCGCAAATAACTATAGACATCAGGCGTAATATATTTCTGTTTTTGACTTCCCAGAGAAACAGCAGGATTTAAGCGCCGCAATTTAGATAATAATTGGATATCCTGGTAAAGCTGTGTATCCGTGTCCCATTTCTCCATTATTGGACGATTGTAAGGGTCATTACCGCCATTAGTATCGTTGTGGAGATATTGCTCAGTTCCATAATAAATACAAGGAATTCCACGACTAGTCATAATCAGCGCCATCGCCAGCCGCAACAGTGCTGGATCGGGATTTAGGCTTTGAAATCGCGGCATATCATGATTATCAATAAAGGTAATCAATTCTGTCGCTGTATTGTAGAGATAATCTAGGTTTAAAATATCTTGAATTAAATGAAATCCACCTTCTAATCCTTGAGCCAAAGCTTCCCGAATTGCGCCAGATAAACCAAAGTCTAAAATTGACATTCCAGACTCATTGGCAAATTTAATTGAACTACTCTTTTGGGGATTGCTAAAGCCCCATTCACCAAAGATAAATACAGAAGGTTTATGAGTTTGGATATCGCTATTAAATTCCTGCCAAAACCAAATAGGCATATGCTTTACTGTATCAACTCGCAAAGCATCAACGCCTCGGTATAACCATTGTTTAATTGCAGTTTTAATATAATGGCGATAAGCCGGATTGCTTTCATTAAAAGTTGCTAATCCTGCCATTTCGTAATACAGTAATTGCTCTTCATTCTCCCAATCGGTGATTTCAGGATTATGGTGATACCAATGATTGAGATCATTATAAAAATCAGCAATTAATACACCATCTTCGTAAAGCTTACCTTTTTCACCATTAACATCAGGACTACTGTGATTACAAACAATATCTAAAATCAGCTTCATGCCTCGATCGTGCAATCCCGAGATTAATGTATCAAGTGTGCTACATCTAAATAAAGAATTTTGGTCATTAGTCGCTAAAAAACGCGGATTAATTCGTTTAAAATCTTTTGTCCAGTAGCCATGCATAGCAGCATTTTCAAACTGTAATGCTTCTACTTGCTCAAATAGTGGAGAAATCCAGATAGCTGTAACTCCTAGATTTTTGAGATAATCTAGTTTGTCAATAATTCCCTGCAAATCTCCACCCCAATATTTACCCCACTTTTGCTTAGTGGGATCGTAAAGTTCAGGATGTGCGCCTTGATTATTACTGGGATCTCCATCATTAAATCGGTCTACAATGATAAAGTAAATTGTTTCTTGGCGAAATTCAATCGCTCTGGTAAAAAGAAACTCAACATCTGAGACGGTTTCGGATGTAACAATCTCAGTATGGAAACCAGCAGCAGCTTTAGTAGCTTGAGCTTCAATCTCAGACTTGGCTGAAGAAATTTGCACCATAATCTTATTAAAAAATGCTAAAGGTTTGACTTTATCTAGTTAACTTATGCTTAAGTACTCAAATATTTATCTATCACAAATTTTACATGGCAGTAAGTAACTAGAGCTAGCCATGAGTATGTTAACGCAGAGTGCGATCGCACTAATTAATTAATAAATAAACACTTCTTTATCAATAGAAAGCATTTGGCGGCATAACTTGATCTGCTATTACTGCCAGTATCATTGATAGATACAATCGATTTTCACTAACTGCAAAGGCTAATACTGCTGTACAGTGACAGATAATTAGTCACTGTACAAAAAAAATGGACGTAACTGGATTCGAACCAGTGACCTCTACGATGTCAACGTAGCGCTCTAACCAACTGAGCTATACGTCCTTAACTCACGATTATCGATAATAGCATATCTATTTACTATAAGCAAGTATATTGCTGATGCCTGATTAGCTCTTTCAAAGTGTTGTGTGATATAGGAAGCGATGAGTATTAACTTTTCCTGACAAATAAGTATCGCCAGCTACTTCACCACCTAAATCTATTGCGCCTAATATTTTTTGTGTAACTGTGTTGAAATTGAACTTTAAATATTGAGCAATTGACTTGCTATTAAAGAGATTAACTATGATAATCTAGTGGCATTTTTCACTTAAATTTGACAGTTTTGTTAGCATTTAAAGCAAGTAAATTTACGGTAAGACTAGTAAAAAAAGCTTTTAGTGTATAAATTTCTGTAAGCAATTTTTATTACATTTTGTTACATTAAATAGAGTCAAGCCAACCCAAGTTCTCCTTGAGAAGCATTGGGTTATTCATCAATTAAGAAATTAGTAGTAAAACATGGACAATTATCAATTTACACTTTGATAGAGCAAGTTATTTTAAGTATGCTTCTGCAAGCAACATTACCGTGGGAAAATCAGAGAATATTCAGAAGTAGAGATTAGAGAGGAAAACCCTATAATATGCATCTGAGCGAAATCACCCATCCTAATCAGTTGCACGGTTTATCGATTCGGCAGCTGCAACAAATTGCCCGTCAAATCCGAGATAAGCACCTCCAAACGGTAGCAGCGACTGGGGGACACCTAGGGCCTGGTTTGGGTGTTGTAGAGTTAACTTTAGGGCTTTACCAGACACTGGACTTAGATCGGGATAAAGTTATTTGGGATGTAGGACACCAGGCTTATCCCCATAAACTACTTACAGGTCGCTACAGCAACTTCCACACCCTCAGACAAAAAGAAGGAATTGCTGGTTATCTCAAACGGTGTGAAAGCAAGTTCGATCACTTTGGTGCAGGACACGCTTCTACCAGTATTTCAGCAGCTTTGGGTATGGCTTTAGCCCGTGATTTGAAGGGGGAAAAATTTAAAGCCGTGGCTGTGATTGGCGATGGTGCTTTAACTGGCGGGATGGCGTTAGAAGCCATCAACCATGCGGGACACTTGCCTAAAACTAACCTACTAGTTGTTCTCAATGACAACGAGATGTCTATCTCTCCCAATGTAGGGGCAATTCCTCGCTACCTTAATAAAATGCGCCTCAGCCCACCTGTGCAGTTTATTAAGGATAATTTTGAGGAACAATTAAAGCAGATTCCCTTTGTTGGCGAATCCTTGTCTCCGGAACTCGGACGCATCAAAGAAGGGATGAAGCGTTTAGCGGTTCCTAAAGTAGGGGCAGTTTTTGAAGAACTAGGCTTTACCTACATCGGGCCAGTAGATGGACATAATTTAGAAGAATTAATTGCTACGTTCCAACAGGCACACCAAATACCGGGGCCAGTTTTAGTCCATGTGGCGACTGTCAAGGGTAAAGGCTATGAAATCGCTGAACAAGACCAAGTAGGCTACCACGCCCAAAATCCTTTTAATATTACAACTGGTAAAGCTGTTCCTTCTAGCAAACCCAAACCTCCAGCTTATGCCAAAGTTTTTGCTCACACTTTAGTCAAACTCGCCGAACAAAACCCGAAAATTATTGGGATTACGGCGGCGATGGCTACAGGAACAGGTTTAGATAAACTCCAAGCCAAACTACCCAATCAATATATTGATGTTGGTATTGCCGAACAGCACGCTATTACCCTAGCTGCTGCACTTGCTAGTGAAGGGATGCGCCCCGTAGCTGCTATCTACTCTACCTTCCTGCAACGTGCTTACGACCAGATTGTCCACGATGTCTGCATTCAAAACCTGCCCGTATTCTTCTGCTTAGACAGGGCGGGTATTGTGGGTGCTGATGGCCCTACCCATCAAGGTATGTATGACATTGCTTATCTGCGTTGTATTCCTAACATGGTATTGATGGCACCCAAAGACGAAGCCGAACTACAACAGATGATTGTTACTGGGGTTAATTATACCAAAGGTGCGATCGCTATGCGCTTCCCTCGTGGAAATGGTCATGGCGTACCCTTGATGGAAGAAGGCTGGGAACCTTTAGAAATCGGCAAGGGCGAAATTCTCCGCACAGGCGATGATGTGTTAATTCTCGGCTACGGCACAATGGTTTACCCAAGTATGCAAGTTGCGGAAATTCTCAGCGAACATGGTATTGAAGCCACCGTAGTTAATGCCCGTTTCGCCAAACCTTTGGATAACGAATTGATTTTGCCTTTAGCTAAGAAAATTGGTCGCGTCATCACTTTAGAAGAAGGCTGCGTCATGGGTGGCTTTGGTTCTGCGGTAGCTGAAGCTTTACTCGATGCCGATGTTGTAGTTCCCGTGAAGCGCATCGGTGTACCAGATATCTTAGTAGATCATGCTACACCAGATGAATCTAAGGCTGAATTAGGTTTAACTAGTCGTCAAATAGCAGAAAGAGTATTACAAGCTTTCTTTGAGCGGCAACTTTCTACTGTTAGCTAGTTAATTGTTCAGGAAAATTACTTATATCCGTCAAGGATAATTACTATAAAATACACCTTACTGTTAAACTGTGGGGTGTATTTTTTCATCAGTGTTAAAGGAAAGAGGGCAGGGGGAGCAGGGGGAGCAGAAATTTGATAGTCGTATTGGATGTAGGAATTGAGTAATTTAATTTTTGGATGTCCTTAAATATTCTCTCTTGCTAGAAAGCTTGCTGCCCATCACCAACATTGTAATTCTGGTCACCAACATTGCGATTTTTATTACATTCAGCAACAATTTATTGATAAGAAACTAAACATTTTATAAAAATTTTTGTAGGGTGGGCACCAGTTAGATCAAGGTTTGAACGAAAGCTTTGGTGGTGCCCAACGCACTGCATACGTGTCAACTTAACGTGAAACCCTTGCCCAGATGTGATCGCTCATTTACCATCACGATCCGCGTTACCCCACCCCGGCTTTGCTGACGCAA
>JAVRCF010000069.1:0-43544 GCA_034530935.1 Aulosira sp. DedQUE10 | reverse complement strand
AAGGACGCAATAATTTTGTGAGCAAGTTTGCTGTTTTGCCACCTTGGCTAGTATTAGATCTACTTTTGCATGGCTGGTTGTTGGAGGATATTGGTCGGGGCGATCGCACAACAAACAGCCTACTAGCCAAAGATGTCACACCAGGAACAGCCAAATGGATAGCTAAAGCCCCAGGAATAATTGCTGGCTTACCAGTTGCAGCAAGGGTGTTTCAGCTTTTGCATGAAAAAGTCAGCTTTGTGCCAATTACAGACGAAGGTACATGGTGCCAACCAGGACAGGTAGTAGCAGAAATTCATGGATCATTGGACGCGCTGCTGATGGGGGAACGGGTGGCACTTAACTTAGCTATGCGTTTGAGTGGGATTGCCACCTTAACTAATAAATATATAGAGCAAATTGCGGATTTACCTGCTCAGTTGGTGGATACGCGCAAAACTACACCGGGACTGAGACTGTTGGAAAAATACGCAACGACTGTGGGTGGGGCAATTAATCATCGCATGGGACTGGATGATGCGGTGATGATTAAGGACAATCACATTGCAGCGGCCGGAGGAATTGGCGAAGCAATTACCCGCATCCGTTCTCAGATACCTTATCCACTAACAATAGAAGTAGAGACAGAAACTCTAGAGCAGGTGAAAGAAGCGCTACAGTATAAGGCTGACATTATTATGTTGGACAATATGCCTGTAAATATGATGTCTCATGCAGTGCAGTTGATTCGCCAACAGTATAGCCACATTAAAATTGAAGCTTCAGGCAATGTAACTTTGGACACGATTCGCGCTGTAGCCCAGACTGGCGTGGACTACATTTCTACTAGTGCGCCGATTACACAATCGAAGTGGTTGGATTTGAGTATGAAAATTCCACTCAAATAGGCAGGCTGATAAGCTTACGGGAAACTCAGTGTTCCGTCGCATCTTGATATCAAAACGTTGGCTATCTATATAAATAGCCGACGAAATTGTAGTGCAGATTTCTCCAACCATAATTACATAGTGCAGTAGAAGCAATTGTTCTAGCCAGATGAAGATATTCTGATTTGCTATTATTACCAGTTACATAAGTAGGTAGGCATGAATAAACCTAACTATGTAACAGAATGTAAATCTATCAAAACCCTTGCGATTGCTACCCTGCGGGAACGCTACGCGTTAAGCAAAGCTATGCCGGAGGCTTTACACTCCGCTTCTCTCCGTACCCTTCTCTACGAGAGGCTGCGCCAACGGGAACGCCTGCCGTAGGATGCCCAAAGGGCTGTAGGGCAAACGCAATTATGTAGTTATAAATTTTCGCGCCCACCTACTTAGTTGAAAGTTCCAATTCACTAAATGAATATAAGTAATGGTGAATAGAAAAAATTAAAAATAGATACAACGGCAGACAATTATATGCTTTTTGTTACGAAATTATTGTCAATATCAAAATGATAGGTATGATAGTTTTGTGATTTTAAATTATGCCAATAAATATCAAGATTTAATACGCGATACTTTGAAATAATTTGATTTTTAGGAGATTTTTTTAGTTAAAAAATATGCTGGAAAAGAGCAACAATTGCTACAAGTTGATTTTTGCAAAAACTAACTTTCATTACAACTCAAAGAAAAAATTATAGGGACAATGAGTGCAGACAAAAATATTGTTGTTTTGCGCTCGGAGACGAATAATGGTAGCGATCGCAGAGAACGTTCAGCATCGGCTAACTATACAAACTGTAGAAATTGCCCCTAACACAACGGCGATTCGCTCTCTTGATTGGGACCGCGATCGCTTCGATATCGAATTCGGACTGCAAAATGGTACGACTTACAATTCCTATCTAATTAGGGGTGAGCAAACAGTTTTGGTTGATACTTCTCACCAGAAGTTTCGTCAACTGTATTTAGACACGCTAAAAAGTCTTGTAAACCCCAAGACTATTGATTACATTATTGTCAGCCACACAGAGCCAGACCATAGCGGCTTGGTTGAAGATGTTCTTCAGTTAGCTCCTAGAGCCACTGTTTTAGCTTCCAAAATTGCATTGCAATTTTTAGAAGGTTTGGTACACGAGCCATTTTCCAAGCGGATTGTCAAAAGTGGCGATCGCATAAATATTGGCAAGGGACACGAAATCGAATTCGTGAGTGCGCCTAATCTGCACTGGCCAGATACAATTTTCAGCTATGACCGCAAAACCGAAGTTATCTACACCTGTGATGCTTTTGGGATGCACTTCTGTGATGAGCGCACCTTTGACGAAGACTTAGAGGCGATTGAAGCTGACTTTAGATTTTATTACGATTGCTTGATGGGCCCTAATGCTCGCTCTTTGCTAAATGCAATGAAGCGGATGGATGACTTAGGGAAAATTAACATAATTGCTAACGGTCACGGGCCCCTACTGCACCACAACCTAGGTGTGCTGACCGAGTGTTACCAAAGCTGGAGCCAAAGACAAGCAAAAGCAGAAACTACTGTCGGCTTGTTTTATGTCTCAGAATACGGCTTTGGCGATCAGCTGATTCAAGCGATTGGTGAAGGAATCCAGAAAACTGGAGTTGGGATCGAAATGATCGATCTGAGTTTTGCTGAAGCCCAAGAAATTCAAGAACTAGCAGGTAGAGCAGCTGGTATCGTCATTGGTATGCCGCCAACTTCTGCTGCTGCGGCTCAAGCTGGTATCAGTTCACTGTTGGCTGTAGCTAATAACAAGCAACTGGTGGGATTGTTTGAGTGTTACGGTGGAGATGATGAACCCATTGATACCCTGCGGCGTAAATTTATCGACTCTGGTATCAAGGAAGCCTTCCCAGCAATTCGGATTAAAGAAGCTCCCAACGCCTCAACATACCAGCTTTGTGGAGAAGCGGGTACAGATTTGGGACAAGTGCTGATGCGCGATCGCAACATCAAGCAGATCAAGTCCCTCGACGTAAATATGGAAAAAGCGTTGGGACGGATTAGCAGTGGACTATATATTGTCACCACAACCAAAGGTGATGTCAGCAGTGCAATGCTTGCATCCTGGGTAAGCCAAGCAAGTTTACAACCCTTGGGATTGACAATAGCTGTAGCCAAAGACCGCGCCATTGATTCCTTGATGCAAATAGGCGATCGCTTTGTGCTGAATGTCCTAGAAGAAGGGAATTATCAAGAACTGAAGAAGCAGTTCCTCAAGCGCTTACCTCCTGGTGGCGATCGATTTGCTGGTGTCAAAACTCAAACAGCAAAGAACGGTTCTCCCATTCTCACAGATGCTTTGGCATATATCGAATGTGAAGTGCAAAGCAGCATTGAATGCAGCGACCACTGGATTTTATATTGCACTGTCCAAGAAGGTCGTGTATCCAAATCAGAAGGACTGACAGCCGTTCGTCATCGCAAAGTAGGTAACTACTACTAAGAAAGGATGAAGGATGAAGGTTAAAGGCTAAAAACTTCATCCTTTACACTTCACACTTCATACTTCCTATGAGATTCTCCAATTCCCTCACCCGCGTCTTTGAATTCGCTAAAAACTGGGTAAATCCTACCCGGTTTTTCCAAGTTTTTCGTAAATCTTACCCGAAATCTATGAGCAATTCCAAACCCCGTGACGTACAAGTTTTGCCCATTGCGACAAATACTAAAGTTTTAAGAGCACGTAGTTGGTCACGTCTGCGGTTTGAAATTGAATATGCACTTGAAAGGGGTACCACCTCCAATTGCTATTTAATTGAAGGCGATAAAACTGCAATTATTGACCCACCAGCGGAAACTTTTACGGAAATTTATCTGGAAGCTTTACAGCAGACTCTCAATTTAAAACGGTTGGATTATGTAATTTTAGGTCACTTTAATCCTAACCGCGTTGTAACTTACAAAGCTCTGCTCGAATTAGCACCGCAGATTACTTTTGTCTGTTCGCTTCCCGGTGCTGCTAATTTGCGAAATGCTTTTCCTGATGACTCTTTAAATATCTTGGTGATGCGGGGGAAAGAAACTTTAGATTTAGGTAAAGGTCATGTTTTAAAATTCTTTCCTACTCCTAGCCCCCGTTGGCCGGAAGCACTTTGTTCCTACGATCAACAAACCCAAATTCTCTACACAGATAAGTTATTCGGTTCTCATATTTGTGGCGATGAGGTATTTGATGACAACTGGGAAACATTTAAAGAAGACCAGCGCTACTACTACAACTGTTTGATGGCTCCGAATGCATTGCACGTAGAAGCGGCTTTAGAGAAAATCTCTGATTTGCAAGTGAGAATGTATGGTGTTGGTCATGGGCCGTTGGTACGCACCAGCTTAATCGAACTGACCAAATTTTATGGAGATTGGAGCCACGCTCAAAGAACCAGAGAAATATCCGTGGCGCTGCTGTATGCTTCAGCTTATGGAAATACCGCAACCTTAGCACAGGCGATCGCTCTGGGATTAACTAAAGGCGGAGTGGCGGTAAAATCAATCAACTGCGAATTTGCGCCTGCTGATGAAATCCGTACTACCTTGCAAGAGTGCGATGCATTTATCATTGGTTCTCCTACTATTGGTGGTCATGCACCTACCCCCATTCATACCGCTTTAGGGATTGTCCTCAGCGATGGCGATAACAATAAACTAGCTGGGGTGTTTGGTTCTTATGGCTGGAGTGGTGAAGCCTTTGATTTAATTGAAGGTAAACTCCGAGACGCTGGTTATAAATTTGGTTTTGAAACCCTAAAAGTCAAGTTTAAACCTGACGATGTAACTCTCAAATACTGTGAAGAATTAGGCACAGATTTTGCCCAAACTATAAAAAAAGCCAAAAAAGTGCGAGTACCGCAACAATCTGCTACTCCTTTAGAACAAGCTGTTGGTCGGATTGTTGGTTCAGTTTGCGTCGTCGCAGCCAAGCAAGGCGAAGTTTCTACAGGAATGCTAGGTGCTTGGGTATCTCAAGCCACATTTAATCCACCAGGTATCACTGTGGCGATCGCTCAAGAAAGAGCAATTGAATCTTTGATGTATCCGGGTGGTAAATTTACCTTAAATGTTTTAGAAGAAGGCAATCATGTAGAATATACAAAGCATTTTCGCAAATCATTTGCTCCCGGAGAAGATAGATTTGCTAGCTTTAGTACAGCAGTAGCAGATAACGGCTGTGTTGTGCTTACCGATGCGATCGCCTATCTTGAATGCTCAGTGAGCCAACGTCTAGAATGTGGCGATCATTGGGTAGTTTACGCAACTGTGGATAATGGTAAATTACTCAAACCTGATGCGTTGACTGCTATCAACCATCGTAAAACAGGTACTCATTACTAAAGCACCAATTAAGAATTCATCATCAGCTGATCCTACCCTCTTCTAGGGGGTGGGATTTCGTGTTTTCCGATTCTCCAGAATGCGATCGCTGAGATTCACCATATTCACGCCCTAGTTGTATGGCTTCATCATTGTACAGTTGCGATGCTCCAAAGAGCCGCCTTTCGGCGATCGCACAACCATAACTCACCCACCAAACGCGATGCTCTCAAGGGAAACTGGCGATCGCTTGAGTAAGCTCTTTGTTTATTCTTCAGAAAAGATTTGATCAAATAAAGATCGCTTAACTCTAAACTCAATTTCAATAATTTTTTGGTAAAGACTATCTAGGCTCTCAATGCTAATTTTACCATCTTTGCTTATCTTTTTGATAACGGCTAACGTTCCTTTGATACTCAAACCAAGTCTTTTAGCTTCTCTTCTAGCTGTCGAGTCGTCTAACAAAACATAATCTGCATTCAACTCAATCCCTAAAGCTATCGCTTCCGATTCTCCTTTACCCAATCGTTGATTTAAGCTGTTGAGGAGGGTTATAAGGCTGGATGTACGAACTTGCAGTTTACCAGCGTTGATTAGTGTTTGAATGGTTTGGCTAGCTGGATCTGACTTAGCACTGATTTCCTCGGCAACAGATTGAGGAATATAAAAATCATCAGGATATTCGATAAATTGATTCAGGTAGCTCAGTTTAGCGAGAAAAATCAGTGGTGATGAATTGAGAACAATTTGCATTCATTTACCAGCTTTTTTCCAAAGCAACATCTTCTTCACAAAGGTAAGAAAATTCAATTCCCATAAGGTCTATAATTTTGATAAATTCTGCTGGCTCCAGTTGCATAACTTCTGCGGCTTTTTGAAGGCTGATTACTTTAGCAAGTAACGCACCAAGTAAAAAAAGAAAATTTTCTTTCTGCTCGATGCTGTGGAATAGCTGAACTTCTGAGGCGATCGATTGGGTAAGCTCTTGGTTCATAATTATCTCTAGTTGGCTTAATTCTGACCGTAGGTGGAGCATCTCCGGCTTTGCTTCTGACTTGGAGAATTCTTCTTAAAGTTTCATTCTATGTCTTGATAGGCTTGAATTTTTTCATACAAACTATCAACATTATCTTGAGCAAATAGTTTTTCTTTTAGTTGTAAATAATCACCTTCGCCTAATTTACAAGCTGCCCAAAATTTCATTACCTTGGATGGCTCTAAATGTGTAAAAAGTACCTGCATTACTTCTTGTAAATTTTGCTGTTCGTTAATAACTTTAATTGTCATCTTCTATCTCCAAAATAAAATCAGTTGGGTTGATTGCTTTGAGTGTTAAACCTTGACAGCGATTGATTAATCTCTTATCACAAGTGATAAAATAATCACTTTGAGAAGCTTCGGCACAAGCAACGTGAAGAGCATCAATGGCTTTAATCCCTTGTTGTTCTAGTTGTTTTGCTCTCACTCTAATGTTTTCATCTAGTAATACTTTCAATGTAGCTATTTGTAAGTATCGCTCCATTGACTGTTGGTTTACTAGAAACGGGTTACGGCTATTTTCATATTTTAGAACTGAAGAACTAACTAATTCTATTAATTTTGCTTCGACCATTTGTAAAGTTAAGATGACAGCTTGTGTTTCTAGAAATACTTTTGGCTGTGTTTGGTCATCAAAGGGGCGGTTATAAATACTTGTCTCTAAATAAACTCTGGTCATCTAACTGCCTCTAATACTTTCTCCGTTTCTTTGACGTGGATTTCATTTGAAAGAAGTTTAGGTAGTAGATGTCTTTCAAATCAATATCTTCTTCAGAAAGGTAAGAAAATTGAATTCCCATGAGGTCTAGAATTTTGAGGAATTCTGCTGGCTCAAGTTGCATAACTTCTGCGGCTTTTTGAAGGCTGATTACTTTAGCAAGTAAAGCACCAAGTAAAAAAAGAAAATTTTCTTTCTGCTCGATGCTGTGGAATAGCTGAACTTCTAAGGCGATCGCTTGGTTAAGCTCTTGGTTCATAATTATCTCTAGTTGGAGTCTTTAGTTAAACTAAGTTTTGCGTGGATTTGCTATTTTTCTGCAAACTCAAACCAATTCCAAATGCAATTTCAAGACCGCATCAATTAGTACCATCATATCTTTGTTTAAACTACCTAATACTTCACCAGTAAAGCGCTAACTGTTGCTCTATTCATGTCTCAATAAACACTGGTGTATATATAGCATCGACACAGATTAAGGCTTTCAATTATTTAGTATTTGGTGAAGTTTTCTCTAGCGTTACGCCTTGTTGCGTTGATGTTGATAGGTTTGCAGGTTTTGCCGATGTGTCTTAAACCGTGCAGTCACCTGTGCCTCAATCGGCATCGTGTCCTCATTCCGCAGCCCCAAAATTTGCTGGAGATTTTGCAGATCGTGGCGATCGCTATCGGTAATCGTCTCGTCTCGTTCCAGTAGATCGGTGAACACCTGCTGATACTGCTGGAGTTTTTCGCGGAACTCGTTACGATACGGTTCTAACACCTCATCTTTGACCGCCTTTGCCTCAGTTATCTCCAATCCCAAGCGAGTCCTCAGTACATCCAATGTACGACGACCAACAAAGGAAATTTCACCTCGATGAATAAATCGCGCTACCTCTTTACGGTATCGCTGTCTGGGATCGCCCGGAGCCACCTTTGTCAGTCGAATCTTAAAACCTTCTCGAATTGCATAGATTTCCGGTTTCATCGCAGGCTGAAGTTCTCGCACCTTCTGACTGGCGTATTCATGGAGTTCATCGATGGAGATAAACTCATCCTGATCGCGATCGTGCTGCTATAAAATCTTGAGCTACTTTAATGGCAGCTTCCAGTTCTTCTCGGCTGTGGGCTTTCACTGTCAATTTTTTGCCATTAGCTTCTACGGAAAGTTCAATCGGCTTACCACCGAGGCGATCGCCCAGAAACCCGATTAACTTCTTAGCATTGGCTGTATTCACCTCAGCCATCAACAAGCCAACCAAGAAACCGCCTAATGACTTATTGTCAGCTGGTGGGTTGGGGTCAAGGACGCGATTAACTGACTCTACCTCATCCATATAATTGAGTTCAGCAATCAGCGTTGAACCTGCTCGTCTTGTTCTTCTGGCTCCAAATCGAGGTCATTAAAGTGAATCGTCAGTTTAATGCTGGAAGTAACGGTCATGTTTGCCTATGCTGGGGTTGAGTCTCAAATTCTATGTACTCAATTCTCGCATGTATATTCGGTTAATACTGGCATCGTCAATTGACAAAACAAGTTTCTGTATAAATCTTCACAAAAGCTTAAATAGGCAGATTACATACAACGAATGCAACCGAGAAAGAAGCGCGGGAGAGGCGTGCATATAAAAATAAGCTCAATCCCAAGCGTTGCTTTCTGACTGGCGGTTAGCTTCTATCGCTGCTTTGCTTGCTGGTTGCAGCAATAATTAAATCGTAGCTTGTATAGATTGAATGACCAAGGTCAGTGGTGGCAAATAGTCTCTCCATAGCGGGACTTAAACATTTTTAAGGGAGAAACAAAACTCCGGTGAAAAAGTCATGTAAAGCCCTACGGGCAGGGCTGCGCTTAGAGCGGTAGCCCTGCGTTTATCCCGTGCTGAGTAAAAAATACTAGCCCCTTGCCCGTAACTCCTAGCCCCTTTTTCATCTGTTATGGTGTACACAGTTCATGATGGCTACTTAAAAGGGTTCGAGGCTTTTCTCAGTAATACCACTGTTTTATTTTTAATATTAATTTTAATAAAATATACTGAAAAACTTTCAGGATCATCAATATGTCAGACTTGTCGCTTCAAGGTCTAGATTTAAAAGAACAAGTTGAATATATATTAAATTTTTTACAACAAGAACCTACATTACGAGCTTATGACATTACACCTGTAAAAACTTCTCTGGCTAAAGTAATTTCTCCACGATTTGAAATTGTCTTTGCTGGTGCATTTAGTGCTGGTAAATCAATGCTGATCAATGCCTTGCTAGAAAGAGAATTGCTATACAGTGCAGAAGGACATGCTACAGGTACAGAGTGCAAAATTGAATATGCAGATGTAGATCAAGAACGTGTAGTTTTAACATTTTTGAGTGAAGCCGAAATTCGAGAACAAGCTGTTTTTTTGTGTCAACAATTAGGATTTAAGACAGTAGCAAATATTAACCAGGCTGATATTATTAATTTGCTTAACCAAGGTTGTCAAGCTATTCTTCAGCAAGAAGGCGGTGAGAGTAAATCGGAACGTGCAAAACAAGCAAAAGCGTTAATGTTATTGCTTGAGGGTTATGTAGCAAATCGTCAACATATCCACACGGTGAATAATGCCACATATTCAATGGCGCAATTTAATTTTTCTAATATTAAAGAAGCTGCTGGATATGCACGTCGTGGTAGCAATAGTGCTGTTTTAAAGAGAATTGAATATTATTGCAACCATCCTCTATTACAAGATGGCAATGTAATTATTGATACGCCAGGTATTGATGCGCCAGTAGAGAAGGATGCATTGCTAACTTATCAAAAAATTCAACATCCTGAAACTTCGGCTGTAGTATGCGTGTTGAAACCCGCCGCAGCTGGTGATATGACAAAGGAAGAAACAGAACTTTTGGAAACCATGCACAGGAATGGAGGAATCCGCGATCGCGTTTTCTATATTTTTAACCGCATTGATGAAACGTGGTATAATTCCCAGCTAAGGCAACGATTAGAAGATTTGATTACTGGGCAGTTTCGCGATACAAATAGAGTTTACAAAACTAGCGGTTTACTAGGATTTTATGGAAGTCAAATTAAACAAACAAGTGAGAAAGATAGATTTGGCTTAGATTCCATCTTTGCTGCGAGTGTGAGAGCTTTTGATGGTAGAGAAGAAACACCTCAATTTATCAATGAGTTTAACCGCTACTGTGCTAACTCTGGTAAGTTGTCAGCTACTCAGTTTCGGATTTCTGTGAATAGTTTTGAAAGTCCCAATGAAAACTATGTCAGAATTATCAAAGAACAGGGCATACCATTAATTAATCAGTTAATTAAAGATAGTGGTATTGAAGAATTTAGAACTGCTATTACTCGTTATCTTACTGAAGAAAAACGCCCACAACTTTTTCAAAATCTTGCTGAGGATTTGCAAGATATTTGTATTAACTTAAAAAAACATTATCAAGCTGTATATCAAGATTTAGACAGTCAGCCGCGAGAAATTGAGACAATGAAAGTCCAAGAATTGCAACGTCTCAACCAGCAATTACAGCAAGTTGGCAAAGACTGGATTCAGCATATTACTGAAGAAGTTAATTTAGTCATTAATAATAACTGTGATAATTTTGAAGCAGATTTTCGGCAATTGCAATCACGGATGATTCGTCGTTTAGATGAGTTGATAGATACTTTCTCGGTTGCAGATGCTTATCGACGTGCAACTCTCAGTCATCCTCGAAATGCGACTGCACCTTTACTTGCTATTTTAGTAGAGGCATTTTACTATTTAGCTAATCAGTTAGAGGATATTTTGATTTTGTCTTCACAGCAATTAATTGCCAATCTTTTTGGGCAGCTAATGGAAAAGATTCGTAAATCAGAATATTATCGCCAATTATATCGTTTGTTAGGTCACGATGGCGGCATTGAACAAGAAATCAAGATTGTAGAAAAGCTGGTTTCTCAAGCATTAATTAGTGCTGCTAGCGTAGAGTGCGATCGCTTTGTCCGAGAAAGTCCCAGGTTTTATGATGAAGGCACTTTTTCTATATATCAATTCCGGCAAACATTGCAGCAAACTTCTCAAGGTTATGACTGCGAAAGTATAGTAGAAGCCGAACCAGCAATTCGGCAATTATTAAAATTAGATTTTGAGCCAAAAGTTTCCCAAACTATCCGCAAATCTTTTCGTCAAACCATCAACCAAATCCTCAAAAATCAGTTATTGGAAATGGCAAATCAGCAAGCGGATGATATATTACAGCAGTATCCTAATGCCAAGATTTATTTAGAAACAACGCTTGAACAAGAAGCCCAAGAAAAAATTACCAATAATCAGCGAATTCTTAGCCTAGTCGTTCAAAAAATCGCCGCCTACAATTTAGCAGTATCTGGCATAAATAGTCATTTACAATCAATGCATTTACATGACAAACTATTACCATTAATTAATAATTATGATTCGGAATTAGAAGTTGTTGATAGTAGGCTCGCGAGAAACGGTTTTTTGGTCTCTGATGGATTATCAAATGCTGTGATGGAGAGTTAATATCAATTCAAAATTCAAAAATAAGACAGTAAGGTTCCATCTGGGTTTTAATGCTTATATCCGTTGCTTTATTGTGGCGAATTGGTAGAAGGAGTAGTGGGAAAAGACAAAACCTTTAACCTTTTCCCTTTTCCCCAAACCATGCTGAACTAAGTAGTATTGCAAACACCCATTTAGAGGTATTTTAAAAATACTAACCTTTTATAGAGGTGAATCCCAGCATGAAACGAACTAGGAAGTCTCTGCTGCTAACCTTGAACTGGGTCTTACTGTCATTTGGAACATCGATTTTAATTATCCTTACCCAGCCTACAGCACCTATTCCCGCGCAAGAATCTGCTGCAAATACACAACAACAGCTACAGGAAATACTGCAACGCTCAACTCCTCATCCAAATGAAAAGCCAAAGCCAGTAATCATACCACAACCCACACCTACACCCAGTCCAGAAGTTACAGAACCGAAAAAGCCAGATGAAGCGACGGAACCTGCACCTACACCTGAAGAAATTGCTCGCCAGCAAAAATTTATTGAAGCAGACAAGCTTTATCAGGCGGGAGAAATTGCAGCAGCAGAAAAAATTTATCGTGAGGTGAAAGAACCTTTTGCGAAAACCAGTCAACCTCAAGCACGAAAAGCCGCAATTGTTGACCCAACGCAACTATCCCCAGGAGGTAAGGTGTACTGGCGAGAATCAGAGGCGGGCATAGCCAAGAAGTTAGAATCAAGGACTTTAGTCCCACTGCAACTATTAGTTGCGCAGTATCCGGAATTTATCCCAGGACATCTCAGATTTGCGGAAGTTCTCAAACAATACGATCGCTCTCAACAAGCATTAGATATATTAGAACGGGCAGCTTCGCTTTATCCCAATCAACCAGAACTAATTAAAGCGAGAGTGTCAGCACTCGCAGAAGCCAAAAAATGGATGGAAGCTTCTTTAGCAGCGCGTCAATTTGCCATTCTCAACCCCAAAGACGCTCAAGCACCAGAGTTTACCAACTTAGCAGAAGTTCATCTTAAACGTTATAAGTCTCATATTCAAGCAGAAATTAGAGGTAATGCGATCGCTAATATTCTCACAGGTGCATTAGGTTACGCTGTTAGTGGCAGTTTGCTGGGGCCGTTTTCTGCCCTTGACTCTACTATCATGCTACTACGCGGTGAAGAATCTATTGGCGAATCGGTAGCCAAGCAAGCAAAACAAGAACTCAAACAGATTACCGATGAAACAGTAGTCGCCTACGTCAATGAAATTGGACAGAAATTAGCCAAGGTGGCAGGACGTAATGAGTTCAAATACGAGTTTTTTGTGGTTCCCGACGAAAAACTCAACGCCTTTGCACTCCCTGGTGGCAAAATCTTTATTAATGCAGGTGCGATCGCTAAAACGAACTCTGAAGCAGAATTGGCTGGGTTAATCGGCCATGAATTATCCCATGTAGTTTTATCTCACGGTTTTCAACTAATCACTCAAGGTAATCTTGTCGCTAACGTTACCCAGTATCTTCCCCTGGGCGGTATTATCGGTCAACTTTCGGCCCTAAATTATAGCCGTGACATGGAACGTCAAGCAGATACCCTCGGCACACGCCTAATTGTCGCTACAGGTTATGCTGCTGATGGCTTACGTAATTTGATGGTAACACTAGAAAAACAACAGAAAAATGCTCCTCCCAGTTGGTTATCGTCTCACCCAGGAGGTAGTGAGCGAGTCGGTTATTTGGAAGATATGATTATTAATAGCGAATACAACCGCTACGCCTACGAAGGGGTAGAACGACACGCGCAAATTAAAGCCAAGGTAAAACAGCTACTTAAAGACAAAAAAGAACAAGAAGAAAAAAAGCGGCGTTCTTGATGAACCAAAAACAATATTTTTCGTCACTAGAACTATCAATATCCCTACCTATTTCCCCTAGAGGATGATTTATGTCATCACACGCTTTGAAATTTGTTCTTTTAAGTAGTTTAGGTTTATCCTGTTTCCTGGGCAATTCGGTAGCATTTGCCCAAGTTGACGGAGGCGTTGTCGTGCCTACTGTACCATCGGGCACATCCACACCAACAACTACACCAATACCAACAGGTACGCCAACAAGTACACCAACTTCCCCCACCGCTGCTGGTACTCGGTTTAGTTGCCAGTCCTATAATGGTCAATATACCGTAATGTATCAGCCAGAAAGCCAACCAGGTCAATACTTTGCTTGGGCAGCACCTGCAGCTTTAGGTGGTGGTTGGGACCCAGAAAAGCGCTGTGCAACAATTGCCCAACGCTTAGAATTGTATCGTCCAGATGGCTTGCAAGAACTACAAGTAACCAGAGAAAATAACGAGAATATTGTCTGCGTCACAACTGAGGCTAACTCTGGCTGTCGAATTGTCCTCACCGTACCCCGTGACAAAGATGCTTATGCTGTCCGCAATAGCATTTTCCAAAACCTAACCACTGCAGACAGTGGTCAGCAAACCATCGCCGTTAACACCTACCGTAACAATCAAAGCGGAGTAGGTGATTTATATAACTTAGGTCGCACACTTTTAGGTGGAAATCGAGTTTCTTCTGCTAGAAGTGGTATCAACCTCAAACCTTTCCTCGATCGCAAAGATGGCGGTACCGCTAGCGGACTAAAGAATGGTGTGGCACTGCGTTCCCGTTCCAATAGCCAAACCACTGGTCGCCAACAACCAAATAGCGTTCGCCTCGACCCTAATAGATTCCGCCGTTAGTTAATTAGCAATCTTTTATACAAAAACGCGCTGGCTATAATAAACCAGCGCGTTTTTATTTTTGACTGTGCTGGCAAACTTTTGCATTCGCAACTAGCACATATATCGATGGTATGGTTCTTGGCGCAGTCGAGAAATAGCTTGGGATTTTGCCGATTATTTCAATGCTATTGTCATTAGATTAGGCGATCGCATTATGTTTTTGCGGCAATATTTGAGGTCAGCAGCGCCATTACTCAAGGATATCCAGTTAAAGGTGATTTTTTATAGAGTTTCATAGATAATTTTGAGTGGTCTTGGGGTTATACCCGTCGCTTTGGTATTACCTAATATTGATTCCCCAAATATCCTGAAAGGAAATCTGTTCTATAATCTGCAAAGACCTGGATAATTGTTTATTTACCTGTAGCGGTTAACAGTCATCTTTAGTAAATGCTGTTCTTAGGCTGGAATACAGTCATGGCGAGGAATGCACTATGTCAAATAGCTCAGGGTTGTATATTCTACTAGTCAGCGTTCATGGGTTAATTCGAGGCCACAATTTAGAATTAGGACGAGATGCTGATACAGGTGGACAAACAAAATATGTGCTAGAACTCGCTGAAGCCTTAGCAAAAAATCCTCAAGTAGAACGTGTAGACCTAGTTACTCGTTTAGTTAACGACCCAAAAGTCAGTCCTGACTACGCCAAACCTGTAGAAGTTCTTTCTGACAAAGCTCAAATTATTCGTCTTAACTGCGGTCCACGTCGCTATCTCCGCAAAGAAGTTCTCTGGCCGCATTTGGATAACTTTGCCGATGAGTTACTCAGACACCTGCGCCAAATCGGTAAATTACCCCATGTAATTCATACCCATTATGCTGATGCGGGATACGTGGGTTGTCGGGTTGGTGCTTGGCTAGGTATCCCACTAGTACATACAGGCCACTCCCTGGGGCGTGTAAAGCAACAACGATTATTAGAACATGGAACCAAACCGGAAGTGATTGAAAATAATTTTCATATCACTACAAGAATTGAAGCTGAGGAAACCACCCTTGCTAGTGCAGCGTTAATTATTGCCAGTACCAATCAAGAAGTAACGCAGCAATATGGTATTTATGACCACTATCAACCGCAACGGATGGTTGTAATTCCTCCTGGGGTAGTACTCGAACGCTTCTATCCAGTTCCCCAAAATTGGCAGGAACCGCCGATTTACGAAGAATTAAAGCGATTTCTCAAAGCTCCGGAAAAGCCGATGATTATGGCGATTTCCCGGCCGGCGATGCGTAAAAATGTCGGAACTCTGGTGAAAGCTTATGGCAAAGATCCTCAATTGCGTCACTTAGCGAACTTAGTCCTCGTCTTAGGAAATCGAGATGATATCACGACGATGGAATCAGGGCCGCGTCAGGTACTCACAGAAATCTTCCAGTTAATCGACCGCTATGACCTTTACGGTTACATCGCCTATCCTAAACACCACAGCGCTGATGAAGTGCCCGAATTCTATCGATTACTGGCAAAAACACGAGGAGTCTTTATTAATCCGGCATTAACTGAGCCATTTGGTCTCACCTTAATCGAGGCTACCGCCTGCGGTGTACCAATTATTGCCACATCCGATGGAGGCCCGCGAGATATCCTGGCGGCTTGTGACAATGGTCTGCTAATTGATCCCCTCGATATTAAACAGATTCAGGATGCTTTGCGAACAGCATTAACCGATACTCAACAATGGCAGCGTTGGTCTACTAATGGTTTAAGTAGGGTACGAGAAAATTTCTCTTGGGATACCCACGTAGAACGCTATCTCGAACAAGTACGTCAATTACCGCAACGAAGAGTCCAATCTATGCTCAGTCCCTTGCGACAAGGGCCAGCAAGCAACCTGACTGATTGGAACATACACGAAAAAAACCGCTTACCAACCGCAGATCGTTTCCTTGTTTGCGAAATCGATAATACCCTCTTAGGTGACTCAGACGCACTGCAACAATTAATTGAGCGATTAAATAATGAGGGCCATACCACTGGAGTCGGTATTGCTACCGGACGCAACCTAGAAAGTGCCTTAGAGATGTTGGAGGAATATCGCTTTCCAATGCCAGATTTGCTAATTGTCTCAACAGGTAGCGAGATTTACTACGGTCCTCAGGTAGTTCCAGATATGAACTGGCAAAGACACATCAGCTATCGTTGGCAAGCAGACGCAGTGCGTCAAGCAATGGAGGAACTACCAGGCGTGACACTGCAACCCCCAGAAACCCAAGGTAAGTTCAAGATTAGCTACTTTATTGATGAAGAAAAATCCGTGGGTTTTCGAGAAATCATGCGTCATTTACGACGGCATCGGCTCCATGTAAAAGGTATCTATAGCCACAATATGTATCTTGACTTGTTACCAATTCGGGCTTCTAAGGGAGATGCTATTCGTTATTGTGCTTTGAAGTGGGGATTACCAATCAAAAGGTTTTTAGTCGCAGGTGCATCAGGTAATGATGAATCGATGCTGGCGGGTAACACGCTAGCTGTGGTTGTTGGTAACTACAGCCAAGAAATTGAAAAGTTGCGGAACTATCCACAAGTTTACTTTGCTCAAGGTAATTATGCTTGGGGCATTTTGGAAGCACTCGCTCACTACAACTTTTTTGGTACTTTATCTCAGACAGAATTTGAATTGAACGGACAGGTAGATAGGGGAACACAAAGACAAGAAGAACTAATTATAGAGGGAGCCTTACCCTAGTACAACAAGGCAAAAGTCAAAAGTCGTCTTGCGGTACTAGTTTTTTTGGCTTTGTTGTCAATTAATTTTTTTAACTGAACTGTATTGGGCTATACTTTGTGTCTCAACGCTAATATTAAAGGTGCGTTAGCCTACGGCGTAACACACCCTACCAAAATTTAATTACGAATTACGTTAGCGCAGCGTAAAGCCTGCGGCATAGCTGCGCTTAGAGCGACGTAGAAGCGTCATTACGGATTAATTCCCTTATTCCCAGTGATGAAATTCATCGTTGGTATTTCGCAATAGCGAACTAATTTGGGCGCGGCGTGTTTCAAAGTTAGCCGCAATGGAAATTAGCACAATTCCAACTAGCAAGCCAACAACCCATTTTAAAAATGGATAACGCAAGCTGAAAATTACTAGTTGGTAAATAGTAGTAATTAAAAATCCGGCTGTGCCAATGTAAAGAAATGCGCGTATCCGCAAACCCAATCCTGCAAATATAGTAATCAGGCTAAAAATTCCAGGTATCAAGGCTGTATCTTGATTGAAAATAATTGCCCAGCCACAAATTAATCCACTACCTAACATTCTTAAACTGTGACGGGCTGCTTTATATTCTGTTAGCCGGAACAGGGGATCTATTTGAGCTATATACAGTATTGATAAACCAATTACTGTGACATACCACAAAGCATCATTTAAATGTAAGTCAGAAAACCAGCGAAATAATGCCCAATCAATCAACACCACGCTGATATATGTAAACCTAATGTTGTTACCAACTATGGCTAGGAAAACATAAAAACTAGCCGCGATCGCTAAAGTAATGGGGTAAACATTTAAGTAGGTTTCTGCTAAAATCACCAATGGCACTATGTACGCTGCCCGTTGCCAAGGTCTTTTTGACCATCCCCAATTCTCCCAGGGTAATATATACAGAAAGTAGGCAATTACGCAAGCGATCGCACCTTTCCAAGGCACTAATGGCCCTGCTAACAGTTGTCCGATTGCGGTTTCACGCCAATAAATCCTGATGGCTGCTACTTCTAATAACCCCAGGTAAACCCACATCTCGGCTATGGTGATGTCACCCAGAATGCGCCGAGTAGCAGACAGTCGTCGCCCTTCAAAGATGGCATACTGAATCAATACAATGCCTGTACCTAATCCTAACAAGCGATTTCCGAGGATGGGCGCGCCAATTGCCGCAATTAATAAGCAACTACTCCAAGCCCAGTGCAGATGGGCGATACTTTTGATTTGTTGGCGCGTCAGGTGTAAGTAATCTCCTAGCCAAGGTGATAACAGGCTATAGGCATACATAATACTTGTACCCAGGGCAGCCATCGCAATTAAGCCATCGCCATAACCGCCGCCTGTCGCTTGTGACATTTGGTAAAACAATAGTTCGTAGGCAGAAATTGATACACCGATAATTCCTATGTACAAAAGGGGTTTAAAGTCTTCGTGTCGTCGCCCAACCCCAATCACAATTAAAGCGACACCAAGAGAACACAAACCTGTCCAATCGTTAAAGGTATCTAAGCGTAAAACTACACTCAACGCCCCGTACATCAGTGGCAAAATATGCAAACTACTCTTGAGGTTGTCTACTTGGTAGCGTCTTCGCCACCATTCCCCTAAAAGTTGGACGATTAAACCTAAGGCAATATTTGCGATCGCTATATTAACAGTGGAACGTCCCCAAAACCCTAGTAATTCGGCAATCAACAATTCCACACACCAACCAATACCATAAAATGCCCAGTTTGTCGGTTCCCACCAACTGCGATAAGTAATTGCTACCAAGGTGATGGCAATGGCTGTTAAATAGAACCATCCTGGTGTAGTAATTCTTTGGTAAACACTCAGGGAATGTACGGTGAGCAAGAATAACTCTAAGCCAGATAATGCGATCGCCCATTTATCACTAGCATCAGCATAAATTGTGGCTAATGGTTGATTTTGGCGAAGTAAGACAGTCCGCCCTAACCATAAACTTAAAATTGCGATCGCACCAACTATAAACCAACCAGCAAGACTGAGATGAGGTAATCCTGGTATACCTTCCCACAACAGCACACCGATGAAACTCAGCCCAAATCCGATGTTGATCCCAGCAGATATTTCATATTGCAAGTAGCGTGTATTCGCAAACATCAAAACCGCAGCCACCGCCAAACCAACTAAGCGAGTTCCTGAGAGTTGTAAGGTGAGTAACTGAGCCACTCCTAAACCCAAGATACTCAAACTACTACTAATCGTCCGACGCGATCCAGTTGTGCGGCTAGCAATCCCTGTGAGAGTTAACGGTGTAACTAGCCAAATAATTCCCCAATGGTGGTAGCTGTGAACAACGCCATACCAAGATGATTCAGCATTTGCCCAAAATAGAGCGAAACTAACAAAGGCTAAAGCTAAACCAATATGCCATGCACTCTGTCGCCACAGTCCATTACCGAGGCTAAATCCCCATTCTGCTACCATTACAACTAATAAAATAGTTGCCCAAACTTCCTTACCCAAACTTGGTAACAGCCAATTAATTATCGAGCAAAACGTCAGCACTCCCGTGATGTGAGTCAGGTAAATCAAGGGAGAAAAAGCTCGTCTTTCTGGCTCTCGCTGTAAACGTTGTTTGGTAACAAAAGCCAGCGTCATGGTAGAGAATAGCAAATTAAGCGATCGCAATATCGGATTAATTAAAGCGATCGTCGTTAAAACACTCCCCAATATCAACGTCAGCGCATCGCCAAATTGCGCCAATTCCCGCTTTTGCAAACGATAAAAGCCTTCCGTCAGCACCACCATAAAAAGGACGTAGGGAAATAAAGCCACACCCAGCAACGCCCCAGGTTCATTTTGAGACTGAGTGAGTTGCGTGCCAAGTGCGATCGCCCATTCCTGTACACCCGTTGGTACTAACCGCCAACCCAGCCAAATTGTCTGCAAGCCAATAACAAAAACTGCTGCTAAGTCAGGCTGTAAGCTATACCTCTGCAACCTACTACCCACAAACTGCAAACTCAACCCACTCACAGCTATTGCTTGCCAAGGATAATTGATTACCGCTACCAACCAGCCCAAGAATAGCAGCACACTTCCGAGTTGTTCCCAGATGAGGGGGGATGAGGGAGATGAGGGGGATGGGGAGGATGAGGAGGATGACGAAGAAACTACTTCCCCTGCTTCCCCTGCCCCCTGCCCCCTGCCCCCTGCTCCCCCTGCCCCCTGCCCCCTGCTCCCCTGCTCCTTCTTCTCACGCTGTGCTAGCCAAGTCATTAACCAGCCGCAAATACCAATGGCTAAACCGAGCTTTGTGACATCTACCTGGACAATGAAAATTGCCCGCATTAATAGCATTAATAGGGCATAAATAATCACGGCAGCATGTAAATTAATACCGACGCTGATGCGGCTACTGCTTTCAGTTGGCAAAGCTTCTGGGGATTTAGGCTGTTTGTATAGATTGTGATAAACAGTAATAATCGTTGTGCCTAGCATTGCCAAATACACGGCAATTAGCGGAAAACCGGGGATTTTCCAACCCCAGTGTAAGAACGATAGCCCGAGAATATTGACCAGTAATAATTTATCAGTGCGTAAATTAGTAAAAAATAGCCGATTGTTGCAGAGTAAAACAGTAATCACTGTCAACGTAGGCGCTGCGATCGCAACTGTGATCCAATCCAAAGGATTGTGCCACAATTTGAAGCTGTCCATTGCCCAAAAATTCACCGGCACTAACAACAGCGTCACCAGCAGCAATGTTTGTGCAGTCAATCTCAGGTTGCTTTGTTTCGCCGCCCAAAAGCTGAAACCCCAAAAGCTTAAGGTATAAGCCAATAAAACCCCATACTGTCCAGAAGCGGGGAACCTTTCCCACTGGCTTGCAGCTAGTACCCCAGAGGATACCACCACCAGAAACACCCCTAAAAATAGCAGCCAGCGCACACTCAATTCCGCCCCTAAGGACTGTAACATTGTGGCGACAAAGTTGGGTTTAGCTGGCTCTGGTTCTGGTTGTGTGCGGCTGCTAGCTTTTACAGATGTTGCCTGTAAAATATCTACAGGTAACTGCTTCACCGGATCAGAAATTGATACAGCCACCTGAGGTTGCAACACCACCGGACAAACCAGAAACTCTTCACAAATCTGCCTCACTTTCACATCCGATATCAAACCCAAACGCAACCATATATCTAGCCCTTCTAATAGCTGAGGATGGGAAGATGGCAGCCTGACTTCAAATTTTAGCGGGTGATCGGGTAACATAAGCCACAGCCGTATCAGTATATACTTGAATATTCAATTGATTAAAGTATAATTATGCGCTAACTGTGCCACTTATTGAGCCGACCTATTTCTCTTGCATTCTTCTGTGCGTTCCTCTGCGGTTAAAAAAACTTATTTTTCTCTCAAAAAGTCAGGTAAAGATGGCAGCCCAAACCTTAACCTCAACCGCATGAGCATAATTTGCAGAAAAATATTGCTGACTGTAATACCCATAATCGCTAATAACCTGATATATATACTACAGTTACTCTATCGAAAAGCAGTAATATACAATCTAATGCTTTTATCTTCATCTGTTACCAATCAAGTAAGTAAGAATACCAAGCAGATTTTTACACGCAGGTCATTTCTACCAGAGCATCCAGGGATTTTGTGGAGAATTGAAACTGGCTTTGTTCGTACTTTTACATATTTAGAAGATGGCACGACAGTAGCTTTAGGATTGTGGGGGCCAGGGGATATAGTTGGTAAAAGTTTATCCAAGTTAGATCCATATCAAATGGAGTGTCTAACTAAAGTCGAAGCAAAAATATTACTTTTAGAAGAATGGCATCAATCTACAGAAACTTTGTTGGCTCATATTCAACAAGCTGAAGAATTGATGGTCATTCGTAGCCATAAAAAAGTAGACACCATGCTGCTTAAATTGTTAGCGTGGTTATCCAAAAAATTTGGTTCAGAAGTTGATAAAGGACGTTTAATAGATATGCGTCTAACTCATGAAGACCTTGCCGAAATATTAGGTTCTACTCGCGTAACCATCACTCGTGTGCTGGGACAATTTGAGCAAGAAGGCTTAATTAATCGTCTCTCACTACATCGAATTGTGTTGACACAAGAAGATATTTGGTATTATGAGATTTAGGTATTTTGCATTTGGTATTTGTTTTCCTCATCTCCCAGTGACCAATGACCAATTACCCATTACCAATTACCTAACATCAGTAACTCCAACTATCACCATCTGCATTTGGCTTACCAACAATTTTGAGATTGAGAGATTCGAGGTAATTTAAACCGCTAGAGATTTGTGACAAAGTTCCCCGAATTTCCAGTTCAAAGCGTCCTTCTCCACCTGTTTTTGCTCCCAGCATTGCCCCAATAATGTTAACAACTAAGCCATGATGAGAAACTAAGCGAGAAATTACTGGCTCATTTAGGTAGCAATTAGGAATATATAGACACAAACGAATTTTGGTAATCTGGGTTTTTTCATACACTGATGGAACCAGAGAGACTCTGGCCGCTGTTTTGAATTGAACTTGATTAAATGCTGTCATAGGATAATAAATAAGCAAATTAAAAAACCCTTGATTCCAAAGTTTTGTGTCGTATTGTACCAGACCAATCAGGCCAAATCGGTAATCCCAGTTTTTTTAAGTAACGCAGGCTAGAATGGATTTGCTTTGTTTGACCCCACAAATCCAGGTCAAACCAACCATCATCTTGCATATCCGGGTTGAGAAAAGCACTGGTGATATTAACTGTTAATCCAAACCGAGAAACTAGTTGAGAAATTATCGGTTTCTTGTAATAGCTTTTTAAGATACACAGTTGTATGTGTAGCCGATTAGTTTGACCATGAGAAAGCCATTTTTGGCATTCTGTTGCCCATTGAGTTTTAAATGTTTCCAATTCTTTGCAAGTTAGTTTGTTAGTTGCATTTGGAAAAGGCTGGGAATGCTGTTTGGGTTGAATGTGGTTTGCGATTGCTACTTCTACTAAACTCACACCCAATTCTTGCAGGTAAGACAGGCTATTGGTTATTTGCTGAGGATTTCCCAAAAGTTCTAAATCAAACCAGCCATCGCTTTCACTACCCGATACTAATGATGCGGCGATGATGTTTACTGTTATACCATAGCGAGACACTAGTCGCGAAACTATAGGTTGTGTTTGATACTTAAAAGGTACTGAAATTATACTGTGAATTGGTGAGGATTTTCTTGATTTATTTGCAGACATTAGATCAATCCTCCCATAGCCATTGGGCGGTTAAACAAGAATGCGACAAAGACAAAACACTTTAGCTTCCCCAAATTTGCCCGACTGGATATGAGTCTCATGTAGATTCTCCTCTTCTAGGCTGTTGATTAAAATACTGTAATTCGATAAATTTACAGTATTAAATACTTATGTAAAGGAGAATCCCACAAAAACTACAAAAAAACAATGCGTATATTCCCGTAATTGTCTCAAGGAAGGTAATCTTGATGAAAAAGGGACTGGGAGACAAGGGAGAAATAACTCAGTACTATCGGTGAGAGTTTAAGATAAAGTGCTTTTTGTCAATCAGTTAAAATATTCAAAATAATCATGATAATCGGGTGTGGGAATAGGGAGCAAGTTTCTCTCACTTTATTTGATTATCATTATCTTTAAAGTTTTTGATAACTGAAATAGGATATAAAAAACTATTGTAACGAGAGAATAACTTTGTAAAAAGTGGGCTTTATTCTTAGGTAAATTCAATTATCAAATGAGGTAATGAAAAATTTGGTTGAGCACCATGCCCACGTTATCTACATCTGCTATTCGATTTGACAGATGTTGGCAAGGTTTTGGATCACACCATAAAAATGATATTTTTTCTACCTTTTATTAAATAATAGACCATAGAAAATAACTTTGAAGCGTGCGTCAATCAGGTCAAAATGTTAAATCAATTACCCATATTGTCTAGCTTTCAGCACTTAGTTCATCGATTCTATATGTACATGACTGTAGATAATTCACTTAGTCGTAGAGCAATTCAATGGAAACCTGAACTACATTTACAGCGCAATATTGATTTATATAAAACTCAACACGACCAATTTGCGGCATTATTGAATCAAAAAAGTGAGCAAGGCTTAGTTCAATTCTGGCTCGATATGGCGCTAAATAACTTGCCCTCAAAATATAATTGGGAACCAGAAAACCGCATCGAAAAAGCATGGGAGCATTTAAGTCTATATTGTGAGGAAAGTTGCTATCGCGCGGCTTCACAAGTATGGAAAGAGAACCCATCTAAATGTTGGGAAGAATATATTTTTTTTGCGAGGTGCTTAGTTTACGATCCCGTGAAATTTCGAGAAATTTTGGCGAAGTACGACCCTAGCATTTCGCCACTTTACGCTTATATAATTGAAGTTTTGCGAAGAACTATTAAAGATGAGGGTGCAGTTGCAAAGTTTTCCAAATGGCGGTTGTTGTGCAAAAAAAGTAACAAAGAACTCAAAGAAGCACTAATTCGATATGGTATATGTGAACCGGAGGTTTCCAGATTTTTATTTGCGCGTAAATATTTTAAACAAGTTTATCAATTCAATAAAATCCAAAACCCTGCAATTCGCAGCGGACAACGTTGGGTAGAACCAGATAACAATGACTTTCAAGAAGCAGCACAATATTACAACGCCGAAAAACTACTAGCTATAGCACCGCATCAAGTCGCAGTCGGTAAAGATGTGACTAAAGAACATCTGCAAGAATGGATGGAAACCTGCATTACCGCTTTGCAAAATTACCCCCAATCAATTACCTCAAGTATGTCACTCGAAGTAATAGGTACAGTTAGTTGTAAAATTGAGTCAGATGGAGGTTTTCATCTCGAAATAGAAGATTCTACACCTGAGCAAGAAAGCTTTTGTCAGCGAACTGAGGCTGTGTTACAGCACGAATTACTGGCGCTCAATGAAGACCAACAAGAAATTCTATATCTTTACTATGGATTGGGATGGAATCAAAAACAAATCGCTGCAAAATTTGCTCTCACCCAGGGAGCGATCGCACGTCGTCTACAAACCATTGAGCGCAAGCTAATTAATGCGGTATATTCATTAAAGCAACCGCCGCAATGGGTTACGGGATACGTGACAACATGGTTAACGTATAATTACGAAACTCCCGATTATTCTGATTTAATTCATGCAGCGTTGGTTACAGCAGTCAAACGACTGAATACTCAATCTCAGAATTTATTGCGACTTTATTATGGACAAAAACTAAATATTAATGCTGTTAGTAATTTACTTCGTCTTCCCCCAGATATAGTGAGTGAATTACTCTACCAAACAAATTCTGAATTAGAAAACGCATTACTCAAAGAACTCGATCTAATTACTATAAAATTTTTAAATATATGGCTAATTAAACAATATAAATATATCAAAAATAATCATTTAACATCACAACTTAAAATTTTAATATTGACATAAAATTTGTGAAAAATATATGTTGATGTATATATCTTTATTGTATGATAAATACTATAATAAACGAACTAAATTAGCTTTGAATAACCAATTATTCTTGCAAATACCTACCTCCATACAACAGCAAGCCTGGAGAGAGGCACAACAGCATTCTCATAAAATCGCGCAGTATAGTGCTTATTTAAATCGTGTTTGCTTGTATACATTTTTAGGCTGGCTAAATGACAAACTCTTGGATGAAAAACTCCACCGACAAGGGGATGGAGTTTTTGAGCATGGGGAAGAAGTTACCAATGCCCAATGCCCAATGCCCGAAGTGGCGGGGGGAGCAACGACCACCAACAAGGGGATGGAGTTTCCCGCCGCTTTCAATGAAGTCTTATCCAATTCTTCAATTTATCCTAGTGAAGACGGCTTACGCAGCATTTCAGAAGTAGTAAATGGTGCTGCAATCGAGATTGGTAAGCGGCGAATTATACTTATACCCAACGAAAACATAGATTCAGAATCACTGCGAGTTCCTCAAGAGTGGATAGATATCCCCACTTTTGTAGGTGACTATTACTTAGCCGTACAAGTTGATTTAGAAGCAAATGCAGATGAATGTACATTGACAGTACAGGGATTTGCGACACACCGTCAAGTCAAACAGTCGGGCAAGTATGATCCACGCGATCGCACTTATATATTACCAATAGACAAATTAACCAAAAGCCTGACAGTTATGCAGCTAACATTAGGTATGCAAATGCGTGAGGAAGTCCCAGAATTGCCGATTTTATCTGATACTGAGGCTCAAAATTTATTAGAACTGCTAGGAAATGCATCTATTTATTCTCCGCGTTTGCGAGTTGATATACCATTTACACAGTGGGCAGCACTGTTGAATAATGATGAATGGCGACAACAGTTATATCAGCGACGGATAGGTCAATTTGTGACTAAAAGTATAGGCAAAGCGAACAACTTGAGCGAATGGTTACAAAATACCTTTGATAATGGTTGGCAATCTTTAAACACACTATTTAATCAAGAATCTGGAGATTTAGTTTATAGTTTTAGACACAATGAGATAGCAGCTAAAAACATATCTATAAACGGTATCAAATTAATTGATTTGGAAATGCAATTGAGTAATCAATCAGTTGCACTTTTGGTTGGTTTGACACCAGAAACTGATGGGAAAGTAGCTGTGCGTGTGCAACTGCATCCAGCTAAAGGACAAACTTACTTACCGCCTAATATCAAACTAGCTTTAGTTTCTCAATCAGAGTCTATTCTTCAGGAAATTCAATCGCGGATTCAAGATAACTTTATTCAATTGAAACGATTTATTTGCCCACCAGGAAAAATATTTAAAATTCAGGTGGCTATTGATGAGTTTAGTGTGACTGAAGAATTCCTTATTGAACCAATTGCATTTATACAGCAATGAGTAAGTTAGTTATCTTAAACCTGGGAAAAGGTAACTTGCACTTAGGTTTTCCTTTTGTGACTGTTCAGCTATTCTACGATAAATCGCTTGACGAACGTCTACAACAAGATGGTAATTCACAATGGAAGCAATTTCAAGGTAATTTACCAGCTAGCCCAATTCTTCTTGACCTATATCGTCGTTGGCAATTATTATATGAATTAATCTACGAATCTCGCTATATAAATGTAGGTTTACGCCAATCTCAGTCAAGTGATGAAGATATCAAAATTGATGATGCTGATGTTACTCACTTTTCTGATGTAGATTTTTATAAAGTATGTCATGAGTTACAAAAACAAATCGATATCTGGCTTGATGCTGAAGAGTTTCGCCACATTGATCGCCAATTACGGATGCAGTTGAGCAGTGATGACGAAATCCGCTTTATTATTCAAACTGAAGATATATTGCTCAGGAAACTTCCTTGGCATCTTTGGCGTTTTTTTAGTGATTATCCCAAAGCAGAAGTTGGCTTAAGTTCCATCGAATTTGAAAGCAAAACTCAGGTTAAAAATCATACACAACAAGTAAAAATATTAGCTATTTTAGGTGATAGTAAAGGAATTGACATTAACATAGATAGGAGAATATTAGAGAATATACCATTTGCTAAAACAATATTTCTAGTAAAACCAAAACATTCAGAATTAGATACACTCCTTTGGGATAATCAAGGATGGAAGATTTTATATTTTGCCGGACATAGTTACAGCAACCATAAAAATAGTACTAGTTATATACATATAAATAAAAATGAATATTTAAATATTAATTATTTGACTAATGCTCTGAAAAAAGCTTTAAAAAATGGGTTGCAAATAGCAATTTTCAACTCTTGTGATGGCTTGGAATTAGCACAAAAGTTAGAAAATTTACATATTCCCCAAATCATTGTCATGCGTGAAAAAGTACCGGACAAAGTAGCGCAGGAGTTTTTGAAACATTTTTTAATAAATTTTGCTGAAGGTCAATCATTTTATTTATCAGTGCGGCAGGCTAGGGAAAAGTTACAGGGTTTAGAAAGTGAATTTCCGGCTGCTAGTTGGTTGCCAGTAATTTGTCAAAACCCAGCAGAAATCTCACCAAAATGGGAAGATTTAAGAGGTGATAAGCCGAAATCAAAAAAATATATTTCACCTTTATCACATCAGTTAAAAAATAATTATAAAAGAACTTTATTTGTTAGTTTAATTGTTACTAGTTTGGTGACAGTAATCCGATATTTTGGAATATTACAGTCTTGGGAAATGAAAGCGTTTGACCATCTAATGCAGATGCGATCGCCGGAATCAGAAGATAGTCGTCTATTAATTATTGGCGCAGATGAAAAGGATATCGGCACCTATGGTTATCCTCTACCAGATGCTGTAATAACGCGACTTTTGGACAAATTAAAGCAGTATCAACCCGCAACTATTGGGTTGAACATTGTCCGCGATTCACCTGTACCAATTAATGATACAGTTAGTCATCAAGTACTGATTAATCATTTTCATAAAAATCATAACCTGATAGCTGTCTGTACGTTGAATAACAGTCCAGAACAAAGCATTGCACCTCCATCTCAAAGTCCAGAAATCACAGTAAGTTTTGTTGACTTATACGACGACAAACAGCAAACTAATAACCAAGATAAAACAGTTCGTCGCTATCTTTTATCTCGCAGTGAAAATCCTATATCTGAAGCTTCTCCCTGTAGTGCAAAATATTCCTTTGGTTGGCAATTAGCATATCAATATCTCAATGCCAAAAAAATTCCAGTAGCAACCTTCAAAGATGATTGGAAATTCGGCGCATTTGTCATCAAGCGGCTAGACAAATCTAGTGGGGGGTATCAAAACTTAGATGCACGAGGAAACCAACTGCTGATTAATTATCGTCATATTCTAGACCCCATTCATATTGCTCAACAAGTTACCCTGAGAGATATTTTGAATGGCGATCGCGATCGCTTTAACCCCGCTTGGGTGAAAAATAGAGTTGTTCTGATCGGTGTCGTTGCACCAAGTGTCAAAGACCCGCATCAGACACCCTATGGTGAAATGCGATCGCTTTACATCCACGCCCATGTCGTCAGCCAATTACTCAGTACAGTCGAAGACCACAGACCACTATTATGGTGGCTACCAAAATGGAGTGAAACCCTATGGATATTTTGCTGGTCATTGACGGGAAGTATTGTGATTTGGCGTGTCAAAATCTCACTTCACCGAGGCTTGGCAATTGGTATATGTAGTGCTATATTATACGGAATATGCTTGAGTATCTTCTCTTTGGGTGGGTGGATACCACTTATTCCGGGAATCATCGCCTTGGTCGCACCTTGGGGTGTTATCTGGTTAGGTAATGCAGTTTACATAAATATCAATTTTTTGAATAAAACCACAGATAAACACCGATAGATTATCTGTGCGCTAAAGAAATTCTGTGCGCTAATTTCCGGCGCTCAGATTTTGTGCATATCTACTTATGACATCAAAAGCAAACAACAGACATGAAAAAAGCTGAGATTTTCGTTAGGTTTATTTATGCTGGTATTTTGATGTTGGCTGCACCAGGAATTGAATCACCAAATACATCCGCAAGTCCGCCACCACCCAAACCACCTGCTACAGGTACGCCGAAAGGAAATTCCACACCTGGAACAACGCGCCCAGAAGCGATGTGCAAGCAAACCAATAAACCACTTACAGCACTTAACGCCAACAATGGCAATGATTTTACAGCCTCTCCATATCCCAGCTTTTGGTTTTACATGCCCTACAGCCAGGACGATATACGACACGCCGAATTTATACTACTTGATGGACAGGAACGCACAACTATTTATCAAACTACAGTTAAATTAGCTACCAAAACAGGACTGATAAAAATTACTCTGCCTTCAGGGTCACAAAATTTGCTGCAACCAAATCAGAATTACCGTTGGTACTTGATGTTAAATTGTCAGGGTAGTAATAGCGGTGAGCCTGATGCTGTTGTTGATGGATGGATACAGCGTAAAGTCATCACTAGTAATCTTTTGCATCATCAAGTAGATAAGTTACATAAATATATTTTTTATACTAAAAATAATCTTTGGTTCGATGCAGTCAATGATGTGGCAGAACTGCATTTTAAATATCCCAGAGACGTTGAAATTCAAGCGGCTTGGACAAATTTACTTAAACAATTAGATAAAGAATGGGTAGCGCCAGAAGAACTTGTTAATACTGCGATCGTTTTAAATCACGAGTAATGCAGTAGGAAAACCTTTGTTATGGACTTTAGTTCATAACGCACTCTACCAAACTCAAATCTCTTGTGGATACACCGTAGTTAGGGAGAGGGGCATTGGTGACTCTTTCCCACGCCCCATGTCTAAAAAATCCAACCCAAAAGTGGGTGGAGTTTTTCATGTAGAACAGAAATACTACAGCAGTTTTCATGTATTGGAACCACTGATTTTGTCTAGCGATGCTATATGCCCAACCTGGGCGATCGCAAAATCTTACCAAAATTATTTTCAAAGAACTGATACTACCTTCATATTGCTATCATTTTGTTCCCAAATAAAATATTGAGACATAAAACATAGCCCAGATATATAGCAAAGCAATCAGTTCAATTCTGAAAAATTTTCTATGAAGCAACAGTACCTGACTCCCTTTGAGCGAAAAGCACTGCAAAAAATTGTAGAACAAGAAGACTTACCTAAAAAATACCGTCAGCGTATCCAAATCATGCTGTTGGCAGACGAACGTAAAACGCAGAGTCAAATCTGTCAATTACTAAACTGTTCACGGGTGACAGTCCGACACTGGATTTTGGTAGCTAAATCAGGTGAAGCTCACAATTGGAATGCCTTTCCTCTTGGCAGACCTAAGATAGTTGATAGCCAGTATCGCGAACAATTGAAACAGCTAGTCAACTATAGTCCCGCATATTTTGGCTATCCGTTTCGGCGTTGGACAGCACAATGGTTAAGCAAGCATCTAGCAAAAGAATTGGGTATTGAAGTAGGTGTGCGTCACATCAATCGTCTGCTTAAGGAAATGGGTTTATCTACTCGACTAAAACCACTAGAAGTTGTTGACTCTACTCAAAACAGTAATCAGCTTGTAATTAGTGACCTTTTAAACACCCCACCGCCTAATCCTAGTCTGTAGCAATTGCATAGAAATGAAAGTTTACAGCAGTTTTCACTTAATTGAACTACAGATATTCGTAGGGGTACAAACAATGTTGTGCCTTTACTTCGTGCTCTATTTACCTGAAAATAGCTGTAAAGTTTGTTTTTCCTGAATCACTCAAAAACTTGGTGTGCAAGGTTATTTCGGAATGTACGCGATCGCATTTGTAAAACGGCTATGCTAAATAGCCGCTAAGACACATACAATTCAGAAAGAATGTTTACCAGACAAAGCACTGTGGGGCAAAACCCTTAATACTTCTTCTACTGTTGTTACTCCAGTTATCACCTTTTGGGCAGCAGCCACACCAAAGGATGTATAGTTAATTTCCTTGAGATAGCGATGTAGCTGAGTCATTGTTCCTTCATAAATCAGTTCCCGCACTCTATCATCTACATCCAGTAATTCTACAATCGCTTCCCGCCCCAAATAGCCAGAATGAAAACACTTAGGACAACCTTTTCCCTTTCGCCAGCCTGTGGTTGTAGCTGCTGTTTCTTCTAATCCCAGCCTCTGCAAGTCTGCTGCTTTTGGGGTGTAAGGTTCTGCACAGTGAGGGCAAACCCGACGTACTAAACGTTGAGCAATAATACCTAAGAGAGCATCACTCACTAAACTGGGGTCTTGTCCAATATCCTTGAGGCGAGGAATGGCACCAACTGCGTCATTGGTGTGCAGTGTGGTAAATACCAAATGTCCTGTTAATGCTGCTCTAATAGCAGTTTCCGCTGTTTCTCTATCTCTAATTTCTCCTAACATAATCACATCAGGGTCTTGTCTGAGAATTGCCCGTAAACCAGCAGCAAAGGTCATACCAGCTGCTTCGTTGACTTGGGTTTGGGTAATACCTGGTAATATATATTCTACTGGGTCTTCCACCGTGACCACGTTGACTGATTCAGTAGCTACTCTTTGTAAACTAGTGTACAAGGTACTGGTTTTCCCGGAACCCGTGGGGCCTGTGAGAATAATCATTCCTTGGGGTTGACTTAACCATCTTCTGTAAGTTTCTAATGTAGTTCCAGAAAACCCTAATCCATCCATGTTAGAAAAGGGATTGCGCTGGGGTAATAAGCGAATTACTACTTTTTCGCCACCTACGCAGGGAAGGGTGCTAACTCGCATATCTAATCCCACTTCTGATGATCCACCACCTGCATACTTCTCTCCGATGCGTCCGTCTTGAGGGCGACGGCTTTCGGATATATCTATTTCTGCCATCACTTTGAGAGTTACAACTACTTTTCGACTTACTTCTAGGGAGAGAGTAGTAATAGTCCGTAACACGCCATCTATGCGATAGCGAACCCTTAATCCTTCAGGCATCGGTTCTAGATGGATGTCACTAGCACGGTTGCGTAAAGCGCCACTGATAATGGTTTTGACTCGCTCGATTTGGTCTGATGCTTTGGAGAGATAGAGTTCTGTGAGTTCCGAAATGTTTTCTGATTCTGTTATCTGGGTGAGGGGATTGATCAGAGATTCGCTACTGATTTTATTCAAATCGAGGTTTTGAGTGTGATACCAGGCGTTGTAGCTTTTTTCAGCGATGGGGATGATTTTAATTTCAGTGGCTGTGCGATCGCTCAATTTCTGGATTATATCTGGTGCCGGAATGACTGGAGTCCCCAAATAGTAACAATTGCGCCAGAGTAATAGGGGAATCACGGGAGGTAATTCCTGACGGTTGCTAAATTTGCCAAAAAATCGAGAACTGACTTCAGAATCTAATAATTCAAGGTTGAGTTTTCCTGTCTCATCTATTAAGAGATTGATTGCTTGTTGGCAGTTAATTTCGCTCTTTTTTAGCTGTTGCCAAGGGGATAAAATATTAATAGTACTTTGCATAAGGTTTTCTCATTCAATTAATCAAATTAAAACTCAGATTGACTGATGAAGCCATCTGAGTTGATTTAGTCACAGTCTAATAAAAACTGCTTCAGGTGCTTATGTAACTAATCAGATTGGATATTCATAAAGCTGATTTACCAGTTTTACTAAAGCAACTGAAATAGCCCTTATTTATTTGGGATTTGTCCAAACTATTCCTGTTCCGTAATTTTGAGCGCGACCATCAGGGATATTAATCCACCATGTCTGCTCTTTCACGTAACCGTTATTTACCTTTGGATCTAGACCAGAATCCATAATTTTAACTTGTCTTTGCCCATTCGGGAGTTGCTGTGCATCCATAACGATTGCTACATGACCGTAGGTTACACCACTAATGACACCAATTGTTGGGAAAGAAATAACAGCACCACGTTTTGGCAGGCCTTGGTTAGTTAGGGGTTGAAAATATTGGCTGTAATTTCTAGCAACATAACTTGCAACATCTTTACCATTACCAAGGGTTAAAGACTGAGTTCGCTGATTAGGCGGGAAGAAAACCTCTGCAAGATAACGAGCAATGAGAGAGACACATTGACCATTAAGTTCAGGTCTGTTATCTAACCGAGCAATGTACCGCTGACCAACAACTGACTTAACAAATGCTTCTAATCCTTTTGTTGTCACAATTGTATCTACACTACTCTTCCAGCGTTGGTTGCCATTATTACCATCACAATTCCATAGATGAACTTTTCCTTGATTATCCCTGGTTGGAGTATCTACACAAAGATTTGTCCCAGCCCGTTTGATTAAGTTAAAACCATTACCAACATCAACTAGGTTCCATTTTTGGTCAGGATCATTAGCGTTGCAAGGCCAGACATTAATTTGTGAACCGTTGGTCAAATAATGAGCATTCAAACACTTGCCAGTAGAACGATGTTTTAAAAGAGTAGCGCCTCCATTTACTGACAATCTCTCAAACTGTTGGTCATTATCACTATCATTGCGTCGATAGATTGACATTCTGGGATTGCCATCAATGCGGCTGAAATTGTTATTGGTATTCAACGCCATACCTTCTTGGACAGAAAAAGTTTCCGCATGAGCAGATGCTGAACCAACAGATAATACAACAGAAAGAGATGCAATTGCTAACGCAACAGATTTACAAATGTTGTGAGACATAATGTTATGATTCCTTTTGAGTTAATGTTTGGTAGTGCTAGTTGATGAAAAACTATTGGCGTTTAACTGTTTGCAAAGTGGGAGGTTTTTTAGGAGAGAAAATATTGGCTCCCACTTTTTTACCCATTTCATATGGTAAGCAAATCACATCACCATTTTTGCGTCTGCATATATTGCTTCCTGAGATATAAGGTTTTTCCCATTTATTCCAACTTAAAACGGATGGAATAGATATAACTCTTGAAGCTCGTGCTTCCTCTGATAAATAAGGATCATCGGAACCACCTGCATGAGCTTTAGTTGTTATCAAAAATAAACTAGTCAATATGACCAGACCCGATGGTAAAACACGCTTGGCAAGCAAAAAAAATCTTGTCATGTTTGTTATTCAACAAGCAAGTATGGAGAAAATTTTCCTCAATCTTTCAACGTGATAATTGCAAACTAAATTGAATTGCTTTTGGATTGATTTATCGTGTCAAGAGGCTAATAAAGTTATATGGCTTTTTTTCCTCTTTCCTTATCTACTATTTCATTTTATAAAACCTAATTTGTCACTATTTATTAGCTAAATAATTAGACATTAAATTAGCCACTATCGTTATTATTTAAGTAGCAAAACAAACTTTGGCAAGGACGGGTTTTCAGGTAAATTATCAAAAAAACATATTAAATATAATATTATATTATTCAAAAACATAACTACTTTAAATGGCTTGCGTAAGTTCACGTAAATATTATCTTTTCAGTAATTTAAGATGAATCTTGTTTTGGACAAAAAGCTAAACATTTTGTCTAAATCAAATTCTAATTTGATAGAGAATATTGTTCCTGAAATAAATCGAGCCAATAAAAAACTGCCTATGAATCAACTCATAAGCAGCTAAATTCTGTTCCAAAACCTCTTTAATTACTCAATCCTGAAATTCTCAGTAACGATTCTTGGCTGAACTGTGTTCCATCATTGCCAATTCCCAACTAATATATACGGTGCCCAGTAATAAGGATTTTGATACTCAGGCTGTGCTAAAAGTGCTTTCTGCGCTCGATGCAGTGCTTCAGCTTTAGTAACCCCGCCTTTTTTAAGTTCAGTATAAAACTGCACCATCAATTGAGATGTCGAAGCGTCATTAATTTGCCATAACGTTGAGAGGGTGCTATTTGCCCCCGCCCGCACAGCAAGTCCAGCTAACCCCAAAATTGCCCGATTGTCGCCTTCAGCAGTTTTACAAGCACTTAGGACTAGCAATTTGATATCTCTGGAATTAACTTTGTCATCTCGCAGTAAGTTATTTAACTCCTTAGCTTTGATCAGTTGTTGGTAGGCAAGTAAATACGTATCTTCAGGGTCGGAACTAAAGTTACCATGTGTGACAAGATGAACAGTAGAAAATTCTCTTGACTGTAACTCTTTGTGGAGGTTTGCTGGGGTAAACTGGGAATTAATTAACAGTTTGCTGGGTAGGATTTTAGCAATTTGCTGCAATTCATCAATGTTGAGGGATGAAAAGTTATGATTTTCTAGATTGTTTTGCTGTTCTCCTATGCCACCTGCTAATATCTTTGGCTTTTTAATTTGTGAGTTAGTTAAATCAAATAATTGCGAATTTGGTAGCAGGGCGAGGGCATAATCTTTTTGGATGAGATATTGTTCTTTCTCTTCGTCATACAATACTCCCATTGGAATGTTACGAAGTTCACCATCAAGGACAAAAACTAAGGTTTTTATGTGGCGATGGGCATTTAAATAAGTTTCAATTGGTTTGATTAGCCAGCGATAAATAATTTGTGATTTAGCTTTAATTTTACTAGGATTGCGGGTGTATATGGCACTGCGGAGTTGCATAACAGTATCTTGAAGTTCAGTCCGTGGGATGGAATGTACGTAGTGTTCTAGGTGTTGTTCTGGGAACTTAAAGATAACTTCTAGTCGGTTTTCTAGAATGATGGGATAGATAAAGACGGCGTTAGGATCAACAGTATTAATTTCGCGATTTATGGGTAATATCTGTGCTAGATTACAGCGTAAAAAATTCTGGAGTTCTGCAAGTTGTAAGATGTCAATATTTACAATTGCTTGCTGGAGATATTCTTGAGATGCTTCTGAATTAAGATTATTTTTTAATAGTAAATCGACTAATCCGCGATAGACAGGTTCTACACGATCTCGATAGGAAAATTGCACATCGGAATTGATGGTAAGCAAATCACTACGAACAGATTTGAGACTTTCTACAGCCATTTGGTAAAATGCGATCGCTTGATCATCTTTTCTCTGTGCTGCTAAAATTCTCCCTATCTGCCATTCCCACTGATAAGCAATGTCTGGTGCAGAGATAGCTTGAGCCAGAAGCAATGCTTGTTGTGTCAGCTTTTGACTCGTGAGCAGGTAATCTTGATCTAGTTTCAATGTTGACTTTTGTGGTAATTTGTGTTCTGCTTCCGTAGCAAGATATTCATAGAAACCACCACGATTGCCAAGGGCGTAAGATAAAGCGCGGGAATCTTGGAGTTGTGTTGCATCTTGAATCGCCATCTCTAATAAACGATCAATTTCACGCAACACAGAATTATCAGCAGTACTTTTTTGAGCAATACAAGTCAGACTTTTTGCGGCGTTAATCTTGAGATACATGGTTTGACGGCCATTTGGTAAATCAGAAAGTTTGATTTGGTGCCATAATGCTTGTGCTGCGGATAATTGCCCAGTTTCCACCAACAAACTCAAGTAGTTAATCTGTGCTGGAACTTGTATTGATGGAGATGATGGTATAGCTAGTACTTGTTTGTATTGCAAGGCGGCATGTTGATATGATTGCTTTGCAGTATTGGGAAGCGATACTCCGAAGGAGTCACTTCGTGAACGCTCTTGGCACTGCCAAGGGATATCATTATAGTTGCGAGTCGTCTGGCGATCGCGCTCTAAGTTTCCCTTTACCCAAAACATATTTGCTAAACTGACCAAAGCAGCACTTTTTACTTCAGTTTTAGCTGATGATGGCAAGTTTTCCGCCAGTGCTAAACTATTTTGTAACGCTGTTTGCGATCGCTTTAACTCACCAATAGCTAGCAGAACGTTACCTAAACTCAAGTATCCTTCAGCTTTAATCACAGAGTCGGGTATTGCACTCAAGCCTTGCTGAATCTGTTCGAGCTGATTGTATGCTTGCTGATACAACCCTAATGCTTGTAAAGCTTGCGCTTGGTTGATGGTATTACCAATGCTTAAAGCTTCATCCCCCAGATGTGCATAAATTTCTGCTGCTTGTTGCAAACTATTTAATGCGGCTTCTGGCTTTCCACGCACATACCAAAGGCGACTTTGGATATCCAAGGATTGCGCGTAGATTTTCAGCAGCATCGGAGAATCCGGCTTTGATTGGGAGGGATGTAAAATTTGCAAACTGGCTGATATCTGCTGTTGGGCTGCATCCCAATCGCCAAGTTGCTGATATGCTAGGGATAAGTTGCTGTGGATCAGAGCTTGAGTGCGATCGCTATTGCCAGTTGTCCCGAGTTGTAATAACTTGATAGCCTCAGAGTAGCGTCCTAAATTATATGCTTCCCGCCCCTGGCGTACCAACTGTTGAACTTCAGTAGTAGTTGGCACTTGGGCTAATACGTAGGGTATTCGCAACCCAAACAACAGTATCAAACTCAAAATCAGCAGGCGATATCGTACCTTAATAAACTTAGACTTAAATCCTATCCTACGAAGCAGTTTAGTATGTTGTCTTGTCATGGGCGAGCGCTGACGATTTATGAGGTGTAATCTGAAGAATCAATGTTTACAACCTAGTTTTTACAGCTATAAATGACGCTGGCGCGGGAAAAATTTACAAAAATTTTGCTAAAAATTTATAGCATCCTCATATTTGATTAGGCTTACTCCCAATTAGATAAATAGAACCACTTAACCAGCCAAGAGGATGTCGTCAAAATTATACCAAATTCTTTGTGTGTTTATCTTAGCCACCTTTAGTAAATCAGCATTTGCTGGATCTGCAAGTCGCAAATTTGCTCAAGACGTTGTAGAAAAGAGTACTGTGCGAGGTGCAGAACATGGTGGTTATAGTAAAGTGCAGAAAAGAGAAATATATTCAGTTATCAAAAAGTTTTTGCAGAAGCAGGGTGTAATATAAGTCATTCTGATTTGAACCTCGCATGACTACTGGAGTGTATTCTCTAAACGATCTAGCCAACATATCCGGTTATCAAGGACAGCGCAATTTTAAATATTAATTTACCTTTACCTTATCTATTTTTTTTGGCAGGTGGAACTTGGCGGCTTTGTTGTTGAACCTGTCGCGCCATTTGAGGGATTGATAATCACATAAATAGGTGAAAAATTCTTACCGACAGTTCTGTTTAATTCAGCTTCCTTATCGTCATCTAAATCAATCCATCTTGCCAGAAACATTTCTAAATTCTGTGGTTCTTCGGGGCGCGATGGTATTCCTCCACGTCCCCCATTGACAAACTGTACCCGTTTTGCATTACTCGGACTGACATCGCAACCTTCACTAATTTCAACGCTACGCGGTTCATCTGGCAAATTTACTAATCCCTGAGTTGGGTCGATACCGAGTGTGTTAATTTCAATCACACCATTAAATTGCGGATTGGTTTGCGAAAAAGCGGTAATATCACTCTCTTGAGTTAGCTGTTCGCGGGATTCTAATCCAAAGGCTCGCTGGGCGTTAATTTCAATGACACCGCCTTTACCGGCAAAAGCATTTGCAATAATATCGCTGTTTTCCAGGGGAACAGCCACAATAAAACCATTTCTTGCATTAATTTTGATATTCCCACCATTTCCGGGAGCCTGTCCAGTCCCAGCCGTGGTAGATATCAAGCTGTTTTGGCGTATTAATAGCAAGTCCTGCACTTGTAGAATAATATTCCCACCATTAGCTGATTTTGTTTCTGCTGTAATCGCACCTTGATTTTGCAGCTGGATGGTTCCGGCTGATATTTCTATATTTCCAGCAACTCCAGATCCTTGACTGCTGACGGTAATTACACCCTGATCCCTCAGATTTACTTGCTTAGAGAAAATGAATACATTACCACCATTCCCTGTTGCATTAACATCGCTACTAGCTAGTACTCCACTAGCAGCACCTTGATTAGTAAATGTATCCACACCAATTTGAATATTTTTCAAAGCGCGATCGCGATAACTCAAATCGCTACCAGCAAGGTTTATACTATCTGAGACTTTAAGTGTGATGTTGCCTGCATCGCCACTACTGCGAGTAGAGGTAACAATTTGCCCGCCGTTACTGGTTTCTAGGGTGTGAGCGTTAATTACAATATTACCCCCACTACCTGCATTTGCAGTTAAGGCATTGATTACACCTCCATCTAGCACCCGTAAAATGGCTGTATTGACTGTGATTTTTCCTCCCCGGCCAATTCCACTGGGTTCGGTATTGCTATAAAATCCACTGGAATATCCATCGCCAGCAACGCCAGCAATAGTTACAGTATCAGCCCGATTAATCAAAATATCTCCTGCATCTCCGCGTCCACGAGTGCCGGTAACAATGACAGCACCATTAGTCAAAGACAAAGAATCAGCATTAACTATCACATTACCACCAATTCCCTGACCTCTATTTTTTACACTGCTGAACGCACCACTAGATTGAAAAAATCCAAATCCAGGAAGATAGTTAAAACGTCCATCACCGTCGAAGAGAATATTATTGGCATTAATAATTACATTACCTGCATTCCCCTGACCATCAGTACTAGTTGTCAGAACTGCACCGTTGGTTACTTTCACTGTTCTGGCTCTAATATTAATGCTACCAGCATTTCCCACAGCTACAGAATTGACGCGACTGTATGCACCACTACTGAATACAGCGGTCGATACTCGATTAAAATCAGCAGCCTCGCCGTCAAATAAAGCTGTATCACGGACGAAAATATTTACGCTACCAGCATCACCCCGCCCAACAGTAGTAGCTTCTAGAATGGCCCCGTTAGTAACAGCAAGGGAATTCGCTATGATGTTGAGATTACCGCCTCTACCTGTACCACCATCTGCAATTGAACTGTAAGCACCAGTATTAATCCCATTCGTCCCGACACCATCAAAGAGTACCGTATCGCCGTTGATATTCACATTGCCGACATCTCCTTGCCCATAGGTGCCAGCAAAGATTTGAAAACCGCCAGTTACGGCGAGCGATCGCGCTGTTAAATTAATATTACCGCCTTTCCCTTTGGCGTTAGGCAGCACCGCATTAGAAATAAAGCTACCAGTACCAGTAAGCGTGACTGCCTCAATAGCACTAATTTCAATATCTCCCGCCTTGCTGTTAACAGTACCCAACCCAGAAGCAATACCTGCCCTAATGGTACTTCCTTGAGCAATATTTAAATTATGAGTGTTGATCGCAATACTACCGCGATCGCCAGCCCGGACATTGACTTGTGAACCCTGAGTTAGAGAAACATTGGCGCGAACTACATCAGTAGGAAAGCTCAAGCTACCATTCTGATTTAGTGTTACCGTGCCTTTTTGTGCCAATCCCCCTAACTCGACTCGACCCCCTGGTGCTAGGATTGTGCCATTGTTTAAACTGACGTTACCACCCACCAGCGCCAAGGTTTTATCTGGCTGCACAACTAGACGCGCTGACTGTAAACTAATAGACCCTGGTATATTCTCAAATTCCAAGCCAATGGGAACTTTGATCGTCAACAGCGGTGGTGCTTGTTGATTAGTTGCACTAAATTTGATACCATCAGCAAAAACCAGACTGCTTGCTGTACTGGCTACAAATGAGCCACTGAGATCGAGTTTGGCATTTGCCCCAAAAATAATGCCGTTGGGGTTGATTAAAAACAGGTTAGCTTTTCCCAATACACCCAAGGTTCCCAAAATCTGTGAAAGATTTCTTCCTGTAACTCGGCTAATAATGTTCTCAATTCCTGCCGGATTGCCAAAATAGGCTTCTCGTCTTTCACCGATATTGAATTCAACAAAACTGTGGAAGAGGTTAGTTCCGCGAATTGCTCCGCCATCAATCTGGTCAACTTGGGGATTTAGTGGCTTGACCAATGAATTTTCATACCCAAGAGTGCGATCGGGGATAATTGCAGGAGGAGTTTGAGCTACTACTTTATCTGTAGTAAAAGCCAGTGTCTGCAATATGCTAGCGCTGATTGCGCTACTAAATATTAAAAAATTTATTACCTTCAATTTCCAATACTCATAATCGCTAGTATCCGGTCATTCCTGATATTAAACCTAAAAAATCTCGATTGTTAATTGTATTTGGCTTATGTTTGTTCCTGCATCAGGAACAAACATTAACAAGTATTTTAACTCATTGACAAAAAGCACTTTATATTGATTTATCACTCATACTCATCGCTCTTAAGTCAAGAGTCAAAAGTTTAGAATTGATGACTTTTGTAAAAACAATATGACACTTACGTTAGTCCTAAAAGTGTATTGCACGTAAGGAGAAGCATTCTTGTTTTCAAACACGGTGGTTTCACAGAAATATACAGAGTGACACCTTAGGAAAAACTAAGATATTGTGTTAATTGCGTAATAATCGGTTTTAGTGGAGAACGTCCTCTAAAGGTAATGGCAAAACTTGGGTATGAATTTTGAGGTTCACAAATAAAGCAGTTGCTAAAGCAAGCCCCAGCCAAAATGCCCACCGATGCATTTGTTCTAGATTCATGCGAGGTATATGATGACTACTCAGACTCATCCTTCAGTGTTGCAAAAGACGGCAAGCTTGACTTTATCAAAGCCTGTACAATCAACACTTTTCGTTTCGCTGGCCGCGTTGACACTGTGGACTGTTTATTTTACAACCTACCCAGCAATTCACGATCGCGTACACAGTCCCCGTCATCACACTTTGCTGGTTCCTTGTCACTAAAACACTTAGCAACTGTTTTGGAACCGTCATAACCTGTTAGGAGTTGGGGGAATCATCTGCGTGAAAATCCAGCGCTTAAGATTCCCCAATAACATCCAAACAAATACAATACATAAAAATTTGTACGCCTGGTTAGTGGGATTTGATAAGCTCCTTTAGTACTGTAGATATTCACAGTTACAATGTCTAAATTTAAACTTTATACACTCATCAGTGCTATTTGTATGATGAGTGTAGTTTTTTATAGTTTTGTGGGTTTTTCTCAGTCACCCCAACCGAGTGTCCGACTGATTAGCCCAGCGTCAGCAAGCAAACTTATACCTTTTGAAGCAGAAGCCAGTACGCCCCAATCGCCAGTAAAATTTGCGCTGCAAGCAGTAGATTCAACCGGTAAAGCTTTAGAAAATACTAAATTTAGCCTGGAAATTTTTACGCCACCACATAACCCTTGGTTCACGACAGATTTTCCCATAGTTGAGGGAACCAAGCTACTTAATATAGAAACAATCGCCCCTAATGGGCAATTGCAAGTCCAACAAATGCTACCAATTCGGGGAAATTACCAACTTAAGGTGAATGTTACCCCTGTAGTAGCAAACGCCTTTACCCCAATTGAACAAACTCTGACATTATCAGTGAGAGAGAATTGGGTAAAATATCTTAATTTTGCGATTCTCGCCGTAGTGTTGTTGATAGTTGGGCTAGTTGGTGGTTGGGTAATTGGTGGGCCACAAGCGATCGCACCTGGAGAAATTGCCCCTCAGCGCGTGCGATTATTGTTGAGTGGAGCAATTGTCGTAGCGATCGCAGCTCTATTATTCGTTAACATTAGTGCAGAAGTTGCCCAATCGCAGAGTTCGACGCACACACATCATCACGATCATCATGCATCAAAAACAGCAGATGAAACTGATGATTCCGGCATTGTTCGGCAACAGGGTTTACAGGCACAATTATTAGGCGATACCAGCGCCACAGTGGGAAAAGCTGCTGCTTTACAGGTGAAAGTCATTGACGAAAAAACCAATCAGCCTGTCCAAGACGTACTCTTAAATATCAAAACCACCCAGCTTGAGGATGGATGGGTACCTTTTGCATACCAAGGTGTCCCCGATACCACAGGAAAATTTGCTTGGGAACAAGGGTTTTTTGATGGCGCACCTCATAAAATCGAGGTGGAAATTGCTCCACAATCTAATGCTTCCCGCCAATTTACGCCGTTTAAAGTGCAAAGAGACCTAGATGTTGAAGGAGTTGCACCACCTTTTTCTGTGCGGTTTATTAGTCTAGCCTACATGACAGCTTTCGTAGTCGTGGGATTGTTAGTAGGATTGCAGCTAAGACGGAATTTGGCTTTGCACAGTTAACTACTGCTGAACCTGCTCTAAATTAGATGAGCATAAGTATGTGTAGTAACGCACCGTCTGAAGGCTTTGGTGCGTTATCCCTCTTTTGTTACCTTCGGGAAAGAAAAATAGAGATGAAGACTAACTAG
>JAVRCF010000068.1:0-45196 GCA_034530935.1 Aulosira sp. DedQUE10 | reverse complement strand
GGATACTCTTGAGAAGTTACTTCTCTAGCAAACTTTGCGGTTCTAGAAAAAAACAAAAAATTCTAGCGAGATTCTCAAGAATATTATCAGTTTTACTTAGATATCAAGAGTTTCTTGATTCCGCTTGCAGAAATATTATCTTTTAGCGTAAATACCAGGGGCATAAGCCTCAATAACTCTACCAGTGCGAGTGCAACTAATCATTAAGTAGTCGCAAGTTGGGCATTGTGTGCGAGTTATTTGGCTATCAGAAATATAGTGACGTTCAGCAGCACTGCCACAATTGGGGCAGCAAATGTTTTGTATAATCTGCATTTTAAAACCCTTGGTTGTAAAGAATCATCTTAGAAAAAACTGTCAACTAAACCAGTAAAAGCTCTGGTTTAAAACTACTTCATAAAAAGCCTATATATTTGGCTAATTACTTTAAAGGAAATTCAAGTTGAAAAAACAAGCGCGATTTTATATCTATTATGTTAGTCTATTTACTAGTTTATCATCTCACTTTAGATATATAAGTTTATTTTTGAGATACCCAATATTTAGAGATGGAATGATCCCCGATGCTAATACCTTCATATCACCTTATTTACAGTGATCTCTAGCAATCGTCAGTATATTAATAGCAAAAAGTCTAAACTCGGAAAATACTGTATATTTCGTCACAAAATTATTATTTTAAGCTTTGCTTAAGATTTTTCCTTGTTGATATCGGGATGAAATGGTGGTGAAATAATTTAATTAAAACTTCCAATCCTCATAGCTAAAAGCCTTGCTTATGTCTGTTAGTCTAGTTATTGGTAATGGGTAATGGGGAATGGGTAAGGGGTATTGGGTTCTCCCAATTATCAATTACCCATCTCTTCCTTTTGTGATCTTCCTGAGATTTCAGACGCTATTAATCCAGCAATCATAAAATTACTTTGGGGAAACCAAAGCAACGCACTGCCTCCCCAGTTTCCAAAGCAATTGGCTCTTTTCTAATTTGAAAATCCTTAAATCCTAAGTACAGCTCATCATAAAATAGGTACGGAAATCTTGACTGTAGGTTGGGTTGTAGCTTGCTTCCCCGTAAGGGTACGGAGTGAAACCCAACAGAGACGGGAATGTTGGGTTTCGTTCCTCAACCCAACCTACGACTACAAATTGGCTATTTTCTAATTTGGAAGTCCTTAAATCCTAAGGATGAAAATAATCGTAAATTTCTTGCGCTAACCGTGGCCCAATGCCGGAAACCTCCGCTAGTTGTGCTGGTGTCGCTTGCCGAATATAATCAACAGAGCGAAAATGCCCCAAAAGTAGCTTTTGTCGATGGTGTCCCAAGCCAGGAATTTCATCTAAACGCGATCGCTTTAATTTATCACTACGCTGCTGGCGATGGAAACTGACAGCAAAGCGATGCGCTTCATCCCGCAATCGTCGCAATAACTGCACTCCTGGTTGTTCTGCATCGGTTTCTAATGGTAGGGATTCTCCAGGTAAAAAAATCTCCTCTCGCCGTTTAGCTAGACTTATAACTCGCAAGTCTTCTAATAGATTCATCTCTTGCAAAATGGCGACAACCGATGATAATTGACCTTTACCGCCATCAATCATCACTAAATCGGGCCAATCAGGATTACCAACGCGTGTTAATTGCGGATCTTCAATATACTTGCGAAAGCGACGCTGGATGACTTCTGCAAGACTGGCGAAATCATCTGAGTGTCCAATGGTGACTGTGGGATTTTTAATTTTGTAGTGGCGATAGTACTGCTTGGCGGGTAACCCATCAATAAATACTACTTGGGAAGCAACTGCATTCGACCCTTGAATGTGGGAAATATCATAACCTTCGATGCGGTGAGGTAAGTCAGGTAAATCAACAATAGCAGCTAAATCTTGCATGGCTTGCTGATTGCGATCGCCCAATTTTTGCATTCTTTGCAATTCATACTGGGCATTCCGCTCTACCATCTCTATTAATTCTGCCTTGGTTTGGCGTTGGGGAGCGAGAATTGTCACTTTTCTACCTTTACGCCCAGTTAAAACATCTGCCAATATTTCACTATCGGGTAACTCATGCTGGACTAAAATTTCTGTGGGAATTTCCACTGAGTCCGCAGTTTGGTAGTGTTCTTCTAAAACTCGTTGTAAAATAGCTCCAAATTCGGCTTGTGCATCAGCGACAAAAGCCAAGCGTCCGACTAATTGTCCGGCGCGAATTTGGAATAATTGAATGCAAGCGTGTTTTTCATCAGCTGCCAAGGCGATGCCCTGGGGGGCTACCGCTAACGCTACCGCATCTCGCGAAACTGTATCATCTGGTAAAGAAACTTTTTGATCCGCAGTTAGGGACTTTAACCCAGCTATTTGATCGCGAACCCGCGCCGCTGATTCAAAGTTCAACGCTTCTGCGGCTGTCTGCATCTGTTGTGTCAGGATATCAATGAGTTCCTGAGTTCGACCCTGAAATACCATCGCCACCTTTTGCACGGTTTTACGGTATTCTTCTGGAGAAATCAGCTGTTGACAGACACCGGGACAGCGTCCCAAATCATAATTTAAGCAAGGACGGTCTTTAAATAATGGTTGAGGTCGTTGGCGCAATGCAAAAATCCGCTTAGATATGCGTAAGATTTCCCGCAATAGACCTGCATCTGTATATGGCCCGTAAAATTTATCCTTTTCTTTACCTAGTTGGCGTTTACGGGTAATAAAAATTCGCGGATAGTTTTCTGACCAAGTGATGCAAACATAGGGATATTTTTTATCATCCTTCAGCAGCACATTAAAATATGGCTGGTGCTGCTTGATCAAATTAGCTTCCAGCGCCAAAGCTTCCGCTTCAGTATCGGTGACGATAAATTCAATTTCTGCCACTTGTTTCACCATTGTGGCAATGCGATCGCTTTTGTTGTACCCATCGCGGAAATAGGAACGTACACGCGATCGCAACTTCCGCGATTTACCTATATAGATAATGCGATCGCCTTCGTCCCGCATAAAATAAACACCCGGTTCTGGTGGAATTTCAGCTAGACGATTTTCTAGGCGTTCCGGATTTTTAAGCAGTGTTTGAGCAGATTGTGTCACGAACAGATCTAGGTAATTTTATAAATCCACCTAGTTTCTATTTTAAAGAATATTTAGTTTTTGTGTCGTTTCCCAAATCTGCTATCAAGTCAAGATTAACACAAACCCAACTAGCATTAAATCTTAATTATTTCTACATCAAAAGTTAGCTGATATCTATTAACAAGCTAGCTTTTCTTCAATTGTCATCATTAAATGTTTGAGATTGATAGGTTTAACAAAGTAACGCCAAGCTCCTAACTTCATTGCTCGTTGCTGATCTATCTCAAAAGCAAAGGCTGAAACTACAATGATCGGTATTTTGGAAAACTCTGGTTTCATCTGGATTTGAGCTAATAATGAATAACCATCAATGTCAGGTAATTTTAAATCCAGTAATATTAACTCCGGCTGAAATTTTTCGACAGCTGAAAATAAAGCAGATCCTACTGAAAAACTTTGGACATTGTATCCAAAATGGCTTAGATAGTCGCTCAGCAACATCCTATTAACATCATTATCTTCAATTAACAAAATTCGTTTAATTGCTTGCGACTTTAATCGCTCATTAAGTGAGAATAATTGTGCTGTCATTGTTCGCTATTATCTGATATCCAAATTAATTAATTTGGGATGGAAAATTTTAAATTTGAGATTGCCTCCTGGTCTATTAGCGAGCTTTACCACAAGGTAAGCAAGAAACTAAAGCCGGGATTTTAAGCAGAGTCTGAGCGCTGGCTTCCTACGCATTGAACTTTCCAAAATGGATTTTTGATGTTTAATTTTTCCATAGTTAAAACTATTTGAACTATCGATTTTGGGTTTTTGGATGTTGAATTTTTCAATTCTCAATCTAAAATTAAAAATTAAACATGAGGTCAGACATCATTGGGCAGAACTCAAATCAAAATCATGAGAAAATGTGATCTAAATAACAAACTTGCTTAATGTAAGTCAGGTGAAAATTTAATAAATTGAATTTTTTTTGTTTTCCTGCATTTCATAATATTATCTTAAGATATCACCTAAAGAAAAAGTTAATATTTTTTTAAACTATTTTTTCGTTATTTCATGGTATGTATTAATGGTAATTAAATTATTTACTTTAAAATTCAAAGATGGGGCAATCTATCTCCTGATAGCATTTCTGAGAAGATAAGTTCTATTTTGATGGGTAGAAAGGAGTATATCGACCTTGTTTGAGGTGGACAACTTCAGGCACCGCTAATTATATAAAGAGAGTGCGTTACTGTTATCTAACGCACTCTGATACCACAAATATTGCATAATTTATCGAAAATCCGAGGGTTGAAGACCCCTCTGTTACAAAGTTCTGTTCGCCGGAAGCCGGCGCTCAACGCCACATGCTTTCCGACGCAGGGCGACTTCTTAGCAGTGGCTCGACTTTGCGCTACGTCTATACGTAGCAAATTTTCAGTTGGGGTTTAAATCCCCGATTGAAAATGTCTTTAATGCGTGAATTTTGAATTTTGAATTGTTAATTTTGCTGTGCCCAAAAGCGAAGTTTAGACGAAGGCGTATCAATCTCTGGAATTCCCAATAGTTAAAATAGCCATCATTGCCGGCGTACACTAACTAGTACAACAAGGCAAAAGTAAAAAGAAAGAACGCTGATTTTGTAAGATGTCTAGCGATTTTAAATGGGTGGCTCATTTCCGCCGTTCTGTACTAGGGTCTGCTGAATAGCTCTAAAACTCTTATATTTGAAGGTTTTCAGGCTGTCATTGAAAGAAAAAGTGCAAGTCAATGGGATATGAGGCTTAAAAACCTTGCATTTATAATTTTTTCCGGTGTGAAAAATGGGAAAAATAGGTATAAAACTGTTAAAAGTTAAGAGTTCCCTGCCCTCGCCAGAAGACTTTTTCAGCAAGCTCTAACTAATAACAATTTTTTGTCATTTGTCATGGGGCATTGGTAATATCATGTCCGCCTAATTAGTGAGAATTCCCGCATCTGTGCAAAAAGAGGATTTTCCTCTTTCCCCCTGCCCCCATGCTCCCCCGCTTCTCTGTCCGCTGCTACCTTAGAAACTCAGCCATTCTCTCAACAGCAGTTTCTAGCAAAGGTGGCTCATGCACCAAGGCAAAGCGAACATACCCTTCACCGGATTTGCCAAAGCCGATACCAGGAGAAGCAGCTACGCCAGTTTTTTCTACTAATTGGGTACAAAATTCTCGAGAATTCTGGCTCCAAGTAGGAGGTAACTTTGCCCAAATATACATTGTGGCCTTGGGAGTAGGAACGTGCCAGCCAATGCGGTGTAAAGCAGTAATGAAAGTATCACGACGTTGGCAAAAAGTCGCAACAGCTTTTTCCACTCCAGCTTGGGTGCCAGTCAAGGCTGCGATCGCACCATTCAAAATTCCCCGATATTGATTAAAATCAACGGCTGCTTTGACTTGACGTAGGGCACGAATTAGTTCGGCATTACCGATCGCATAGCCAATGCGGAAGCCGCCCATATTGTAGGATTTGGACAGGGTGAAAAATTCAATTGAAATGCTTTTATCAGGGTCAGCTTGCAGAATTGACGGAACTAGGGCTTGGTGATTAGGTATTGAAGCCAAATTTTCTCCCAGTCCCCATTGCGCTTTATCCCCAGAGGGGGCCCCGAGTTCTCCAGTCTCTTCAAACACCAAATCTACATAGGGAAAATCGTGAACCAGGACAAGATTATGTTGCTGGCAAAAGGCCACTGCTTCTTTAAAGAAAGATAAAGGCGCGATCGCAGCTGTTGGATTGTGTGGATAGCTTAAAACCATCATCCGCGACTGTGCTAAGACAGCAGGAGGAATATCGCTCAATACTGGTAAAAAATCGTTTTCTGCCCTGATTGGCATGGGGTAGATTTGACCGCTAGCTAAGTATACTCCTCCAGCGTGGGAGGGGTAGCCGGGATCGAGTAACAGAGCAAAATCGCCTGGGTTAAGCAATGCTAGCGGTAAATGGGCTGTGCCTTCCTGGGAACCAATTAAAGGCAATACCTCAGTTTCTAGATCAACTTTGATCCCAAATTTTTTTTCGTACCAATTAGCAGCAGCTTGGCGAAAACCAAGAGTTGCGTGAAACAGCAAATAGCCGTGGGTACTGGGGTCATGAAGCGACTGCGCGATCGCTTCAACCACATGAGCTTCAGTCGGCAAATCAGAAGACCCCAGCGACAAATCAATTATCTCTCGGCCAGCAGCCAAAGCCACCGCTTTGGCTCTATCCATATCTGCAAATACATTAGATTGCAGGGGTTGTAAACGCTTTGCAAATTCCATCATGGTCAACCCCTTTGGGGAATTCAAAATTCAGAACGAGGAAAGCAACAGTCAAAAAATAGGGATGTAAGGGTGTAGGTGAACTTCATCACTAAAGTTAAGCGGCTCAAACAAGGACGCTGTTAAACTCAGACTCAATAGTTGTTGGTTAAAGGGAAAAGCTTAAGCGCTCTTAGAGCAGCTATGCCGCAGGCTTGACGCTGCGCTAACGCCAGTCGTACCCGACGGGAAGGCGTTCGGAAACTCCCTTCTCTATGAGACGCTCCGCGTTGACGGAAGCCTCTCATAGAGAAGGCGCTAGCCTCTCCCAAAGGGAGAAGACCACGCTGGCTTACCTTTTTCCCAAACCAAATTCCGAGTTGAAAATCCTATCTCTTGCAGTATTAACTTCGGACTGGCATATAATCTACACCTCACACCCTTACACCCGCAGTAAAGGGCTTAGTCATTAATTTTGACTTTGAACTCTTGACTAATTACTATTTAAATGATCATCTAAAAAGCTAAGTAATTTGTCTTTACCAATGACACCCTCAGAGGATGCCAAAACTTTGTTGTCTTTAATTAGCCTGAGGGCAGGTACGCCTTCCACCTGATACTGCTTAACAGTAAGTGGGTTGGGGTCAATTTCCATTTTGACAACTTTCAGGCGATCGCTGTATTTGGTGGCAGCTAAGTTAATCAATGGTGACATTAGTTGACAAGGCCCGCACCAAGAAGCCCAAAAGTAAACCAACACTGGCAGATCGGTTGTCAAGACTTCGGTTTCAAACTCAGCATCAGTTATGGTGGTTACACCCTTACTCATTGCAGTCTCCATGAGGTGGCATCGATCAAAATGGGCACACAAAATACTCTATCCCAAACTGAGTGCTGATTGGTTATTAAGGGTCAAGAGTCAAAAGTCAAGAGTCATTAATTATTTCTCTCTTATCTTCCTTGTCCCCAGTCCCCAATCTCCAGTCCCCAATAATGAAGCAAAATCCCACAACCAAAAGGTGTGGGACTAGCTCGCATAAGTTTTTGATAGATATTACATTTGATCCAATTGCTTGCGTAAAGAATCCAACTCAGCATCCACCACTTCATTTGATTTCGGAGGTGTGGTTTGTTGTTGGGGTGTTTGTTGGGGTGGTAGTTGGGGTTGATTAGGCGCGCTAGCAGGCCCCAGGGTCATTTGGGCTTTCAAGGATGCTAATTCATCGTCAACATCGCTACCAGATTCCAAAGCAGCAAATTGGGTTTCTAAATCAGTACCTGCCAACTCTCCTGCTGACTGAGCGCGAGCTTCTTGCATCAAAACTTTTTCTTCCATGCGCTCAAAAGCAGACATGGCACTGCTAGTATTCATCCCCCGCACCATCCCTTGCAGTTGCTCTTGGGCTTTAGCAGTGGTAATCCGGGCTTTGAGCATTTCTTTCTTGGTCTTAGCCTCAGAAATCTTGCTTTCTAGCTGGATCAGGTTGCGTTTAAGGGTTTCAACTTGAACGTTTTGCTGATCTAGGCTAGTTTTGAGGGCAGTGCTAGTCTCAGTGTAAGTCTTTTTGCGTTCTAGGGCTTGCCGAGCTAGGTTTTCATCACCTTTTTGCAGCGCTAGTTGAGCATTGCGTTGCCACTTATTGATTTCATTTTGGGCATCATTGTACTGTTTCTCAGTGCGTTTTTGCGCCGCGATGGTTTGGGCAACACCCTGACGCAGCTGTACTAAGTCCTCCTGCATTTCCAGGATGGCTTGTTCCAGCATTTTTTCGGGATCTTCAGCTTTATTTACCAGGTCGTTGAGGTTAGCACTGACTACTCGCTTAATCCGATCAAATAATCCCATAACTTTGTTTTTTCCTTGTGTTGTTTACGCAAGTTGTTGGACAGTTAAGCTTTTTACTGTTTAATAGCTACTTATTCCAATGTAATCTTTCCGGTCTGGAACTGTACCACCCAACACCCCTTAATTGTTACGATATACTCCCACCTCAGTAATTGCCAATCACAGTTAGTCCTGAGTGGTGAGTCCTGAGTAATGAGTGAGATTCTCTACTCAGCACTCGACATTCAGAAATTTGAAAGCTCCTTGTGGAGCCACTGCGGTGGAAGGTTTTTCCGACTTGTAGACCCCCGCACCAGGGCTTCTCGCAGGGTGGTAGTAACTCCCATCAACTGAAATAGCAGTCTTTTAACTCAGAACTCAGCACGGGCTAAACGCCCCGCTACCGCTAACAGCACTCAACACTCAGAACTCAGCACTACGTACTCGTTACTCATAACTTTTCATTTTTAGGTAACTGTTGTGGTGGTGGTGTGTTATTTGCATCATCTAAAACCTGCACTTTCATCGCTGCTAGTTCGGCATCAATATCATTTGTAGATTCTAATGAAGCAAATTGCTTTTGCAGATCGTCGCCACCCAGTTGCACCATCGCTTCTGATTGGGCTTCTATCTGCAAAACTTTTTCTTCCATGCGCTCAAAGGCATTCAGGCTGGTGGTTGAGGAAACTCCGCCGAGCATTTCCTGGAGTCTAACGGATGCTTCAGCCGAACGAGCACGGGCAATAAACATATCTTTTTTGGTTTTCGCTTCGGCAATTTTTAACTCCAGCGTCCGCATATCCTTTTTGAGTTTGTCCACCAAATCATTTTGCTCTGACCTTTGACCAGAAAGGGCTTTGGCAGTTTCTTGGTAAACTTGGCGTTTAGTGAGAGCTTCCCGTGCTAGGGTTTCGTTACCTTGTTGTAGTGCCAGTTGGGCGCGACCATACCATTCTTCTGCTGTAGACTGGGCAGCAGTTGTCTGTCGTTCGGTACGTTTTTGGATTGCGATCGCTTGTGCTACTCCCCGCCGTAGTTGCATCAAATTTTCCTGCATATCCAAGACGGTTTTTTCCAGAATCTTCTCTGGATCTTCCGTACTGCCGATCAAACTATTGAGGTTAGCGCGAAACACCCGCAGGATACGCTTCATCACTTCCATATCGGCTCTCCATTCATTGTGTACCAGTCAACCTAACCCCTTTGGGGAATTTAAAAGTCAAAAAACTTTAATTTTAGGTTTTTGGGTTATTTTATAACTGAGTTCCCCGTTTGCTCTCCAGCTTTTTTGCAGGGTAGGGTATGGTATTTTTCTTTCCATCATGCTGTACTTGGCAGAAGTTGATTATTGATATTTACTTCATTATCGCCTAGATTTTTGCCACTTATGGCTATTGAACTCTGGCTTGAATTCCCCTTTTCTGTAACATTTCTAGATGTTTTTGTACTTCCTTTTGAGTCTTAAAAGCACCTAGAAAAATCAACTTGTTATCGGTTGATAAATAAGCATCAGGAATGACTTGTCGTGCCGAGGCAAAAGTTCTGTCATTTTGATTATCGATGACTACATGATAAAACCCATCTGCTGAAGGTTTAGTCTGTGCATTTAGCTCCGTTTTGGCGGGGCTTGGTGATGGTGCAGGCGAATTTATGGGCACCTGAGGCTCTACCTTTGGTAATGGCGCTACTGCGGTCGGATTTGTAGGTTGTGGAGCAGATAATCCTGCGGGGGGTTGTACTGGTGGCGCAATTGTTTGTGCTGGGATGGGGTTGGGTAAGACTGCGGGATTTGTTTCGCCTTTGGGTTTTAAGCCCACAACATCATTTGGATCGTTAACTTCTGGAAACTCTTTCCTAGCGAGATTCGGATACTTGGGTATAGGTGTAAGCAATGGCTCAGGCTGAGGTTGAGTATTATTCGCAACTTCTGTAGTATTTTCCGCAGGTAGTGGCGATTTATCGTTAAACAAGTTACCCAGCTTTAACTGTGTCAAGCTTTTAGGATTAAACACCACATAGCCTAGAGTCAAACTTGCTACTAATAGCAACAGCATCGAACCTATACCCAAAGGCGAAAGTATACCATCATTAGAAGTGCTGGGCTTTTTCGCTTGTGGTTCTTCGTCTGTTAAACTACGTAACAGTGCTTCACTAGATTCTAAGTAGTTATCAGGTTCAATAGGCGTATCATCTGGCTGTAGGAGAGTGTCACTCTCATGAGCCTGTCCTGTACGCACTATGATGCTCGCAGGGTTTGACGGGGGTGGCAGAGGTGGAGTTTGTGTTGTAGCAACCTCTGGGGTTGAGGTCAACTGGAGATCATCTAATTCCTCAAACTGTACTGCTTCTGTCGCTGCTTCTACCTGAGGAGCTTCGGATACAGTTGCAGGTGGCGTATGGGGTTTGGTTTCTGCCGACTGAGATTGTTCTAGTATCGCCGCCGCGATCGCTTGGGGTGAACTCCCAATGTAACTAACTACACGGGGAGGATTTGCTAATCTAGAGGTATTGCGTGTGCGTCGATACCGCGCTAACTCTTGATCTAACTGGACTTCTAAACTTGCCAATGCGGAAGCTAGTGTTGGCTTCAGCCCAGGTGTTTTAGACGATTGAGTGCTGGAATCTATTGGTAAATTTTGACTCATTGCCTGCTCCATAAATTTTGATAATTGAATTGCCGCCTTGCCATCACGGTCAATTTCTCAATCATAATTAGGACAACTGTAAACACGTTGTGACAGTGGTACACTAACCGACACAACACAGGGAAGCCCTGCAATGGACTGGCTCATTTTGTTCAGCATCCTGAATGAATTTTTCTAGTATAGATCCGAGAACCAAGCTCAATCATGACTTATGCAACTGGCACAGTTGCTCAAGCGGACTAGGCTTTGTTTTAACTCGTTATATCCTAAAAAAGACGCGATCGCTGCGCCAATGTCTTCTCTGCAAGACAGCGATCGCAGGGTACATAAACCGAAGCCACTTACAGCGATGACTTGCAAGCAGCCATAACCATCCTAGGGATGAAATTAAATAACAACTTTAGACGGTGACTAAAAATATTCTAAATAGCTATGATAGTTAAACTATATTCTGAGCAAATAATTATCAATTACGAATTACGTCGCTTGCTTCTCGCTGGAAGCGGGGATTACGAATTATTTTGAGATCCTCTGTTGCCGATGCTGGGTAATAGATTGCCAAAACTCAAAAGCAATAGTAACTAGCGGAGGATAATTATGAAGGCAGAGGAACTTATTTCCAACTACGCCGCAGGCACAAGAGACTTTACTGCTGTCAACCTCAGCGAAGCAAATTTGAGGGAAGCCAATCTGAGTGGGGCAATTTTAGATAGAGCGATTTTAGATGGTGCTAATCTTAGTCACGCGAATCTAGCCCAAGCTAGCCTAATTGAAGCAGACTTGAACGGCGCAAATTTGAGCCATGCCAATCTCAGTGGTAGTAACCTCACTGGAGCCATCTTAGATGGAGCGATTTTAGAAGGTGCTGTTTTGGATGGAGCGAATTTAAATCAGGCTGATTTGACTGTAGCCAAGCTCATTGAAGCTAAATTAAGCGATGCTGAATTATCTGAAGCAAATTTGAAAGCCGCAAATCTAGATGGAGCCGATTTGAGTGGCGCAGATTTAACGGTAGCCGATTTAACTCAGGCAAATCTTGCTCAAGCAGACTTGAACCAAACAAATTTGAGCGGAGCCAATTTAGAGGGAGCGAATTTGTCAGGCACAATTTTGGATGAGAACGATTAAACTTGTCATTTTTTAGAGGGAACAGGTTGGGGATTGGGAATTCCCAATCCCCAATAAGTAGTCACGCAGAAAAAGTAGTCAAGCAGAAATAATTACACAATGTCATTGCGTTCGTCGAAGACGTTCCCGAAGGGTATGGAGCAAAGCGGAATGAAGCAATCCCAGCCCTTGCGATTGCTTCGCTTTGCTACGCTACGCTACCGCGAACGCTCGCAATGACTGTAAATATTTTTGCCCACCCCCAAATAATTTATCTGCCGATATAACGACTAGCCATCTGGATAGCGTCAGAAATATCGACATCGCCATCATTGTCGGAATCCAGGAAGCTGCTCAGTACTGGATTTCCACTAGCCTGGGAATCTTGGGCGTTGGCTCCAGATTGCAAGAACTTAAGTACAACAGGTACGATTTGCGGCAGCAATTGTTGAATCATACCAGCATCCAAGCCAGTGTGCTGGGCAGCAATCTCAGCGACTTGTCCCTGTAACCCAGGGGAGAATATGGAATTAACAGCTGCGGAATTGGGAGAAGTACCTGCAAATTGATTGACTACAGATTGCACGGCTTCATTGCCCTCTGTGGCTTGCTTTTGTTGTAAAGCCGATCGCACTTGACCACCCACAACTGACAACAGTGATTGAATAGTGGAGGAGTCTGCACCAGTACTATTACTCAACTGATCTACAGTGTTAATAATACTACCCAATTGTCCCAAGCTACCTTGTTGATTGGGGTTGGCGACAGCACCAAGAATTTGATCAAAAAGTCCCATAAGTTTTTTCTCCTTATGTTTAGTCTCAAAGCCAGTGGTCGATGGCACATTGTCAAGAGATGAATCATCCTTACAAGCATCTTAGAAGAAAATGGACGAGACATCAGTCGCTAGTCTGGATTTTAATGTTGATTGGTCTTCTCCAAGCGATCGCACTATGTATATGCTACTGTCGGTATTTTCCGCAGGGATTTGGGAACTATAGCGGTTCTCAATTGCATAGAATACAAAGCATTCGTAGGGGCACAGCAATGCTCATTGGTGTCAACTTAAGCCGAAAGCTATATTAGGTAAGCGCCCTCATCGCCTAACCCCGAATCCCATAATGGGAGAAGGGGAATTTAATCTCTCTTCCTCCCCTCTCCCGCAATTGGGAGAGGGGTTGGGGTGAGGGCAAAACCTTGTCACAAAGCGGGTTTCACGTTAAGTTGACACGCATGAGCAATGCTGTGCCCTATTGTGTATTGCTTCCATTCGAGAACCGCTCTATAGAGCCAGCCTTTGTTGCGATATGATGCCAGACTCTTGCTCAAACCATGTCCTTGAACTCTACCAACAAGCATCTTCTTAAACCAAGATGCGATCACCAACAACGAATTAAATCTCAATGATCCAATTTTCAAGCCACAGGTAGGACACAGAACTCTAACAATTGGTTTTCACGGGGATGCGGATAATAAACTCTGCCCCCCGTTGTGGTTGGGAATCAACTTCTAGAGTCCCTCCATGCTTTTCCACCACAATTTGATGAGCGATCGCTAATCCCAATCCCGTCCCTTTGCCAATACTTTTAGTCGTGTACAAATGCTGAAAAATCTTCTGCTTCACCTCATCAGTCATGCCAATGCCATTATCTTGAATGCGGATCGCCACTGATTGACCATCGCTTTCTAGTTCTGTTTTCAAGGTAATCTGGTTGGGATGCGCTTGAATTTCGGCAAAACTTTTGCCCTGGTTAGACTCTTCTAGCGCATCAATTGCATTTGCCAGAATATTCATGAATACCTGGTTGAGTTGACCTGCATAACACTCTACTTGAGGAATATCGCCATAAACAGCGATTACCTCAATTGCAGGGTGTAATTCATTGGCTCTCAGGCGATGTTGGAGAATCATTATGGTGCTGTCTAGCCCTTCGTGCAGGTTAGACAGTATTAAGCGATCGCTATCACTGCGAGAGAAAGTTCTCAAGCTAGTACTGATATGACGAATCCGATCAACTCCTTCTGTCATCGAACCGATCAATTTGGGCAAATCTTCTCGGATATACTTTAGGTCAATGACTGCCATCTCCTGTTCAATCTCTTCACCAGGATAGGGAAACTTCGCCTGATACAGATCGAGTAATCGAAACAGATCGTTGATGTAATCTAGGGCAGGTTGAATGTTACCGTGCAAAAATCCGACTGGGTTGTTGATTTCGTGGGCAACCCCAGCAATCAGATTACCCAGCGCTGACATTTTTTCGCTTTGAATCAGTTGAAGTTGCGCTGCCTGAAATTCAGCCGTCTTCAGAGCAACTTGATGTTCCAAATCTTGGGTGAGATGGCGCAATTGCAGGTGGGTTTTCACCCGTGCCAACACTTCTTTTTCTTGGAAAGGCTTGGTAATATAATCAACCGCCCCCAACTCCAGCGCCTGCACCTTACTGTCAGTATCAGATAAAGCTGTCATAAAAATGACAGGAATATCTTGAGTTTTCGGGTTGGATTTCAGCCGTTGACAGGTTTCAAACCCGTTAATTCCTGGCATCATTACATCCAATAAAATCAGATCGGGAAGCCGACGTTCCAAGCGTTGCAAGGCACTTTCACCACTAGTGGCGATCGCTACAGTCAAGCCTGCATCACTGAGCGTTTCCGAAATGACATCAAGGTTTGTAGGGTTGTCATCTACAATCAAAATTAAACCATTGGTGGCGGGTGACATTTTGACGACTCCCTATTTATGGTTATGCAAATGTTGTTGCAGGAATTGTTCGAGCTTTTCCTCCTGAAATTGTTTAGCCAGTTGTAGAACCTGTTGGACAAAGGGTTGATAGCGATCGCTCTTTTGGCCAATTTGCTCGGCAACTTCAGCTAGCTGTTTGAAAAGCCCATCATGTAATAGTTCCAGCAACTGTTGTAAATCTTCTACTGGGGGGGAAATGAGTGATTGAGAGGATGTGTTTAATTCTGTTTCAGCATAGACCCAGGTGAGGTTGAGATGGTGCGCCAGTAGGTTAAACAACTCATCTGCCTGCACAGGTTTTGCTAAAAAATCATCTCCACCCGCCGCCAAACTCATCTGCTGATCGATTTGAGCCACTGATGCCGAAGAAACAATCACCAACAAATGTTTCAAATCGTCGTCAGAGCGCAACTGTTTCAACATCTCAAAGCCATCCATGACTGGCATTGCTAAATCTGTAATCATCAGGTCTGGTAATTGCTGTCTGGCTTTTTCTAAGCCCTCCTGACCGTTTTGAGCTTCCGTCAACTTGAAGCCCAAAGGCTCCAGCAGATTCACTAACACAGAACGATTTTCCCAGTGATCGTCCACAATCAAAATCTGACGGGGTTGCCCTTGATAACTGACGATTTGCTGTCCGGCATTGACGGTATGCTGCTGTACCCAATCTGCGGCGATCGCAAATTCCGCATCAAAGAAGAAGTCGCTGCCCACACCCAGTTGACTCTTAACTTGAATCTGTCCGCCCATCAGTTGCACAATTTTTTGACTGATGGCTAGACCCAAACCTGTACCCTCAGCTTGGCGAGAGCGATCGCCCACCTGTTCAAATGCTTGAAACAGCTGATTTATATTTTCTGATGCAATGCCAATACCCGTATCAGAAATTAAGAATCGCAATCGCACAGATTGAGGATTTTCAGTCGCAACGTTCTCAACTTTAAATGTGACACTGCCTCGATCTGTAAACTTAATGGCATTGCCCAATAAATTAATTAATACTTGGCGCAGACGTTTTTCATCGGCTTCGATACCAATGGGTAAGTCTGCATCTGGTTGGTAATCAAATTCAATGTGCTTTTGATCTGCACGGATACGACAAATTTCTACAACCCCTTGCACAAAAGATGGGAAATGCAGCGTTTTTGGGGAAAGTTCTAGTTTGCGGGCTTCAATTTTAGACAAATCTAAAATGTCATTGATCAGCGTCAATAAGTGGGAGCCACATTGGTGAATTATGTTCACTCCATGACGCTCTTTATCAGGTAAAGCTTTAGAACGGTTGAGGATTTGAGCATAGCCAAGAATGCCGTTGAGCGGGGTACGGAGTTCGTGGCTCATGTTTGCCAGAAATTCGCTTTTAGCTTGATTGGCGCTGTCTGCTTCTTCTTTGGCTGCTTTGAGTTCAACCGTCCGTGCTTCCACACGCTCCTCTAACCCTTCAATCAAACCTCTCAATTGATCTGCCATCTGGTTAAAGGATTGACCCAATACTTCTAATTCATTTACTCCGCGAATCTCAACAGTTTGGTCAAGTTGCCCAGAGGCGATCGCTTGACTTGCTTGTTTCAATCGGAGAATGGGTCGAGCAATCCAGCGCGATGTATAAACCCCTAATACTGTTGTCACTGCTAAAGCAGCTAGACACAACCAAAGCGTGTTACGAAGACTGGCATTGATTTGTGCCATGAAGTCCGATTCTGGGATGACAACGATCGTTAACCAATCTAATCCTCGACCGTCGCTGAAGGGTTGAACGCGAACAAGTTGACGCTCACCGTTGAATTCAAAAACGAAACTCTGACTAGAGGTAATTTGATTAAGATTAGCAAACCGTTGCCCTAAATATTTTGCTGTTGCCTGAGTTAGCGGATCGCGGCTTTGTGTAGCCACAAGCCGAATTTGTTTATTTCCATCTGCTACATAGGGTGGCTCGGAAGTTGAACTAGCAACCATTTCTCCAGAGCGCTCCAAAATGAAAGTTTGTCCAGATTGACTGATTTTGAGATTTCGGAGAAACTGACTAATCTGAGGCAAAAAAATCTCAACTCCAAGTATGCCTTGAAATTTATCTGTATTAGTAAATACGGGTGTACCAGCTTGAATTTCCAGAGCTAAAAAATTAGAAGAAAGAGAAATCTCGCTCCATCCGGCTTGTCCAGGTTTTGGTGTTGTCGAACCTCCAGGATATTTGACCAAAAGATATTCATTACTGTCAAACTTCTTGCTTTGGATTAATTTAGTCCGCCGACCCTGTTCATCAAGCGAATAGACATTTCTGTTTTTTCCGGTAGACCGATCCTTGACTTTGACAATGAATTGACCATTGTCCAACTTTTGAACGCCGATAAATTGACCTTGATTATTTGCGTAGTAAAGGTATGGAATGATTCCGTGAGTTTTGATTTGCTGGAAAAAGAATTTTTCTAGTGCTGGGAAATCTTCGACATTGAGATTGTCGCTTTTTATGCTGGACTTTAAAATCAAGTTTAGAACGCTTAAGTCCCAAGAATTGCCTTAAATGTTAAAAATAATGCCTGTTTTTCTTGTGCAGCAATGTTTTCAGCTTTTTAGCAGATTAATTTAGCATACTAAGTACTGAAGAGCCACAAATTCGGTGTTTCAATCTACTTAACCTACCTCCAGGCGATCGCATTCACACAGATGCCAAGTTTATTTTTGGGATAGGGCTAGAAACTGTAACCTAATTACTACCCATTTCTACCCATTTATAGTCATTTTGGGGGAGGGATCGGACTTTGATGTTATAATAACGTCACGTTTAACCAGTAGAAGATAGTAACGCTCCAGACAGGGTTTCACCTCGAAAGCTCTTGCCCTTGTCAAATGACTACAATCACTTATTGTAAAGCAATTCCCACACCAGAAAACGAGCTAAACAATCTCGGGTTTACAGATTTCGAGATGTTTTTAGCAGCGTATTCGCCAATAGTTCATAGAGCAACTTGTGAAACAGTCAATTATTTATTGACCGAGAAAAAATTTAATAAAGGTGATTGGAATACTTATCTACAACAAACCTATAACATTAATAAACGCCATGCTAACGGAATTATTGCCGATGCCAATGGTCGTTTTGACTCGGCTAAGAAATGCCGCGCTCATCACATTAAGCAGTTAGAAGCGAAACTAAAATCAGCTAGAGACTGGGTAAAAGCTGCTCTGAAGAAATTAGCTGATTCCCAAAAATTTTATAGTAAAAAAAATTGGCAATCATCAAAAACAGGTTGTAAATTTCCGTTATCCTGTCACCGACAATTTTTGGATACCAACTGGCAGAATCTCAAGTTTATCGTTCATAATAAAAAGCGTTATATTTACCAAATTGCTCAACAGTTAAAACACCTAAAAATTTCACCAATGAAGGTATTTATCCCCCCAGATAACGTTTTTATAGTTGGTTCTAAAGATGAAAGTTTTGGCAATCAGTCTTGTCAGTGGTCTGGTAACAAAATTAAATTCAGAGTACCTTACTGCTTAGAATCAAAGTTTGGTAAATATGTGGAAACTCAGTTAGGTAACTTTGAAAGAAATATCAACAGATTACCCGATGATGGCGCTAAAACCTGGCATTTTTATCGTCAAAATGGGAAATGGGTGGCAGCAGTTCAGTTTACACCGTCTTCTGTACAACGTATTAGTCGTGACGTGCAATACGGTTGTATTGGCATCGATCTCAATCCCGGTTCAATCGGTTGGGCATATGTAGATTATCAAGGTAATCTCAAAGCCAAAGGTGCTATTTCCTTGCTCTGGGGATTGCCAAAAAACAAACAAGATGCTCAACTAGTTAATGCCTGTTTACAAATAGCAGAATTAGCCAAAAAATCTGCATGTCCAATTGTCTGTGAACAGTTAGATTTTGCTGATAAAAAAGAGTTGTTAGGTGAACAGAGTCCGCATTTTGCTCGGATGTTATCTGGATGGGCATACAGTCGATTTTATGAGTTATTAGTAAGTATTTTAGGTAATCGTGGTATTAGCCTGATCAAAAAGAATCCAGCCTACACCAGCTTGATTGGATTAGTCAAATATCAAAGAATGTATGGAGTCAATAGTGATATTGCCGCCGCCATTGTAATTGCACGTAGAGGCATGAATTTGAGTGAAAGATTAACCCGTGCCATGTCCGCTTATCTGGAGGTGAACTCTAGAAAACACGTATGGCACGGGTGGGTACAAGTAAATAATTTCATCAAGCAATGCGATTTAATACGGTCTCGGCACTCGTATTATCACGTTTCTAACTGGAATCCATTGGTTAAGGACTATGTCGAGTTGAAAAACCGGGCTAGTTCCAAGCGCAAGCGTTAATGGATAGTGCTGAAAACTTATACCGCAGAGTTTTTTTACTGTCTATATTTATCCAGTTGTGGGTAGATCTGTACAGGTTTTTAGAAGCGGTTCACAACTATCCCAAAATAAAATCCCCCAGTGGAGCGCTGAGGGATTTACTTTGGAACGCGAATTGATAACAATATACAATACAATTGTACTATATACGCACTAAAAAATCATTAAAAAAATTAAATGCAACCTCTGTCCACAAGCATGGCTAAATGCTGCTGCACAGGTGCTAGGATATTTGCTGTCATGCTTCAAAAATACAAGATTTTGTGAGTGCACCTGCGGAATATGAGGTATAAAATTCAAAATTAAGTTGACCGAACAAGCTGAAGCGAAAGAATGAAAGATTTATAATGCCAGCGAATCTAGAAAATCTTTTGCCACAAGATAAGCAAAAAACGCCCAGGAGTGTTGCCGTGTTTCCACCCTAGACGTTTCTTGTATTTAACTTGCTCCTCACACACAACTAAACCATATCACCTGTCTTCAGAATAGTTAGTATTCTAGATTACAATTCTAAAATATTTTTAATCCTGTCTCGAAAATGGGTCATTTGTCATTTGTCCCCTTTCCACCTCATCTCCCTCATCTCCCTCATCTCCCCAGTCCCCAACAATCAAACAGCAAAAGGAAAGGTTTCTGGTGGATCGCCTTCCTGCTGTTGAGTATTGAGGTCTAGGGGTTGTACTGCTTTGGTATCATCTATATGAATAATGGCATCAAATTGCTCAGGAAGAGAGGCATAAAAGTAGTGACTTATACGCTCTGTTTCTGGGCTGTAAATCACCCCGATCGCTCTTTCTAGTCGCCTTTTTCCTAGTCCTGCCATTGCTGAATTATCGCGTAGTAGTAAGCAAAACTGGGGTATTTCTGTCTGATGAAAGATGGCTTCGTAACTGTTGGCTAAAGCTGGACGAACTAACTTCAGTTCGGGAGTAGCTCCCCAATCAGAAGCAGCGATGACTGTACCTGTATAAGTACTAAAGCCGATCAGTACTGCGTCACTCCATACTTTTCGCGCACTAATTGACCGACATTTACCTCTCCACCTCTACCCATCGCTGTGGCTCGTGCATCGCCTAAATGTGAATTGTGTTCCCAAACTACCACCTTGCTTGGCTGTCCTGGTTGATCGAGATGGACAGCTAGTTGATCTAGAGTTTCTGCCATGTGGCGATCGCGAATATTCCATGAAGACACAGGCCCTTGAAACATGGAGCGATAGTAAACTTCCGCATTCTTCACCAATCGCGCATTCTGTTCAGCATAAAATAACTCGTCTGCTGCTACAGGATTATAATTTTTGGTTTCCTCAGCAGTCCGGGCTTGGAGTTCCCGCAGCTGATTGACTACCTCTTGCTCGCAAGATTCAGCGAGTCAAAACTAGCAGCATAACCATAGTGCTGGCTATCTTCGCCAAAATGCTCAAAGCAGGAGTAGCGATAACGGGCACGTTGGGCGGCTTCGGGATCAACGCGATCGAGATAGTTCAGAACCGCTGCTATTGAGGCGGACATACTATAAAGGTCTAGCCCATAAAAACCAATTTTCATGGCATTTTCGGGTAGATCATCATTATATTCCCTTAGCCAGTTGACAAAATATAATATTTCTGTGTTTTGTCACATCCAAGCTGGAAACCAGAGAGTGCTTCTGCGGGGGTGGGATCGTCACTGACACCACGCACGTAGCGATTAACACGGTAAGCATCGGGCCAGTCTGCCTCAACTGCAACTGCTGTAAAGCCTTTTTCTTGAATCAAACGTTTAGTAATTTCAGCCCGTTGCTCGTAGAACTCATGGGTACTGTGGGTAGCTTCGCCAATGAGGACAAAGCGGGCATTGCCGATTAAGTTAAGGGATCATAGTCTGTGGTTGCACCCGTCAGTTGGTATGCAGATCTACGCACAGCATCGACTAGGTTGGTTATCGTTGCTTCTAGCATATTTCTAGCTCTTTGTTCATTCCAATTCACAAAGCATCTAAGCAAAGTGTGAACTTACTCACTTGTTCTACAACAAAAGAGATGGAATTTTGACAGCAAGTATCTTCAGCAATGCTCAGGTTGCAATCTCTAGATCGCTGTGTCTTGAGAAAAAATCATACGTTTTCTAGATTCAGCATAAAAATCTCTGACACCGCTTCCATCTGGCTAATTGAGCATCAAGCTAGGTACGTCACTATACCTAGGGAATGATTTGTAGACTGTAAACCATTGTCAGATAAACCTGAAGTCATTTAGCTGAGAATTTGTCTTGCCATTTTCATCTTGACTGTGACATACTCTGGAAAAACTACACTATTTCGACCGACTTAATGTAGTTTAGGTTAACCCAACAAATTGGCGGGTTACCAGCGTTTAACCGCAACTGCCGATCTCCATCCCAGGAAAGAACTATGCTAGAAGACGCTCAAGGACTTGAAGTTACAACAGATTCAAAAGCCGCGATCGCGGCTATTAATAGCTTCATCGATCAAGCCCTCAGCTATGGCAAAGATGCTGAAGCGGTAATTCGCCAAGGAATTGCAGCCGATCCGAACTGTGCAATTATTCATACCTACGCAGCGGCTTATTATCTTTCTCAGGAAAATGCTCAGGACTGGGAGCAAGCCAAGCCGCACCTACAAGTAGCGCAACAGCAAGTAGCAAAAATCACCGAGCGCGAGCAGTTTTATGTGCAAGCGATCGCAGCTTGGGCAGAAGCTAAAATTGAGCGGGCGATCGCCATACACGAAGCACTTACCCAAAAATATCCCCGTGATCTAATTTCTGTACAGCAGGGACAGTATCACTACTTTTACTTGGGCGATCAACAAAGATTACTTTCCATAGCGCAAAAAGTATTACCAGCGAATCGCGAAAATCATTATCTATATGGCATGGTGGCATTCGGTTTAGAACAGTGCCATCGCTTGTATGAAGCAGAAGCAATGGGAAGAATAGCAACCTCCATGAATCGTCATGATCCTTGGGCCCATCATGCTGTTGCCCATGTGATGGAAACTCAAGGACGAATTGATGAGGGGATTGCTTGGATGGAAAGCCTGGCTGATACCTGGGAAAACTGCAACTCCATGCTTTACACCCATAATTGGTGGCATATAGCACTTTATTATTTAGAGCAAGGTAATGTGACGAAAGTATTGGCGCTGTACGATAGCCATGTCTGGGGACGCGCTCAAAAATATTCTCCCAAAGATCAGGTAGGAGCGATCGCTTTGTTGTTAAGACTGGAGTTGCAAGGGTTTGATGTCGAACAGCGCTGGCAGAAGTTAAGCGCTGATTTGCTTCCTCGTCTTCATGAACACGCTTTACCCTTTCAAGACTTGCATTACATCTATGCATTAGCTAGAGCAGAACGTACTGATTGGTTAGAAAAGATGTGGCTGAGTATGCAGCAACATACAGTGACTATTAACCCCTTTGTGCGGCGACAATGGTCTGAAATTGCGATTCCCTGTGCTAGAGGCATGGTTGCCCACGCCAAAGGTAATTGGTCAGAGGCAGTAACTCAACTGCAAGCTGTGTTACCGCGATTGTCTCAAATAGGCGGTAGCCATGCTCAAAGAGCATTATTTGAACAGGTTTATCGAGATGCTTTGTTGCGAACTCAAAAGCAGATGAGTGATCTGATCTCCGCTTGAGAAGAAAAGCTGGGGGGCTGGGGGGGCTCGGGGAGTAAAGAGTAATTAGGGCTTGCTTTTATGACTTCGTTGTTATTTAATAAACTTGTTTCTTTGTCTCCCCTAGCACCCCCCGCTCCCCCTGCTTGCCTCAACAAATAACGCCCACAAGCGTGCCATTCGAGCCTGTATTGCAAGGCGGAATTCAAGCCACAACATTGTTGTGCCCTTACGATGATCTGTACCTCACTCCTTTGCCATCTGCTATAAAAGATCTAGTAGTACCCAACGCCAGTTGCTAAAAGCCGGGAAACCCGTCCAACGCACTGGCTCCCCTACAAAAATTCTTCATGTTTGATTAATTATTTCCAAGATTAGCGAAATTTATTCATAAAAATGAGTTTTTCCTAAATAGAGTTATAACTTTTGCTGAGAAAGCTATATTCCTTTATTTGCAGGAGCTTTTAGAGCTATTGCATAAAAATTTATTCCTGAAAAAAATATATTCAAATCTCATAATACTTTAATTTTAAAGTCAGGTTTATCTCATAGTAATAACTCAATCTATTAGTTACAGGCTCTTGATTGACATCAAGCCCTTGGGTTATCCAGAAACGAGGTTTTTATTATGAAAAAATTAATTGGTAGTGCTTTATCTGCTCTAATACTCACTACATCTGCTGCCGCTATAGCTACACCTATTAAATATGAAAAGCTAGATACACAGACACAATCTCAAATAGCATATCAAATTAACGTTCCCCATATTACTGGTTCTGGTGTTAGCAATAATACTCACTTTATCAAAGTTGCAGTAGTTGGGATGTCGCTGCAAGATTTAATGATCTCTCTACCAAACCAAATGGAACGTTTTAATGGCGTTGAAATTAAAGATCAATCGGGTAGACAAATTGCCGCAAAGATAGAGATTAGTAAAGAACGTTTAGCAATCACCTTTGACCAACCTGTAGCTCCTGGGGGTTTGGTAGAGGTACATCTCACAGGTGTACAAACAATGAGTTCAGGCGTAAAAACCCTGCTTTATAGTGTAACTGGCCAGAGAGTTGGACTCAAAGGAGAAATTCCGATTGGAACAGCCAGAATTGATCTTCTCGATCAAAGCTAGATTGGCACTTTCTTTGGCTTGTGGTTAGTGTGTCCGACTTCAAAACAAAAGCACGTCATATTGTCGCTCTTGCAAACATGGGAATTTCCCCAACCCTGTTCCCTCTTAAAAATGACAAAGCACAAAGTCAAGCCAGTGCGTTCCTGAGCCACTCCCGTGCGGAGAGAAGTTTGATCGGAGGTTTCCTCCGATCAAAGCTTCGGAGGGTTCCAAGAGTTGAGGGGAGTGGCGTCTCGCCTTGCGTCGAGCGGAGGAAACCTCCGCTCAGAACTTTGTAAGAAATGACAAATGCCCTATGTCCATTTTCATGGTTCGTTGTAGGATTTTCCCATAAATGACGGATTTGTATCAACCTTAAAGTGAAACTGTATAATTGCTAACAGATGAGTGCTTAGCAAGTAGATAACGCACTTCTTCATCGGTGGTTTGGGAGAAGTTTTCGTACCATAGGCCAACTGCACACATTTGCTGTGGTATTTTCAAACACACTACTTCATTTACTATCCCCTTCAATTGTTCACAAGCTTCTGGTGGTGCGACTGGAACTGCTACAACAAGGCGCTTAGGTTGTTGCCGTTGCAGTATGGTAATAGCAGCACGCATGGTTGATCCAGTAGCAATACCATCATCCACAACAATTAAGGTGCTATTTTTTACATTAACTGGAGGACGAGCGCCACGATAAATGCGATCGCGACGCTGCAATTCTTGGAATTCATCGGCCGTTACTTGATCAATCGTCTGACTGGAGATGCCCAACGAATCCACAACATCATCATTCAATACCCGAATACCTCCCATTGTGATTGCACCCATAGCCAATTCTTTGTGGCCAGGTACACCCAGTTTTCTCACTAAGCAGATGTCTAATGAAGCACCTAGTGCCTTTGCTACTTCAAATGCGACTGGTACACCACCACGAGGTAAGCCTAAAACCAATAAGTCTTGACAACTAGCATAGGCTGTTAGTTGTTTGGCTAAAATCTGACCAGCTTCTAGGCGGGTTCGGAATTTTTTAGACATAATTCCTCCATAGGGTGAAAGCGATACATCGTTGAATTCTGTGCAATATACAGAAAATTGACGGATCTACTCTCCTTGCTATATTGCTAACTGCAAAAGCTACCCAATAGAGCTTGTACCAACTTTTTCTAATAATTACTCAGCAGTACTTATAGAGTTTCCATAAACGTCTTTGACTATATCTACTGTTATGGGCTGTTAAGTACGACCTAAATCACCAGCAAGCTATTAATTTTGGTTACAAACAGAACAATTATCATGAATATCTTTTGGGCATAAATTTATTGTCTCATCATTCAAAATATATATAGCAGTCCTCAATCATTCGTAAAAATCAATAGTCATTTGGTGTTTGGTGTTTCTTCCCTGCTTCCTCATCCTCCTTCCACTATATAGAGTGTGACAGCTTTAAAAGTGGCATAAGTTTACCAGGTGCTACTAAAACAGATGGTATTCTAGGTCAGGTTTACATAGCGATTTCACCTAGATAATCGCATCATAAGTAAACGTAAATTTTGTTGCAAAATTAGTTAACTTACCATCATCGGTGGGAGATGTGGCTAAGCTCAAAATTTGGGCTGAGAGCCTTGAAATCAATTAAATAGGCATCTATGCGATCGCGAATATCTATTAAACGGTGATTGGCAGATTTCCGTTTATTCATTGCCAGGAGTGTGCTACTCAATTCCTCGAACACCTTAGGAGTCGCATTATTATGTTTTTGGATCAACCGGTTGCTATAACCCAACCTGTTAACCTTGGCAATGCTGCTAAGTTAAAAGCTGAATATGTTGATAACGCAGACTTGTCTGCACCAAAACTGACACGTACTCAGAATAACTCAACTACAAAAGTAGCTCTGAGTACTACTGGTAAAACCTACTTTGTCTCTGGAACTGGAAACAATAACAATAATGGCTTGAAGGAAAGTAGTGCATTTCGGACGTTGGGACAAGCCGCCTACGTGTTACAACCAGGCGATACCGTTTATGTCATGAACGGAACTTATACGCATGGTAATCCATTCCAAGCGGTTATGTATATTAACAACAAAAAAGGCACAGCAAATACTCCAATTAGTATCAAAGCCTATCCTGGTCATCAACCCTTGGTCAAAGTAGACAACTACACTGGCATTCAAATCGTTAACTCTTCTTACATTACAGTTGAGGGTTTTAAATTACAGGGAAACAACGACAATATCAATTTGCAGTATGCACTACAGCAAAAAGATAATCTCAACAATCCCCACACCTCAAATAATGGCATTCAAATTACTGAATATTCTCATCACATAGTAGTTCGTAACAACCAAGTTGCGAAGTTTGGGGGAGCAGGAATTAGTAGTATCAAATCAGACTATCTCACATTTGAAAACAATGTTCTCTTTCAGAATTGTTTGTATACTCCTTGGGGAGCTAATACCCTGGGCATGATGTACAACTGGAATTCTGATAACAACACCAGCCAATACAAGATGATTATTCGGGGAAATATTGTTTACCAAAATAAAAGCTTAGTTCCCTGGAAAGAAGCGGGAAAAGTGACTGAAGGGCATGGGATTATGATGGATGATAATCTCAATACCCAAAAGAATTCCACTCATCAACCCTATAGGGGCAAAACTTTAATCGCAAACAACATATCCTATAACAATGGTGGTGCTGGGATTATGATTTATAGCAGTGCCAATGTTGATGTGGTTAACAATACAACTTATCAGAACGCACAGTCTCCCGATCATGCAAAAGCTGGAGAGATTACAGTTCTGGATGCCGATCAAGTGAAAGTATTCAACAACATCATGTATACGCGCAAGGATGGCATAGGAAACCAGGTATATAACGCCAAAAACACTCAATTCGACTATAACCTTGTTTACAATTCCTCCAAATTTACCAGTTCGCTAACTCACAATATTATTGGGAAAGACCCTCTATTGAGTGATCCGAGCAAGGGTAATTTCACCCTGAGATCTGGTAGTTCGGCAATTGATACTGGAACAAAGACTTTCAGTGGTGTAAATGCACCGAGTATTGATAAGCAAGGCTTAAACCGTCCACAAGATGGAGATGGTGTAAGCGGTGCGAGTGTGGATATAGGTGCATTGGAAGTAGTCGCCAAAGCTGCATTCGCAAAGTAAATAACAACAACTTGTTTAAGCAATCATCAGAGCAAAGCGAACAAGTTGCGTTCAATGAGAGAAATTGAAAGGGGAAAAGGGTAAATCCTTTTCCTCTTTCCTCTTGTGAATTTACAACCTAGTTCTAAAGAATGAAATTATTGGCAGTCAAATTACTGTTTGCAACGTTCTGTAATGTCAACAATTGCTGAAATTGATTGGGGCTGCGATCGCCATTCGGGTTAACACTCACAACTGTATTAGAACCAACCTGCTCTTTTTTGACATAACTATTGAAAGGATTAGCACTCTTAAAATTGCTACCTTCAATAATCTTGTTAAGGTCAATTACGTCTTTTCCAGTTTCAAAATATTTGATAGAATCGCCTCCGTCTGAAAAGCTTTGATAGACAAATCTGTCCTTACCTCCTACGCCACTCAAGACATCGCTACCTTTACCACCAATCAAAATATCGTCGCCTTCACCACCTTGTAGGATGTCGTTACTATCACCTCCTTTCAGGGTATCGTTACCATCACCTCCTTGGAGAATATTGCTACTTTGAATGCCTTGGAGGTTGTCGTTACCTTTAGTTCCCCGGAGGAGATTTGTTGTGGACATAGTTGTGTTCAGAGCAGTTGCATTAAACTGACTAGATATCTCGAAAGCTCCAACATCTACTTTGCTATCTCGCACCATTCCTCGTTCGTCAATAGTGGGTATACCAGAGCCTGTCTTACCAGAATTTATGGCGGGGCTACCTGGTAGAAGAGAATGGACTAGGATACCCCCTATTGTTTGTAAGGGGCTAACAAGAGGGTCAACCATTCGGCTACCTGATACGACGCGGCTACCTTGTTGAGGGGCAGGAAATTCGATGTTACCACCCCCATCTTGGAGTTGATAGCCTACTTGCTTTTGTGAGCGGTCACCAGCTGTGTTGTTAGCAACAATGGAGTTAGTGAGGGTTACAGCAGCAGATGGATCACCGATCCAAACTGCTCCACAAGCTCGTCCAGCGGAGTTATTAACAATAGTGGAGTTCACAATATTGACGGGAGCGGTTTTGTCAGTATTCACAAACATGGCCCCACCAGCGTCTTTAATCACCTTATTCCCAGAAAAGGTGCTGTTAATGATATTCTTCGCCGAGCCTCCATCTAACCACAAAGCCCCTCCTTGGTGGTCAGATGTATTGTTAGCAAAAGTGACGTTGCGAATAGTAAGAGCGCTGTTACCTCGTAACGCGCCCCCTCGTGCAACCCCTTTAGTACTCAAGTTAGCTGTGTTACCAACAACAGTGCTGTTTTCCAGCAGAATCTTGTCTGAGCCGTAACCATAGAGGAAGAGTGCGCCGCCTTCTCCTTTGGTTGTATTTCCTTCAAATTTACTACCACGGATGGCAATGACACCACCCACAGTGGAACCTGGCCCGACTGGATTACCTCCATCAGTAAAGACTGCACCACCGCCAATATCGCCTTCTGAACTGTTATTGAGGAAGACGGAGTTTTCTATACTCAACCCACCTAGTAGGCTATAAATTGCACCACCATTTACTCCTTTGTTGTTGGTGAACTGACTACTTTTGACAATCAGGTTCCCAGAACCATAGGTGGCGATCGCTCCACTACTGAAGCCAGATTTTGTTAAAGTGCCATCGTTGCTGTCAAAGGTGCTGTTTGTGACTGTGCCTTGACCACTATAGCCAATATGGATGGCTCCACCCATACCACCACGATTGTTGTTAAATCGACAGTTTTCAACCTTTATACTGCCATAGTCAACGACTTGAATACCCCCACCTCTCCCGGTTGAGTAACCGTTGGTAATGCTGAGGTTCCGCACTGTAGCATCGATATGTCTCCCAACTTCAAAGACTCGTCCGGCATTATTACCACTAATTTTTAAATTAGCTGCGCCTGCGCCATCAATTGTCAAATTCTTTGTGATGTTAATTTGCCCACTTGTGAGTGTAATGGCTTTATTGGCAAGAGTGGAGGCAAATTTGATGGTATCACCTGCTTGTGCAGAAGCGATCGCAGATCGCAAAGAACCTGCTCCGTTATCGGCGGTGGTAGTCACGTTAATAATAGTCATGCTTTGAATTCCCTTAAATAACAACGTTTTTTGATCGACTTTTTAGACAAAATCACCTCTTTGTTGTGATTCACAAACAGTCGATTCATCGTTTGAAACGATGGGATTCAGAGCACCCTGTTTTGATGATTTTTTCAAGCTAAATTTTGAACTGAAGAATTATGGGAAATATTAGCCGATATTTACTGAAAATTTGCTAACATCACCAATTTTCCTCTGATGTCCAGATGCAACAATTTATTCCTGTGTTGATCCTATTTATTTAACAGGATTAGCTTCATGCACACTTTATAACTTTGCTCAAACTTTTATCGCTATGATAAAAACACTGAGATTACAGTTACAGCGGTAACTTAATCTAGATTTTTTTGTTCAGCCAATTTTACTTAGACGATGTTACACAATTTGTTATCTTTATGCAACCTTTATGAAAAAATTATCCAAACTTTAGCGAGATAATTGTAGATTTATCAGCTATTGAGAGCAAGATCAAGAATAAGTTTGTTAGAGTCTATAAAATTAGCAAAACCGTTATAATTCAAGAATTAACAACGTTTATAGTAGTATTTTGACAAAATGCAAATTGCGATCGCAACTTTCTTGCTTAAACGGATATTGATGTAGGGTAGCGTACTATTATACATCATATTCAGTTCGATTATCGGGTTGCTAAAATACTCAAAGATCCAAACGAAGATTTTTCTTTCCTATGGTCAGATACAATGTGCTTCGGATAAGTATTTTTCAGATGATTGTGGTTTTGGAAAAGGCTAAGGGGAAAAGGGAAAAAGTTTGAATTTATCCTTTGATCTATCCCGTTTAAACGAACCGTATGGAGGTCAGATATTGTTAATTCTGGTGCATAAGTTCTAGATAAATATGCTCTAAACGTACAGGCTGACGGGCTATGGAATCAATAGCTATCCCCTCAAAGCGTGCAATAATTTCCTTTAATTCCAAAGGTTCAGATAACCAAAAAGCCAAATCGCTACCATAACGCCGATGAGTGAAACCATGTTCTTTGGCTCGTGCGATCGCCTGTGTTTCAAACTCAGTCTGCAATAAGACAATTTCTTGGGCTGGAATCAATGTGCGTAACTGTGCTAAACTACCCTCAGCCAAAATCTGACCATTTTTAAGAATACCAATTCTCTGGCAAAGGCGCTCCGCTTCATCTAATAAATGAGTTGTGAGCAAAACTGTAATTCCTTGATTTTTTAGTTGGCGAATCAACTCCCAAATTTCATATCTGGCTTCAATATCTAAGCCTGTTGTCGGTTCATCAAGAATAACTAGCTGTGGTTGATGTACTAAAGCTACTGCAATATTTAACCGCCTTTGCATCCCACCACTGAGTGTCTCTACGGGATGTTTTGCTCTATCTAATAAATTGACAGATGACAAAGTTTCTCTGATTCTTTTCTGGCGATTTTCCCGGTTTAATCCATAAATATCACCAAAAAATTTGAGATTTTCTTCACAAGATAAGCTTTTATAGAGTAAATTTTCTTGAGGCGCAACACCAATTATTTTCTTGGTAGCTGCGGAAATTGATTGATTATTAATTGTAATATCACCACTGTCAGCATTCAGGAGATTACAAATAATATTAATTGTTGTGGTTTTACCTGCTCCGTTTGCACCTATTAGACCATAAATTTCTCCTGAATCAATATGCAAATTTAAATTTTTGAGAACTTGTCTTTTGCCATAGGATTTATTTAAATTTTTAATTATTAGCATTATTATCTTTTATAATCGCCTTTCTACTATCAACATTCGCCAATAAGATAGCCAGCCACCTACAAGCATGATCATAGCAAAAATCAATAAAAACCAAAAGTGTGAGCCAATATCACCAATTCCTTCACTCTTCGCTGAAACTCCTACGAGAGCTTCATTCATATGATAAATTGGATTAAATTTAGCGAGATTAATTAAGGTGGGGGGAAATAGAGCAGCAGGTAAAAAGGCTCCACCTAAAATTAACAAAGGTACTCCAAAAGCTGCTACTAAAGAGTTAACATCTTCAATGCGACGTGCTAATTGAGTACCCAAAATAAAACCTAAGCCCACATAAGCAATGATACTCAATAAAATAATTATACTTCCTAATAAAATAGAGCCTTTAAAAGTCGCACCCCAAAAGGCAGCAATAGTATAAATTAATATTGTCTGCCCGATACCAATGCAACTATGGGCGAGAAAAATTCCCAAAAAATAAGAAGTTCCACTTAAGGGAGAAATAAATAAGCGTTTAAGGGTTTTCTGTTCTCTTTCTGCAACGACAGTGGCGACACTTCCACCCAAACAGCTAAAAAACATTGCTGCACCTACCAAAGTTGAGGGTGCAGCATATTCAAAAGCAGCATTAATGGGTAGTTTTGCCCGTTCTGCTAAAATAAAACCGCTGAGAATTAACACTGAAATTGGAAAAATACTCCAAAAAATTAAGCTGCGTCTGCGGCGCAATAGTTCAATTAAAATGCGTTGAGTCACAGCTATAATTTCACGCCAATATTTCATCTAAATTAATTTTGAGTCTGATGATAAGTATATAAATTCTGTATAGCAGATATTGAGTCCACTTGAGTGGACTTAAGCTATTAGGCTTACACTTAGAAAGCAAGGCGGGTTAGTTGGAAGATTGAGCACGCTGTAAGATTTTACAGCTATTTTTGGGTAAAGGGTGGCATTTGGGTAAACTAGTTATCATCGTAGAGCCATATCTCCAACAAGTTACTCCGGCATCTGAGCCAGAATCGGTAACGTAATCACAAATTCTGTGCCTTCGCCTGGAGTTGAATTCACATCCAAAGTTCCAGCATGTTTTTCTACAACTATAGACCGAGCGATCGCTAATCCTAATCCTGTTCCTTTACCAACGGCTTTAGTGGTAAACAAATGATCAAAAATCTTTGATTTGACTTCTTCATTTATCCCCTTACCATTATCTTTAATATTAATAATTACTTGTTGCTTATCATCGCTAATTTGAGTAATAATCGTGATGCAATTGGGATTGGCTTTAATCTCTTCAACAGTGCGTCCAATATTTGAATCTTCCAAAGCATCAATAGCATTTGCCAGAATGTTCATAAAAACTTGATTCAACTGTCCAGCGAAGCATTCTACTAATGGTAGTTGACCATATTCTTTGATAACTTGAATTTCTGGGCGATTTTCCAAAGGTTTGAGGCGATGTTTGAGAATCAGAATAGTGCTGTCAATGCCATCATGAATATTACAGGCAACGGGGCGATCGCTATCAGCACGAGAGAAGGTTCGTAAGGAAGTACTAATATCCCGAATTCGCTTCACCCCTTCTCGCATAGAACACACCAATTTAGGTAAGTCTTCGCGGATGTAATCGAGGTCAATTTCTGCGATTTTATCTTCAATTATTCCACTAGGACTAAAATATTCCTGTTGATACAAATCAATTAAGCCAAATATATCCTTAATATAATCTAAAGCAGGTTGAATATTGCCACCCAGGAAGCCAACAGGGTTATTGATTTCATGTGCCACCCCCGCTACGAGGTTTCCCAGTGCCGACATTTTTTCGCTTTGCACCAATTGTACTTGGGTGCCTTGAAGTTCTGCGAGTGCTTGTTCTAGATTCTGTTTTTGTTGTTTGAGTTCTTCTTGTGCCAGCTGACGTTCGGTAATGTCTTCTGTCACGAATAAAATGCCAAACACATTTCCTTTGGCATCGCGTAAAGGCATCTTACTCGTATCCAACCAAACTTGCTGACCATCCGGTCGTTGCAATTGATCAATGATATGAAATTCTGCTTCACCAGACTCTATCACGCGGCGATCGCACATCCTAAACCAATCGGATTCTTCTTTGCTGAATAGTAAGTCATAGTCGGTTTTACCCAAAATCTCATCAGGCGAACTTAAGTTGAGTACATCAGCCAAACTTTTATTACAGCCCAAATAAGCTGAATTGATATCTTTCCACCCTACCCAGTGGGGAATAGTATCAAACACTAGGCGCATCAATTGTTGAGTTTGCTTGAGGGTTTCAATCGATCCAAATAGTTCCTGGGTTCGTTCGGTGACTCGTTGCTCTAATCGCTGGGTGAGTTGTTGCAGTTCTGTATTTCTGGCTTCAAGAGACTGGCTCAATTGGTTAAGCTTTAAGTGAGTACGCACCCGCGCTAAAACTTCACCTTGTTGAAACGGTTTGGTAATGTAGTCAACGGCTCCTAATTCAAAGCCTGTGACTTTATTTACCGATTCAGAAAGGGCAGTGATAAAGATAATCGGAATATTTCGGGTTTTCGGGTTGGCTTGAATGCGCTGACAGGTTTCAAAGCCATCCATCCCCGGCATCATCACATCTAGTAAAATCAAAGACACGGTCGTATGTTCTAATTGCTGTAGCGCACTTTCACCACTAGTGGCGATCGCAACTTCAAAACCAGCTTGGGCTAAGGTGTCTGAAAGCACCTTCAAGTTATTTGGCACATCATCGACAATCAAGATAATGCCATTATCAAACAGGTTTGTAACGGGATTGTTAAATGTAATGGGATTTCCAGAGAATGCTGTCATAGCGAAAATGGTGATGAAATGACAAAGGGTTTATCACGGTAAAATCAGTGGATCAACTTTTAACACCAGGGAGATGCTGTTTAAGAAATGTTCGGATTTTTTCAATCTGAAAATTATCTGCATACTCACGTACTGTTTTAACAAACGGTTGGTACTGCTCATCTGCTTGTTCTAAAGTTTTTAGCTGTTGCTCTATCGCCATCAAGCGTCCCTGCAACGCCAATGTGTGCAATTGCGACAAGACCTCATCGGTCGGGAGAATGATCGCATCTGGAGTGGATGAAGATATTACTTCTGAGTTGGTTGTCATTGGCTCCACAGTAATGGAGTTTTGCTCATAAATCCATTTCAGATTCAGGTATTTTGCCAACAACTTCAGCAGTGCTGCGGCTTCTACCGGCTTGGGTAAAAAAGCATCGGCCCCGGCTGTGATACTCTCATTCTGGTTACTTTCAAATACACTAGCTGAAGAAGCGATCGCTGGAATATTCTGTAACTGGGGAATCTGTCGCAACTGTCGCAGCATCTCGTAGCCATCCATTTCTGGCATCATCAAGTCTGTAATAATCAGGTCAGGATGAATCTCTTTGGCCTTGTCCAATCCTTCTCGACCATTGCTGACATCAATCACCACAAAACCCAAAGGTTCCAGTAAACTAACCAAAACCGACCGATTCTCCCAACGATCATCGACTACCAGCACCTGGCGCTGGCTACCTTCAAATCCGACAATCTTGCCTTGCTGAGTTGTTCGCAGAGTTGCTGCCCATTCTTGAGCTTCGGGAAGTTCGACTTCAAACCAGAAGGTGCTACCTTGTCCCAACTGGCTGTCCACATTTAGGCTGCTACCCATCAAAGAAACGATTTGCTGACTGATTGCTAGTCCTAGCCCAGTACCTTCTGCTTGTTTCTTCACATCACCTACTTGTTCAAAGGGTTGGAAGATTTTTGTGAGTCCGCCTGGCGATATCCCGACCCCTGTATCTTCGATCTCAAAGCGAATTTGATAGGTTGCAGTTTCCAGTTTTTGAGTTTTAACACGCAACGTAACTCCCCCTTCGTCAGTAAACTTAATGGCATTGCCCAATAAGTTAATCAACACTTGGCGTAGGCGTTTTTCATCGACTTTAATGCCTACGGGTAAATCAGAGTCAGGTTGATAGGTGAAGGGAATTCCTTTTTGACTAGCACGCACGCGCATCATCTCCGCAATGCCTTCGAGAAATGCTGGGAAATAGGCATCGCCAGGATATAATTCCAACTTCCGGGCTTCGATTTTGGCGAGGTCAAGGACATCATTTATCAAATTGAGCAAATGATTGCCACACTGATAGATGATATCTATACCTTTTTTCCCTTGTTCTGTTAATGGTTCACCATTTTGAAGAATTTGAGCATAGCCCAGGATGCCATTGAGTGGTGTTCGCAGTTCATGACTCATGTTAGCGAGAAACTCGCTCTTGGCAAGGTTTGCAGTATCAGCTTTTTCTTTGGCTTCTGCTAGTTCTAGTGTCCGTTCTTCTACCTTTTGTTCTAAGGTGGCAAAGGAGGTTTGCAACTGTTTAGCCATGCTATTAAAAGATGCGGAAAGTTCCCCCAGTTCATCGGTGCGATTGCTCGGTAGAGTCGCATTCCAATTCCCCGTTTCTAATTGCTTGGCGGCGCTATTGAGTTGTAAAATTGGTAGCACTACAAGCGATCGCGATAGCCAACGCACTAAAACTACAGTCAGTAACAAGACAGCGAAAAAAGTTACTAAAGCAAATCCGGCTACTGAATATTCTTGGCGAACTACAGAACTTGCGTCTAATTCAACCACCAAAAATCCATTCACCCGACCTTGAAGATTGGTAATTGGGGCATAACCGTAAAGAATGATTTCGCCATTTGCAGTTTGATGAAATTTCTGCTCAACAAACGGTGCATTGCGGGCAACGGCTGCATACAAATCATCTAAAGACTTTGTGTAATCCATGCCAATCAATACACTCTTGCCTTGATCGGCAGGGTCGTAGTTTAAGACATAGACAAATTTTTTATTTGGTTGCTGGCGTACCGTATAAATACGCTTGATATCTTTACTAGTTGCTTGAATAGCTACAAGTCTATCTTGATTAATTTTGTAAAAGGCTGAGGTGCGATCGCTATGCTGGAGAACCAATCCGTGATAATCGCTATCGATTTGGGGAACCGCCAGACTGACAATCGCCAAAAGACGATTACGGATTGCTTGCCGTTGACTAGAGTACAATTGCCAGTACATCCCTGAAGCTAATGTTCCAGCCATCACTGCGATTAGCACTGAATAGGAAGCAATAATTTTTGTGCTGAGGTTCCAATTTCGCACGCTCTGTGGCTCCTTTTACAGCCCCTAACTACTGAGATAGGCAGTGCATTGTTAGTTACTCCCAATGTGATTTTTGCCCAATTATTTCTAAGATGCCCACTTCATCTGTCAAATGAACAGTTTTGGGCATTTGTCATTGGTTATTAATTCTTCTCTCTCACTCCCTCATCTCCCCCTGCTTCCCTCGCTCCCCCTCATAGCTCAAGGGTGGCGCGGTAAGCGGCGCGTTGAGATTCCCGCCCTACTTTGTGAGTGGGACTTAGACAAAAAACACCGACAAAATAACCTCAAACGCATATACCACAAGACTTTGACATCATTTTGCTTTGTTTGTTGATATATATGGGTTTCAGGCATTTTTATGTATTTGGTGTATTTCCCTTTCCCTGCAAAGGTTTGAGGCTTGTTTTGACCTCAAAAATGTTTAAGTCCCGCTATTGGCTTATGGGGTTAGCCCAAGACTGGCCCGGTAGGCTGTGCGTTGAGACTCGCGCCCCACTTTATTGGTAATCTGCTCCCATCTTTGTTCAATCTGCCCCATTGCCTCCTGTGTCGTCAGCTTGCCTGCTAAGAAATCGCCAAGAACAGCATCGAGGACTTCCAGTTGATATTGCTGGTTATGAGGAATCCTGAGATCCAAAACCATGTTTGGACTATTTAGGCTGACACCGATCGCACTTAAATAGTTGTTGGCAGCATCGGGCGACATCCCGGCTTTCACCCAGATATCAGTAGTTTGAAATTGAGAACTTCGGTAAGGGTTAGCACCTGTCGCACCAATCGTGACATCGACATTTGCTTGAGCAGGCTGACTCATATAGGAAATGAACGCATAGGAGGCATCCTTAACCTTTGGTGCTGCTTTTGCATGGACAACGCCTGACCAACCCACGAAGGCAGTAGAAGGCGCATGATTAACCCCACTAAGGGAGTATGGACAGGTAAACTTATCGCAAGCAACCAATTTCCCTGTTTTGCGATCGAGTACCTCAGTGCTACCCGGAGTCACAACAGCACCTACTTTGTCAATCACTTTCGACTTGGCAGGATCGATCGCTAATGTGCCAATATCTCCCCATTCGAGGGTCAAGGCGCATCTACCGCTCGTAAACATTGCTCTTTCTTCAAAAATGCCCAAGTTTGCTTCGTTGGGCGGCCCATAGTCCATCGTTTTTTTATAGATATCCAGCGCCTTAGCAAAGGCTGGATTTTGAACCAGGGGTTTCATCGTATCCAAGTCAAAAAATATTCCTTGTGCTGTACCCTGAGATTGCAGCAAAGAACTAGCAATTGAGGAAAATAGCAAGTAACCTCCGAAGCGGGGGCCTTTTGCCATACAAGAGCCGTAGTCTGGTGTTCCATCATTATTTAAGTCTTTGCCGTGAAAGTGTTTAGCGATCGCCAAGTACTCATCCCAAGTTGTCGGCGGCGTTAATCCAGCTTTTTTTAGAAGATCGCTGCGATAATACGCCATGTGAAAATCACCATCCAACGGTATCGTGTAAATACGCTGTTTATATTTTGCACTCACATCCCGAAAAATGGGAGCAATATCTTGCCATTGCAAGGCGGAGTCAGATTGCACGCGATTGGTTAAATCTTCTAGATCGTTGGTATTAATAAAGTCAATCAACCATTTAGAAAGGATTACTGCCATATCGTATTTAGGAGTGCGGCTCGACCAGTCCTGTTGTAGTTTCTGGTAGAGGTCTCCAAAGGGAAAAGCTACCATATTGATCTTTGCGCCAGTCAAAGATTCAAACTTACCGATGTGCCGATTAAGCGCAACATCAAGCACCCCTTTTTGGGTAATGACGTTAATGGTTACACCATCAAAGCGTTGTGCAGTCGGGTTGAACTGGGTGGGCTGGGGCGATACAGAGATTTGAGAAGTGGGTGGAGAAAAACTGCAACCTGGAACCCCTAAACTCAACCACAGGGTAGCTAAGAAAATCAGATAATATCGAACTCGCTGCCACACAGAGCGAAAGTTTTGCCAATTAGACATTTATATAATTCCTTCCCTCTGGCTTTTGACTGCCAAATCTTGACAATTTACAGATTTAGTGTTCCCAAATATATTAATTTTTTATTGCGTAAGTCCTATAGGTGTTAAACCATCTAACAAAACAGAAATCATTTCATGAACAATAAATTCCTTCGGTGCAGCATTGGCTAATGTAGTGGAGAGGGGAAGACTTTCCATCACAGACAGAAAGAATCCGGCTAGGAGTTGGGGACGCACATTGCGAATTTCTCCTCGCTGTTGTGCTTGAGCAAATATTTGACAAATAGGTTCAAAAATGCATTGAGAGGAACAAGCTGCCAGCCTCGCAGTATTTTCCGCATCCAACAAAGGCATATCTGTATGTACCATGCTCAAAAAGTGGATGGGAGGCTGAGAGATAAACCACGCACCAATTGCATATAGTTGCGATCGCAGATTATCCCCATTTTCATAAATTGCTTGCTGTAAACCCAGGCGATGGCGCTCAAACATCCGCTCGGTGACGGCTACAAAAAGTTGCTCTTTGCTGGGAAAATGATAGTACAAAGAAGCCTGCCGAATACCTACTGCATTGGCAATATCCTTCATTGTGACTGTATTGTAGCCTCGTGCGTGAAATAGCTGTTCTGCTTCATCAAGAATGCGTTCTCTTCCACCAGGTGAGACTTGTTTTGGAGAGTTGCGATCGTCTGGCACTCCCAAACCTACCTAACGTTTAGTAGTCAACTTTTAAATATTATATTACACTGTCAAATAATCTGCTAATTTTTGAACTCAACTCTACAGATTTATTGTCTGTGGTACAGATAACCTTATCTAGCAAACTGGAGGGTAAATTATTGACAAAAATAACAGTCAACATCAATAGTTTGTCCCTTTCTCACTAAAAAAATCCGCTGAGGATTAACACTGAAATGGGAAAAATACTCCGAAAAAAAGGCTAACTCACGCCATAATTTCACGCCAGTAATTCATCATCAAGAGTTAATTCTGTAACCAATGAGCCAATTATCGAATTCACCAGAATCATTGCCTATCTCCCGCCGCACACTGCTCAAGTGGTTCGGTATTGGTGGTATTGCTGGAGTAACTGGATACTCTCGTTTCAGTAAGCCACAACCAACAGTTTTTCAAAGAGATACCCTGAAGTTACCAAGAATACTAAATCAAGCGAAAAGTGTTGTAGTGATTGGAGGTGGATTAGCGGGTTTAGCCTGTGCATACGAATTGAGTCAGCGGGGATTTGCTGTGACACTTTTAGAAAAGTCCCCCCAACTCGGCGGCAAAATTGCTAGTTGGCAAATTGCAGCCCTTGGTGAAACATTTATGATGGAGCATGGTTTTCATGGTTTTTTTCCTCAGTACTATAACCTGAATGGGTTAGTTACAGAGTTGGGGATAAACGATCATTTTCAATCATTAAACTTTTATTCGGTTGTTTACCGCGATCGCAAATATCAACCAGAAGTATTTCGCCCCAGTCGTTCAGCCTTTCCTTGGAATATTATAGATTTAGCGATCGCCTCTCCCAACCGTTTGCAATGGGGTATTAATTTAATTAACTTAAAACACTTGCAAGTCTTTCAGGCAATTACTGGGTTTCAGCGAGAAAGAAATTATCAGCGTTTGGATAATATTTCTGTTGCTGATTGGGTAGAGAAAGATTTTCCTCAAGGTTTATATGATTTATATTTTTTCCCTTTTGCCAAATCTAGTTTGAATGCACCAGACATGATGAGTGTGGGAGAACTGATGCAATTTTTCCACTTTTATTTTTTTGGTAACCCTGAAGGGCTAGCTTTTAATGGTACAAAAGATGATATGGGAACTAGTTTAGTCCACCCCATAGCTAAGGCAATTTTGAGTCAGGGCGGTAAAATTATTACAGATGCAACAGTGAGTGAAATTCCTGCTGTAACAGCTAAGATTGATGCACTCAAGTATTTTGTGGGTAGTAATAAAAACAATGTGCCTTTTTGGGTGAAGCGTAACTCAGTTGTGGCCGATGAAAAGATAGAATATTTTGGTGCGGCTGATGAAGTATTTGCTGCGCCAATTGGAAGTCAAGAAGCAATTTCTCTTACCTGTACCCATCAAGGTTGTACTGTCAAAAAAGCAGATGATGGTAAATTCCATTGTCCTTGTCATGGTGCAGTGTTTGCGGCTGATGGTAAGGTTTTAAAAGGGCCAGCACAACGAGATTTAGCCAAGTTTCAAATAGTGCAAAGGCAAGATACAGAATTACAACTGATAGCAGTCAATCAAGAATCGTCATCACCAGAGACAATCACAGCCGATTACTATGTCTTTGCTACCGATGTACCGGGAGTACAGCAACTCTTTAAGCGGATGACTGGTGATGTCAATCAAAAAGTGCGATCGCAAATTGCTTCTTTAAGCATCGCCGATCCATTTGCTGTGTGTCGTTTCTGGTTTGATCGCGATTTTCAGTGGGAACAAAGCAATTTTACTTCTCTATCTGGCTACCAGTTAACTGATAGTATTACCCTTTATCACCGTATTCAAGAACAATTTATTGACTGGGCAAAACGTACTGGTGGGAGTGTAGTAGAGTTGCACGCTTACTGCTATAAAGAGAAAGAATTCCCGACTCAGGAAGCATTGTTAACAACATTTGAGCAGGAATTATATGAAATTGTTCCGGAATTAAAGCCAGCCAAAATACTGCATCGGGAATTAGTAAATCAACATAACTTCTCTGGATATCCACCCAATAGTTATGCAGAACGTCCTGAAACTAGCACCAGTATTGGTAATTTAATTTTTGCTGGTGATTGGGTAAAAATGCCTTTCCCTTGTGGATTAATGGAACGCGCTGTGAGTAGTGGCTTATTAGCAGCCAATGAGATTTTATCGCGTGAGGGTTTGCAGAGGCGATCGCTTTTATCAGTCAATCCAGAGGGTTTGTTACAAATTTAATTCTAATTAATCACAAAATCGCCCTCAGTAGGGTGCGTTATGCATTCATGCTAACGCACCACCTGAATATTTTGGTGCTGTACTCTTGGCGACTGGAGTTTAGGATCGCTATAGTCATGAGCAATATTTACCCAAATAAAAGATTTGACACTCCCCCTTTAACCGCTATCACGGTGTAAAGGGAGATTCTTGCTTTACAGAAACACGCTTTTTGGTACAAGTGCCACCGAGTCTTACGGCTTCTCCACAAGCTTGAATTTCTGCGTGTCCCGCAGTATTTGTTGACAATATTCTTATCCTTCTCCTCTTAAAGCTATGAGAATTCAGCACATTATTAGAAATGCGATCGCAATAATTATAATTTTATATGCCGCTAAAGTTTACATAGATTTCCAGTCCAAACAAAATCAGCGCAGCCAATTTTGTAGTAGCGCCAAACCCTTGACAGAAATAGAAGTTAAAGAATATGAAGCCAATGGAATCAAACTTCGTCAAGGAACATTTTTTCACAAAATATTGGTAAATAATCAAAAACTTTCAATAGTTGTTTTCCCTGAAGCCCTGTCTGATAAAATTTGGCAAAAATTACCCCTATCTTCGATTCAATATATCAGCAGTGGTGGAGATGCTGACAGTTTGCAAGAATGGTTGAGTCCAGATTATTATTATTTATTACAAGTCCCGACTCAAGCCACAGGTTTAGCTTTTGCAAAACTCTGTTATCGCAATGGAGATGTTACAGTTTATCCTGTCAACAAAGTGCAGAAGGTTTCTGCAAACAAGATAGTAATTAATGACAAGATAAATCTTGCTAATCCCCAGATAATACCAAAAGTCAATCAATCCTATGTTGTTGTTAATGCTGGTAGCGATCGCCGAGATACCCCAGGTAGTGAAACTGAAGTCTACTTTACCATTGAAAATCCAGTTAGGGATTATCAAAAGTAAACTGACTGTTTCCCTCTTTTTCGTTTTATATTCTGATAGCACAAAATCAAGAATTTTTCAATTTAAATTAGTTTTATTTTCCAGCATTTAAACCAATCACCCCAATAATAATTAACGCTATCGATATGAGTTTTATACTACTAGCAGATTCGTGAAAAAAAATAATACCAATAAGCGCAATCAGTGTAGTTCCTAACCCAGCCCAAAAAGAATACGCAATACTAACCTCAATTTTTTGAAGACACAGTGTCATACAAGTAAAACAAAGTCCGTAAGATATAAAGATTAATACCGAAGGAACTACTTTAGTAAATCCTGCCGATAACTTCATACAAGTTGTACCTAAAACTTCAAAAATTACTGCTCCAATAAGGTAAATCCAACTGGTTGACATATTGATAATAAAGGCTTGGTTAGCTGTATTAGAAACGAGAGCCTTTTATTATCTCTACAACAAAAATAAAAATCAATAAGTACAAATATTTTTATTAATTATACCAATTTGAAAAAAGAATGCGACAGATGGGTAGGGGCACAGCAGTGCTCATACGTGTCAACTTAACGTGAAACCCTTATGAACAGGTAATTTTGAATTTACTCACGTACAATCACGATCCGCGTTACCCCACCCCAGTTTTGTCTAAAGCCAAAACGTCCCCTCCCCTTGCCAAGGGGAGGGGTTAGGGGTGGGGTAAAACGCTTGTGGAATAAGCGTTTTGACTTAAGTTGATACCAATGAGCAGTGCTGTGCCCTCCGAATGATTTATCTGTCGCAAACATTGTTTGAATCGGTATTACATAAAACTGTCTCAATGAAGACACTTTTAGTAATTTTTGTTGACTAATGACTGTCAGCAATCACAATGGAATATTTTTTTAATTGGGGACTTCCAACAAATAAAATATACAGTAACGTACCAGCACTATCTCTAGCGATGCCGTACTCTTGACGCTAACACACCCTTGTATATTAAAAGAAGTGTTAGACCGTCACATCCCAGGAAGTCCCGTACAAATGTGATACCAATTCAAATAATGTTTGCAATAGATAAATTATTCATAAGAGCACAACATTGTTGTGCAACGCCACATCCTTTAAGTCTGGCGACCGAACGGAGTGGCTCCCCTACTTGTCTGTCGCATTCTTTTTTCTTTCCTGGTATTAGTACCCATGCTAAATTCTTTTCAAGCTGCCCTTTATCAACGTTTACAAGATTTTGAATTAGATGATCCAAGCCATGAATTTGGCTTTACGCACCATCTGATGAAAAATCAGGGCTGGACACTGACTTATGCACAAAGAGCGATCGCAGAATATAAAAAGTTCGCATTTTTAACGGTGGTAGCTAATCATCAAGTAGTACCGTCCGATCAAGTAGATCAGGTGTGGCACGCTCATGTATTACTAACACAATCTTACTGGGAAGAGTTTTGTCCGCAGGTGTTGGGTAAAAAACTGCACCATCATCCGGCGCGCGGTGGACGGACGGAACGTGCAGAATTCCATGACTTCTACGAGCAAACAATTACTAGCTATCGGTATTTTTTTGGCTCGCCACCAGAAGATATTTGGTCACCCCCTGATATTCGTTTTGGTGCAGAACTGAAGATGCAGCGAGTTAATTTAAGTGAGAATTGGGTGATTCCCAAACGTTTGCCTCAATTGACACTTGCTCAACCCTTAGGCGCGATCGCAATCATTGCTTTTGTGATTGTTGGTTGTGTGGATGCCGGACAAGAATCTACCCTAGGCAGATTTGTGAGTGATTTAATTGCCAATCATTTTCTTAGCATTTTTATGGTATGTATCATCTTGGGACTGATGCTGCGTTATTGGATTCGCATACCCAGTCAACAACCGCAAAAGCCGCAACTGGATATTTATCAAATGGCTTATTTGGCGGGTGGCAAATTGCGAGCAGTGGAGTTAGCAATTACACAACTGGTGTATCAGGGATATCTGCGTCCCAATGTGCGTCATCGTACTTTGGCGATCGCAAAAGCGCTATCCCCTGGAGCAAGCAATTTGGAACGACAGGTGATGCAACAAGTTCATCAAACTCCAAATTTACAAAGTCTACGGCAAACAAGCAAATATAAAATAGATTTTCTCAAAGAACAGTTAGAGCAAGAGAAACTTTTGATGACAGGGTGGGCGGACATGATCAGAGTGAGTTTTGTATTCTTCTTCATCATCACGGTTTTGGTAGGATTAGTAGCATCCGTAGCATCAGATTTACTGAGTCAACCATTGATGAAAATCGCCGCAGTTCTCAATATCATTGCACTATTATGGACAGCAATCGGTATTATCTCTGCCTGCTGTCTTGTCATTTCTAGCCGAACTCGTTGGGGTAGTCGGATACTTGCAGACCTTAAGAAAAACCACGATGTCTACGATGTGACTCAAAGATTTGCCCTTTATGGCTATCGGGTGCTTTCGGGTGGGGCGCTGGACGATTTAAAGCAGATTTTTACAAAAGAAGACGAGGAAGCTGCTGCGGGTGGTTGTGGCTGCTAGTACTAGCTCGATTTCACCTGAAAAATTGCTAAATGTTCTTCACCTTTGCGGCGGGGGATCGAATCCTTTGCAGCTTTAAACAGGATGATATCAAAGTAGGGTGAAAAGCTATCCAAAATTGCTTGTGGCTTCACAGCAAACGGAGGGCCATCTAAGCGACTATGGGTATAAAACAGGGCTATCAGTTGACCATTGGGACGTAGTAAGTTTTTGACAACTTGCACATATTGCGATCGCAACGTTACATCAATAGCACAAAAACAAGTATGTTCTAATACGTAATCAAAACTATGTAGAAACTCTGCTTCTAATTCAAAAATGTTGCGTTGTAAAAATTGCGCCTTCAGTTCTCGTGCCTTGGCAATAGTAGAAGCACGGGCGATCGCGCTGGGAGCAAAATCAAACCCTGTGACCTCAAAATTTGCCATTGAAAATAACATCGCATCCTGTCCGCTTCCACAGCCTAAAACTGCCATTATTCCCGGCTTGGGGGCTTGGGTTGATGCCAAAAGATTGATAAATGGTGGCGCAGGACAGCCCAAATCCCAAGGATCTTGATTTTCTTGATACCGTTTTTCCCAAGTTTCAGGGCTAAGGTCAGTCATGATTGAATTCTAAAGCTGCAACTATTTCCCTTATTAGTCACAAGTTTAGCCTATAGCTGTGTAAGCTTCCCCGGTCTAAAGACACGGGGCTTTCAGTAGCCCTGAATTATCCGTACTGAGGTTACAGCACAAATAACTCGAACCTCCAGGCAGGCTTACAGACTGCCCCAAAAGACTACGCCTACCCATTTGTTATTTCGGCGTACCCATTTGTTATTTCGGCGTACTCATTTGTTATTTCGGCGTACTCATTTG